>JAKLKB010000068.1 GCA_023150835.1 Myxococcota bacterium | reverse complement strand
TATGGGGCGCTGCCCCACGCCCCGCAGGGAGCGCGGCTCCCTTGACCCCGTATGGACGGGGCCAACAGCGTTTTTCAAACCAACATCTGTGTCGCTTGAAGTGCTACGAACACGGCTTTTTTGTTGTGAGGTGTTTTCGAGTTTGGGGGCGGGTGGCTCGGGCGGGTGCGAGGCATGTTTCGCGTGTTGGTCGAGGTGCGTCGGGGGCGTTGGCTTCGGTGGGGCGAGGAGTTAGGGTCGTTGTCCGGCGTGGATGGCGCGTGCGAGGGAGAAGTTATCACGCAGGCGGAGGGTGTCGGTGGCGGATTCGTTGTGTTGTGCGCTGTCTGAGGTGCGCAACAGGCCGCCGCTATCGGCGCGGTGTTCGGCCTTGTAGGAACCCGAGCCTGCGACACCCATCGAGATCACGGCGTGGGGGGCATATCGGGAAATGGATCGTTGGATCGAAGTCGAAGACTGCGGATTGATCGTGGTATCGTCCACAGGAAAGCGAGACGCTGTAAGCTCGATCTCGCGGGGGGTTCCGTCTTCGCCTCGGATCGTGTAGCGGTAGGAGTGCGTGTCGGTGGAAGGGGGCGGCTCGATCGATACGGGCGAGCCTTGGGGGGTAAGCAACCGATCGCCAAACGCAGCGCGCATACTCGCATCAAGGTTTTCGCGATGAGAGACAAAGTCGCCCGTTGGGTTGTTGCGAACAGACATGAACTGGTCATAACCCGTTAACATCATACGGATCGACCCGTCTGTTTGTTGCGCGGCGATCTGGTCGGCGTATCCGCGCAACGCAGCACCGATCACTTGGCGGGTTCCTGCGTGACGTTGTTCTTGGGTGTAACCTGCGGAGGAGGCTTGTTGCGTCCAAGCATCCGAAGGAACGTGCAAGAAGCCCACAAGCTTTTCGCCTTGGGCGTTGGTTTGGATGCTGCTTTCGGGTGCAGAAGCCGCCATCTGTGCGCCAAAGAACATGTGTTCGCAGTAGAAATCTCCCGGGTCATCGCCGTGTATGACGCGGGCTGTAGGAGTCGCCAGTAAGGTGGAGGGCAGCCCCCCTTGGTTTGCATCGAGATGAGGCGTCGAAAATAGCGGTGGGATCGATGTCCCCGCATGAGGAGCGAGCGCGACTAGGCGTCCATCTTGGATGCTGTAAGAGAGCAAGGGGTCGTTTTCGTTGGTTGCGGAGGCGTTGGGGCTTGTCAGGGACGGAGATACGGGAGTACTTGGAGTCGTGGGTGATGGACTCGTCGGTGTGGGCTGGCTTGGGGTACTCCGATAAGCGTCCATCATGGCGCGAAATACGCTTTGTTCGGCGCGATTTTGGGGGCGCCCGTCTTGGCTGATGCGTTCAAGGGTGGGTTGGCCTGTGGCAAACTCTTGGCGGCTGATCCGTCCGTCTGCGTCTCGATCTAACCCAAGAAGCTGGTGAACAAAACTCGAACCAAGCTCTGGAGAAAATTGATCTTGGGCCGCAGGGAGCGCTGCTGCCGTAGTTGGGGGCGTCGTGGTTGGATGTGCCGTCGTCGGGGACGCTGGGGCTGTGGAGCCTGTCGGTCTCGGGGCAGCAGAGGTTGTCGAAGTTGTCGAGGTTGTCTGTGGGATCGCAGGATGGGTGGGGCGTGTGATAGCCATGATCGTTTTCCTCTACGGTTTGGAAAAAGTGTCTTTTTCGTTCTAGCCGATGAGGTTGCACAAGGGAAGAGGTGATACGAAATCCGCCCCTTGTGTACACGAACGATGTAGGGGCTGCCCCCATACGCGCCTTGTTAAGGTGGAAACCTCGTAGAGTCGGTCTTGATCGCCTTTTTTTTTCTCCCCCCCTCAATCCCCCCGTGAACGGGGGGAAGTTGGAGCAGGCAAAGACGAGTTTTCGTGCAAAGAGTTCGGAGAGGTGTTTGGTCGTGGACGTATGTATGGGCTTCGTTGAAGTGGAGGGGGGCTTGGGTGGATGAATGATTGGACTCTACACAAAGTCTTGGAGCTTTGCACCTGTTTTTTTGAGGAGGGGTGTTCGTGGAGGTCAGAGAGGCGTGGCGATGGGTTTGAAAAGGCGTGTTCGCACCCGTCCAATCGATGGTGTTGTTGGCTTGAAAAAGGATGCTTTGTTCGCCGATACGGGGTCAAGGGGACGAAGTTCCCTTGCGGGGCGTGGGGTGGCACCCCACAAAGCCGAAAGAGCAGCCAAAACAAACGCAAAGAGCGGCCAAAAACAAAACCCACAACACGCGGCCTAAACCCGAAAAGAAGCGGATGGCTTGTGGTGGTGTGGAGAAGGGGCCTTGTCGGGGGAGGGGCGTTTGGGTACAACGATGAGCCAAGGTTCACCGAAGGAAGCGAAGCGAAGGAGCGAAGGATGGTTGGAGGAAACGCGAAGTACCCGCATTTGTTGGCCCCGTTGGAAGTGGGTCATGTGACGTTGAAGAATCGGGCGATGATGGGTTCGATGCACGTGGGTTTGGAAGAAGAGTGGTTTGGTTTGAAGAAGTTGGGGGAGTATTTTGCGGCGAGAGCAGCGGGGGAAGCGGGGTTGATCGTGACGGGAGGGGTGGCCCCGAACTTTGCGGGATGGGTGAAGCCGTTTGCGGCGCGGTTGTCGAATGGGTGGGAGGTGCGGAAGCATCGTTATGTGACAGACGCGGTGCATCGGGAGGGAGGAGTGATCTGTATGCAGATCTTGCATGCGGGTCGGTACAGTTATTCGCCGTTGGCGGTGGCACCGAGTGCGATCAAGGCGCCGATCAGTCCGTTTCGCCCGAGAGCATTGTCGAATGGTGGAGTGAGGCGGACGATAGGGGACTTTGTGAACTGTGCGGTGCGAGCGAAAGAAGCGGGTTATGATGGTGTGGAGGTGATGGGATCGGAAGGTTATTTGATCAACCAGTTTCTTGCACAACATACGAACAAACGCGGCGATGAATGGGGTGGAGAGTACGAGAAGCGGATGCGTTTTCCTGTGGAGATCGTGCGACAGATTCGAGAGGCGGTGGGACGGGAGTTTTTGATTATTTATCGGTTGTCGATGTTGGATCTGGTTCCAGATGGTAGCACATGGCAGGAAGTCGTCACGTTGGGGAAAGCGATCGAAGAAGCGGGGGCGTCGATCCTCAACACGGGGATCGGTTGGCATGAGGCGCGAGTGCCGACGATCGCGACGATGGTTCCGCGAGCGGCGTTTACATGGGTGACGCGGAAGTTGCGGGGCGAGGTGTCGATTCCGCTGGTGGCCTCGAATCGGATCAATATGCCAGAGGTTGCGGAGTCGGTGTTGGCGGCGGGAGATGCGGATCTGATCTCGATGGCAAGGCCGTTTTTGGCGGATCCTGATTGGGTAAAAAAGGCAAGAGAAGGTCGAGAAGAAGAGATCAATACGTGCATCGCGTGCAATCAGGCTTGTTTGGATCACATCTTTCAAAACAAGCGATGCAGTTGTTTGGTGAATCCGCTGGCGTGTTATGAGACAGAGATCACGATCAAGGCGACGACAAGGGCGCGTCGGATCGCGGTGGTAGGTGCGGGTCCAGCGGGATTGGCGTGTGCGACGACAGCGGCGAAGCGCGGTCACAAGGTGACGTTGTTTGAGGCGGGAGAACAGATCGGTGGGCAGTTTTTGATGGCGCGGCAGATCCCGGGCAAAGAGGAGTTTTCGGAGACGTTGCGGTATTTTCAAACGCAGTTGCGCTTGACGGGTGTGGAAGTGCGTTTGGGAGAGCGGGTGAGCGCGGCATTTTTGCAGAGCGGAGAGTACGAGGTGATCGTGTTGGCAACGGGCGTGGTCCCACGCGAAGTCCGTATCCAAGGGGTAGATCATCCAAAAGTGCTGTCTTATGTGGATGTCTTGCAAGGGCATCGGCCTGTGGGGGAGAAGGTGGCGATTGTTGGAGCGGGCGGGATCGGGTTTGATGTGGCGGAGTATTTGACGCATCGGAAAGAAGAGACGCCGACGTCGCAAGATATCGCGGCGTATATGGATGAATGGGGCGTGGATATGAGCCATTCGCGCCCGGGGGCGTTGAAAGAGGCGGTGGTGTCGGCCCCTGCGCGGCAGATCTATTTGTGCCAGCGATCAGGCGGGAAGTTGGGGGAGCGCTTGGGTAAGACGACGGGATGGATTCATCGGACGACGTTGCGCAACAAGCAAGTGACGATGCTGTCGGACTGTGTGTACGAAAAGATCGACGATCAGGGGCTGCATCTGAGCGTGAAGGGAAAGGCTCAAGTACTGGCGGTAGATCATGTGATCTTGTGCGCAGGACAAGAGCCGCAGCGTGCGTTGTTGGCCCCCTTGCAAGCGGCAGGAAAAGAGGTACGCTTGATCGGTGGTGCGGATGTGGCGGCAGAATTAGATGCCAAACGCGCAATTCAACAAGGAACCTTGTTGGCGGCAGAGTTATAAGACGAAGAGCGTTGAGACGAAGTCCGTCTGTGGTGTGATGGTAAAACGTAGGGGCTGCCCCTTGTGGCAGACCAAGAACAGGGCAATTACAGCGGATCGCCTCGACATGGCGCACACATCTTTTGGATATCGGCGGATCGCCTCGACATGGCGCACACATCTTCTGGATATCGTATGCTGCCGTCTGTTCGGCTTTGTGGGGTTCCACCCCACGCCCCGCCATAGGTCGCGGCACCCTTGACCCCGTATCGGCGAAGAGATCGAGCGTTTTTCAAACAGGCAATGCTCTCGCTTGGGCGGGTGCGAACACGGTTTTTGGGCCAGCGGCGTCGCTTTGATACGGAGAGGACTTGCGCGGTTGCCGAGTCGTTCACGGTTGTTGAGTGTTGAAGGTTGTTGAGTGTCGAGCGTTGGATGGCGGCCTACAGAGTTTGGGCTGCGTTGTAAAAGGAGAAACAATGCAACGAAAAAGACGGATGATGCGGGGATTGGTGGCGTTGCTGGGAGCGTGGTTGTGGTTGAGTGCATGGGGAGTCCAAGCCCAACCGTATACAGCGCTGCGGTTTTTTGACAGCAAGGGGTCGATGATCTTCCATTTCAACGATGTGCAGGCTTCTTTGGACGATCTGATGGCGCTTTCGGGCCGTTATGGAATGGAGGCGACAGCGCGAGGGGTGTTGGGGATGGGGCGGATGCAGATGGCGCAGATGCTACGATTGCCGTCGATTCCGCAGGATTGGAACGAGACCTTTGCGGCGTTGGGCTTGCCGGCGCGTCCGAGCGCGACAGTGTATTTTAGCGACTTGTACTCGGCCAAAGGAATCCCCGATATGATCGCGGTGTTGCCGTTGCAGAATACGGATCGGGTGTTGGCGTTGGTGAAGCAGGTGTTGCCGAATTATTTTGCGATGCAAGAGTACCAGACATGTCAGCGGATCTGTGCGGATGCGCGGCAAGCGGTGCAGTTGTACCAGTCGCGTTATGGTCGGATGCCCAAGGATATGGGCGAGTTGTTTACGAGTGGGATGATGCGCAAGCGAGGGGCGTGTCGGGAGATGCGTGCATTTGTGATCCAAGGGGATACGGTGACGTGCGGAGATCTCGACAACCCGCAGGTGTGGATGCAAAAAAATCTACAGGCTCCGCCGTTGACGCCTTACAAAGAGGCGTATGTGATGCGCATGGACAAGCTTGGGGTGGCGATCCACAAGGCAGGTTATGTGGTGTTGGCGTCGCGGCCAGAGAGTTTGCGAGCGGCCTTGGATCGATTTTCGACCCAAGCGAAACACCCGAAGCATGACGCTTTTGTGCAGAACCAAGATGCCCAGACGCGATTTCAGATGTATCTGAATTATCAGGAGTTCACGAAGGATGCGATGAAGCAGCAGCAACAACAGATGAAGCAGCTTCAGGGGATGCCTTTCATGGAGTACTTGGATAAGTTTCAGGAGTACTCGAAGAAATACATCGGAGTTTACGGGGATGCGTGGTTGATTGGGAAAGTGCAAGGGGATCGCTACAGCGCGGGGATGAAGATGGAGATCAAAGGAGGCGATCAGCTTCCGTTGATTCGTGCGATCAAGACGTTGCCGTTGGTGTCGGCGATGCGGGTGTATTCATCGATCCCGAAAGATGTGTTTGCGTTGTTGAGCGGGAATTTTGTGCGAGTGTATGTCGATTTCTTCGACGAGATGCTTAAGGCGATGGGTCCGATGCCGATGAATATCCCGCTGGCCAAGTGGCGAGGCATCTTGGGTGAAGAAGTGGCGTTTACGTTGTCTGCGCAAGGCCAAAAGATGTTGCAAGGGGCGTTGTATCTGGAGATCGCGGATGGAGCGAGCTTTGACGAGAAGATGGGTCGGTGGTGGGCGCGTGGAGTTCAGACGTTGGGGGCGAATCCGCGAGCGAAGCTATCGAGTTTTACGACGCCGAGCGGTGTGGTGTACCGAGCGCAAGTGTCGGGACCAAGTGGGTTTCCATTGGATATCGCGCTGATGCGGGTGGGGCGTTTTGCGGTGTTGACGGTGGAACCCGAGAGAGGGGCGACGCTTCCGATGTTGCGAGCGATCCTCGATACGACAGAAAACAAGGCGGCTTCTGTGTTGCAGGCTGCGCATTTTGCGCAAGCGCTCAAGCAAAGCCCCGCGAACAACGGGGTGGGGTATTTGGATATCGAGAAGATGGCAGTGTTGGCGCGACGTTATGCACCGAGGTTACAGGGGATGCAAGCGGTGTTGACGGCGATGTTTCCGATGCAATACGCTTGGATGTGGGGTCGTATGCGCCCGATCAACAGCAATAGCGACTTCGATAGCTACTTGCAGATGAAGCCGGCAGGCGCGGCATCGCCCGCACCAACAGACCCAAAAGAAGAACCCTCCACAGCCCCGAGTCGCGGGATGGAGATTCCCCCGTCGCAGCCTGTGGCACCTCCACAACGTTAGCCTCGTATACTTCGCCTATTTCCCATCCCATCTCAGGTTTCCAGAAGAGGTCGGGGGGAGCGCACGAAGGCGTTCAGGTTTCCAGAAGAGGTCGGGGGGAGCGCCCAAAGGCGTTCAGGTTTCCAGAAGAGGTCGGGGGGAGCGCCCAAAGGCGTTCAGGTTCGTTGAACGGCAAAAAAAAAGGCGATTGTGCCGTTCTGGTTTGCAGAAGCACAAAATCGAAGCAGCATTGTTCCAAAAAAGTTTCTAGTAAAGCCTTGCGGGACTTTTTGGCAGCGTTCAGGTTTCCAGAAGAGGTTGCGGAGGGCGCTCGAAGGCGTTCAGGTTTCCAGAAGAGGTTGCGGAGGGCGCTCGAAGGCGTTCAGGTTTCCAGAAGGGGGAACAGTCGAGGCGGGGGGGAAACCTTAGGAACTCGTGCGATGTGACGGTTTTGTGGGGTGCGGGGTGAAACCCCATACGCGCCTTGTTAAGCCACAGATGGCCGCTCTTACATGGGTACAAAACGCGGGCATCACGCAGAGGATATCGAAAAGAAGAGTCCACGGACAACGACCAACGGGAGTTGCGCGCTTCGCAAAGCACGGAAAGCACGGAAAGTACGGAAAGCACGGAAAGTACGGAAAGTACGGAAAGTACGGAAAGTACGGAAAGTTGTCCCCCTGTAAGAGCCAAAGACCGTGAACAGGGGAGGTGAAACCCCACAAACACCGATCGAGGAGGAGGTGACAGCGGTTATTTGAGGAAGAGCATTTCTTGGTAAGTGGGGAGAGGCCAGAGGTCGTCGGCGACGATGGATTCGAGGGAGTCGGCGTGTTGTCGGACGAGGGTCATTTGAGGGACGACTTTGTCGCAGAGGAAGCGGGCTTCTTGGAGGGGATCTTCGTGGTGGTGTTGGAGGAGAAGGCCGAGGTGTTCGAGTCCGGCGTAGAGTTTGTCGGTGTGTTCGACGGCTTTGTCGAGGAGTTGTTCGGGTGCGGGTTTGTTGAGTTGTTTGAGAGAGAAGCAGGTTTGAGCGATCTGGTTTTGGAAGCGGTAAGCAGCGGGGAGGATCTGGGTGCGTCCCATCTCGAGCATGAGGCGTGATTCGACGAGGAGGGTGCGGTTGTATTGTTCGATGAAGACGTGGGCGCGGCTTTCGAGTTCGCGAGGGGAGAGGATGTTGTACTTTTCAAAGAGAGCGATGCTTGCGGGATCTTTGTAAGCGGGCAGAGCATCGACAGCGGTTTTGAGGTTAGGTAGGCCGCGTTTTTCGGCAGCTTCTTTGTGCCAAGCTTCGGAGTAGCCGTCGCCATTGAAGACGATGCTCTCGTGTTCGGTGTAGATCTCGCGGATGAGTTGGGTGATTTGGGGTTCGAGTTCGCCGTTGGCGGATTCGAGGCGGGAAGCGATATGGTCGAGGGATTCGGCGAGGATGGTATTGAGGACGGTGATGGGCATAGCGATGGACTGGTTGGCCCCGACGGCGCGGAATTCAAACTTGTTTCCCGTGAAGGCAAAGGGGCTGGTGCGGTTGCGATCGCCTGAATGTTTGGGAAGACGGGGGAGGGTATCGACGCCAAGGCCGAGGGTACCGCCTTTTTTGCTGCTGGCGGTTTTTCCTGTTTTGATCTGCTCGAAGATCTCGGTGAGTTGTTCGCCGAGGAAGATAGAGATAATGGCGGGAGGAGCTTCGTTTGCGCCGAGGCGGTGGTCGTTTCCGGCGCTTGCGACGACGGCGCGCAGGAGTCGGGCGTGTTTGCTGACGGCGCGGATGACAGCGGAGCAAAAGACGAGAAAGCGGACATTGAGGTGTGGATTGTCGCCGGGTTCGAGGAGGTTTCCGACTTGGGCGTTGCCGAGGGAAAAGTTGACGTGTTTTCCGGAGCCGTTGACGCCAGCGAAGGGTTTTTCGTGTGTGAGGCAGGCGAGGCCATGGCGGGTGGCGACGCGTTTGAGTGTGGTGAGTGTGAGTTGTTGGTGATCAGCGGCGACGTTGGCGTTTTCGTAGACGGGGGCGATCTCGTATTGTCCGGGGGCGACTTCGTTGTGTCGGGTTTTGACGGGTACACCGAGTTTGAGGAGTTCGTGTTCAGCATCGAGCATAAAGTGGAGGACGCGTTCGCTGATGGCCCCGAAGTAGTGGTCTTCCATCTCTTGGCCTTTGGGGGGTTTGGCCCCAAACAGCGAGCGTCCCGCCGTAAAGAGGTCAGGGCGTTGATGATAGAAGTGGTTGTCGATCAAGAAGTATTCTTGTTCAGCGCCAGCGGTGGCGACGACCATTTTTTCGGTTTGATCGCCAAACAGTTTGAGGACGCGTTGGGCTTGTTGGTTGAGGGCTTGGATGGAGCGCAGCAGCGGGGTTTTTCCGTCGAGGGCTTCACCTGTCCACGAGACAAAGGCGGTGGGGATGCAAAGAGTCGAGCCGTTGGGGGTTTCGAGGAGGTAGGCGGGGCTGGTGACGTCCCAAGCGGTGTATCCGCGAGCTTCGAAGGTTTGGCGGATGCCGCCTGTGGGAAAGCTCGAACCATCGGGTTCGCCTTGGATGAGTTGTGCGCCGCTGAATTCGGTGATGGCTCCGCCTTCGTAGTTGGGGGTAAGGAAAGAGTCGTGTTTTTCGGCGCTGAGGCCCGTGAGCGGATAAAAGACATGAGTGTAATGGGTGGCCCCGCGAGCGAGAGCCCATGTTTTCATGGCGGCAGCGACGGCGTCAGCGGTGGAAGGGTCTAACTGTTCGCCGCGCTCAATGGTGCGTTTGAGTGAGCGGTAGATGTCCTTGGGGAGGAGCTTTTCCATCTCTTTTTGATGGAAGACGTTGGCGTTGAAAAGGTTTTCGGGGGCGGTGCCTTTGGCGTTGACTTGGGTGGGAGGGATGGTTTGTCGAGCGACGGTGTTGATCGCTTGAAGGCGGGCATGGTTGCCGAAAGTCATCACAATCTCCTTGGATTGTCCGCGTTTTGGATCATGTACGCGGGTTGGGGTGAAAAGGGGATCCGTTGTGATGGGAGCGTTTTGTACACGAAAAGGATTCGGTTTTTCAAGAACAATCTTTGGACGAGGTGGAAAGGGAGGGGTTCAGTGGTGTTGTGGGTGCGGAGGATGGGGGGGCTTGCGTTGTGGGTGCTTTTTTGCGATGGATGCGGGCGGGGTGAGAGGTTTCGAGGACAAAGAGCGCGGATGGATCGAAACAAGGCAAAGACTGCGGATCGAAGTATGTTGGTGTTTGCGGAGCGTACATAAAGAAAGAGTCCACGGAAGGCACGGAAAGAAAGCAGGAAAGGGAAGGGGCCGATTTGTGTGGGTGGTATTGTATGAGCGGTTGTTGCCGTTGTGGTTGTTGGTGGGATTGGGCGGGTTGTTGCGCCGTAGTGGTTTTTTGACCTACGAGCGGAGCAGCTTTTTGTTGCAGATGGTGGTGTTTGTGGCGTTGCCAGCGACGATCTTTCGTTCGTTGCAGGGGGCGCGATTGGATGGGCGGGTGTGGATCTTGCCGATGGGTGCGGTGTGGATCGTGTGTGGTGGTGGGTTGTTGTCGTGGTGGTGGAGTCGAGGAGTGGAGCCGTCGCAGCGTCGGGGAGTGTTGGTGACGGCTCCGATGGTGATGAACTTGGGGACGTTTGTGTACCCGTTTGTGTTGTCGATGTATGGGGAGAAAGCGTTATCGGGGCTGATCTTGTTGGACTTTGCGAATATCTTGTTGTCGGCGTCGTTGGTGTATGTGCTGTCGGTGTATTATGGGGGGACGCGGCGGATGTCGTGGAGAGCGATCGGTTCGAAGCTGGGGCGTTTTCCGTTGTTTTGGGTGTTGTTGTTGGCGTTGTGGGTGCGCGTGTTGGAAGTGCGGATACCGCGAGTGTTGTGGGACGGTGTGGGTATCTTGAGCAGTTTGACGACGCCGTTGAGTTTGTTGGCGATGGGAGGATTGTTGACGATCCGAGGGGGGAAGTGGAAGGACGGGCAAGAAGCGCGAGAGATGTTGGGGGTATTGGGTGTGCGTTTTTTGGGAGGGTTGTTGGGGGCGGGTGTGTGGGTGTTTTGGTGGCAGCCCGAAGAGATGATGGCGACGGTGATCTTGTTGGCGGGGACGGCCCCTGTGGCGTCGACGGTGTTGGCGTACGCCGTACAAGAGGGCCTTGATGCGGGGTATATGGCGCGGATCTGGTCGTTGAGTTTGTGGGTGGGTTTGGTGTACACGCCGACGGTGATCTTGGGGGTGTCGTGGTGGTATGGTCGGTAGGTCGAGGGATATGGAGGTGTGCGGAGAGTGCGAAGGGACGGGGAGATGAGGAGGTGTGCGAAGGGACGGGGAGATGAGGAGGTGTGCGGAGGGACGGGGAGATGAGGAGGTGTGCGGAGGGACGGGGAGATGAGGAGGTGTGTGGAGAGGGCGAAGGGACGGGGTTATACGAGATCCGCAGGGCGTGTGATCGGAAAACGTAGGGGCAGACAGGTGTGGCCCAACAATAGGGCGTCTACACACTATCTTACGGGAACACATCACTCGGATATCGTATTATTTGTTGGCGTATTGGCGGAAGCGATTTTTGCGTTGGTAGAGGACGAGGAGTTGTGCGACACGGCTGCGGTCGCGTCCACGAGTGAGGTTGTTGTAGATGACGAAGGCGGCAGCGCGGGGGTAAAAGCGCATACTTTGGGTGGTTTGTTCGGTGGCTTGTTGTCGGACGAACTTTTGCCAAGCGAGGGTGACGCCTTTGACGGAGAAGGAGGGTCCAAGGACCCGGGCGGCTTCGTCTTCGATCTGTTTGCAGAGGTCGGCGTGTTCGTCGGTGTATTGGTTGGCGACGAGTCCGCGAGGGTCGGTGATGAGGAGTCGGATGGTTTTTTGTCGAGGGAGTTGGATATTGGAGAAGTCCATCTTGGCTTTGGGTTCATCGGAAGAGGGTGCAGGGCGGGGGTCGGGTTCGGTGCGAGGTTCGGTGCGAGGTTCGGTGCGAGGGGGAGCAGCGCGAGGGACTTCGATGGCTTCGAGAGGGATGTTGAGTTCGACGGGTGAGGAGGTGGTGACGGTGATGGAGCGGGAGCTGGTGAGATATCCGGGTCGTCGGACGGTGAGGCGATAGGTACCGACTTTGATCTTTTGGCCGTTGATGGGGGTATAACCGATCAGGCGGCCATCGAGTTCGACGCGGCCAGCGGGTGTGGAATTGACGAAGACGGTGCCTTTTTCCTCGGTTGCGGGTGGATCGGGGCGAACGGGCGGAGTGACTTCGGCGGGTTCGACGTTGGCGACTTTGGTGGGTTTGGTTTTTCGGCGTTTTGGTGGAGGGCGTCGTCGCCATCGTTTGCGGCGTTTGCTAGAGGAGGATTCTTCGGGATCGTCGCGAGTTTCGGGAGGTTTGGTTGCGACGGGTTCTTTGCCTGCGTTTTCTTTGGCTTTTTGAACTTTTTGGTACCATTCGCGGACTTGGTCGCTGCCGGAGTAGTCCATCAAGAGGCGTTTGAGCAAAGCCAAGGCGTCATCGTAATTTTTTTGTCCGTAAAAGAGTTCGACACTGGCGAGGCTGGATTCGAGTTCGACGCTTTGTTGGGTGTCTTTGAGCCAAGAGCCAAGGAGAGCAGCATCGGGAGAGTTTTGGAGATCAGCGAGATAAGCGCGGGCCTTTTGAAAGGCTCGGTTGACGAGGAAGTCGTTGATCTTGGCTTGGTGTTCGGCCTGTAGTTTTTTGCGTTTTGCGATATCGACGCGAGGGGCGGGTGGTTGGGGAGGGGGTGCATTGGAAAGCCAGCGGTTGATCTGTTCCCATTGGGCGACGGCAAGGCCGGCTCCGAGGCCAACGAAGAGCAAGAGGAAGACCCAGAGAAAGGTGCGGCTTTTGGTAGGTGGATCGAAGACGACGCCTTTGACGCCGGATTCATCGCGGGTAAAGTAGCCAAAGGAAGAATCGGCCCCGACATCGGAGAAGCTTGCGGAGGTGTTGTTGCGATCGAGGGCACCGGGGTGGCTGGGATGGCTGCCGGTGGGAGCGTTGCCGAACTGGCCTGTACGGTAGGCGAGGTATTGGAGGTCGGCTTGGTTAAAGGGGTTGGCGAGGACACCTGTGGAAGATTGTTTTTTGTCGTCGCTGAAGTGCCGGTCGAGAAACTCGGAGATCTTGTGAGGGCTGTAATGTTCGGTGGAGTGCATGTAGTGTTCAAGATCAAGGCGGAGTTCTTCGGCGGCTTGGTAGCGTTTGCTTTCGTCGCGTTCCATGCACTTCATGATGATGCGGCTGAACTCGGGGGGGATGGAGGGGTAGTATTTTTCGGGGGGAGCGATGGGAGATTTGAGGACGGCTTGGACGGTTTCGGCTTCGTTTTCGCGTTTGAAGAGGCGTCGGTTGGTGGCCATCTCGTAGAGGACGATCCCGAGGGAGAAGATATCGGACGAAGGTTTGACGGGCTGTCCAGAGATCTGCTCGGGGGACATATAGCTGAGTCGTCCTTTGAGCATACCAGCGCGGGTGCGGTGTTCTTGGGTGGCGGCTTTGGCGACACCGAAGTCGACGATCTTGACGACGCCGTTGAAGGAGATCAGGAGGTTGTTGGGGCTGACGTCGCGGTGGATGATGCCGAGGGGGCTGCCCATTTCGTCGGTGGCGCAGTGGGCGTAGTGGAGTCCTGCGGCGGCTTGGGAGATGATGCCAGCGAAGAGGTTAAAGGGAGGATCTTGTTGGAATTCTTTGATGCTGTAGACTTGTTTTCGGATGCGTTTGAGGTCGAGGCCACGGATGTATTCCATGGCGATGTAGTAGACGTTGCGGACTTGGCCGACTTCGAAGATTTGAACGATGTTGGGGTGTTGGAGATGGGTGGCAACGCGAGCTTCATCGAGAAACATCTGGACGAAGTCGTCGCTGGAGGCGAGGTGCGGGAGGACGCATTTGATGACAACGGTCTTGCTGATCCCTGCAAGACCCCGTTGTTTGGCGAGGAACAACTCAGCCATCCCGCCGGTTGCAAGTTTGGCGATGACTTGGTAGTTGCCAAATAAAACGCCAGAGCTTTGTTCCTCTTTCGTTGGATTGTTCATAAACAACTCTCCACAGATCGTGTCGAAGGTCGGAGTGCCATTCTCCAGCCGAATCCAAGTTGCGAGGGAGAAAGGGACATCCCGAAAGGATGCCCCTATTTTGCGAGAAAGCAGGCGTCAAGGCAATGTTTTTTTGTTTGGCGGTGCGATCTCAAGACGAATGCACGCGCTTTTGCTTACCAACCCTTCCATTCGGGTTTAAGCGAGGCGCTGACTTCTTTTTTGTAAGAGAGTTTACCATCGGAGCCGACGGCGTAAACGAGAGCGCCAGAGCTAGGGCGGTGATCGTCGGAGGAGAATTGGAGGTTGAGGGTGAGTCCGCCGGTGGAGAGGGTGCCGTAGGTTTCAAAGGCTTCTTTGATGTTGGTTCCGGTGATTTCTTTTTTGTCTTTGAGGAGTTTTTCGACGATGCGGCGCCAGATCAAAAAGCTGCTGTAGCCTTGGACATAGCGGACATCGGCGTAGAGGGTGGTGGCTTCTTTGGCTTTTTCGCGGTATTTCTTGTGTTGGATGACGACTTCTTTCATTTCGGGGTAGTTGAGGTCGCCAAAGGCGGCGAAAGGCATGATGCCAAAGAATTTTTCGACACAAGGTTCACCCGTGCCATCCCAACCATCTTTGCAGCGTTTGGTGACGCTTTCGTCAAAGCCCCAGACGTTGGAGATACCGCGAGCGTTGGAGGGGGCATGTTTGGCGAAGCCTTGGGCGGAAAAGACGGCGGTTTTGGCGGTATTTCCGTACCATGCCCAGAGGTTGTCGGCTTCGGTGACTTGGAATTTTTCGAGTCCGGCTTTGATGGCGTCGCTGGCTTGTTCGCGTGTGAAGTCGAGGTTGACTTCGATATCGCCTACGATATCAAGACCGATCTCTTTGGCGTAGGTTTTTCCGGCGGGGATGGGATCTTTGCAGTATCCGGCGTTGCAGTAGATGAAGACGATCTTCTTTCCGCCGCTGTTTTTGATGAATTGCATGGCGAGTCGGATGGAGGTGGAGTAGTCGGTTCCGGCGAAGAAGTTGTAGGGGGCGCCTTTGGTTTCGACAAAGTGTTTGGTGCCGTTGGGGAGGTCGATTTCTTTTTGGACGGGGACGGGGGAGCCGATGCTTCCTGCGTAGGAAGCGGAGATATAGGGGATTTTGTCTTCAGCGACTTTGGGGCTGAGGATGATGGAGTCAGCGGTGCCCCACCCGAAGATGCTTACGGCCTTGGATTCGGGTTTTTGTGGATCGTTGAGCCATCCGTTCTTTTTCCACTCTTCGTAGAACTCGACGGCTTTGTTGGCGACGTAGCTGTAGTCTTTCCAATCGATGGCGATCTTGTAGCCATCGATGCCGCCTTTTTCGTTGATTTCTTCGATGGAGTCGAGGACGCCTTTGCTGTAGGAGATACCGACATCGGCGGTTCCGCCGGTCAGATCGAAGAGTCCTTTGACATAGATAAACTTGTCTTGTTTTTTGGGCGGATCGACAGGGGTGGTGCAGGCGGCGGAAAACACCCACAAGAGGGCAAACAACAGAAAGAAACTCACACGCAAAGATGCTTTGGACATGATGGCTGAAACCTTTCTTGTGTCGGCGTGGGGCATCACCCCACAATTGTTTCGTCTCGAGCCGTTGCATACCTTTGCGAGGCTGACAGATCCCTTGTCTGGTCGTAGACGACAACGCGATCTTTAACGATCTTACAATCGCAGGTGGATTGTCGCGTTTCATTGTGATGTATATCACTTTTTGAAGATAATTGAATTCTTTTTTTTCACCCTTGTGTGGCAAGGGTGATCGGTGGGGTGGTGATCGGTGGGGGGTTGTTTGGTGAGGGGATCAGATGCGGACACGCAGCCAAGTGTAGAGTTCGAGGCGTTGTTGTGGATAGAGGAGGACGGTTCCGGCATCGTAGTTGTCGCGGTTGATGAAGTTGCTGAGGCGGACGCCGAGGTCGATATTTTTGAGTAAGCGGAGGAGTTGGATGGTGGCGTAGGTGTTGACGTAGAGGGGGGTTTCGGTGCTGGGGTCGGTTTCAGCGGTCCAGCTGGGGACGGGGAGGGTTTGTGTGCTGGCGGCGTCTTGGGCGGGGAGTAGGGAGTCAGCGAGGGCAAAGGCTTGTCGGGGGACGGATTTTCCGCTGGTGATGACGGTACCAGCGGAGAACAAGAGTCCGATGTCACCGAGGCGGAGGAGATAAGAGGCTTGGAGAGCGCCTTTCCAAGTGGAGGCGTATTGGAGGGCTTTTCCTTGGCTGTCTTGGCCGAGGAAAAGTCCGAAGCTTGCGAGGATATTGAGTCTACGGGTAGGGAAGAGTCGGAGTTCGAATTCGCCGCCGTAGGTGGTGATCTGTTCGGCGTTGTTTTTTTGGACAAAGTTGGTGGTGCGAGAGGGGAGAGTTTGTTCGCCACCGACTTGCTCTTTCCAACGGGTTTCACCGAGGAAAGGATCGAAGCGGTCGCGGACGACGGGGCTGATCAGGTCATTGAAGAAGGAGACGTATCCGTTGAGGCTGACGGCCATCAAGCCACGGCGATACCAGCCGAGTTGCAGTTCTAGGGTATGGACGGATTCGGGCCGTAGATCGGGGTTTCCGAACAGGATGGCGTTGCGGTCGATAAAGAGGAAGCGGTCTTGGATGGAGGGGGCTTTGAAGGCGTTACCGTAGAGGAGTTTGATGTAGGTACCTGCGCCGGGTGTTACGACGATGCTGGCGCGGGGGGTGGCGACAAAGTTGTACTGGGTGTCGTAGTCAAAGCGCCCGCCGGCGGTAAATTCGACGTAGTTGAGAAGGTTGTATTGGAGTTGGATGTATCCGCTGAAGTGGATGTTGATGTAGTTGGGTGGTTTGGTGTAGGACTCGAATTCGGGGAAGTAGAAGCCGGCCATGTTGAGGTATTCGAACTCGATGCCGGTGGTGAGGGAGAAGTTGTTGCCGATCTGGGCGTTGAGGAGTGCGCCTGTTTCGAGGCGGTTGTCTGCGGCACGGATGGGGGTGTTGTATCGGCCTGTTGTGTAGATGTTGCGGCATTCTTTCGGTAGGAAGGGAGAGTATGGGAGTTGTTGTCCTTGGCTGGCTTCTTGGCGTGGGTTGGCGACGACGCTACAGACCTGCTCACCGCGATTTCCTGTGGCGATCTTGATGCAGGGGGTATCGCTTTCGCGGTCGATCTCGGAGCAAGCGGGGTAGTAGCGTTGGAAGCGGAGGTCTTGTCCGCCTTGTTCTTTTTCATAGACGCCGAAGTTGGGGGAGTTTCCGCGCAATCTTGCGCTGGAGTCGAACTTGCTGAGGGAGTTGACGCCTTGGCGGGCGTCGTTGTTGTAGCCGTAGTTGTCGTAGGCTCCCCACAAGGAGAAGGTTCCCCATGCACCGAGCAGAGCGGTCCAAGAGAGGCGGACGATGTAGCGGTCGGTGGACAGCAAGGTGTCGTTGTTGCCGAGGACGCTGGAGTTGGAGAGCAAGTTTTGACCGGAAAAGACAGCGTTTGGGGCGTAGCGGCTTTGCATAAAGCGCAGGTTGAAGCCGCGCCATGAAAGTTGCCCGTAGAAGTTTTGGGAGTAGGCGTCCATGTTGGATGGGAAATAGCGGAAGTTGTTGAGTTTTTGGAACTCGTAGATTGGAGAGAGGCTGGTGCTGTTGTTGCGGAGTTGGTCGAGGGAGAAAGCGGCGCGAAAGGTGATACCGCCAAAGAGTTCTTGGCCGCCTTGGAGTCGGAGGAAATAGCTTTGGGTGAGGGGGTTGAGTCCTGCAGTGGCGTTGTAGCCTTTGAGGTCGGTGTTGGTTTTGGTGATGATGTTGATGACGCCGCTGAGGGCGTTTGCACCCCAGAGAGCCGACCCGGGACCACGGATGATCTCGATGCGTTTGATGTTGTCGATGCTGACCCACGAGGGGTTGACGAGGTTTCGGTTGAACTGGCGCCACGCCATGTTATGGCCGTCGACGAGCATGATCATCTTGTCGCCGTAGGCTTGGTTGGGGTTGATACCACGTACACCGATGTCTGGGCTGTGTCCGTCGTCGTTGATGTCGATTCCTGCGGAGTATCGGAGTAGTTCGCGCAGATCGCGCCAACCCCCATCGCGGATCTCGCTTTCGGTGATAACGGTGATGATACCGGGCGCGCTTTGGATGCTTTGTTCGCGGCGTGCCGCCGAGATAACGGTTGCGGAAGAGTCGGGGTCTTCGTCGAGAGTGGATTTGTCTTCGTCGGCTTTTTCGGCCTTTGCGCGATCTTCGGCGCTCAAGCGCGTCACCACACGGACGCTGTGAGGGGCTTTGGGGTTGGCAAACAGAAAGAGGGTTTTTTTGTTTACGTCGATGGCGGAAACGTAATACTCGATGGCGGGTTGGACGACTTGGAACTTTTGTAGGGTGGCGTTGTACGTGTCTCCCCCGCGCAGAGTCATACGTTGGTTGCGGAAAGCCGTTTCGCCAGCGCGCCGAAAGTACAGGTACACTTCGTCGATCTCTTCGTTGTCGGGGATCTGGAGGCGGATGGTGAGGCTGCTTCCGACGAGGGTTGTGGTGAGGGGTGTGTGGATCACCTTGAGCGTTGGGGTGGCTGTTTTGGGGTCTTTTTTGGGGGGAGGGGTTTGGGCTTGCAGCGGCAGGCAAAGGAAAACCGAGAAGATCAAGAAAGAAAAGAGCGAAGTTGCGGCCAAATAAGGCGGTGGAGCCGAGCTTTTGCGAGAGAAAAGCAAGGTTGGTTGAGATGACATCATGGATGCTCCGTTGCAAAAGAGAGGCGACTTGGCTCGGAAAAAGGCTTCTTTTGTGCGTGGATGTCCGAACGGAAAAAACGATTTCTCAAAAAAAGTGACACAAGGTGGAAGAGGCCGCTGTTGCGAGGATATGGCGGATGCGGATCGTGGAGCGTCGCGTTGGCGCAAGACGCGAGGACACGGAGTGAAGAGGGCGGTGGGGGGGGCTTCTGCGGGATGCGAATGTGTGACATCAAGGCCACCTCGGGGCATTGGTTTGGTGACGTAGATCACGTTTGAGTGAAACAGAACACTTTTCGTTTGTCAACGCTTAAAATTTGGAAACGTACAAAAAGAAGAGTCCACGGAAAACACGGAAGGCACGGAAAGAAGGCAGAAAAAGAAGGGGCGGAGAGGGAGGAAGGGGCGGAAGGGGCGGAAGGGGAGGAAGGGGCGGAAGAGGCGGAAGAGGCGGAAGAGGCGGAAGAGGAGGAAGAGGCGGAAGGGGCGGAAGAGGCGGAAGAGGCGGAAGAGGCGGAAGAGGCGGAAGAGGCGGAAGAGGCGGAAGGGGCGGAAGGGGCGGAAGAGGCGGAAGAGGCGGAAGGGGCGGAAGGGGCGGAAGAGGCGGAAGAGGCGGGTCTTCGCTCACACATCTCTCGGATTTCGCTTGAGGTCTTTGGATAGGAAGCCGCGATCAAAGAAGGATTGGCACATCTCGCGGAGGGTGGTGTCGAGGGGGCGGAAGTGGAGGTCGAGATCGCGTTGGATGCGGGTGTTGTCGAAGAGTGTTTGGATGCTGAGGTTTCGGCGCAGGAAGGAGAAAGAGAGGCGCTTGTCAAAGAGGGCGACGAGGTACATCAGAAAGTCGGGGAGGCGGCGGGAAGGGAAGCGGACGTGGGGAAAATGGGGTTTGAGTTGGGCGATGGCTTCGTGCAGCCAGATAGATTGGTGGCTGCAAAGGTATCGTCCGGAAGCTTGGGGGGATTCGAGTGCGCGCAGATGTGCGTCGGCCACGTCACGGACATCGACGATGCCCCATGAAAAGTTGGGGATGGCGGGGAATTTTCCGCGCAGGACATCAAAGAGGACGACAGGGCTTGTGCGGAGGTGGTCTTGTGTGTACACAGGCCCCCATACAAGGGCAGGGCAGATCGTGATGAGATCAAAGCGGTCTTTTTCTGGGAGTTTTTTCCATTGATCCCAAGCGGCTTTTTCCGCGAGTGTCTTGGAAAGTGCGTAGGGATTGCTTTGAAGGGTGGCGGTTTCGTTCCAGTCGGCTTCGGTGTATCGGTGTTGGGGTTTGGGGAGATCGCTGTAGATCGCAGCGACAGAAGAGGTGATGATCAGGCGTTTGACATCTTTGGCTTGTGTGACGGCGTGAAGGATGTTTTGGGTGCCTTGGACAGCGACATCAACGATCTGTTTTTGGGGGTCTTTGGCTTGGAGTTGAACCGCCGAGGCGACATGGCAAACCCAAGTGCATCCGCGCACAGCTTGGAGCAGAGAATCGGCGTCTTGGATATCGGCACTAACGAGTTCGAGATCGCCTTGGGTTTTTTGGGCGATTTCGCGTAGGTGCTGGATCTTTTTGGCGTTGTTTGCGTCGCGTACGGTGCCACGAACACGATAACCCCGCTGTAGCGACAGATGGACGATGTGTGTGCCGATAAAGCCGGCGGCTCCTGTGACACAGACGCGGATATCCGAAGGTGCGGGCATTTGGAACTCCTTTTCCTTTGTGGGGTAGGCAAGGCCATCGAAGAGACTCGTAGGGAAACCCACCGCGAACATGACCCACCTTTGTGGGGTAGGCAAGGCCATCGAAGAGACAGGAATGTTGTCGTCGTCAGGTAGGTTCTCAAGTGTGCGGAGCAATTTTGTAGGCAAAGTCCTCGAAGAGAGGGAGATGTTGTAGTGCATCTTGTGGGCGCAAGCCAGAGGCCAAGGGTAGGCGGGCGAGGGGCGGACTGCGGTGGCTGGGGTGGTGCGTTGCGGGACGACAGGCTCGGATGCCGCACAAGCAACAGAACAGCGAGGAGCGAACTGCGGTGGCTTGTGCGGCATGTTGCGGGACGACATGCTTCGACTTTGTGCAAGCAGCAGAACAGCGAGGCGCGAACTATCGGGAGGGTCTGTACGTTGCGGGGGTGGATGAAAAAAGAAAGTGAGGAAGTGTGATGGACAAACGGATGGGCGAGTATGCGGGTGTGTGGGCTTGTTTTCATGAGGTTTTGGCCGAAGATACGGAGGTTGGGTGCTGGCTTGAGAAAGGGCGACCGTATTTTTCGCTGCCGTTTGGGGAGTTCTGCCCGTACGATGAAGACGAACCGACGGGGGCTTTGCCCGTTCGAGACTCTTTGGCTGCATATTGGTATGTGATCTTGCGCAGGGCGTATTGGCGGGGTGAGACGGGGGTTCCTGATGCTTCGCAGATCCAGCTACATGCGTATGAACGTCGGAGAACACGAGGCAGGGGGGCGATCTTGTTGGAGCCGCGTGTGCGTTTTGTCGAAGAAAAGCCTTGGACGCCTTGGGGATCGGTGCGTTCGTTATTGGGGTCTTTTTTGTTAGAGCGTCGGTACGAATCAGGGGCATGGCGTTGGTTGAGAGCGGGGCGAATTCTGGATCGATTGTTGGCGAGGGAACGCAGGGTGTTTTTGCGTTGGTCGTTGGAGACGTTGTTTTGGGGCTATACGAAAGAAAGTGGAGCGCGGGATCTGGGGGCGCATCTGGCGTGGTTGTCGGAGGCATTTGGCGGCATCATCGAGGATCTGTGGTCGATGCTGAACGAAGAATTTTTTGGCGGGACGGAGGCTGCGTTGGGTCGGGTGTTTGGGCTGTTGTCCCAAGATCCAAGCGAAGATATCCCAGCGGTGATGTTGTGTGTGTTGACGTTGCATGAAGAGGCGCAAGGAGCGCAGGATTGGGCAAAGGTGTATTGGGGTGGCGAGCAATGGGTGGATTGGGCCGCAGCGTCGGATATCGCGGTGTGGGTGCCAGCGCGAGCGCGTGTGTTGGGGGAAGCTTGTTTGCCTGCGCTGTTGCGGTGTGAGGGATTTCCGAGTGAAAACGTGCGTCAGCTTCGCGTGCAAGCGTTGGGAGAGATCGGGACGCCTGCTGTGTTGGGGCCGTTGTTGGAAGCGTTGTGCGATCCTTCGGATTGGGTGCGTTTGAACGCGATCGAGGCGTTGGCGCGGTTGGGTGTGTTGGCAACAGAGGCGAAAGAGGCGTTGCGACGGGCTTTGGCAGTCGAAGAGGGGCCGTTGCGGGAGCGTTTGTATGCGCTGTTGCAATCGCTCGATGCTTCGTCGTTTGCGTCGTTTCGCACGCAGCTTGAAGATATCTTGTTCTGTTGAGGCGGAAGGATGCGTCCTCTTGACGGTAGGGATGGTGTCTTCTAGAGTGGGTTTCTTTTGGATTGGGTGTTTTGTCACACGATCGTAAACCATCGCGTTGTTGCGAACGCTCGGAAAGACGATGTCTCGCGAACTGTATCATTCCAATTGCCCAAGTTGTGGTTCTGACACCTCCCAAGTGCGTGAGCTATTGGAGTCGGGTGAGTTTACCTTTTGTCCGCGCTGTCAGTTCCCTTTGTCGCTGGTGGCGCGGAAATATCGGTTGTTGCGGCAACTTGGAGAGGGTGGCTTTGGCAAGGTTTATCTTGCGGAACATATCTGGTTGGATGTGGATCGCGAGCGTGTGATCAAGGTGATCAAGTCCGAAGCACTCAAGCAACCCGGGATGGAGAAGCGTTTTCGCCGAGAAGTACAAACCACTTCCAGCGTTTCTCGTGAAAATGAGCACATTGTGCGGGTATATGATGACTTTGGCGAAGAGCCAAAGCTCGGATACTTCTATGTGATGGAGTACCTACAAGGTATCACACTCGAAGATTTCTTACTTGAACTGGATGATGTGCCGGGGGTCGATCTGGCGTTGCACGTTTTTCGCCAGATCTGCGAAGCGATGGAAGTGGCCCATCGCAAGGGGATTATCCACCGTGATCTCAAGCCGTCTAACGTCTTTTTGATCCAACGCAAAGATGACCCGTACTTCGTGAAGATCTTCGACTTTGGTGTTGCAAAGCCCGTCGATTGGGATCGTTCGCTTCAACTGACGCAGTCTCCTGTGGGAACGCCTGCGTATATGTCTCCCGAACAGTGCCGAAACAAGGACGTCGACGCACGAGCCGATCTGTATTCGCTTGGGATTATTTTGTACGAGCTGTTGGTGGGGCAATCGCCGTTTCTCGATCCTGCGGATCCACCGACGATGCCTGAGCTGATTCGACGGCACATCTCTGCGATGCCTCCGCCCTTTTCGGATATCTGGCCGGATCATCCGTTTCCTTCTGCGCTCGAACAAGCCGTGATGACCGCGATCGAGAAACGACCCGAAGATCGTTTTGACTCTGTGACGGGATTTCTTGAGGCGATCAAACGTGCGATGGAAGGGACCGTTCACAGTGCGGTATTTGCGCATACGTCAGAGTCCGAAGACTTCGAAGACAGCGCATTTCAAGGCGATATGTCCTTTGTGGAGAGCCAAGCCGCTCCGACAGGTGCCTCGACGGGTGGGGTGATGCTTGCTGCCCACCCTGCGCTTGTGCCGATCGGCTCTTCGGCGTTTGGCGCACAGGTGGCCCCGTCAGCTTTTGCGATGCACCCGCCTTTGCCGTCGCCCGCTCGTCCCGCATCCTTGCAAGGAAAAAGAGAGAAGTCATCTGGGGGCTTGGTGGCGATGGGAGCGGCGTTTGAGGGTACACATACGCTCAAACGCCAAACCCACCCCAGCGCAGGTGAGACCGCACGTCTTCAAGCCAACAAAGCCGGTCCTCACGAACACGCAGAAGAGGCTTTGTTTACGCCCGTCCCTACGCCGCTTCGCGACGCTTCGCACAAAGGTACTTCGTCCTCCGAACAGCTACAACACGCCGCATCTTCCGACTCTCTTGGGACGCCTTCGGGAGATTCGCTGCGTCCGCCGAGTTCGAGTGATGCGATCCTTTTCCCGCCTATCGCTGCTCCTCGTGAGATCCCCCTTCCCTCTAGCGAGCAACTCGCGGCGGCTCTTTCTTCAAAAGAACGCAACAAGATCCAGTTGCGTGATCCTGCGCTACAAAACTTGTTGACCTCTCTCGAAGCCCCGAGCGATGCGTTTCTTGATGAAGAAGAAGTCCCGACTTATGTCATGGAGCCTTTGGCGATCCCCGCTTACTTGCGCGAAGAAAACAGCCGCCTGCAAGACTCTTCGTCGCCCGAAGATCCGCGTCTCAAAGCTCCGCAATCCGCGAATGATCCGCAAGATCGGCACTCTTCGAGCGATGTGCTGTTGGCCCAAGTCGACCTCGAAGCCGATCCCCTCGCATGGCAAGAAGAACTCCGCAACGCCTCCAAGCCCTTGCACGCTCCGATGGATACCGCCGAAAAGCTGCGTGAGCGAAAGGCCGTTCCTGTGCGTTCGATCCATCCATCTTCGCCTTCGTTGCAAGATATCGCTGCCATTCCACATGACGCACAAACCGCCTCGTCAAAAGCAAGCGGGATATCTTGGGTGGGCGTCGTGGTGATCTTTCTGTCGGGGGTTGTGGCGACGGTGCTGTTGTTGCATCTGTGGCTCGCTTACCAAGGAGAAAGCCTGCTCGGTCGACTGGCGCGATTGCGTGGGCAACCAGCACAAGATACCCAATCATCCGCCAAAAAAGATCTTCCCCGATCGGACCCGACCACAAGACAAGATGCGAAGGCACCGCAGCATCCGAAACCTTCTGTGTCTCCCTTGGATGGGGGAGCTCCGACCTCACCTACCCGATCGCGAACACCTTCGTCGATTGCTCCGAAGGCTGTCGACTCCACCCTTCCTACCGCCTCTTCCGATGCGGGTACAGAGAATCCAGACGCACGACCTCTTTCTCCTCCGTCTCGCATCAAAGACCTCCCCCAAGATCCGACTTCTCCGTCTGATAAAACCTCCGAAACCAAACAAGACGAAAAAGAGGACGAAGAAGACGAACCCGCAGCACAGAGTCCACGACGCAGCCCCCCCAAATATCACAAGATCCACAAACGCCCTGTTCGAGCCAAACGAAAAGGGCCGCAGCATCGTGCCCCTGCTGAACGATCCGAAGAACCCGCAGCAAGACGCGAAGAACCCGCAGCAAGGCGCGAAGAACCCGTAGCAAGACGTGAACCTTCTCCTCAACCCGCTCCTGTGGAGAGGCCCGTTGTTGCGTTCGCAACGCTTCGGATCACCACACAGCCTGCGGGCGTCCGTGTCTTTGTCGACAAAAAGTCGAGAGGAAAAACGCCTTTGACCTTGCGTCTGCCCCAAGGAAAACGGGTGACGATCCAGCTCAAGAAAACAGGTTTTGTGATGCAGCAATTTTTCTGGGATGCGGCCCAAGATGCCACACACACCGCCAAGATGATCGAAGATCTGTTTTGACCATGCAATGGCTCGATCGCCAGTGGACTTAGGCCGTTCGATGGGGTTTTGTGGGGTGTTACCCCATACCCCGCCATAGACTGCCGCCCCTTGACCCCATATCAACGAAGAGACCACAGATATCTCAAGACAGCGACCCTGTCGCTTGAATGCTCACGAACACGGCTTTTTTGGCAACGAGTCATACGAGATCCGCAAGATGTGTGATCGAAGGATCGTGCGTAGATGCCCTGCTATCGGGCAGCCACACCTGTCTGCCCCTACGTTTTACGATCACACGATGAGCGGATATCGTATCACTCCTCTCACCAATGGACGATGCGGAAATCTTTGAGTAAGACCCCGTAGGGAGGGGGAGTTTGGTGGAGAAGCGGAGAGAAGATCGGATCACAGAGTCGGGCGGCGGCGTCTTCGATGGTCAGTGGTGAGTCGATGCCGAGGGCAAACCATTGTTCGCGGATGGAACGGCCATTTTCGATGGAGGCCCACCCGGGATCGACGGCAGTACGAAAGATCCCGACCTTGGCATCGGTGTTTGCGCCTGAGAGGGTGAGCATATTGAGCGCGGCTTTGGTCATGTTGGTGTGTGGGTGGCGGGGGCCTTTTTGGGTGGTGCGGAGGGGGTCTTTGAGGCTGCTGAACTGGCCTTCGGTGGAGGTGACGTTGACGATAAAGCGCATGGGATCGGGAGTTTGAAGCATCAACGGGCGGAGGTCGCGCATGAGCAAAAAAGGAGCCATCGCGTTGATGGTGTGGACCTCGAAAAGCTCGAAGGGATGGACTTGATCGATCTCCATCTCCCAACTGGTGAGATCGCGCATATCAGCGAGTTCGCCGTAGCGGTTGATCTGATCGGTCGGGAAGTCTTGGGAGCTTGTGAGAAGGTCTTCGGGGAGAAAGGGAACGCCCGAAAGAAACGAGGCGTGTTGTCGCCATGCAGGGGCGATCTCGCCGAGAGAAGCGATGCCTGTGGGCGGAAGCCACGGCGTGATCGACGTTTGTGACGGTTGGATTTCGGGAGGTGTGTCGGTTCGTGCAGCGGAGGAAATGGCGGTGGTTGGAGGGGATGCAAACGGTGGCGGAAGATGGCGGCAGAGGTCGTAGTGTTGGCGAGAAGACGGACTCAATATCTCGGATAGATCGGGCGAAGAGAAGGGAGTGGTTTCGGCAGCGATCAGCGGATGGTAGTAGCGTGGGGGGCGTCGGATGGTCTGCGCGGCGTTGTTGATCAGGATATCGAGGCGATTAAAAAGATGGGGGACTTCTTGTGTAAAAGCGGCGATGGCAGGGAAGGATCGCAGATCGATCCCGTGGACGATCAAACGCTCGCGCCAGTAGGCAAAGTCGTGCTCTTTGGCGAAGCGCTCGACTGCATGTTTTGGAAAGCGCGTGGTGATCAGGACTTTTGCGCCTGCACGCAAGAGTTTGAGGCTGGTGGCATAGCCGATCTTGCTGCGCCCACCTGTGACGATTGCGCATCTTCCCGATAGATCGGCGCTTTGGTGGCGTTTGTTCCAGTTGATCTCTCCACACGGCACACAGAAGGCGTCGTATCGGGGATGACGATGGAGCATCGCTTGTTTGCAAGCGTAGCAGTGGCGGCGCTGTAAGATGCGAAATGTAGCCGTCTGGCCAGACGAGGGAAGGGCGGAATCGAAGGGGAGAGCGGAATCGGAGGGAAGGGCGGGATCGGAGGCGATGGAAATGGAGGGATCGGAGAGCAAAGCATCTTCGGTTTGGAGGGAGTCTGCGGAGTGGATGGACAGATCGGATGGACGGGATGATTCGGAAGAGGATTCCGAGATGGAGGCGGTGGGTCGGGGGTTTTGTTCTGCGCGTTCAACGGCAGACAAGAAGCGCTTCGCAGCTTGTAAGACGGCGTGGTAGCGCGGGTGTTGTCGGTGGGTGGGGAGATCTTGCGTGAAAGATCGAAGGGTTTTGAGGCAGCTAATGATCTCTCGTTCTTTGAGGGGTAGGGGGGCGGCGAAGAGTTGGGCGAGATCAGGCGGAGGCGATGCGTTCATGGTGGGGCTCCAGAGTGCGCTAAAGGCCGATGCGTGCGATGCGTTGGAGGTGTTCTTGAGTTTCTTGGTGTCGGTTGGATTGGACATCGAGACGCCCATCGCGAGAGTTGATAATGGACAAGTGCGAGAGTTCGGTGGGGAGGTGATGGAGCTCGAAACGGGTGAGAGCAGGGGCGTGTTTGAGGGTGAGGTGTTGGAGTTGTGGGGCATCGAAGATCGAGAGAACTTGGAGTTTGTAGAGATGGCTGAGATAAAGAGCGCGAAGCGTTGTGTTGTGGATGGTTTTTTGTTGGATGTTGGGGACGGAACGGGCGGTGAGTTGTTGGAGTTGTGGGAGGTGTTGATCGATGTCGAGTTCGGAGAGCCGCTGTCCACCGCGAAGTTCGAGGGATCGGAGTTGTTGGAGACCGACGAGGGGTTCAAGGCTGCGGATGAACTTGGTATCGCTGAGGAAAAGCGAGCGAAGTTGAGTGAGGGCCGCGAGGGGAGCGAGATCGTGGATGGTCTGGAAGCCCCCGAGGAAAAGGTGTTGAAGGTGCGGCAACAAAGAAAAAGGCTGGAGGCTTTGGAGACTGGGAAGGATGTGGAGGTGAAGAGAGCGCAGTTGGGGTAGATGAGCGAGAAAAGAGGCTTGTTGAAGAAGAAGCAAGCGTTGGCAGCGGAGGGATTGGAGATGGGCGATCGGCTCGATATCGTCGATGTGTTCGAGCTTATCGCAATGGGAAAGGGAGAGGCGTTGAAGATGAGGGAGATCAGTGCCTTGGAAGGAGAGACGGGAGTGTTGTGCGCAGTGCGTGAGCGAGAGAGACCGAAGATGGCTCCATTTTTTCTTCATCGAGGCAGAGAGTTGATTCCAATAATCGATCCGAATACGTAAGCCTGTGAGGTGAGTAAGGGATTGAGCGTCAAGGTTCGATTCTTGGAAGGTGTAAGCATCGGTGGTATAGCTGATATCGAGCGTCCGAGCGAGCGTCCAGAAGGGATCGGTGGGATCGATCTTGAAAGTGACGCGCAGATCGTTGTCCCATGTCTGGAGGTGGTTGCGTGTGTATTGGAGTCCGAGTTCTTTTTCGTCTCCAGCCGCCCAAAGCGCAAAGAGCCGGCGTAGAGAGCGCCACGCATTTGGAGAAGGAGGTTGGCTGAGGATCTGGCGCAGCATTGGGAAAAAGTCTTGAGGTTGAATCGTATTCAAGAGAACACTCCTTAAAGAAGTCTGAGAGAGAAGGGTTAATGGGGTACGTTGCGAAGGTACGCAGGGATGATCTCTTTTTGTGGGAGGTGTGGATAGAAAGAGCGAGCTTTTTCCGCGAAAGGGCGTGCGAGAGGTCGGAGTGTACGATCTTTGTGGTGGATGTGAGCGAGCAAGAAAAGATTGCGTACGCGGTAGTGGTCGTGGATATTGAAGCGTGCGAAGAGTTCTTCAGCGTGGAGAGCGGAGAGTTTGGCGGCTTCGTGTTGGTGGGAAAAGAAGAGGCTTTCGGCGAGTCCGTATAAGGCTTCGGCGAGTTGTGGGTGGCCTTGTTTGGGGAAGCGTTTTTTGTAGATATCGGAAGCGTGTTGGTAGGCAGGGAGGGCGCGTTTGTAGCGGCGTTGGGCGAGGTAAAAGTAGCCGATCTGGTTGTAGCTTGCAGCGAGGCGAGGGTGTTCTTTGCTGTGGTGTTTTTGGATGAGTTGGTGGGCGCGAAAGACCATGCGTTTGGCAGGTTTCCATCGTTTGAGATCGGTGTAGGTCATGCCCATGTTGCCGAGAAGATAAAGGAAGAGGGAGTGGCTTTCGGGGACGATGCCGTCGATGCGTCGGAGGGCGTTTTTTTGGAGTTGGAGGGCTTTGTGGTGTTGTTGTTTTTGCATAAAGATGTTGGCGAGGTTGTTTTCGATGGTGGAGATGAAGGGGTGGTCGGGGCCTTGGGCTTGGGTGGTGAGGTGGATGGCGCGTTGGTAAAAGTGGATGGCGCGTTCGGGTTGGTTGTTTTTGCGGTAGGCAGCGCCGAGGGCGTTGAGGATGTGTCCGCGTTGGGGGTGGGTGGGGTTGAGGTGGCGGTTGGCGGCTTTGTAGGCGCGCAAGAACATCTGGAGGGCTTGGGGGTATTGTCCGCGATAAAAGGCCATGACGCCGCGAGTGCGGTCGAGTCGGAGTTGCATGAGTGCGGGTTCTTTGAGTAGGGGCAAGAGAGATTCGGCGTACATGCCGAAGCGTTCGGCATCTGGGTAGCGTGCGAGATCTTGGGCGATGCTGTGGAGTTCGAGATAAAGGAGGACTTGGAGGCGGATATCGTTGAGTCGGAGGGCGATCCAGAGGGCTTGTTGTGCGGTGTCAAAGGCGTCTTGGTTTTTGCCTTGGAAGTGTAAGAGGGTGGCTTTTCGGTAGAGGATATCGGCTTGAAGGGGAGGATAAGAGATCGAGCGACTTTGTTGTATGATAGAGAGCAATGTTTCGTAGGCTTCGTTGCTTTTTCCCGTATCATGGAGGGCTTTGACGACAGAAAGTTCTTTGTGAAGGTGTTGGAGGGTTTGTTGGCTTTTGGGGTCTTGGAGGGGGTGTTTGGTGCGTTTGAGGGCGAGGAGATCTTTGCATTCGTCGAGGGGATCGAGTTGGTAGATACTACGGATGGCGCCTTCGACGATCTTGGAGTCGGCTTTACGAAATAGACTGACGAGAGAGGAGAATTGTTGGAGTCGATCATGGAGGCATTGGGTGCGAAGAGCGAGGGAGGCGAGGGGTTGTTCTTTGTGGAGGTGAGTGGCTTGGCAGGCTTCGGTGTATTGGTTGCGCCAAGCGTCTTCGTAGGAGGAGAGGGCTTGTTGTGCGCGTTCCCATGTGGGGAGCGCGTAGTGTAGGCGAGTTTGGAGGAAAGCGGTGCGGATCTCGTGTTGGGTGGTGGGGTTCCAGAGTTTTTGGGTGTGGGAGTGGGCTTGTTGGCAGGGAGAGGAAGGGGAGAGGAAGGCGAGCCAAGAGAGTCCGACAGCAAAGAGAAAGAGCCAGATCAAGGCGAGCCATCGCCAGCGATCGTGTTCGCGTTGTCGTCGGAGGCTGGACTCGATCTCGTCGAGGAGGAGGCGCATGGTGGGGAAGCGGTCTTCGCGTTGGGGTGCGAGACCGCGTTGGAGGAGAGAGCGCAGCCATTTGGGGACAGAAAATCCTTTGATGCTGCGGATCTGTTGGACTTGGAGGTGGGCTTGGGTGCGGGCTTCGAGGGAATGTCCGAAGAAAGGGCGTTCGCCGTAGAGGGCTTCGTAGAGGGAGACGCAAAAGGCGAACTGGTCGGTGCGTTCGTCGCTTTCTTGTCCGTTGAGTTGTTCGGGAGCCATGTAGGCTGGGGTTCCCATGATCTGCCCGGGTTCGGTGAGCGAGATATCGAGATCGAGGAGTTTGTAGTCGTCGGGGATCTCGTCGTAGTTTCCGCTGGGTGTGGTGGAGAGTTCGTTGTTGTTGGGTTGACGGAGGCTGCCGCGTGCGAGGCCAAAGTCGACGACGCAAAAGGTGCCGTCTTCGCGTTGGAGGACATTTGCGGGTTTGAAGTCGCGGTGGATCAGGCCGGCTTCATGGGCGGCTTGGAGTCCACGTCCAGCTTGGAGGAGGGCTTGAAGGATCTCTTGGAGGGAGTGGGGTTGTTGCATCCATTGTTTGAGGGGGTTTCCTGAGACGAACTCCATGGCGATAAAGTGTTGCGTGCCAAAGCGGCCCGTGTCATAGACTTGGACGACGTTGGGGTGAGAGAGGCGGGCCATGGAGCGGGCTTCGCGTTGGATGCGGACTTCGGCTTCGGCGGGGTCTTGGTAATGATGGAGGTCGACGCGCAGGAGTTTGACGGCGAGTTTGCGATCGAGTTCGGGATCGTAGGCGGTGTAGACGGTGCCGACGGAGCCGCTGGATACGGGTTCAAGCAGGATGTATCGACCGACAGGGGTTCCGCGAGGGGGATGGCGTTCTTGGGTGGGAAAGTGTCGGTGTTCGGAGGATTCGTCAAGCGCGTGGTCGAGTTGGTCGATGGGAGCGTGTTGGAAGGTCGACTCCTCGTGCGGGCGCGGTGACGGGATAGGCTTATCAGAACGCATGGTTCGGCTCTTGGATGTTGCGGGACCCCTCAGAAAGAAAGCAAGGTTTCACTATAGTGAAACGCTGCGTGTGGTCAACAAGAGAAAGCAAAGGAGGTCGAGATGTGGGACGCGCATTGTCATGTGGACGATCGGAGGTTCGAGGAGACGCGGGAGGCAGTGTTGGAGCGGGCGTGGTTGTCGGGAGTGGAGGGGATGATCGTGGCGGGAGTAGAGCCGGAGGGATGGGCGCGTCAGCGGGCGTTGGCATTGCGAGAGCGGGGACGGATCGTGGTGACGTACGGAGTGCATCCTTGGGTGGTTTCGCGGAGCGGTGAGCGCGAGTGGAGGCGGATGATCGGGCAGTTGGAAGGGGCATTGCGTCAGGGAAGGCAAGAGGGGATTGCGGTGGGGGTCGGAGAGATCGGGATGGATCATTCGCGGCGAGTGGGGGAGGACTCGTGGGTGGCGCAAGAGTCGGCGTTTCGGGAGCAGTTGGCGATCGCACGAGCCTTGGATTGGCCTGTGGTGTTGCATGGGGTTCAAGCACACGCACAAATCTTGTCGATCTTGCGCCGTGATGGGATTCCTGCGTCGGGTGGGATGGTGCATGCTTTTTCGGGAAGCTTTGAGGTGGCGAAGTCTTATACGGCGTTGGGGTTGTCGATCTCGTTTGGGGGAGGGGTGATGCAACCGCAAGCGCGGAAGGTGCGGTATGCGGCGAAGATGCTTGACGCGAAGTGGTTGTTGTGTGAAACGGATGCGCCCGATATGTTACCAGCGCCGTTGGTGGGGCAGATGGTGTGGAATGAGCCAGCGAATCTGCGGTTTGTGCTTGCGGAGCTTGCCTTTTTGCGAGGTGTGACGCTACAAGACCTAGAAGCGCAGACAGTGGAAAATACGAAGCGCTTGTTTTCGTTGTGTAAATCCGAGAGATAGGACAAGATCGATGTCAGAGATCATCAAAGAAGAGAGGCTCTCTTTGCCGAGCGATGGGCAAGAGATCGAGGATGAATATCGGCTTCATCGCCGTTTTGATCGCATGGGGCGGTTGGTGGGCGACAGCGGGATGCGCCGATTGCTCGATGCTTCGGTGATGGTGATCGGTTTGGGTGGGGTGGGTTCGTTTGCGGCGGAGTCGTTGGTGCGCAGCGGGATCGGTCGCGTGGTGCTTGTGGACTTTGATCGGGTGTGTATCACCAACAGCAATCGGCAACTGCAAGCGATGAAGGGGACGATCGGGCATTACAAGGCGGCGGTGTTGGCGGAGCGCTTGCGGCTGATCAATCCGCAAGCTGAGATCGTGGCGATCGAGCAGTTTTATTCGGCCAGCAATGCCGATGATCTGTTCGGTCATGCGGTCGATTTGGTGGTGGATGCGATCGACAACATCACGGCAAAGTGCCATCTGATCGCGCAGTGCGTACAACGAGGGATCCCGCTGGTGTCTTCGACGGGGGCTTCGGGGCGGATGGATCCCACGCGGGTCCAGATCGGCGATCTGGCCGATACACGGGTCGATCCGTTGGCTCAATCTCTGCGCAAGATCCTTCGGCAAAAGTACGATTTCCCGCAAAAAGGGCCGTTTGGAGTGACAGCGGTGTTTTCTTCGGAAGCAGTACGCGAGCCGCAAGAGCTGCATTATGACGGTGGGATGGGGTTCCGTTGTGTGTGTCCCGGGGGAAAAAATGACCATCACTCCTGCGAAAATCGTGCGATGATCTACGGAACAGCCAGCTTTGTGACGGGAGCCTTTGGTCTTGCGTGTGCGAGTGTCGCCGTTCGCCGATTGTTGGGCGAGACGATCACACCGACGGAAACTGCCGATTGATCGAGGTTATGCCGTTTTTTTGGACTTGTTAGTTGATTTTGTGGGGGTTCACCCCATAGGCGTTAGGTGAAGCGGAGGAAAGCCCCCCACCCCGCCCTCCCCCGTGAACAGGGGAGGGAGCGAAAGTCGGAAGCATCGGGGATTTTGTTTTTTCATGACGCACGCTGTATGCACGAAATGCAGACGCTGC
>JAKLKB010000067.1 GCA_023150835.1 Myxococcota bacterium | reverse complement strand
AAACCCTCACCACTTCCGTCAATGTCAAGAAGGCCACCACTCGGCTGGCCGCACGAACCACCACCCTCACAACACAAAGAAAGGGCGGCGCTTCCTCCCCCCTCTAAAGAAGGGGGTCTCCGCGCCTTAAAAACGATGAAGTGGCAAAAGGAAGAACAACAAAAATGGTTCGGTGTCTTGGCCGAATTTGATTCGACTGCCGAACTCTATCACGCTTGCGAAGAAGTCCGTGATGCGGGCTTTCGCAAGTGGGACGCGCACACTCCTTTCCCCGTTCACGGGTTGGAAAAGGCGATGGGCATCCCTGCCTCCAAAGTCCCTTGGATCGCTCTGGTGTGCGGTATGACGGGGGCAGCGCTTGGGATGTTGATGCAGTGGTGGACGAGCGTGGTCGATTATCCCCTAGTGATCAGCGCAAAGCCCCTCTTTAGCTGGCAAGCTTTTGTGCCTGTGACTTTCGAACTTGGCGTACTCTTCGGTGCGGTCGGTGCGATCGGCGGGATGTTGGCCCTCAACAAACTCCCGATGCACTATCACCCGTTGTTCAAGTCCGCTCGATTTGAGCGAGCAAGCGATGACAAGTTCTTTATCTCGATCGAAGCCGTCGATCCGCAGTTTGATCCCGAAAAAACTACCGCGTTCTTGAAAAAGATCGGTGCCAAACACACCGAGATGATCGAGCTTTAAGCGACCGGAGAAGTTCAATGATGTCCCTGTTTTCACGCTGGTTTGTGCCTATTTCTTGCGCCGGTCTGCTGTGTACCAGCTTGCTGTTGAGCGGATGTCGTGGGCAGATGTCCTCGAATCCGCCGATCCACCCAAACTGGAATATGGACAGCCAAAAGCGCATTGATGCCCAAGAAGAAAATCTCTTTTTCCAAGATGCCCGTGGGATGCGCCCCTTGGTCGACGGCACAGTCGCCCGTGGTTGGACGCGAGGCGACAGCGCTTGGCACCACGGAAAAAAAACCGACGGCAGCTATGTTGATGCCGTTCCCACCATCGACAAAAAAGCCGAATCGACCGCCGTGATGAAACGGCTTGGTTATGCTCCCGGCCATACGCTCAAGTTGGATGCTGCGCTGCTCGCTCGTGGCCAAGAGCAGTTCAATATCTATTGCACGCCTTGTCATGGCTATAGCGGCGATGGCAAGGGCATCGTGACGAAGTACTCGAATGGCCTTGTTCCTCAGAATCTTCATTCCGATTACGTTCGCAAGATGGCGCCGGGCCAGATCTACGAAGCGATGGCAAAAGGCGTGCGTACCATGCCCTCGTTTGCCTCACAAGTCGAAACCCTCGATCGTTGGGCGATTGTGGCCTATGTCCGCGCTCTACAATTGACTCGCCTCCCGGGCGTTGCACAGAAAGGAGAGCGCAAGTGAGCGGTCATCACACGTCTGAACTCCCCCTTGCTCCTGAAAAGATTACGTTGCCTGCAAACCACCCGTGGCGTCGGTTTGCGGATCTGGCCCTGTTTGCGGGGCTTGGTGGCCTTGCGGTGGGTGCTTTGTCGGCTCTGATGTTCGACAAAAAAACCATCGCTGTTTATTATGGCTCGTATATGTTCGCTTTCTTGTTCTTCTTGTCCATCATCTTGGGCGGGATGTTTTTTGTGCTGGTTCACCACGCCACGCGTGCAGCATGGAGTACGGTCGTTCGCCGCCTTGCAGAGTTTGTGATGGGTGGCCTGTACTTGCGTGTGGGCGGGATCGTCTTGCCGTTGATGGCTTTGCTGTTTATCCCGATCCTGATCGGCTTGCCTTCACTCTTTCATGAGTGGGTTCATCCCGATCCCAAAGACGTCTTCTTGAAAGCCAAAGCCCCCTACCTGAATGTCAACTTCTTCTTGATCCGTGTGGTCTTCTATTTTGTCGTATGGTACGGGCTGAGCTGGTTCTACCTCAAGCGTTCGATCGCTCAAGACACCACAGGCGACGTCGCTCTTTCGCATCAACAACGCGGCCTCAGCCCTGTAGGGATCGTTCTGTTCGCGATGACCGTGACCTTCGCCTCTTTCGACTGGATTATGTCGCTCGCTCCGCACTGGTTCTCGACCATTTTCGGCGTTTACTTCTTTGCGGGTGCCCTCATCGCCATCTACTCGACGCTTGCGCTGTTTGGTCACGGACTCCGTCGTACCGGGCTTCTCGGTGATCTGATCACAGATGAGCACTACCAAGATATCGGCAAGCTGTTGTTTGGCTTCGTGGTCTTTTGGAGCTATATCGGCTTTTCCCAATACTTCCTTCAGTGGTATGGAAATATCCCCGAAGAAACGACGTGGTACGCGGATCGTCTCAAAAATTGGGGTGGCTTGACAGGACTGCTCGTGTTTGGCCACTTTGTGCTTCCGTTCTTTTTCTTGATGTCCAGACACATCAAGCGCAATGCCACAGCCCTGATGTTCGCTTGTGTTTGGATGCTCGTTCTCCACGCCGTCGATCTCTACTGGTTGATCATGCCTTCTGTGTACCACCAGATCGGCCACGCGATGCACAAAGAGTTTCATTTCTCCGTGCTGCATCTCTTGCCTGTTCTCGCCAACTTTGTCGGTATCGGCGGGCTTTTCATCGCCAGCGTACTCCGTTGGGCAGGCGAAAACAACTTGATCCCTGCCAAAGATCCCCGACTCAAGGAATCCTTGGCTTTTGAGAACGTTTAAGCAAAGTCCTCAAATCATCGTATCTCCTAGAGTGACGGTGGTTTGAACTGCTTGTACAATCCACGTCCCCCCAAAAATCAAGGGAATGCGCAACATTAAGAGGCGACCGTTTCGGCGGTCGCCTCGTGCTGCGTACAGGCTCTTTACCCCCTACATCAGCGATCGAGGCAGAAACCGTGAGTACCCACGAGAAAGACAAATCCAAACAAGAATCCACCCACGCCGCCGACCTCCAAGGCTTCGAAGACGACAAGCCCTATACGGCTGGTTTGGGGGCTTTTTTAACGTTCCTGAGCGTCGCCATCGTCGGCGCGATGGTCGCTGCGACACAAATACTCGGCTTTTGGACGACAAGGGATATCCTTGAAAAAGAGACATCCATCCGCGCAGATTCCGTTGCCTTCCGCCAAAAAGATCAGGCTCTCGCCCAAAAAGGCGGACAAGTCTCCGCAAGCGTCGAGATCCAAGGCCGTACCCAAAACGTCACCTATGATGTCGCTCCCATCGAACAGGGGATCCAATACCTGATCAAACATCCCCAATACTTCAAGACATTCTCTCCCACGCAAGAGGCTTCCGCTCCCACGCCCCGCCGCGAGGCTCCTGCCCCTGTCGCTCGTCGTGAGGCTCCCAAAGCTGCCCCCACCGCTCGCCGCGAAGCTCCCAAAGCTGCTCCCACCCTTCGTCGCGATATCCCTCCACCCGCTCCCCAGATCGACGCAGCTTCCATCGCTGCGGGCAAAAAACTTTACCAAGCGAATGCTTGTTGGACTTGTCATGGCAACGAAGGCAAAGGCGACGGAGCCGCTGCTGCCGCTTTGCCCGTCAAACCCGCGAATTTCGCACTCGGTAACTACAAATACGGCGGCAACCTAGGCGATATCTTCAAAGTCCTTTCCAACGGCTCTCCCAACAAAGCCTCTGGCATGGTGGCTTATACCCATATCCCCGAAAATGATCGCTGGTCGCTTGCCAAGTACGTCTTTTCGTTGAAAGCCTCCGCTGCACCTGTTGCACCAAAAGCGCCAAGCCCCGCGCCTCGGCCCGCTGCTCGCGCTCAAGCCCCTGCCCCTCGCCCCCAAGCCCCTGCCGTAGATACCGCCGCCATCGCACGCGGGAAACAAGCCTACCAAGCGAATGCTTGTTGGACTTGTCACGGCAATGAAGGCAAAGGCGACGGAGCCGCTGCCGCCGCTTTGCCCGTCAAACCCGCCAACTTTGTGCTTGCGAACTACAAATACGGCAACAGCCTTGGTGATATCTACAAAGTCCTCTCCAACGGCTCCCCCAACAAAGCCTCCGGCATGGTGGGCTATACCCATATCCCCGAAAATACCCGATGGGATATCGCCAAGTTTCTGGTGTCTTTGAAAAAATAGCGTTGTTTTTGTCTACGCTTTCTCGCACGACAAGGACACCTCGCTCTTTGAGATGGCGATACGCCTCTCAAGCCTCGATACTCCATCACTTCCGTGCTGGCTCCTTTTGTTTGAAACATAAAACAGTGTAGTCTGTCGGACTGCAACCCCAGCCTGTTTTGTGTTGTTTGGGGGGATACCACAGCATCCGCACGCACGTTCTGTTTTGCGGATGCTTTCACCGTGGAAGGAAACGATGCGTATTGTTGTCTTTGGCGCATGGATCGGATTGTTGGTGCTCGCGGGAAATCTGCCTTTCCTTGCGTCGGCTTCTTCGTCTGATAAAAAGCCACCCGCAGATGCAGTCTCTTCTCAAAAACCCACCGAACTCAGCGGAGTCGATGTCCGACAAATGCTCGGGCAATCGATCAACCTCGAACGCATCTTCCAAGATCACGAAGGCAAGTCCCGCCCACTACGCGATTTTTTTCGCGACGGACGCCCTGTCATCCTCACGCTCAACTACTACAATTGCCCGATGCTCTGCACGATGCAACTCAATGGCCTCGTTCATGGACTCCAACACACCGAGGCTTCGATCCTACAAAAAACACGCATCGTGACCATCAGCATCAACCCCAAAGAAACAGCTGATCTCGCTGCAAAAAAACGCGCCGCCTACCTCAAGTCTCTCGCCCCACAACACATCGAATGGACTTTTATGGTGGGGAAAGATGCCGATATCCGCAGTCTTGCAAAGAGCCTTGGCTTCGGCTACAAATACATCCCGCGAAATCAGCAGTACGCACATCCGGCTGTGATCTTTGTCCTCACACCCAACGGAAAGATCTCGAAATACCTCAACCTCTCGACGTACCGCCAAAAAGTCGCCTACACACCAAACGATCTGAAATTTTCGTTGATCGAAGCCTCACAAGGCAAAATCGGATCGTACCTCGATCAGCTCATCATGAGCTGTTTTATGTACGATGACTCAAGCGGAAAATACACGACGTTTGCTTTTGGGTTGGTTCGGCTTGGAGGCATCTTGACCTTGCTCGCTTTGGCCTTGTTTTTGGCCACCCTGTGGATCCGCGAACGTCAACGCAAAGAAGTGGAGAATGCGACGTGAACGCTCTCAACCATCTCATCGCAACTGCAACCTTTTGGATGCCGCGTCAGGCTTCGGACGTTGCAGTAGAACTCGACAATGTCTTCTATTTTATCTATTACCTGTCTGTGATCTTTTTTGTCGGCATCATCGCTGCGATGGTGTACTTCTCTCTGAGATATCGCCGAAAAAGCGCAGATCAACGCACCAGCCCTATCGCCCACAGCAACACGCTTGAACTCTGGTGGACCGCTATCCCGACTGTTTTGCTCGCTGTGATCTTCTTTTGGGGATTCAAAGCGTGGGTCACCCTCAACGTCCCCCCCGCCAACGCGATGGAGATCCAAGTGCGTGCGTGGAAATGGGGCTGGGAGTTCACTTACAACACCCCCAACACCACCTTCACTTCGCCCAATCTCTATGTCCCCGAGAAAAAACCGATCAAACTTGTGATGACCTCGAACGATGTTCTTCACAGTTTCTACCTGCCCGAGTTTCGGATCAAACGCGACGTGATCCCCAAACGCTCGACGGTTCTTTGGTTTGAAGCGCGCCAAGCCACGGGAACATGGCCCGAAGAAACCGCACGAAAACAAGATCCAAAGACCGGAAAATGGGGCGACGTCAGCCTCTCCAAGCCCTACAATCTCTTTTGCGCCGAGTACTGCGGCCAACAGCACTCGATGATGATGCGAAAAGTCTACGTTCTCTCTCAGGCACATTACGAAAAATGGGTCGCCGAAAAAGAGAAAGATGCCGGCAGCGACAAGCCCTTGGATGTCCTTGGGCAAGAACTCTACACAAGCAAAACATGCAACACCTGTCACTCCGTCGATGGGACCGCTGTTTTGGGGCCGTCGTTTAAAGGTCGCTATGGTGCCAAGATCGAATTTGCCGACGGAACATCGGGCCAAATGGACGACGACTATATCATCGAATCGATCGAATATCCCAACCGTAAAATCGCCAAAGGTTTTCCTGCGGCGATGCCGACCTTTAAAGGTCAACTTGATGCGAAACAATTGCGCGCTCTTGTTGCGTACATCCAATCCGTCAACGGAAAATATAACGCTCAAAAGAAGTAAGTCCTTTTCGGACTTTTGCTTGATCATGTAGAAAGGTGAAAGCATGACGACTGCAACAGATGCGATTCGTCCGGGTGGAGGCCCATCCGCCACCGGTCATGCAGAAGAAAAAGATTACCTCAACGTCGACAACTCGATCATGTCGTGGCTTTTTACGCTCGATCACAAACGTATCGGCCTGATGTATCTGGCTTCTGTCCTGTTCTTTTTCTTTTTTGGCGGCGTCTTGGCGCTGTTGATTCGCACCGAACTCTTTACGCCCGGTGCCGACTTTTTGACCTATTTTGTCTCTGGAAAAAATGCAGCCGAACTTAAACTCGCTGCAGCCGACCTTTACAACCAATTGTTCACGCTTCACGGCGCGATCATGATCTTCTTGTTCTTGATCCCGTCCATCCCTGCGACCTTTGGCAACTTCTTTTTGCCCCTCATGCTCGGAGCAAAAGATGTCGCTTTTCCGCGCCTAAACCTCTTTAGCTTCTATATCTATGTTCTAGGCGCGTTGTTCTTTCTTTATACCCTTGCATCGGGCGGTTTGGATACAGGGTGGACCTTTTACACTCCCTACAGTACCTCCACCAACACCGCTGTGATCGCCTCGACTTTTGGGGCCTTCATCCTCGGCTTCTCCTCTATCCTCACAGGCGTGAACTTTGTTGTCACCGTTCACAAGATGCGCGCCCCTCGGATGACTTGGACGCGGATCCCACTCTTCTTGTGGGCCCTCTATTCCACTTCTTTGATCCAGATCCTCGCCACACCTGTTTTGGCGATCACTTTGCTGCTTCTGATCTTTGAAAGAGCCCTTGGCATCGGCATCTTTGATCCTGCGATGGGTGGTGATCCTGTGTTGTACCAGCACTTCTTTTGGTTTTACTCGCACCCCGCTGTGTACATCATGATCCTTCCTGCCTTCGGTGTGATCAGCGAAACCATCTCCGTCCATTCGCGCAAGCATATCTTTGGATACGGATTTATCGCTGCTTCCAGCGTTTCCATCGCGCTGATCGGCTTCCTTGTCTGGGGCCACCACATGTTTGTCAGCGGCCAATCCCCCCTTGCTTCGCTGCTGTTCTCCATGATCACCTTTGCTGTCGCTGTTCCTACCGCCATCAAGGTCTTTAGCTGGGTGGCCACCCTCTACAAAGGCTCGATTGTATTCAATGCACCGATGCTTAACGCGCTTTCGTTCATCTTTTTGTTCACCATCGGCGGATTGACCGGCCTTTTCCTCGCCACCCTCGCAACAGACGTCCATCTCCACGACACCTACTTCGTTGTGGCACACTTCCACTACGTCATGGTCGGCGGGACGCTTGTGGCCTTTCTTGCCGCGATCCACCATTGGTGGGCCAAGATGTTCGGACGCCATTACAACGAATTGTGCGGTCGGATCTCGGCGATCTTTGTCTTCATCGGCTTTAACCTGACCTTCTTTTCGCAGTTTGTGATGGGAAGCCAAGGTATGCCCCGCCGATACTTTACCTACGATCAAGTCTCCCCAGAGCTTCTGTCTATCTACACCCGTATGCACCAGATCTCGACGGTCGGTTCGATGATCTTGGGCTTGGCGTTGACCTTTACGCTGTTCTATCTCACGCACTCGCTGTTTTTTGGAAAAAAAGTCCACAACGACAGCGATCTGCGTTGGACAGGAGAAAGCATGGAGTGGAAAGCGGCAACCCCCCCCTCGCCTCATAACTTCCACGAACAACCCATCGCGTACAACGGCCCTTACGACTTCAAAGAAATCGATCACAGCTTGGGCGGCGGCCACTGATTCTTTTCTTCGATCCGCCTGATCGAAGAATCACACGAAATGACCGCATCTCTGATGCGGCCCCCAAAACCCATCAACTTCTTGGAGACATGCTATGAGTCAGGTCGCCGATCACGCACATACCGAACACCCACCTCATCTCCATCACCACTTCCACTCCTCCGCCCAACAGGCGGCCTCCGCGAAGTTGGGGATGTGGGTCTTCATCGCGCAAGAAATCCTCTTCTTTAGTGGCTTGTTTATGGCCTACATCGCCTTGCGTTATCTCTACCCCAAAACCTTTCTTGCTGCCCACGAACATCTCGATGTCAGCATGGGTGCCCTCAACACCGTGTTCCTGATCACCAGCAGCTTGACGATGGCGCTCGCTGTCCGCGCTGCCCAAACCAGCAACAAAAAATGGGCCGAGATCAATCTGCTCTTGACCATCGGTTTTGCGCTCGCCTTTTGTGTCGTCAAGTATTTCGAGTATTCCCACAAATTCCATCTCGGGATCTTCCCCGGAAAATACTACGCTTATACGCATATCCCCGGAAATCCTGAAGTCTTTTTTGGCTTGTACTTTGTGATGACAGGAATGCACGCACTTCACGTTGTCGTCGGGATCGGGCTCTTGCTGTGGATTTATCTCAAAACCCGCACAGGAGCTTTCAGTGCAGCCTACTATAGCCCCGTTGAGAATGTCGGCTTGTACTGGCACCTTGTCGACCTCATCTGGATCTTCCTCTTCCCGCTACTTTACCTCGTAAAGTAACGCATACCTACGGAGTGTCCGATGTCTCATCACAAAGATTCTCATGGCTCTCACGAGCCTCATGTCCTCCCGTTGTCGATCTACTTCGGGGTATTTTTTGCTCTGATGATCCTCACCTACATCACGGTCAAAGTCTCTCAACTGGGCCTTGGGGCCTTGGCTATCCCTATCGCGATGACCGTTGCTTTGATCAAAGCAGGCTTTGTGGTGGGGTACTTTATGCACCTGCGCTACGACGACCGCTTTCTTTCTCTGTTCTTTGCAAGCTCCATCGTTTTTCTTGGCGTCTTCTTCGCCTTCACCGTGTATGATCTTGGTGCTCGCGATACATGGGTTCCCGAAGAACATACCCAAGTCAACCTGATCGATGGCAAACCTTTTTGCGATCCCGAGATCCTCAAAAACAACGACCGCCGAAAAAAGGTCTGCGATGAGGCCAAAAAACGCGGCGATCACGGACACGGACACGGCGCGCATGGCAATGTCGTCAAAGCTGCCGCGCATCCCACCCCCGCAAAACGCGGTGTCGCGAAAGTGGCTCAACCCGCCGCCCGCCCCGCGACTCCAGCACCTGTGGCCCGTCCAACAACGCCTGCTCCAGCACCTGTGGCCCGTCCAACAACGCCTGCTCCAGCACCTGCGGCCCGTCCGACAGCACCTGCGGCCCGCCCGACAGCACCTGCTCCAGCACCTGCGGCCCGCCCCGCCGCGCAGTTCGACGCTGCCTCGCTTGCGGCAGGCAAAAAGCTTTACCAAGCCAATGCTTGTTGGACTTGTCACGGCAACGAAGGCAAAGGCGACGGAGCCGCTGCCGCTGCTTTGCCCGTCAAACCCGCCAACTTTGCACTCGGAAATTACAAATACGGCGGTAGCCTCGGCGATATCTACAAAGTCCTCTCCAACGGCTCTCCCAATAAAGCCTCTGGCATGGTGGCTTACGCCCATATCCCCGACAACGATCGTTGGTCCATCGCCAAGTATCTCCTCTCCCTCAAGAAATAATACGATATCCGAGAGATCTGTGATCGTAGGAGAGTGCGTAAATGCCCGATTGTTGGGCAGCCACGCCTTGCTGCCCCTACACCTTTACGATCACGCGATGGCCGGATCTCGTACCACCTCCTTTCGTTCTTTCCCCCCCCTTTCTGTTCTTTTCGTGCATTCCGAAGCGTCGGGCTGCCTTCTTTCCGTATCTTCCGTATCTTTCATGGACCTTTTTGGGGGTGGCTCTTGCTTTGGCGGTTTGTTCCGTGCCATGCTGTGAACCTATTAAACTTCGTTTTTCTTGTTTGAGATCTATCGAATCGACCCAAGTGACGGGCGTTTGGGTCATTTAACGGAGGTTTTTGGATCATGCAGACATTCTTTTCCCTGACCGATCGGGTTTTTGTGAGCGCGGTGGTGGGCTTTGGCTTGGCGGTGTGGGGTGGCTTTTTTTTGCTGTTGCCCTCGTATGCACGGCCTGATCGGCCCGCAGTTTCGCTGAAAAAAACAAGCGCGTTTTCGTCACGGCTTCAAAAGCGCCGATGGATCGCGATGATCGATCCTGAGAAAGGCCGTCAGATTTTTCTTCAACAGGGGTGCAACGCATGTCACACAGTGGATGGGAAGCGTTCGGTGGGGCCGACGATGAAAGGGCTGTATGGTTCGACCCTGACGTTGCAAGATGGCCGAAAGCTTCTGGTCACGGAGGAGGTTTTGCGGACGGCGATCGTCGATCCCGGTCGATACCTTGTGCAAGACTATCCGCCGACCATGCCGACCTATCGCGGACGCATCACAGAACCCGATATCAGCGCATTGGTGGCTTATCTGATCACGTTGGGCGTCAAAAAGCCCATCAAGCCTGTTCCTTCCGCACCTCCCGCTGTCCCGGACTCTGCACCTTCCGATCCTGCGATCCCTCCGTCTCTTCCTGTCTCGGTTTTGGAGAAACGCGGCCAACAGCTTTACCTCGCGAACGCTTGTTGGTCCTGTCATGGTACAAAGGGCGATGGTAAGGGGCCTTCCGCAAAAGATCAGAGTATTCCTCCCGCAAATCTACGCGCTGCCCAATACAAATGCGGCAACCGACCGCTCGATATCTTTGCATACCTCACGCGTGGCTCGCATAATCCCGCCTCTGCGATGCTTTCTTATGCTTACATCCCCGATGCCGATCGTTGGGCGCTTGCCTATTATCTTGTGTCGATCAAGAATCCCTGACTACTGACGTTCCATATCCTCGCAGCTTTTGTTTTCGCAGCGTATGCTTTCGCCTGTGCTTTGGGGCGGTTGGGCCTTTGGCCTTGTGTTGTTTTTTCTTTTTTGCACAAAGCATTGCATCGCCCTTGCCCCCCCAACATCCGCCATCTTCCGAAAACAAAACCAAATCCACCTCTCAAAGCGTTCTTCCTATCCGATCTTCGGATATTATCGCAGGTCTGCCTGACGGAGAGATGAAGCGAAAGTTTGTTGTGGGCTGTACGCCTTGCCACCAGATCGCACCACCGTTTGCGATGCGTTACGATAAGCTCGGTTGGGACACGGTGATCAAACGGATGCACGAGATCGACGACGACTTGGAACTGCGTTTGATCCCTTTTCGCAAGGGTGAATTGACCGCATGGCTGCTCAAACATGTGAAGATCCCTGCGCAGGGCGCACCACCCCCACTGCCCGAAGCCAAAGCCGCATGGAAAGAATACCCGATCGGCGTCCACAAGGGGTTTTACCATGACGTCACGATCCTCGGTGGACGGGCTTGGATCGTCGATTACTTTGGAAATATCCTGTACGGTGTCGATCTCAAAACAGGCGCAAAACAGGCTTTCCCCGTTCCGATCTCGGCTCCCAAAGGAAAACCCGCAGGGGCGCATTCGATGGATATCAGCCGCGACGGAGAGATCTGGATCACCTTTACCAAAACCCAGCAAGTTGCGCGCTTTGATACCAAAACCAACACCTTTCGCGTCTATTCTGGCTTTCAAAAAGGCGCAAATGTCCAATACTTCGCCCTCGACGTTGATCGCTATGTATACAAAGACCCCAAAGGTCGCGTATGGGTCAACCACTTCTCCAAAGAGATCCTTTCGCGCCTTGACCCAAAGACCGGACATATCCGTGTCTTCCAAACCCCCCGAACGCAACGGTTGCCCGAAGAAGGCGTTCACTTGTATGCCGTTGTTGCCGATTCAAAGGGCCGTTTGTGGTACACCGAAACACACGGAAACCGCTTGGGGATGCTCGATCCCACCACGGGAAAAGCCGAAGAATGGGATCTTTTTGTCTCGTGGTCTGGACCCAAACGGCTCGCCATCGATCCCCAAGATCGCTTGTGGATTCCGCATCTTGGGACGGGTGGCATCACCGTGTACGACACGCACCAACGCAAGATCATCAAGCAACTCTCCCTCCCGATCCCGGGCGATTATCCGTATGCGATCCGCCGAAACCGATACACGGGCGATCTGTGGGTCACAGGCACAGGTTCCGATAGCCTGTACCGCCTCAACCCCGCCACTTACCAATTCACGCTGTATCGGCTCCCTCGCAAAGGCGCGTACACTCGCACCGTTGATTTTACAAAAGACGGATACATCTGGACTTGCTACGGATCCTTCCCCAATTACCACACGATCATGCCCTACCAATCGGGCGTGATCGTCCGCCTCTCTCCCCAATAAAAGCAAGGAGCCACGCGGTTGGCCAAGATCGCATTCGTCAACACAGGGCGCTACTCAAGCAGCCGAGGCATCAAGGCTTTCTCTGATCCTGTACACCTTGTGGCGATGCACAACCTCTGCAAACTTGCGGGACACGAAAGCCGCGTGTTTCAGCTTGGTGCCCCCACCCCCGAAGACTCTATCGCTGCGATCTTGGCCTATGCTCCGAGCTTTTTGGGACTTTCTTTTTTGGCTCCCTTTAAGTGCGATATCGAACTGGTCGATGCCTTGCTTGCGCCATTTGAGGGGCGGGGCGTCCACCTCTTTTTGGGCGGGCCTGACGTTGAATTCGATCCGACCTTTTATGCCCACAAATACGGGACTTCTGCGTGGGCCTGTTGTACGATCGTCGAATGCCCGGGAGAACGGCTGTTTGAGACCATCGCACCGCACGAATTGTCTTTTGCCGATCCTGCCGTCCGTTCACAACTCGTCTCTTTGGGCGCGCAGATCCTCGATCAAGACGGTGTCACCCGCATCAAGGGACTTCCGCCGATGCCTCTTGATCTCCAAGACCACACCCGAGACTACGCTTTTTCGGTGTTTCAGCACAAAGCCTGCGTCAAATGGGCGACAGGTTGTTGGGCGGCTTGTTCTTTTTGTCCCAATCTCCCCGCAAGATCGGTCTACAAAGATCCCGCTTTGGTCGCTCAAGAAGTTCACTACCTGCGTGATCTCGGTGTCCAACGCTTGGATATCGCTTCGCCACAGTTCACGGCCCATCCCGCCCGCGCATCCGCCTTGATCGATGCACTCCCTGCTGACACCATGCCGATCTTTTTCTCTTCGCGTGTCGATAGCCTCTACAACGCGATCACCCGATTCCCCGAGATCTGGCAGCGCTACGCTTACAGCAATCGCCACGGCATCGGACTCGGCGTCGATAGCTTCCTCCCCAAAAAGCTGTTGCGGCTTCACAAATACCACACCCTCCAACAAGCCGACGCCCAACAACTGCGCCTTGAGGCCGTCCTTTCTTTCTTTGCAGAGACCCGCCTGAGCATCGTCTTTTATATGATCACCTTTGATTGGGAGATGGATCTCTTTGAAGTTCAACAAGAACTTCTTGCGCTGATGGAATGCCTCAATCGCTATTCTTCGATCATCCAGATATCCCCCGAAAATGTCACCAACACCCTCTCCGCAAGCCCGGGTAGTCCGCTCGCTCGCCAGCGAAAGCCGCTGGATTTTTTGCGCTTTGAGCGCGACCCTCGCTTGTTTCTCCTGCTTTATTCGATGTACGCCATGCACGAACAGATGGAAGATATCATCGAAACCTCCCAAGAATCGCATGATTTGATGGAAGCCGCAGCCGCCCGCTTGATCGTCAAACTGGGACTCCAACTCATCTCCTTGCTCGAACCCATCTCTCCCGAACAATCGGACTTTTCGCGATCTTTTGCGATTCTTGGCGAGACCCTCGGCGATATCTTCCAAGAAGGCCCAAGCGCCTATCGATCCAATCGCGTCCAACAACAACTCCTCGCCGTTTATCCCCCCAAACCCCAAAACAAGCTCCGCGCATTCCTCGATGCCACCGAACGCAAGATGCCCTCCGCTCTTCTTGGCGAATTCGATATCCTTCTCTCCCGCAAAGCCATCCATCGCATGAAGATCAACGGAAAGATCGACGAAAAAACCATGCGCAAACAACTTCAAAAATACACCTAGCGCACTTTACACTTTGCTTTTTTTGTAAAGCGTTGTACACTGCGCGCCACTTGATTCTGAGCGCTCGTTCATCATGTTAGGGAGCGCTTGTGATGGGCCGATCTTGCGGGCTGTCGCCGTGTTTGATGAGCAAGCCGCGCAGGAAAGCCGCCCCAAAAAGCAGAAGCGCGAGAACCATTGTTGTTTGTTGGAAGGAGAGATGGGTCAATGAGCGGAACAAAGCAGACGATTCGTAAAGCCGCCGTGTTGGGTTCGGGGGTCATGGGGATGGCGATCGCCAGTCACCTCGCGGGGTGTGGCATCGAGTGCCTTGTGTTGGATATCGTACCATTTGACAATATGCTGTCCGAAAAAGACCGCGCCAAGCGCGACAAGGGAGACAAAGCCATCCGCAACAAGATGGCCCAAGACGCGCTCGACAAAGCTCTCAAACTCACTCCACCCGCGCCTGCGTTCTTTACGCCTGTGGATGCGAAACTGATCAAGCTCGGCAACTTTGAAGATGACTTTGAAAAGATCGGATCGTGCGATTGGATCATCGAAGTCGTTGTCGAGCGTATGGATATCAAGAAGCAGGTCTTGGCCAAGGTGGACAAATATCGCGCACCCCATAGCATCATCTCGACCAATACGTCGGGCCTGAGCGTGATCAAGATGGTCGAAGATTGTTCGCCTGAGATGCGCAGCCACTTTATGGGAACGCACTTTTTTAACCCTGTGCGTTTTATGAAACTCCTTGAGATCATCCCCCATCCCGAAACCAAGCCCGAACTGCTGACCTTTGTCGAACAATTTTGTACCGAACGCCTCGGAAAAGGCGTGGTGATGGCAAAGGATACCCCCAACTTTATTGCCAACCGTATCGGCGTGCAGAGCATGTTCTTGACTCTCCAAAAGATGCAAGAACTTGACTATTCGATCACCGAAGTCGACGCGATCTGCGGTAAGCCGATCGGCAACGCAAGCTCCGCTGTCTTCAAAACAGCCGATCTTGTCGGCCTTGACACGCTCAAACACGTCGCCCAAACCGTGTACGATCACTGCTCTGGGGACGAATCACGCGAATCCTTCCAATCCCCCGCATTCCTCGCCAAGATGGTCGAAAAAGGCTGGCTCGGTCGCAAAGCAGACAGCGGCTTTTACAAGCGCGGAAAAGGCAAAGAGCGTTTTGTGTTGGATTGGAAGACGATGGAGTACAAAGCCGAGGACTCACCGTCGTTTCCATCGCTGGAAAAAGCCGAAGAGACCAAAGATCCCGGCAAGCGTCTTAAAGCCTTGGTCGCAAGTGACGATCGGGCGGGCCGCTTCGCATGGGCGATCACCTCAAACAGCCTTGTGTACGTCGCCAACCGCATCCCTGAGATCGCGGATCGCGTCCATGATGTCGATCAAGCGATGTGTTGGGGCTTTAACCGCGAGATCGGCCCGTTTGCTTCGTGGGATGCGCTCGGTGTTCGTGCCAGCGTCGAACGTATGCAAAAAGACGGTCTGTCCGTCCCTTCCAACGTCTTGACCATGCTCGAAAAAGGCAACGAGTCCTTCTACAAAGAAGAAGCAGGCGTGCGTTATCAGTACGACCTTGTGAACCACACCTATCTGCCGATTGAAGAAGACAAAAAGGTGATCATCCTCAAGAAGCTGCCGAAACAACAAAAGGTGGGCAGCAATGACGGTGGTTCTCTTTGGGATCTCGGCGATGGCTGCTTGCTTTTCGAGATGCACACCAAGATGAATGCCGTCGACAACGAGACGATCGCGATGCAAAACCAAGCGATGGATCTCCTTGATGCCGGAAAATACAAGGCGCTTGTTCTGGCCAATAATTCCAAAAACTTCTCTGTCGGGGCCAACTTGATGTTGGTGTTTATGGCCGTCCAAAATAACTCGCTCGATGAAGTCGAGAAGATGGCCAAAGCCTTCCAAGACGCCAATATGCGGATGAAATACAGCCCTGCGCCCGTGGTGGCCGCCCCGATCGGCTATACTTTCGGCGGAGGCTTGGAGCTTTGCTTGCATTCGCACCGTGTGGTTGGAGCTGCGGAGACTTATTGCGGTCTTGTCGAAGTCGGCGTGGGTCTGATCCCTGCGGCAGGTGGGACAAAAGAGTTTCTCTTGCGTTTTACCGAAGGTGTGGATATGAGCAACCGCCCATCCCTCCTGCCTTTCTTGCGCAACGCTTTTGAAAGCATCGCCACCGCCAAAGTCGCTTCGAGCTTCGGACAGGCCGTAGAGTACGGCTTCTTCCGTCGCCAAGATGTGATGGTTCCCAACGCCGAATACCGCATCGCTCGCGCCAAAGAAGTCGCATTGGGTCTTGCTGCGGTCGGTTATGATCCCGGTCGTCCCCGCGAAGACATCCCTGTGATCGGAGAAAGCGGAACTGCCGCCTTTATGATCGCTGTCGATGGTATGAAGGACGCTGGTTGGGCGTCTGAGCATGATCAAAAGATCGCAAACAAACTGGCCTACATCCTCGGTGGTGGCAAGCGCGCAGAAGGCCAAACCATCACAGAACAAGAGCTTCTCGATCTCGAACGCGAAGCCTTTATGAGCCTTTTGGGCGAAGCAAAAACCCTTGAGCGCATCCAGTATATGTTGATGAACAACAAACCGCTGCGCAACTAGCGCCCACTGCATCGGATATCAAGCGCCGCGAAAGAAACGGTACGTTCCCCGATATCTGTGTGCGCTTGGTCTTTTTTGCAGAGGCTCAAACACCAGATCTCAACAAAAATGAGGCGTCTTGTCGTCATTTTTCCCTAGATGATAGGATGGTTTTTCTAGATAGGAGTGCGTTATGAGAGAAGCCGTAATCGTCGGTGCTTGTCGAACCGCTGTCGGGAAAGCCCAGCGTGGCTCCCTTGTCCATACCCGTCCCGATGATATGGGCGGTGCTGTTTTGAAAGCCTTGGTCGAGCGCGTGGGTGTGGACCCCAAAGAGATCGAAGATGTCGTGATGGGCTGCGCGATGCCCGAAGCTGAGCAAGGAATGAACGTCGCTCGTCTGTGTGTCCACCTCGGCGGTCTGCCCAACGAGATCTCCGCGATGACTGTCAACCGCTACTGCGCGAGCGGCCTTCAGTCGATCTGGCAAGTGCAAACAAGCATCGTGACAGGAAGCATCGACGCTGGAATCGGCGGTGGCACCGAAACGATGTCGATGATCCCGATGGGCGGAAACAAGATCGTCCCCAATATCCGCCTTGCTCACGAATTCCCCCAAGCCTACATGAGCATGGGTCAAACCGCTGAAAACGTCGCCATGCGCTACGGGATCTCGCGTGAAGAACAAGACCAATTCGCTTTTGAATCCCAAAATCGCGCTATGGCGGCCCTTGAGCGCGGCGATTTCAAAGAACAGATCGCCCCGCTTCGGACCTTTAAGTACGATGGTTCTGGAAACAAAGTCGAATTCGTTTTTGATACCGACGAATGCCCCCGCGCCTCGACGCTTGAAGCGCTTGCGAAACTCAAACCCGCCTTCGCAAACCCCAAAAGCGGCAAAGAAAACCACGGCACCGTGACGGCTGGAAACTCCTCGCAGATGAGCGATGGGGCCGCCGCTGTGATGTTGATGGAGGCCGAAAAAGCCAAGGCCCTCGGCCTCAAGCCGATCGCCAAGATGCACGGCTTTGCGACCGCTGGCTTGCATCCCGACGAGATGGGGATCGGCCCTGCCTTGGCCGTTCCCAAGCTGATGGAGCGCTTCGGCAAGCCCCTTGGGATCACGCTTGCAGATATCGATTGCATGGAACTCAACGAAGCCTTTGCTTCGCAATCGCTGTATTGCATCCGTGGCTTCGAGAAAGAAGGCTTGACCCGCGACCGCATCAATCCCAACGGTGGAGCGATCGCTCTCGGCCATCCACTCGGATGCACAGGCTCCAAACTCACCACCCAGCTTCTCTACTGGTTGCGTGATCACAAAAAGCGTTGGGGCATCGTCACCATGTGCATCGGCGGTGGCATGGGCGCTGCCGGTCTGTTTGAAAACCTCGATCTTTAAGCCCGATAAAACAGGCACGGTGGTTGGTATTACGGTTTTTTGCGAACGGTGTCGTTTGTATCGTTGCCTACAACGAAAGAGGAGGGGGGGGGTTTGGGGCAGGGTGGACTTGTCCTATTCATCGCAGCGTACCATCTTGGGCGAGCACAGGAAAAAAGCAAAGCGGTGCTTTTGAGGCCGCTTCCAAAGCGGAGCAGACATGGGCTTGATCGATTCCCAAGGAGGCGCGATGACGACGAATCTTACAGAGAAAAAGAGCGGTTTGTATGAAAATCGAGCATTGATCGGCGCGCTTGTGGTCTGGTTGCTGATTGCCAACCTGCCGATCGTGCGTTATGCGTTGTATCCGTTTGAGTTGTTTTCGACGTGGGTTCACGAGCTTTGTCATGGTCTTGCTGCGTTGGCGGTGGGGGGGCGGTTTGATCAGTTGGAGATATTTACGGATACTTCGGGGCGTGCGCTTACAGCGATCGCGGATTCGCGTTTTTCGAGAGTGGTGGTGGCAAGCGCAGGGTATGTGGGTACGGCCTTTTTGGGCATGATGATGTTGTTTTTGCAACGCCCGACCAAAGCAAGCCGTTTGTTGGGGCTGGTGGTGGCCGTTGCTTTCGGTGGTGTGGGTCTTTTGATGGTACGCGGATGGGCGGGGGGGTTGTTGTATGTGGCGTTGGTTGGGGTGTTTTTGGTGATGAGCCTCGGCACGACGGAGGAAGACACGGGGCGCGTCGGGTTGGGGGCTTTTGGGGGATTGTTATTGATCTCGGCGCTGTTTGGGCGCGATCCCTTTACTTTCGCGGTGTTGCTTGGGTGGGCAGCGGCTTGTTTGGCTTTGGCGTGGCGGGGATCGATGCGCGTGACGCGCTGGTTTTTTAGCTTTTTGTCGGCGGCTTGTGCGCTCAATTCTCTGACCAGTTTACGCGTTTTGTTTTCAACACATCAAGTCGTTAACGGTCTGCCTGCAAAGTCCGATGCTTCGGCTGTTTCCGATGCGCTGTTTGGCCCTGCGGCGTTGTGGTCGGGCGTGTGGATGGTCGTTTCGCTGGGGATGTTGGCGCTGGCTTTGCGCCGCCTTTGGTATGCCCCCACCTTGCAGATCCGCGCTGCAAGCGAGTCCAACACCTCTTTTTGAGGGCGCGGGGGCCGCGCTCAACAAGCAAGGGCCGCGCCCCATCTAATTAGCAAATCCGCAAGCCCTACCAGAATCAGGTCGTTCTCTAAAAAAAGCCGTGTTCTCAACTTACCAAGCGGCGCAGTCGTTGGTTTGAAAAACGTTGGAACGTCCCGCCAATACGGGGTCAAGGGGCGAACGTCCCCTGTGGGGTCTGGGGTGACACCCCACAAAACCTATCCCACCGCGCAATCTCGATCCTTTTTTCTTTCGCGACATCTTCGGTTGTTTTGCATCCTTTTGAAGGGGCTGATACGATATTCGAAAGATGTCTGATCGAAGCTTCGTTGGAACACAAAGAAGCAACAAAACGCTTACGCGCATGGATCTTGGAGATCCGTAATTGCCCGTGATTTTTTTCTCATCCAACGGAAAGGCTGGAGATGTCCGATACAACAACCCAAGGCATTCGTGTTCAAGTCGAAGTCAAGTTTTTGCCCGAACAATCCGAACAAGATCGCAGCCAATGGCTTTTTGCTTACACCATCACGATCTCCAACGTCGGCAAAAAACCTGCCAAATTGCTCAACCGCCACTGGATCATCACAGATGGTTGGGGGCAGGTCCAAGAAGTCAAAGGCCCGGGCGTGGTCGGCGAACAACCGCGATTGTTGCCCGGTGAGGCCTTCCGCTATACGAGCTATTGCCCTCTCTCCACCCCCACAGGCTCGATGCAAGGGACGTATGAGATGATCGACGACGAAGGCCGCTCTTTTGATGCCGATATCGGGGAGTTTATGCTGTTCGATCCGTCAACCATGAATTGAAGGCGGGACTTGCGTCATCAAGGGAGTTTTTGGGGTTCCACCCCACGCCTCGCACGATATCCGAAAGAAGTGTACACGAGGGGTAGGTGCGATCCGCTGTAGACACCCTTATGGTTGGGCAGCCATCTTCCCAACCATAAGGGTCGGGGCGTGTGATGTGTTGTGTGCGATCCGCTGTAGACACCCTGTGGTTGGGCAGCCACAGGGGGCTGCCCCTACATTTGGGCGCACATGATGGGCGGATTTCGTATAGGACTTAAGCAGTTGACCAAAAAAACCGTGTTCGCACCCGTTCAAGCGAGAGTGTTGTTGGTTTGGAAAGCAGTGATCTTTTCGCCAAACACGGGGTCAAGGGAGCCGCGCTAAGGAAGCGGGGCGTGGGGTTCCAACCCCACAAAAATGTTCGAACTACGTAAGAGGGTGTTTGCGAAAAAGTGGATCATGTTGACGATCTCTTTAGCATAAGTTGAGTCATGGCGAGCAAGATCCAAGTTTTGGATGAGCTTTCAAGGTATTCATATTCCTTGCTCAACCGGCGCGAACGTCCGAGCCAAGCGAATGTACGCTCGACGATCCATCTCCACCGAAGAACCTCGATTGGAGTCCGTCGATCGAACCCCTCGGTGGGCTAAGCGCAACCAAAGACGCACGGAACTCTCCGACACGCCGAATTGGTTAGCAAGCCGCACGTCATCTCTCTCTCCTCCATCATAAGCCGCCACCACTTGTTCTTTCGCTTCCTGCTTGCTCATCATTCCCTCCGTTTTATTCGCTCATTCTGCTTCATCTCAAGGGAATGTAAACACTTTTCACTTTTTCGCAAACACCCTCTAATACGAGATCCGCCCGTTGTGTGATCGTAAAAATGTAGGGGCAGCCACAGGGGGCTGCCCAATAATCGGGCGTCTACGTATTCTCCTTTGCTGTGTGCATCACTCGGAGATCGTATAATACGAAATCCGCCCATAGTGTGATCGTAAATGTAGGGGCAGCCCCCTGTGGCTGCCCGATAATCGGGCGTATCCGAATGATGCTTTGTGTACGCTTCTTCCGGATATCGTATAAGTCCTATTCGTGTTAGCGTTTCTTTTTTTTCTTTGGAAGCTTTGAAGCCTGTGAGGGGTGGATTTGCGAGGTCACTTGTGCGGGGGGGCGGGCGGGAGAGCTGCTTTTTGTTGGGAGGAGAACGTTCGGATTTTCGGAAGGTGTCGAAGAGGGGGGCTTTTCGGAAGGTGTCGAAGAGGAGGGCTTTTCGGAAGGTGTCGAAGAGGAGGGCTTTTCGGAAGGTGTCGAAGAGGAGGGCTTTTCGGAAGGTGTCGAAGAGGGGGGTAGTGTGGTTCGAGGTTCTCCACCGATCAAGATGGCGAAGGGGCGGAGTGTGGGTGTGTGTTCGCAAAAAACTTTGATCACGACGGTGAGGGGGACGGCGAGGATCATGCCGATGATGCCCCATAACCAGCCCCAAAAGACCAGCGAGAGAAAGACGATGAGCGGTGAGATATCGAGCGAATCGCCTGTCAGATGGGGATCGAGAAGATTTCCGACGACCATTTGGATCGTGGTGAGGATCGCGAGGGTCGCGAGAGCGAGGGCGAATCCTTGCTCTTTTTGAAGGAGGGCGATCAAGACGGGCGGGATCACCGCGACGATCGAGCCGATGTTGGGGATATAGTTGAGCAAGAAGGCGATAATGCCCCACAAGACAGGGAAGTCGACGCCGAGCAGGAAGGTTGCGAGACTGGTCATCAAGCCCGTCAGAAGGCTGATAAAAGTCTTGGTGACCATGTAGCGTTGGATCTTTTCGTTGATGGAGTAGACCGAAGCGAGCAAGGCTTGGCTTTCATCGGTGGTGAAGGCGACGCGGATCTTGCGTTCGAACTGCTGGCTTTCGACGAGAAGAAAGATCATAAAGAACACAACCAAGAGTGCTTGTCCAAGGATCAGAAAAAGCGAAGATATCCAAGCGCCAAGGATCGAAAGAAGCCAACGGACGGCTTGTTCGGGGCTAATTTTTTTCCAAGGTGCTTGGATGCCGTATTGTTCGCCGAACTTTGTTAGATCGTGAAAGAGTTGTTGGATGCGTTGGTTGTATTGGGGCGCTTTTTGGGTAATCTCTTCGAGATTGAAGAGGAAGATCAGCGCGTCGGAGAGGATCAGAAAGCCGAAGAGACCGAGCAACAAGAGCAGTGAAAGCCAAGAAGGGATGTAGCGATTCATCCAACGGATCAGCGGATAAAGGGCTGCGGTGAGGAAACACGCCAGAACGAAAGGAACCAAGACAGCTTGGGTGAGTTTGAGGATCACACCAGTCAAAAGAAGGGCGATCAAAGTGAGCAAAGCGTTGGTGGAGTTGCGCGGCGAGATCATGGTGTTTGGCCTTTTTGGCTTGCGTAGGGCGCGCAATATACGCCCAAAAGAAGAGAAGCGAACAAAGTGGTTGCGTCGTTTTGGATGACGTGGCGTGTGGGAAGGTACTCAAAAAGGCTTGTATTGCAAAGGTGGTGCGGATGGCTTGGGATGATCAGACATGGCGAGAAGAGATCGAAGCAGCCTTGGGAGGGGTGGATCAAGGCGAGGACGTTGCGGTGTACTGGCGTTTGTCGCGGGCGTTGTTTTTGGTGCAGCCGCGTGTGACAGGTGAGGGCGGTGAATGGGACGTATTGCAAAGTCGTCTGCAAGAAGCCTTGCGCGGATATGCGATGTTTGGAATGGCGGAACGGCGGGAGGATCGTCGGGCTTATGCGGCGTTGGTGTTTGACGAAGTGCGGAAGCGTTTTGACGGGCTGATCGGGGATGTCGTCAAAGAGCGGGTGGATGCGTTGCATGAGATGGCCGAAGTGCAAAGCGAGTTGAGCGCGTTGCAGTGGTGGCTTGAGGGGGCGGGTGGTTTGGAGAGTGCGTGGTTGGCCGAAGGGGTGGCGGATCTGACGTGGGTGGAATACGAGATCGAGCGGCTGACGGTTGCGCTTTCGACAGAAGAGGTGGAAGGGCGCTTGGATGCGGGCGTTCAAGCGTCGGATGCTTTGAGGCAATCCTCTCAAGAACTCCCCGGCCAAGTGCGTGAGCGTCTGCGTCAACAAGTCGCGCCCTTGCGTCAAGAGGCGGCTTTGACACGGGGAGAGTTATTGTCCTTTGAACTAAAAACGTTTTTGGATGCATCCGAAAAAGACTTACAAAGCAGCGAACAAGCCCAACGCCAAAGACAAGCCTATACGGGGAAGATCAAAGCTTTCGACCCAGAGGCCACCACAAAAGCGTCCGAACAAGCAGCCGAAGGACAGGGCGGGGGAACTGCGTTGGTCTTGGGCTTGGAAGCGGAACAGGCCGATGCGGAGCAGATCGCGTTGCGGACAGCTTTGTTGCGCGATCTATCGCGGGTTTGGCGGTCTTTGCTCGAAGGCGAGTCGTTGCGTTTGTCTTTGGTGCGCCAGTCCTGCCGAGAAGGTGAGACCGGAAATGTTCGTGCGTGGGTGCTGGCGGTGGATGCGCGGATCGGCAGTTTGCGCCAGAGGATGCGGCAATTGATCGCAGAGGTCGAAACAGCGGTGTTTCGTGTGTGGTTCCCTGACCAGCTTCAACTGGTGTTGGATCACCTTGATGAGCGCCTTGCCGAAGTCGATGATATCCCTTTGGCAGAGGCTTCGCAGGTTTTGGAGATCTCGGAGCTACGGGCGACGTGGTTATTAGAGATCTTGCGGCCCTTGCAAGAAAAGCGATTCCGACCGGCTACGCGCTATGATCGCATGGTGCAACAAACAGAGCGGCTGTGGCGGAGGATTCGAGCCGAAGCGCAAGAGCGGCACGTGCAGTTTCGTTTGGAAACGACGTTGGGACGGCCATTTGTGGCGCGTGCAGAAAATATCACGTTGATGTTGATCTTTGTGGTCTTGTTTTTGTTGGTGTTGGAGTGGCAGATCAAGCTCTCGCCGGGTTGGCATCTTGCGCTGATGTGGGTGGATACGGCGATCTGTGGGTGGTTTCTGACAGAGTTTTTTACGAAGCTGTCTTTTGCAAAGCGGCGAGGTTTGTACTTTGGTCGTCATTTTGTGATCGACTTTTTGCCGTCCCTGCCGTTTGGTTTTGCGTTTTGGTTGATCCAGCCGCACGCGCAAGTGGCTCATCTCTCTGCGATGCGGACGGCGCGGTTGTTGCGGGCGCAACGCATCGCGAGGTACATCCGTTTTTTGCGCCCGTTGGTTCGGATCTTTCGTTTGGCGACGTTTTTGGTGCGTGCGATAGATCGGCTACTTCGGAAGTTTGAGCCGATCTTTAATCGAAACATCCTGTTGTTTCCACGCGACGAAGAACAGCCTGTGCAAGGGGCTTTGCATGAAGTGGGGCAGGATATCCAGATCCTGCGTGATCGCGCTCGCAAACGCATGCGGATGTGGCTAGAGAAAGTTGCGGTGGGGGAGCGGCTACCTTTTTTGCGTGGGCGGCTTGAGTCATCGCGTCGGTGTATCGAGCGTTTTGGCGGTACAAACCGCGCAAGGCGTTATGGCGCTCCACACAGCGGCGGAGAGATCACGTTCGAACGGTTGATCCGCGAGATGACCAGTATGGATGCTGTGCGGGTCGAAGAGAACTTGGGGGCATCGTTTGTGCGCAACGCCTACCGAATTCTTCGGTATGTTTGCGCGCCCGGGGTGCGTTATCTGCCGATATTGCGGAAGATCGCAACAGGGATTGAAGATCTGGATCCTGCGGCTGCGGTGGCTTGGGTGATTCAGCGGATCGGTCGCCGTCTTGAGCGGATACAAGGGGTGATTCATTGGATAGGCGATTGGTTTGGGATGGTGACAGGCCCGCAGATCCTCGATCGTGTAGGGCTGGCGCTGATCAACGCAACGATGCGACCGACCACGCGCTTGTTGATGTTTGGTTTTCTGTTTTTACTGGTGTCGTTGTTGCTCCAAGGCTTTCAGATCCAAGCGTTGCATGGCTTGGCATTGTTTTTGGGTCGCTTTTTGGGGGCCTCGATCGTGGTGTTGGGCTTGTTGAGTTTGATCCCGTTGGCGATGGGCTATTGGTTTCGGATGCTGGCAGGGGGTGAGACGGATCTGCATACCAAGGTATATGAAGCCCAATTCATCGGTCGTTTGAAGCAGATGAAGCGCCAACGCCGTGACAAGGACTTGTTGACGCTTTCTCGGCGTGTTTTGCACCCCGAAGATGTCTTGCGGGATCGGGCCATGCCGACTGTTTCTGCCCAACTCAAGGAGCTTTGGGGGCAGATGGACGAGATCGAGCAGATGGCGTATGCCCAACGTGGGGCTTCGCCGTTGTTGGCGAGCGGCAGCGGTACAATCGAGACGCACCAAAGCACCCGATGGATGGAACGCGAGCAGATGCTGTTGTTGTATGAGGATTACCTCGAAGGAACCCCGCTTCACCGCAGCGATATCAAGACCACCAACCAGCTTCTTGGAAACTTGTTGATGCAAAACCTTCGACGCCACCGATTGCGATTGGGGTTGTTTGAGCAGTTGCGTGTGGATCGGCTGGATCTTTCGAAGGATCGTTGGCTGTTGTATCTTGGTCCGTATCTGTGGTTTGCAGCGATCACAGAAAGCATGGCCCAACGCATCGCAGGCTTGATCGTCGACTTCAATCAACGCTGTGTTCCGCTGCGTGAACTTGCGTGGTGCAGCGAGGCGCATCGCCAAGATTATGAGACTTGGAAGGCCCGTCGCTTCGCGCTTTTGGAAGGGACGATCTTCGAGACAGAGCAAGAACCCGAGCGCGAAAAACAAAAGAAAAGCCAACGCCCCTTTTTGCATAACGAGTTTACGGCGCTGCATTTTCTTTCGGTACAGCCCGATCGAGACCGCGCCATCGCCGATATCTTTGGCGAAGAGGTGATGCGTTTGATGAAAGCCGAGCGAAAAGCCCTTGTGCGTGAGATCTTCGGTTTTTATCCCTTCCATCGCCTGAGCAAAGAACAGCGGACCTTCAATTTGTATCAAATGTATCAACGCTATGGCGCGAGTGGTCGGATCTTTTTGTCGCCGTTTGCGGTGGTGTGGTGGTTGCTCAAGGGGCTGTTTTGGGGGACGCGAGGTGTGTTTCGCTTGGTGCGCGATATCCTTCATCCTCCAACGGTCAAGGCAGAGCATCGCGTCGGATGGGCGGGCTTTCATGTTGCTGCAAGAAAACTCAACCGTATGCGAAAGCCCCTATACATCGAGTCGATGCGCTTGCGTTCGATGTTGGATGCCGAATATCTCGGGCTTTTTCTACCCAGTCGATCTTCTTCGGGATTAGAAGGGCGTGGGCTGGAGGCGGATCTGGATTTTATTGCGGCCTTTGAAGAGGAACGCAGCTTTTTTTATACGATGCGCCAAACACAAGAGAGCCGATTGTTTGCCTTTCGCGATCTGCTCGCAGAGATGGGTTGGTTGGATGAAGAAGAACTCGCCGCTTTTCTTGAACAGATCGCGCCGCCCTTGCGCGGGCGTACACGAGAGGTCTTGCGTGCGCTCACGTCGGCGTATCTGGTGGATTATCACGAAGCGCGCACCTTACACGAGCAGTATCGGTTCTTGTATAGCCATCTGCATCGAGCCGTGTCTTCGCAGGAGTCCTCGCCGCGTCAACGCATCCGCGCACGATGGTCTCGGTGGATGCACGAGCTTCGTGTGCTGTTTCGACGCGGAAAAGATGCCGAGCGTCAAGCCTTCGACGCCTTCTTGCAAGCCAAACACATCCAAAACAGCGACATCGCAAAGCATGTGGAGCGTGCGTGGGAGGCGTATCTTTCGCAGCGCTCCGTCTTGCGAAAACCGTTGATATCGCTTGCAAAAGCCGATGTTGCGGGAGATGTACACGCTTCTTTACAAAAGCGATTTGAACGGGTGATCCGAGAACATCGCATCTGGAGTGAAGAGTTGCTTGCGCTTCGTACCATCCAATCTTTGACGCAGATCGATATCCGCCTGTACCGCGAACTGATCTATCAGATCGGTGAATACGAGCAAGATCATGCGGCTCTTTCTTCAGAAGATGACTTTTGAAAAAAGATATCTCCCAATTATCCGCCTCTAGAGCAGAAGTCCGTTGACGTGGGGAAAAAAAACGCATATGCCCAAACGTACCCAAAGGGGTTTGTTCTCTTGGTGAAGGAGTTTTTCATGAAGCGTATTCTTTTCTTGTGCCTCTTGCCTTTGTTCGCGGTCGGCTGCCGCCTTGACAGCGATACGTGGCCTCTTGGAGAAGGGGATACCCTTCGTGTCACAACGCCCACAGCTGCGCCAGATTCGTTGCGAGGAAAGCGACTGTTGCCCAAGGCCATGACCGCTGCGGAACGCCGCAAAGCCAAAGAGATCATCCAAAGCGAGCCCGTGTTGTTGTCGATGTATTCGTCGGCTCCCACAGGAAATGTCCGTGTCCCCGCAGAGTTCGAACCGATGGAAGGCGTCTTGGTTCGCGCAGCCAACGACGACACGATGGACGAATTCTTTGGCAACATGATCAAAGGCATCCTCCAAGCAGGTGCGATCCCTTATCTGGTGTACGCCAACGACACCGACAAAGAAGAGATCACCCAGTACACCCTTACCCCCAAAGGCATCGCCACCAACCAAGTCCGATGGATCCAAAATAGCATCGACGCCTTTTGGTCCCGTGACTACGGCCCTTGGCATGTTTATGTCGATGGAAAACGTGCGATCGTGGACACCAAGTACTACCCCACCCGCACCTTCGATGATGCTATCTCCGCCAAATTAGGCCCCTTGTGGGGCGATGACGTCTACAAAGCCCACCTTTACACCGAAGGCGGAAACTTTATGAGCGATGGAAAAGGCACCTGTTGGACCAGCACAGGTATCTTTGATTTCAATAACCTTTCGCCAGAGCAGTTGTCCACGTTGTATGCGCGTTATCTCGGTTGCAAAAAGACCTACACGCCCAAGCCGCTCTATCAAGAAGGCACGACTCACCTCGATATGTTCTCCAAGATCCTCAACGAAGAAGTGATCATCGTCGCCCAATCCAACGCAGGATGGGGCGCTTCGAGCCAAGAGATCGCTTCGTTAGAAGATGCCGCGAAGTATTACGCCAGCAACACCAACGCCGAAGGCAAACCCTTCAAAGTCGTGCGTATCCCGATGTTTTTCAAAGACTCCGATGACGGGCGCGTTTACTACGCTTATACCAACTCCACCATCGTCAACAAAACCGTTTTAGTTCCGCTGTATGGTTTGTCCACAGACGACGCTGCTTTGAAGGTCTATCGTGATCAAATGCCCGGATACAACGTCGTGGGCGTTGCAGGTGGACAAGATATCATCCCTTGGGGCGGTTCAGTGCATTGCACGACCATGCAGATCCCCGCCAAAACCACCACAAACCCCGATGGCAAGGGCGCAATGGTTTCGGATGTCCAACGTGGTACGCTGCGCCAAAACGAATGGAAGATCTTTGGCCCCTACGCCGTCTCTGGCGGGGACCTGAAAGCCAAGATCGAAGGTTCGGGCGATGTTGATTTGTATGTTTGGAAAGATCAGCCCAAAGAACAGATCACCTCAGGCAATTTCGCTTGCAGCCCCTACGAAGAAGGCTCCTTTGAAGCCTGCACCGTCGCAGGGCCGGGATCGTTCTTTGTCGGTGTTCAAAGTGCCGTAGATTCGAGCGAGTTCACATTGACGGTCGAATATCACAAAAAATAAGAAAAGTCCGTCCACTCGAAGTCAAAAGGGCGATGTAAAACAGGCGGGTGGTGGGGCGATGTGAAACAGGCGGGCGGTGGGGCGACGTGAAACAGGCGGGTGGTGGGAGTGATGCGAGAGAGCAGGATCCCGTACGGTCAGAGAGAATTTGCATGGTTGGCAAAAACCCCCGAGTTTGCGGCAATTCAAGCGAGAGAGCCGTCTGTTTGGAAAACGACGATCTCTTCGCCGATACGGGGTCAAGGGGCGATCGTCCCTTGCGGGGCGTGGGGCCGCGCCCCACAAAAACCATCCAAATGCGTCATACGATATCCGAGTGATGCACACAAACGAGAGTATGTAGATGCCCTATGATCGGGCAGCCACGGGGGGCTACCCCTACATCTTTACGATCACACAACGGGCGGATCTCGTATAAGTTCTAGGAAATTTAGAAGGTGATCTTTGCGACGAAGGTGTCGGTGTAGCCTTTGGAGGTGAGGGTGGTGCTGTTCGCGCTCATGCTGCCGCGATAGGTGCCGATGATGTAAACCGAGCCGTTGGTGTCTGTGGCGATGTGGTCGCTGGACTTGACTTCGCGTCCAGACAAGGCTTTGCCGGAGATAAACTTTCCATCGGTGCCGATCTTGGCGATGTAGATATCTTGTGTTTGGGAATTGAGCTTGGTGCTGCCCAAGGTCAACGGCCCGCCGAAAGAACCCGTGATATACAAGTTTCCTGTGCTGTCGATGCCAAGGCCCTTTCCCGGGTTATTTGCGTAGCCGCTGGTCGAATTGGACCACATGAAGGTGCCTGTGGGGCTGATCTTGGCGACGAAGGTATCCGTTCCATAATCGGAGCGGATGGCGTTGAGTCCAAAGGCGGCTTGTTGTTCAAAGTAGCCCGTAGCGTAGACGTTTCCACTTTTGTCGAGTTGGACGCCGCGACCTGCAGCGTACCAGCTTTGCGAGCTGGTGGTGGTCCATTGGAACTGCCCTGCGTTGTTGAGCTTGGACACGAATGCGTTGGTTGTACCGACCGAAGACAGCGCAGATGAGCCGAAGGATGCGTTGCCTTGGAAGTAGCCTGTGATGTACACGTTGCCCGTTTCGTCTGCGGCGACGCCCAAGGCTTCTTCGCTATCCGTTCCACCCGCAGAAGTCGCCCACACAAATTGACCCGAAGGATCGAGCTTTGCGACAAATACATCCAGATATCCTTTGGCGGTGAGCGTCACACTGCCGAAACTGGCGGTCTCTCCGAAAGAACCTGCGATGTAGACGTTTCCTGCTTTGTCGCCAAAGATGGCGTGCGGTTCGACGCTACCCGTCGCGCTGCCTGCGGTGGCCGCCCAAAGTACGCGGCCTGTGTCGTCCATTTTTACGACGTAGATATTTTTGCCGCCCTTGGAATTGAGCGTGACGGCCCCCACATTGATGCTTCCTTCAAAAAGTCCCGTTGCGTAGAGATTCCCCGTTTCGTCGGTGGCTACAGCCTTTCCGCGATCTTCTCCGCTTCCGCCTAACGCGGTGGCCCACATCACTTGGCCTTTGCTATCCAGACGCGCAAGGTAAGCATCCGAATCGCCCTTGGATACGAGGTTTTTGGCTCCGAGGGTTGCGTTTTCTGCGAAGGAGCCCGTGACATAGATGTGTTGTCCGGACGGGCTAACCGCGATATTTGCGCCTTCATCGCCGCCTTTTCCACCCAAGGAAGTCGCCCACGTCGTGCAGTTTCCGTCTACTTGGCCGTCGCAATCGTCGTCGATCCCGTTGCATTGTTCGGTTTTGGGGACGACTTCGCCCACGCATGGACCCCAATTTCCGTCGATGCAGCGTTGTTTTCCTGCTTTGCAAGCGCCCTTGCCTTGGGTTCCTGCTGCGCCTGAATAACATTCGCGTGTTTCGACCGGACAATTGGGCGATTTTCCCGGGATCGAAGAATCGCCTGTGGTTTGTTCGGGGTTGGGCGTTTCGGTAGGGTTATTTTCGGTGGTCGTTTCGGTTCCTTCGGGGGTTTCACTATCAGGGCCGATGCCATCGGGGTTTCCGCCATCAGGGCCGATGCCATCGGGATTTCCGCCGTCGGGTGTGACGTTTTCGGTCGTGCTGCCTTGGCAGCGTTTGCGCTCTTTGTTGCAAGTTTCGCCAGCGAGACAGTCGGGATCGGCGCTACAGTTGGGGCGGCATTTCGAGCGGCTGGTGTCGCAGTATTGATTTTGTGCGCACTCAGAGTCCGCTTTGCAGGGAACGTCTTGTGTACAAGCCCACAGCATCGCTCCCATCCACAGCCCAAAAAACCCACACCATGCCATACGTTGCAATCGAAACATGCGTATTTTTCCTTTTTCAAAACAAGCGCAAAGGCGATCCGTTCTTTTCACGACCGCAAACGCGCAGCCTAGTCCGCTCAAGGCCGAAAAGTCAAGTGTGGCATCGCTTTGTTTTGTGGTGGTTGGGATGGCTTTTGGAGTGACGCGGTTGGACTTGATTATCTGGGGTTGGAACCCCACGCCCCGCAAGGGAGCCACGCTCCCTTGACCCTGTACAGGCGAAAAGATCACAGGTTTTCCAAAACAATGGCTCTGTCGCTTGTGGAGTCCGAACACGGCTTCTTTTGGTATAGGAGTTACGCCGTTGAAAAGGAAACCCCTGAGATGTCAGCACATTGTAGGGGCGGTTCGCGAACCGCCCGCGCCCGAACATGGGCCTTTTTCGTATCCAACTGCGTAAGTCCTATTGGTAGCTGCGAAATTCCGATGGCTTTTGGAGGGGGGAAATATTGTTGGAGCGATCTCTTTGCGTTTGTGAACCCTTCGCCTTGTCTTTCGTTGTGGGAGGCTCGTGCTGCTTTCTTTGAAGTGGCGTTGGGTTTGATGGCCCCGAAATGATGGCCTTTTGTGCCAGAAAGAGCGATCCCGCCGATGCAGTTCCGCCTCTGAAAAAGTTCATCTCCGCAGTCTCGCACTCGCGCAAGCGAGTCCCGAACACGCCTTGACTTTTTTGGAGGTCCTGTGTCTTACCCATCCCACTCTTCAAGCGTTCCCTCGATCCTTCGTATCCCCCCGCATTGGTTGAAGTATTCCTCTCCTGTCGCGTATCTTTTGGCGAAAAGCTGCAACAGCACACGGACGGCTGTGCTGAGCCATGCGGTGTTTTTTGATTTTTGCAACGATGAAAAGCGATTTGCGCGGATCTTGTTGGAGCGCAAAAGCAATCTGTGGCTGTTTCGTACACACCAACAGCGTTTTTGTGGGGACTTTGTGATCGTCGATATGTCCGATCCTGACCCCGAACAACGCAAAGTCTATGCGCTCGATCTCAAACAGGGGGCCTCGCTCAAACAAGGGGGCGGAGGAGCGGGGATCCAGTTCAAAAATGTACCGATCGCCGTTTTGGATATCGCCGAAAGGACGGGCATTATCTCACCAGAACTTGTTGTCGAAAAGCTGTGTGGTGATGCGTCGGAGATCTTGGCCTTTTTTGGGGTGCGGTGAGCCTGCTTTGTGGCGAGAGGTTTTTTCGTTGGGGCGATTAAAGCCCAAAGGGCGGGGGTATCTGACAGGGGCAGGTGTCGTCTCCCCCTCACCCCCCAGCCCCCTCTCCCTGCTGTGCTGCGGAGGCGAGGGGGAGAAGAAGGCGGATGCTCTAGGACGATGCAGACTTCACCTCGCCGCGTCGCCGCCACTTCCCTGCGACGACAGAGAGCAAAACGGCAACAAAGAGCCAGAGAGGGGGGCAGGGGGGCAGGAGGGGTTGATCGAACGCGCATCCTCTGCCTATTTCGCGTTTTGTACCCCTGTAAGGGGGGAGGGCTTGGGGTGGGGGGCCAACAAGCGCTTAACCTAACGCCGATGAGGGCAGCCCCTACGTTTTTACGTACACAACAGACGGATTTGATGGGTTTTTTTGGGTTGTGGCTTTGGCCCTCTTGCATCTTTGGGGGGGTTGCGTATCTTTGGGGCGCTGTCCGTTCACTTCGTCGATACAAGGAGATTCCGATGAGCAACCAACTTGATGCGATCAAAAAGCTGACCACCGTTGTTGCAGACACAGGCGATATCGCGGCGATTGCGCAGTATACGCCACAAGATGCAACGACCAATCCTTCGCTGTTGTTTAAGGCCGCACAACAGCCCGAGTACAAAGATCTGCTTGAAGATGCTCATCGCTACGCGCAAAAGCACGCAACCGAGACCAGCCAGCAAACGGATTTGTTGATGGATCGGCTGTTTGTGAACTTTGGCAAGCGGATCTTGGAGATTATCCCGGGGCGTGTTTCCACGGAAGTGGACGCCAGTTTGAGTTTTGATCAAGAAGGGACGGTGGCGAAAGCACACCGACTGATCGAGCTTTACGAAGAAGTGGGTGTTCCGCGTGAACGCATCTTGATCAAGATCGCAAGCACATGGGAAGGGATCCGCGCCGCAGAACGTCTTGAAAAAGAAGGCATCCACTGCAACCTGACCTTGCTGTTTAGCTTTGCGCAAGCGGTGGCGTGCGCTGAGGCAGGGGTGACGCTGATCTCGCCGTTTGTGGGGCGGATCTACGACTATTACAAACAAGCGAAAGGGGCCGATATCCCGCTCGATCAAGATCCCGGGGTGGCCTCGGTAACGCGGATCTATCACTACTACAAGAAATTCGATTACAAAACACAAGTGATGGGCGCAAGCTTTCGCAAAGCAGGACAAGTTGTGCGGCTTGCAGGCTGCGATCTCTTGACGATTAGCCCTGATCTGCTCGAAGAACTCAAACGCAGCCAAGAACCTGTTGAACAGTGCTTGAGCGTCGAAAGCGCCAAGGCACAAGACCTCGCAAAGATCCACCTCGACGAAAAGACCTACCGTTGGATGCACAACGAAGATCCGATGGCTGTGGACAAACTTTCGGACGGGATCCGTCGGTTTAATGCGGATGCTCGAAAGCTCGAACAGTTCGCGAAAAAAGTGATGGCCTAGTAGGAGTCATGGCCTAGCGGGTGAGATGTTTGACGAGGGCGGTGAGATCAACGGGGAGGTGCGATCCTCTGTAGACGTCCTGTTTTTGGGCAGCCACGGGGGGCTGCCCCTACACTTTCACGATCATACACTCTGCGGATTGGGTATGAGATGTTTGACGAGGGCGGTGAGGGTTTGGGGGTGGTGGTGAAGGAGGGCGGCAGCAGCGGCGGCTTCGGGTTCTAGATATTCGGTGATGGCGTTGGCATGGGGCTTTGCGCTGACAAGAGCGGATGGCGTATGTGTGGGTTCTGTGGGCCACGAAGCGGAGAGCCCAAGCCATGAAGAGAGGGCGTCGGTGGTTTGGGGATGATGGCGCAAAATTGCGTGGATGTCGGCTTCGCGTTGGTCATGGAAAGCCGCAGTAGCGGTCGATGAGGCGGGTGTTTCGGTTGTTTCAGGAGAACGCCATGTTGTGGCGACTCCGAACAGGTGAGCGAGGGCGTCGGTGGTTTGGGGATGATCGGCCATGATCTGAAAGATGCTGCGTTCTTCGTTAGAAAGCGTGGGAAGAGCAGGGCGGATCTCTTGGACGAGGGGGGTGGGGATGGTGGTCTTGCGTTTGCGGCGTTCTCGATACCAAGGGGCGATCCACGCATCGAGTTCTTTGGAGGTTTTGGGATAGATCTGAGCGACTTCTTGGAGGATGGAAGGGAGAAGGGTGTTGCTGTGCGAGCGCAAGCCCATTAAAAGCGACGGTAGCCACGGCATCAACACTTGATCAGGGAGGCGTTCAAAGGCTTTGGAGAGCAGTTCGACGATCAATCGGCTGACGAGCGGAGTAAAGGTGAGCGCAAGCAAAAACCCATCGAGATAGCGGGGAAAAGCCGCAAGGGTCAATGGATTTTCCAGCAGGTGATCAAAGAAGCTGCGGATCTCCTCGATATCACGAACGCTAAGGAGCCACTCTGCAGCCCACAAGATCCCGAGTTTTTCGGGATCTTGGGTGAGCGATGCGGATTGTTTGATCGCGATCATCAATTGGCTGCGTTCGCAACCCATCGAAAGAGCGAGGCTTTCGAGCGTAAAGATAAAGGCCAACATACCGCTGATCTGTTGGGGAGAAGTGCCACGATCGCTGAAGGCTTCGGGAAGCATGGTGGAAAAGTGCGAATAGCCCGTTGCAACGAAGTGTTGGAGCCAAGGCGGGAGACCTTCTGGGGTAGATCGGTAGTAATGCACAAGGCGACGGACGCGCTCGAAGATATCTTGGGCGGCGTCGGCTGCGAGTTCTTGGACGAGCAGATCGTTGGCGTGTTCGCCGAGGCGTTGGGTGAGTCGGCGAGCCTCCAGATAAAGCAGACTGTCCTCGGTGGCTTCGAGGGCTTGGACGGTGCGGGCTTTGGAGGAAAAGGCATACTGCAACAAACGACGTTCGAGGACTTGTTCGATGGAGACGCCTTCGTAAGCGAGTTGGATCAGAGGGGCTTGGTATTTTCCGATGGAGATATCCCATGACTCTTGGAGAGCGCGTTGCCCGAGGTTGCGCTCACCCATGATCGGGCGAACAAGGGAATTGTTTTTTCCGAGCAGGTAATGAAGCCGCCACAGCAGATCGGAACAGGCGGAGTATTCGGGATTTTGGCGAAAGTCCATCAAAGCGCGCTGGATGGTTTTTCCTTTGAGGGTGACGGGCAAGGCGGAGAGTCGGTCGTAGACGTCTTGTGCGAGGGGAGGCAGAGAAGAATAACCGACATGACCGCTGCGATCGCCGCCAAGCAAGATCTCGCATAAGCGTTGGACGTTGCGCTTTTTGGGCGTGCGATCTTTTTCGAGGCAGGTGATCGCCGCGTCTTGAAAGTCGTAAGGCGAGGGATGATGGCGGTTTCGCATCCGTCCAAGCAAGATCGCCGTTTGGTAGATGGCGATCGCATCGGCTGTGGAAGCGAGGTATCCGTTTTCTCGGGCCATCGAGACGATCTCAACGCACCAACGTAAGAGTTGTTCTTCGTCTTGTTCGAGTAGCTGAGGCGGACGTTGCAAAAAGCCCAAGACATCGGGAACGCTTGAAATGGACGCGATGGGTGAGGAAGAGGCGTCGTCATCGTTGGTTGGATCGATCGGGTGGGTGGTTTTTTTGGGGGTTTTCTTGGGGGCTGGTTTGGCTTGGGAGGTGTCTTTGATATCTTTGATCGCGAGAGAGCGCAGTCCAAGGGCTTCTTGGCTTCGTTTCCACGCACTTTCGGCGATCGAGATCGCCCCGTCGGGCATACCGAATTGTTGTTCGATGGAGCGAAAGCTCGAAGGGATGATCCCGTATAGCCATTTGGTTTGGGTGCGGGGCGGGATCGGATCGCGGTGGGGAGTTTGGGTTCCAAAAGAGTCGACGTCTGAGGCGGTGTGTGCGGCTCCGCAGATAAACAGCGTTTCTTCGGGCTGGAGTTTGTGTTGTGCGAGGTGTTCTTTGATCCGCGTCCACATATAACGCTCGCGTTTTCGGTCATTTTCGAGCCGTTCTTTGGATTGACCGAGGCGGCGGATCAGGCTTCCCACGAGACACATGACTTCGCGGTAAGTTTGATAATCCGCGCCGACGATCGAGGACTCGACGTATTGGTCCCACCATTCGGAGAAGTGGCGTACACGGGCGTTTGAGAGCAGGACTTCTTGGAAGCCTTCGAATGTCGGCTCCATTCGTCCCATCTGTACGCCGTAGGCGGTTCCATGAAGGTTTTCATCGGCTTCTTCGGAGATGCTTTCTTCATCTTCTGAGTGGCCGAGGGCTTCGGCAAGTGCGCCTTCTTGTTGAGGGAGCCATTGAAAGATGTGATCGACCGAGCGATCGACAAAGACGAGTTGGGTCTGTTCGGGGTGGCTGAGCGCATAAGCGATGGCCTGAAATTCGGCGGAAAACTCGGTCAGTGGGGCCACAACGGTCAACGGAGACCAATCAGGCGGAAAGCCCGCTGTTTCGGTGGCAAAGGATTGGAGAGCGATCGGCAGTTGACAATCCGCGAGGCCGGGTAGGACGGGTTGGAGATCTTCGCACAACTCCACAAAGATGACCTTGGGGGTAGGGCCGTCTTGGAGGCGGCGCAAGATCTGGATGGCGGCTGCGGGAGAGTGGTGGGCCACAGGGAAGATCTCGACGGGTTCGTTGGTTGCGCGCTCCATATCGTCCACGATGGCGGCGAGCATCTTGTCGATGGCGTGGGTGCCTTGGGAAAAGGCTTGTACTGCGGCGAGGAGCTGGCCGCGTAAGGGAGCAAAGCGATCTTGTGCGATGGTGCGGCTTTTTTGTGGTTGCGGCATCGTCTCGTCCTTGTCGATCGTTCGGGCAGGTGAAGGGCGTCGTGTTCGTTATTTCGACATATCGCTCATGATGGATTTTCCGCCTTCGGAAAACTCCTTCCAAGTGTTGTCTTTTTTGTTTTCTTTGGCGTGTTTTTCCACGACAGCGTGCCAAAACTTGTTCATCACAGAGAGATCTTCGGGGACACGGCGAACGAGACCGCCGATCACCGAGCGGGCAAGGGCGTTTGCGGTAAGCAGCTTTTCACCGAAGAAGTTGCCGTAAAGGATGGCATCTTCGAGAACGCCGATCTGTTCGGCGGTAGAGAGAGAGGATTCGAGGCGTTGATCGTCCGAAGCGGCAGCAGCGGCGGATTCGCGCATATCGGCGAAGGTTTGCAAGAGGACATCCATCAAGACGGCGGGAACGTCGATATCAAAGTTGTTTCGGCGCAGCAGGTCGCGGGTGCGGAACATGACGATCTCACGCTCGGATTTTTTGTTTGTGACGATCGGGATGTGGATAAAATTGAAGCGGCGTTTGAGTGCGCTAGAGAGGTCATTGACGCCACGGTCGCGGCTATTTGCGGTGGCGATGATGTTGAAGCCGGGGCGGGCGAAGACGACGTTGTTTGTGCTGAGTTCGGGGATGGCGATGTATTTTTCGCTGAGGATGGAGATCAGGGCGTCTTGGACATCGGAAGTGCAGCGTGTGAGTTCTTCAAAACGGCCCATCTGACCGAGTTGCATGGCCTTCATCATGGGAGAGGCGATCATCGAGTCGCGGGATTGGCCTTGGGAGATGACGAGTGCGACGTTCCATGAGTATTTGATCTGATCTTCGGTGGTTCCTGCGGTGCCTTGGACGACATGGGTGGAGTTGCCACAGATCGCAGCGGCCAACAGTTCGGCGAGCCAGCTTTTTCCTGTCCCGGGATCGCCGATCAGCAACAAGCCGCGATCCGAAGCGAGCGTGACGATGGCGCGTTCGACAAGCGTCGCATCACCAAAGAACTTTTGATCGATCTTACGAGCGAGTTTTTCACCCGGCTGTGTTCCAAGAATAAAAGTGCGGATCATTCGAGGAGAGAGACGCCATGAAAAGGGCTTGTTGCCTGTATCGACCGACTCCAACCAAGCGAGTTCTTCGGCATATTTGACTTCGGCAGGTTCGCGCAGATTTTCTTCTGCCTTGGGGGGATTGGAAGGTTTGGGGGCTGCTTCGGTGGCAACGGAAGGCGAGGAGGCTGCTTCGGTGGAGGTGGCGGCGATCTCGGCTTGGGTTTCGGTGACAGCTTGGGCTTCGGTGGCTTCTTGAACGAGGGCTTTTTTCTTGGCCATGAACAGGTATCCTTTCGATCTGATAACACGATATCCGTGAGAAGTGTACACGAAGGGTCGATGTGATCCGTTGTAAACGCCCTGTGGTTGGGCAGCCGCAGGGGGCTGCCCCACCATTTTGCGATCACGCGGTGGGCTGATCTTGTCTAAGCCCTCTTTAGAGAAGGTTTTTGAGTTGTTCGATCAGTTTTTTGGGGGTTCCCGAGAGGATAGGCATCCCGAGTTCGCCGAGTTTGGTGCGAAACCAGCTATCGATGCTAAAGTAGCCGGAGTTGGTCACGGCTCCCACGGGGATAAAGTGAACGCCCGACTCTTTGAGGCTTTTGATATAAGAGAGCAAAAGTTCGTAGCTACCGCCTTCGTAGAAGTCAGAGATCAGCACCATGACGGTGTTTGCGGGATCGACGATCTTGTTTGCGGCTTCGACGAGGGCTTTGTAGATGTAGGTTCCGCCGCCGAGGTTGGTGCGCAGAAGAACCTCAAAGGGGTCACGGACATAAGGGGTGAGGTCGATCACTTCGGTATCAAAGGCGATCAAGTGGACTTCAACACGTGGTAGTCCGGCAAAGATCGAGGCGAGGATGGTACATTGAACCATCGACTCGACCATCGAGCCCGATTGATCGACTACAACGATGATGCGCGTGGGGAGTTTCTTTTTGGCCGCATGATGGTAATAAAGGCGATCGACATACAGGCGTTTTTCTTTGTCGTTCCAGTTGGTGAGGTTTTTCCACAAGGTGCGCTTGAGGTCGAGGTTGCGAAAGATGCGCTTGGGGGGGACGGAACGATCGATCTTGGAGCGGACGGTTTGTTGGACTTGTTTTTTGAGGACTTCGGCCAGTTGATCAACAAAGCGCTGGATCAAGGATTTGGCTGTTGCGAGTGCGACACCAGAGAGATTGGATTTGTCGCGCAAGAGTTGTTCTGTCAGGGCCATCGAAGGGGTGAGTTTGGCGGCAAGTTGGGGATCTTTGAGGACTTCGCGCAGTTCCATACGTTGAACCATGCCGCTTTCGAGCATGGAGAGTCCTTCGCGCAGTTGATCTTCGCTGATCGAAAAGCCCGGATGTCCCGAGTTCAAACTGCCCTTTTGTCCTCCGACGATCTGTTGTCCTTGGGCGGCTTTGCCTTGCCCGGGGCCTCCTCTCGACATCGCGTTTCCTGCGCCACGTCCGCTGCCTTGCGGAGTAAGCAGGTGGCCGGGGGCGTAGCCAAAGGCTTGCTCGAAGTGTTGGAGGTCTTGAAGCCATTGGGTGTATTGTTGGGCCGAGATCACGGGGCTTTGGGTGTTTGGGCCGAGGACGTTGAGGATCAGCTTGGAAAAGACCAAACTGCGGCGCAGATCGGCGTCTTGGACGGCAGGGATGGTGGGCGGCGCATGGGGCTCGGGAGTTTCGGTGTGAGCGGTAGGATGGAAGTTTGCGCTGTCATGGACCGTCGAAGCGGTGGAGGCGGAGGGGGGAGGCGATGAGTGGTGGGCCTTGGCTGTTGTTTCGGTGTCTTCGGCGTTTTCGTCCTCGTCTGCATCGGGCGGGACGATGGCGTCAAAGTCGGGCTTGAGTTGGGGATGACGGCGCAATAGCTGTTCGATACCGATGGCGGGATCAAGGATGTCGGCGGGGAGTTTGACTTGCTCGGCGATGTCGAGGGTGATCTGCTCGATGTTGGGGCCTTTTTCGGAGTGTCCAAAGGCAGCGGTGAGGAGCCGCCAAAAGACAAGCTGCCGCTGTTTTTGTGGGCGGGTCAGCTTTGGGAATTGTTCTGTAGACATGCTCGCCTCGTCGGGTCGTTGGGTTATTTGCGCAGCAACCGAGTGGAGCGCTCTTTGAGGATCTCAAGGACTTTGCTTTTTTTGGCGGCGGCTTGTTTGGAGGCTTCTTGTCCTGCGAAGATCAGCTTGCCTTTTTTGGCGTCTTTGATGAGGGCGAGCGGTTGGAAGGCATAGCCATCTTGGTCATAGCGCAAGAGTCCGATCATGCTGGGGACTTTTTGAAGGTCGGTTTGCTCAAGCCCGCTCAGCAGAGAGATGCGTTCTTCGGCGAGGCGCAAGGGGGTTCCGTCCAGTTGGAGGGAGGAAGCATCGTCCTCTTTTCGAGTCACTCCTTCAAGCCACACGGGGAAAGCCAGTTGCACGGGATGGCGATCGATGGGCGAGGGAGAAAGCGAGGCGACAGGCTTTTCGGCCTCTAGGGCGAGGTGGGTTTTGGCGAGAGCAAGGGCATCATAAGGCTTGCCAAGTTGCACGTCGGGGTGAGGAAGGAGCTCTCCGCTGTCGAGGATCTGGCCTTGTTTGATCTCGGCGGACTTTCCGGCGTTGAGCGCCTCAAGAAAAGGGTCTGTTTCAAAAAGCTGCCATGTTTCGGCATCTTGAAGCAAGTCGACTTTGTAGGAGGTGTGGGTGGTTTTGATCCAACGCGGGGAGGCGTCTTTTTCTTGGAGCAAGCCGTGGACGGTGTAGCTGACGGCAAAGGGATGATGGTGGATATCGACGCCCATCGGGAAAAAGGAGCCTTGTACGGGAGTTGCGGTTTGTGTGGAAGGTGTACGGATGGCGAGCAGCATGGCGCGGGTCCAGAGGTCCACCCAACGGCGCAACGGGACCATCTGGGGCGAAGCGATCGGAAGGGCGGCGGAGATCTCTTCGAGAAAGCCCGTCAACAGGAGGGCGAGGCGTGCGGAGGACGGATCTTGTTGAAGCTGTTCAAGCGTGTTGAGGTAGGGATCAAGGCTTTGGCGTGTAAGTTGGGGGAAACCTGCGAGGGCGAGCTCTGTCAGCCATTGTCGGGTGCCTTCGGTGAGTCCCGTCGGGGCTTGGGGGGCTTCGGCTTGGGGGAGCGAAGAGGGATGAAGAGGGCGACCGAGATCTTGGCTGAGTTGTGCGAGGAGGGCGTCGTGTTGTGCGCCTTGGAGTGCAGCGCGTGCAGCGGCGAGGCGTTGAAAATGCGTTTCGCTGAACTCGGAACGCTCGATGGCTTCGAGGCTGTGCGCAAAAGCCTCTCCGAGTGGGGTCGGCCCAAAGACACGGCTGAGAGAATGAAGGGTGTCGAGGTGTTCTTCACCGAGGCGGCCAAAGCCAACAAGAAAACAGCGATCAAAGCCATCGAGCAGCGCTTGGCTGTGTTGGACGGCGGGAGGGATTTCCAAGATATCTTTCCATGTGGTTGTCATCTTTTTTCCTTTGAGTTCGTCGCTCAGCGTGAAGTGAACCAAGTCATCTCGGGGGCGGGTCCATCATGGCGTGGGAGTTCAAGGAAGCGGAGATAGCTGAGAAAGCGGCTGAAGACTTCGGCGGCAGGAGTTCTTGTTTGCGATCCGGGCAAGACGCTGCGTATCTCCCACCAATTGGGATGTTCCGAGTCGAGCTTTGCGCCCAGATAACGGGCGACTTCGAGGCCGCCATATTGAACGATGGCTTGTTCGGCCATCTCTTCGATGTGTTTGCAAGGCCCCCAGTGATTCAGGCCGCTACAAGGGCGGTTGTTGTTGGTGCTGCAATAAAAATTACCTGTGTTGGCCTCGACAAAGGAGACGTAGACGCGTTCGATATCAGAACCGCTGGAGACGACGCCTTGGAGGCGACCGCTGTAAAGTTCGACGTAGGGGACTTTTTTGACGTTGCGAGGGCGCGGTTGATCGGGCCGTTGGATCACGCTGCGGAGGGGAGAGATCGGGGAGGTGGACATACGAACTCCTTTGATGGGCCTTGGTGGCGGAGAGGAAAGCCTCGTGGTGGCTTGCTTTGGTATGGGAGGCCATGTAGTTTGTGGACCGAGAGCATGGGATGTTGGGCGCGGTCAGCTTTTTGGAAAAGCAGATCGCGTGTTGTGTGGCGTTGCGAGAAAGCACGATAACGTGCGTGTTTGTCGTGACGTGGCACAGGCACAGAAAAACGCGGCAGATCAAGCAATAAGCTTGTGGAGCGTGTTGGATGTGCGGTCTGCTGTCAAGGGCTGGTTGTATCAAAGGAGGATCGGATGGGGATCTATGCGGAGCGACGGGAGCAACTACATCGAAGATTGCGGGAACGCGGTGAGGCGGGGCGGGTGTTGTTTGCGGGTCATGTGCTGCAACCTCGCAACTACGGGGCCAATGTGTATCGGCCTTTTCGGCAGAACTCACACGTCGCGTATTACTTTGGGATCTATCATCCCGGCTTTGTCGGAGTGCTGGAAGCGGATGGACGGTCGTTGTTGTTCGGCCCGCAACCGACGTTAGAGGATGTGGTATGGGAAGGGCCGTTGGATGCACTAGAAGTATGGGGACAGCGGGCAGAGGTCGAAGAGGCCCATCCGATCGAGGATTTGGAGAAGTGGATTCGCGATGCGTCGGGTGGATGGTTGCACACACGGCCTTATCAGGCGGATCTTGGGATGCGGATGGCGCGTTGGTTTGGGTGTACGACAGAAGCGGTGATGGCGGGGGCTTCGAAGATTTTGAGTGAAGAGATCGTTTCGCAGCGGCTGGTGAAATCAGCGCAAGAAGTGGCTGAGATCGAGCGGGCGTTGGCGATGACTGCCGCAGGGTACGAGGAAGTGATGCGCGCCTTGCGACCGGGGGTAACGACGGCTTCGTTGATCGGGCGAGTGATGCGACGTGCTTATGAAGAAGGGGTGGATGTTGCCTATCCACCGATTATTACATCGCATGGTGAGATCTTGCATGCGCATGGTGACAGCGAGGTCTTGCGGGATGGCCGTTTGTTGTTGATGGATATGGGTTTCGAGGCCCCATCCTTGTATGCCTCGGACATCACGCGGACGATGCCGATCAATGGTCGATTTACCCCGATGCAGCGGGATATCTACGAGGTGGTTTTGCAGGCGCAATCTGCGGCGATCGCGGCGATTCGTCCCGGGATCGCTTACAGCGAAGTGCATGATATCGCTTGCGAGGCGGTGGCTTCGGGTCTTGTGGGGGTGGGCTTGATGAAAGGGGACGTGAAAGAGGCTGTGGCGATCGGAGCGCATGCGTTGTTTTTTCCGCATGGCTTGGGGCATGCTTTGGGTTTGGATGTTCACGATATGGAAGATCTGGGCGATCAGGTGGGATACGGTGGCGAAGGGCTTCGTAGTGCGCAATTTGGGCGGAATTTCCTGCGTTTTGCGAGAACCTTGGAGGAGGGTTATGTGGTGACGGTGGAACCCGGGATCTATTTTATCCCTGCATTGATCGGGCAATGGAAGGCAGAGGGGCGTCACGCAGACTTTATTGCGTACGACCGGTTGGAGGCTTGGCTGGCGTTTGGAGGGATCCGTATCGAGGACGATGTGTGGGTGACGGCCCAAGGTTCCAAGGTCTTGGGGCCTGTGATCCCGAAACAGGTCGAAGATATCGAGGCGTGGGTGGGGACAGCGGCTTAAAGGCCAAGAAAACAAATACGAAGCGATAGGACGCCTCAACGCAAGGGTTCGCTCTGGCCTCTATGAAGGCCAAAAGAACGGATACGAAGCGATCGCGGGGGTGCGAAAAAAGATTCGCGGTGCGTAGCCTCGTAGGCAACGTGGCGAAGCAGAGCGTGATACGAGATCCGCAGGGCGCGTGATCGTAAAACGTAGGGGCAGCCCCCTGTGGCTGCCCAATAATCGGGCGTCTACGTGTTCTCTTTTGTGTACGCACCACTCGGATATCGAACGTAGGGGCAGCCCGCTGTGGCTGCCCAATAATCGGGCGTCTACGTGTTCTCTTTTGTGTACGCACCACTCGGATATCGAACGTAGGGGCAGCCCGCTGTGGCTGCCCAATAATAGGGCGTC
>JAKLKB010000066.1:23113-60090 GCA_023150835.1 Myxococcota bacterium | reverse complement strand
CGCACGCTGTATGCACGAAATGCAGACGCTGCCCGTTCCAACTTCCCCCCGTTGGCCGGGGGGATTGAGGGGGGGAGAAAAAAAAGGCGATCAAGACCGACTCTACGAGGTTTCCACCTTAACAAGGCGCGTATGGGGTGCCACCCCACACCCCGCAAGGGAGCACCGCTCCCTTGACCCTGTATCGGCGAAAAGATCAATGTTTTTCAACACAAACGACGCTTTCGCTTGAAATACCGCGAACACGGGGATTTGTCCACGAGTCGCTCCTAGATACGATTTCGAACGTTTTTCAAACCAACAAATCGATTGTTTGATAGCAGAGGTCGATTGAAAAGGTAAGCAGTCGAAGATTGAAGATCACGGATGCTGCGGCTTTCTTTTCATCACCAGTTCAATCGTCCCGTGCTATAAAGCCGAGAGAAATGATATCTCCGATGTCCAGCGCGTCAATTGATCGCCTCTGCCCCCGCTTCTTCGCTCGCACCGATTTCTTCTAAAGCTTATGCTTTTCGTGCTCAACGCCTTACGGCATCCGAGAGAATGGCAGAATCTTCACCTCTCGGCTCGGTGGTTTTACCTGAACGTGCTCAACGCCTTACGGCATCCGAGAGAATGGCAGACGATGATCAATGTAATTTTTGCGCAAGTCGAATAGTGCTCAACGCCTTACGGCATCCGAGAGAATGGCAGGACGCCTATCCTGAAAACCTTGGGAGCATGACGATTGTGCTCAACGCCTTACGGCATCCGAGAGAATGGCAGCACGACGAACAAAGCAAGCAGAACGCGGCGAAATTATCGTGCTCAACGCCTTACGGCATCCGAGAGAATGGCAGTTTTGCAGCAAAACAAGTTTTTCTAGATCGCCGCCCGTGCTGTGCTGTGCTCAACGCCTTACGGCATCCGAGAGAATGGCAGCAAATTGCGTGTTGTTGTAAAAGCCCGCCCGTCCGAGTGCTCAACGCCTTACGGCATCCGAGAGAATGGCAGGCGACGCTCCAGAGTAGGGCTAGAAAGACTTCTCGTGCTCAACGCCTTACGGCATCCGAGAGAATGGCAGGTGTTGGAGATCGCCTTTCAAGACGAAGGGATTTAGTGCTCAACGCCTTACGGCATCCGAGAGAATGGCAGGATCACTTCGACAACGATCACCGCTTCGGGTATCCGTGCTCAACGCCTTACGGCATCCGAGAGAATGGCAGACTCTCCCCAGAATGTACGGGAATTTGGGGAACACCGTGTGCTCAACGCCTTACGGCATCCGAGAGAATGGCAGCGAGGGAAAAAAGGGGCATATTGTACCACGCACCGAGGTGCTCAACGCCTTACGGCATCCGAGAGAATGGCAGGTACGCCAACCCTTTTGACTACACAGAGCTGGAGGTGCTCAACGCCTTACGGCATCCGAGAGAATGGCAGACGACGAACAAAGCAAGCAGAACGCGGCGAAATTATCGTGCTCAACGCCTTACGGCATCCGAGAGAATGGCAGGTTGAAACAATGGAGAAGGGAACAAACAAACGCGCCTTGTGCTCAACGCCTTACGGCATCCGAGAGAATGGCAGCCCGCGAAGAGAAGGCATCCCACAGATCCAGCCCGTGCTCAACGCCTTACGGCATCCGAGAGAATGGCAGACACGCGGGATCAGCTTGCCTTGTAGCCCTTTGCTTAGTGCTCAACGCCTTACGGCATCCGAGAGAATGGCAGGCTTACGCAGACTTTGCTTACGCAGACTTTTCTTGGTAGTGCTCAACGCCTTACGGCATCCGAGAGAATGGCAGGTTTCGCTGTGCTGTCCTTAGCGCTACTCTTGAGGTGCTCAACGCCTTACGGCATCCGAGAGAATGGCAGGCAACACGCGAAAGCACTCTGCCGCGACCTGTGTGTGCTCAACGCCTTACGGCATCCGAGAGAATGGCAGGGGCCGATCATGTTCAAATGTACCCAATTCCACCAGTAGTGCTCAACGCCTTACGGCATCCGAGAGAATGGCAGCTTGTTCGGGATCGCCTCGATGGGCAGTGGCGAATCGTGTGCTCAACGCCTTACGGCATCCGAGAGAATGGCAGAAATGTCTGTCACCTCGCCTCGGTGGGTGATACAAAGTGCTCAACGCCTTACGGCATCCGAGAGAATGGCAGATCAGTCAAAAGCTCAAGCGTTGTTGGGGGAGTTTGTGCTCAACGCCTTACGGCATCCGAGAGAATGGCAGGATGCACCGTGCCTACAACATATCGGTAGCGCATAGGTGCTCAACGCCTTACGGCATCCGAGAGAATGGCAGGATGACCGCAAAAAGACAGCCCAAACAACCAAAATAGTGCTCAACGCCTTACGGCATCCGAGAGAATGGCAGGACCAATTGCACCTGTCCACGCGCCCCAACGCGGAGTGCTCAACGCCTTACGGCATCCGAGAGAATGGCAGATCCTCACCTAGCGCTTACGCAGACTTTTCTTGGTAGTGCTCAACGCCTTACGGCATCCGAGAGAATGGCAGGTTCCCAGTCTGCCAAGCATGCGAGATTTTACCGGGTGCTCAACGCCTTACGGCATCCGAGAGAATGGCAGGATAGCTTTCTGGGCAATATCGGTGCTCCATTCTGTGCTCAACGCCTTACGGCATCCGAGAGAATGGCAGACCCACTTGACCCGGCATACGAGCCGCCATATCCACCATGTGCTCAACGCCTTACGGCATCCGAGAGAATGGCAGGTCTAAGGAATAGCATAGATTCGGATGATAGAGATGTGCTCAACGCCTTACGGCATCCGAGAGAATGGCAGCCGCGTAGGGGGCTTTTGCTATCGAGGTGATTTGCGTGTGCTCAACGCCTTACGGCATCCGAGAGAATGGCAGAACACTTCCGCATGCCTTTTTGCAGGCAAGGCAGGCTGTGCTCAACGCCTTACGGCATCCGAGAGAATGGCAGTCAGTCCTCAAGCCGAACTTACACAAGATTTGCTTGCGTGCTCAACGCCTTACGGCATCCGAGAGAATGGCAGACTTTGACGCAGCGGATCGCTGCGTAGAAGTGGGAGGGTAGTGCTCAACGCCTTACGGCATCCGAGAGAATGGCAGGCGCGGCAAAGAGGGCGCAGAAAACAACCGCGCCCCGTGCTCAACGCCTTACGGCATCCGAGAGAATGGCAGTGGGATCGCGCTTTGTTTTTTTCTTTTCCCTCTCTTGTGCTCAACGCCTTACGGCATCCGAGAGAATGGCAGCGCCCCACGGGGGGGAGACTTGGGAGTGTTGGGTGGGTGCTCAACGCCTTACGGCATCCGAGAGAATGGCAGTCCCGCAACAGGCGAATAAGTGTTCGTTGAAAAGTCCAGTGCTCAACGCCTTACGGCATCCGAGAGAATGGCAGTCCTTCCTTAATTCCATGCGATCCCAAAGCCCTCAAGTGCTCAACGCCTTACGGCATCCGAGAGAATGGCAGATTGAACCGTCCGAACTGGTCGAAGCACCGCCGAGAGTGCTCAACGCCTTACGGCATCCGAGAGAATGGCAGGGTTTGAGGAGGGGCGCTTTGTCGCTTGCCCGCGTCGTGCTCAACGCCTTACGGCATCCGAGAGAATGGCAGGATCAAGAGCGCGCAAGACTTCGCGGATCTCTTCGTGCTCAACGCCTTACGGCATCCGAGAGAATGGCAGATTAGGACGGTCTCTTTTGAGGTTAGTATTGCGTTTGTGATCCTTTGTGTGCTCAACGCCTTACGGCATCCGAGAGAATGGCAGTCTCCCCGCCCAGATATGCACTAGCCGCTGCTCGTGGTGCTCAACGCCTTACGGCATCCGAGAGAATGGCAGCAAATCAGTCACATCCGAATCATATTCACTTGCTTCTTGTGCTCAACGCCTTACGGCATCCGAGAGAATGGCAGTTATCGTCTAAAGGCAAGGCCGACTGTTTTTTGCTGTGCTCAACGCCTTACGGCATCCGAGAGAATGGCAGAATTTGGCTGGTCGATTCGGATGATAAAGTGATCGACCGTGCTCAACGCCTTACGGCATCCGAGAGAATGGCAGGAATGGGCTTTTTCCTACACGGGGGAATCTCAACGGTGCTCAACGCCTTACGGCATCCGAGAGAATGGCAGCCGCAAGAATGGTGGACGAAACTGTTAGAGAAATACCCGTGCTCAACGCCTTACGGCATCCGAGAGAATGGCAGGCCACCGCCGAGATCAGCCACATCTTGCCCACGGGTGCTCAACGCCTTACGGCATCCGAGAGAATGGCAGCTCCTGCGCGCATATCTACAGCAAAAAGAATTCGGGTGCTCAACGCCTTACGGCATCCGAGAGAATGGCAGAACCTTCGCCGCGCCCAAACTTTCGCACGATCTGCTCGATATCGTGCTCAACGCCTTACGGCATCCGAGAGAATGGCAGGAACGATTGCGCAATCAACTCGGCTTCCTTAAAGAGGTGCTCAACGCCTTACGGCATCCGAGAGAATGGCAGGAAAAGTACGCAAGAGCCAACAAAGAGCAACTAGATAGGTGCTCAACGCCTTACGGCATCCGAGAGAATGGCAGTCTGTGTCGTCTGTCTCTTCTTCGCTCTTATCTCTCTGTGCTCAACGCCTTACGGCATCCGAGAGAATGGCAGAATGATCAAGTCCTTTCAAGAGTCTTTCGACGATAAGTGCTCAACGCCTTACGGCATCCGAGAGAATGGCAGAAAACGACGGGCGGGCCTCAAGTGGTGTGGGATCAGGTGCTCAACGCCTTACGGCATCCGAGAGAATGGCAGACGGGGTACTTAAAGATCCCATTGACCCGATTTTTGATGTGCTCAACGCCTTACGGCATCCGAGAGAATGGCAGGATCGGCGATGTCCGAGATGTTCCGCGCTTGGTACGGTGCTCAACGCCTTACGGCATCCGAGAGAATGGCAGACACCTAAACCTCGGCCAAAGCGCAGGGGTTTGGTGGAAGTGCTCAACGCCTTACGGCATCCGAGAGAATGGCAGGTTATCCATCCAAGGGATTGTAGGAAGATTTCCACGTGCTCAACGCCTTACGGCATCCGAGAGAATGGCAGGTGATGGATCGCACCGAAAACGATCTACTTGATCGGTGCTCAACGCCTTACGGCATCCGAGAGAATGGCAGCTCGGCACAAACAGCGCACTTGTCGCGTCGATCCTCGGTGCTCAACGCCTTACGGCATCCGAGAGAATGGCAGGACTAGATGCAAGGGCGGAAAGGGCATCTTGTACATGTGCTCAACGCCTTACGGCATCCGAGAGAATGGCAGATTATGTATTGCTTTTCGATCCACGCATTAGCGCTTGGTGCTCAACGCCTTACGGCATCCGAGAGAATGGCAGCGCGGGATCAACTTGGGTGTTTTGAAGCATTTCCTCCGTGCTCAACGCCTTACGGCATCCGAGAGAATGGCAGGTGCAGGGGCAGATGGCGGCGGGCTACCAAACACTCCTGTGCTCAACGCCTTACGGCATCCGAGAGAATGGCAGACGCACGACTTTGACGCGCTCTTCGATGGGCAGATCCTGGTGCTCAACGCCTTACGGCATCCGAGAGAATGGCAGGCTCACGACAGGCTTGTAGGTGAAGGCCACGCTGATTCGTGCTCAACGCCTTACGGCATCCGAGAGAATGGCAGTGCGCCAACCCGCACAAGAACAAAAAACGTGCCGGTGCTCAACGCCTTACGGCATCCGAGAGAATGGCAGGTTTGCTCTAGCGCGAACGTCTGCACCACAGAAAGAGTGCTCAACGCCTTACGGCATCCGAGAGAATGGCAGATCCAAATGAATGTGGGCGACGAACTCCAGATCGAGTGCTCAACGCCTTACGGCATCCGAGAGAATGGCAGGTTCTTGAAATGAGCCTTGCAACCGCGCTTGACCGGTGCTCAACGCCTTACGGCATCCGAGAGAATGGCAGACCGCCAACGTGATAGAGCATCACGTCGCCAGCGAGGTGTGCTCAACGCCTTACGGCATCCGAGAGAATGGCAGCACCGTGAAGGTGGGCGCAGAAGGAAAAGTTCTTACGGTGCTCAACGCCTTACGGCATCCGAGAGAATGGCAGGCGGAAGCGCGGTGACGCTCGTCAAATCGAGCTTCATGTGCTCAACGCCTTACGGCATCCGAGAGAATGGCAGGCCCAATCTTGAAGCTCCTGCCCGTTGGGGTTAAGGTGCTCAACGCCTTACGGCATCCGAGAGAATGGCAGGGACGGTGCAGGGGGCGCAGGTTCATCCTCTACTTGTGCTCAACGCCTTACGGCATCCGAGAGAATGGCAGATCTCGGCAGATCGTGGCTCATCGTCGCACCAGTCGTGCTCAACGCCTTACGGCATCCGAGAGAATGGCAGGGTGGATGCGATGGATGCGATGCAATCGGATGATTGTGCTCAACGCCTTACGGCATCCGAGAGAATGGCAGACAGCACGGAGGCTTCGCGATGATCGAGATCGGAACGTGCTCAACGCCTTACGGCATCCGAGAGAATGGCAGGATATAGCGCGGTCGAGGGCGCTGGACAGCACGGAGTGCTCAACGCCTTACGGCATCCGAGAGAATGGCAGGAAGAATGGGAGAACCTAATTGATTTTAACTCAAAAGTGCTCAACGCCTTACGGCATCCGAGAGAATGGCAGGGCCTCCCTTTAAGCCTTGCTTTTATATACGAATTCCAACCTAGAAATCAAGAACCTTTTCAGATAGCCAAAAGGCCACAAGGTTTTGGGCTGAAAGCACAGGGCTCACCTTGTTAAAGGTCTGAGATACCAAGAGAAACACAACAGTCAAGCATCAAAATCAACGCCTCTTCCGCCAAACCCCCCAAGAAAACAAGCGAAAGCAACAAGAACACCTCAAGGCAAGCAAAACGGGTTCGGTTGCTTGAATTTTTGCTTCACACTTTCCGAGGCGCGCTATCCGCCCGCTCAAACGATCTCAAACGTGGAAAACTCGCTGTCCCACGCGTGCGAGCATCCTGTTGTATGAACACGATCAGCGCACTGCGAGCAGAGTCCAACCACCATCAAAGCGTCCTCTGAAAGCATGACGCGAGAGAGTTCCCACCGCAAACGCTCCAATTCGCGAGGCGTCAAGCGGCATCGAAAAAGGCTGTACTGAACACGTATTCCATATCCTTCCAATATCTTGGAAACGCTCTTTAACCGTTTGGGTTCGCGTACGTCGTATGCGAACAGATACCACCGTTTCTCTGAACCCACCGCGACCTCCTAACGGATCCGAAATTGTGCAAAAAGCCCCGGAGATCCAGTCCATTCCTTTTCAAGCAAGCGAACTTCTAATTCAACCATGCGCGCATAAGAGAGCGAATAATCCACTGCGGGGTGGTTCCAAGTTTCTTCCAATCGCCGTTCAAAGATCTGGATAGCCTTTTTCCTTCCGTGCTCCGAAAGCCAGACCTGCTCACCAACAATAGAAAAGTCTTCATCAGGTCCCCAAGTGCGTCGGTTCACAGAAGCCACAAGAGGCATATCCCACAAGACACAACGAAATAGCTCCATCAGATCCAGAGCCAACGGGTGCGCTGCCGAGCGTGGTGTGTGGAAGAAGCCGAGCGCAGGCTCCAAACCAACAACCAAGATCGCCTGCAAAACGCGTTGGTAAACCAAAGCGTAACCAAAACTGAGCAACGCATTGAAACGGTCTTTTGGAGGGCGTTTTGATCGCCCCTTTGGGAGCATGGACCGATCGACCTCCGAACTAATCAAAAAAGGCAAGGCTGCAAAGTAGGCTCGTGCAGCATTCCCCTCAAAACCACGGATTGCATTTTCGTCTTCGGCGTGCGTGACACTTTTGAGAGATCGACGCATTTCAGAGATGAAATCTTCCACAGAGGCGCGACGGTCTTGCTCGCCGCGTGTGGCGCGCAACAAGAACCGTAAAGAATTTTCGATCTTTGCGGATATCAACCGTCGGCAAAGCCCAAGCCGTCGCGAGGCGTCGGCAAAAGCCTCGTAGTGGCGTAATTTGCGCTGCACAGCTCCAACCCCCGCAGAAATTCCTCCAAGATAGCGCCCTGCTCGTGTCACCCAATGGACAGCGATATCATGCGCCAAACACGAATGCAAAGCCTGTGTGGTGATTTGAGGTGTGCCATAAAGAACCAAGGTTCCGACTTCATGGATGGGGTACGTTTGTTCTTCGCCTTCTTGCCGAATCTTCAACGTATCACCAGCCCTCCCGATCTGCGCTTGATAAGAAACGATGTGAAGTGTTTTTCTTTCTTGGTGGGGTGGGAACAAGCGAACAGTTGCCCATGTAGGATCGGATTGATGCCGTTCTTCTTCTGGCAAGCAAACAGGGGCGAGGGAACAACGCAAGCAACGGTTCTCTTCGGTCGTGATGGGCGGCCTTTCCAAAGAAGCACGCAGCGCTCGCGCCCTCAACACAGTACTTCGCACAGCCTCACGCAAAGACGAGTCGATCAAAACGCGCACGGTGATCTTCTCGGCATGATAACGAATGCGCCCTTCTTCGATAACACAACCGTAATGCTCTTCCAAAAGCATCGCGTACGCAGCCACCTGCAAAGCATCTGACGGCCAAGCCTGTGGTTTTCGATCGCCGCGCATAGACCGCCCTTTTTTGTGCTCGTAAGGGATCCACTGGCCATCTCGTTTGCGAACAGCATCCATTTTTCCAACGAGTCCAAGCGACTCGCTAGAGAGGGAAAGGCTCGTCCACTCGCCGTCTTCTTCTTCTGTACGACGCAGTTCTTCGTGAAGAGTACGACCAGCAAAAACGGCGGAATCTGCTACGCGCAACTCTTCTACTTCTTCGAGGAAAAACAACCGTTCGCAGTAAACCAACGCGTGTAGTGCCATCACGCGCAAAAGCCCTTCTTCTGGGGATTTCAGATCCTCTTCCATACCAAGCCTCCAACGTCAAAAAAACGCCACAAGCGCACAAACAAAAAAGTGCGCCGCGATCGTTTCGATGAACGCCTTACGGCATCCGAGAGAATAGTGGGGATCAGACGCGGAGAACTCGCGCTGTGTGTTGTGTAGCGCTCTGGTGTGTTCTCCTGAAATGAACGCCTTGCGGCATCTGAGAAGTCGAAAGAGACATCGATTCTGTTTTCAAAGATCGAAGTTTCACTCAGCAGATCGGATCGTGACCCAAACATGGCTTGGATCGAGGGGTTGGTTCTTTTGCGCTTCTTCCAAGCGGAACTGTTGCCAACGAGTTCCTTCCAAGCCGACGTGATTTGGCCAGATCGGTAAACTAAAAGAGCCGATATTCGAGGGGGATAGCCACAACGCTCCTTGCTGTGCGTCGTTGGAGCGTAAAAGTCGGAGTTCGTCGACGAGATGAGTACTTTCGCCAAGACTCAAGCCACCAAACCGTCGAATCTGTGAGGGCGCAGCCAAGGTCGATTGCACACGTTCGTAAAGAGTCGGATGTTGCGTGCTTTCGTTTGGGCCTGATCGCAGAAACACCCCCAAGCGAACCCCCGTCAACAGCTCTTGAAAATCGGGGCGCACGTTGTTTCCCCGACCAAGGCCCTCATCAAGTTTCTTGACGCGCCATGTTTTTCGAAGAATCCGAGAGAGCGATGGTTCGGGCAAGAGCAACGCGGTGGCGATCTCAGCGCCTTGATGGGCAAAACGATCTTCTTCTCCAACGAGAGAGAGCAACATACCGTACACCGTGGAAGGCGGCGGGCAGGGATAGGTTTCCCAATACTCGCGAGCCTGTGCAACACGAAAAGACGCGATCGGGACGGAAACAAACAGAGAAAGAAAAGAAGAACTCACGGCTATCTCCTGACCAAACGGCTCACAGACCGAGATCTTTTTTGATGCGTGCGATGATCTCGTTTGCAGCTTGCCGAACCCCAAGAACAACGGTTGCGCCCGCCTTTTGCAAAATGTGGCCGTCTGGAGCGGATGCGATCGCGCCACCGATCACCAATTCTTTTGGTTCGATATCGCCGCATTGAACGCGCTGTAGGATGGAAGGGACGCAAAGCTCGGTACCCTCGGGCTGTTCAAAAGCATAAAGCATTCGCGGTGCAAAATCGTCGGTCCATCGGAAGATCACGGAGTCGGGGGAGAAGTCGTACAGAAAGCGTGATTGATTTCCTGCAACATGGGACAATTGCATCAAGATGTCCACAACATCCAAAGCGCGTTCTTTTTTGGCGAGTTCTTCTGGGGTGAGGGCAAACGCGTATTGATACCGCGTCGCATGGATTTCTGTTCCGTAAGGAACGGGATCTTTCCCTGTGCTGCTGGCGGATGGTGTAGCACCGATGCTGGCGGAGTTAAAGCTAACTTCCCCACGAAAAGGAGACAAGGAAACAGCTCGTGAGATCTCCAAACGAGAACGCCGCACCAAGGTGGTTCCCCGAGGTTTTGCTTTTTTGTTTTTTGGTTTGCCTGTAGAGGCTTGTGGCTTCGGCTTTTCGGCTACATCAGCCTCCCCGCCGTCTTGCTTTGCAGCTTCTGCGGACATGAAGCCCAAGACGTCATCGTCCCAAAATGTTCCCGCTTGCTCAAACTTCGGATCAGCCCACTGGTTCTGGTGTTCGAACCACGTTCGGTTCAGCACCAAGCCTTTTTTTTGGCATATATCGCGTACGGCAAAACGAATAGCTTCCGCAGAAACTGTTGTGTGAACGTCGTCGCGATGCCACAAGATCTTTTGTAGCGTAGAGATGTGCCCTTCGTTTTCGCCGCGATTGTTTGCTGCAACTCCAAACGATGTGGAGATCAGCCCGTAGAGATGTTTCGTCATGTTTTCTCCTATTCTTCGGATGTTTCGCTTTCTTGCGAATCCATTTCGGGTGCATCACTCGCTTGCGGATCAGTCATTGCGAGAGCCACAGCTTCCTCTTTGGTTGTGGGTTGATAGCTTGCGAGGGCCAACAGCACGAGATCTCGCGCTTGGCTCCAGTCATCCAAGAGGGGCAGGATCTTGCGCCAACCGTCGCCCTGAAGCGGCCCAAGACCTGTGCCACCACGCACCCAAAAATCCGTGATCGCCGCTCGCAACGTCGCTGCGTTTTTTGCACGCGAAAACGTGACCCGTAGCTTCTCAAATTCTTTTGAAACCTGACGCGAAAAATCCAAGTTGGCGCTTCTTGCTCTTTCGCCGATCTTTCCGAGACGCCGTTTCCATGCTTCATGACAAGCCGCAACAAAGATTGTTTGCGGGCTGTCTTTTGGCATCGCTTGTTCGTTTGTCACCATCCGATACAAACCTCCTTGTTCTTTAGAAAAAATGGCTTTTGCTCTTTCCTTATCCGAAGAAAAATCTGCAAAGCCGTCCCACCAAGATAATTTTCCTTTGGAAAGATTTTCTGCGATCAGCGCGGGGCTTTGCGGAACGCTCCAAAAAGTCTCTCCTGTTTCGGGATGACGAACAAGGCGAGAGCGAAAGCCTTGCTTACAAAGCCGATATACCCGCAAACATTGCTCAGGAATCTTCCCCAACGCCAACACATCAGCGCGTGTTTTTTGCTGCTTTGACCACGGCAGTGTGGACAAAAGAACAACACGACAGACCGCACCATGAAATTCTTGAAGAAGGCCCTGCGCGTCCAGCTCCAAAAGGACTTGTAAACCCGCTTCGGCTCGCCCCGCCACCAAAAATCGCTCTGCGCCAAATCGACCAAACTGCGAGCGCATGGACCGGTATTGCTCAAGGTTCGTTATTTCGGGGATCACCAAAGCGTAATTGGCGCGAACCCCTGCCCCTCGACCGCGCAAACGAAAATAAAGCGCCCCAACGATCGCAAAGAGAAGGCACAAAGCCCTTTCAAGAGGCTCGCGGAGTTCTGTGTCTTTGGTAAACGCGGTGTGCCGCACAGCTCCACCCGGGAACCCCCATCCAGCCACAGAAAAAGGCGTCGAAACATCGATCACCGCTCGCTGATGGACGTATGATTTAACTTTTCGGTAGTGGATCGTTTCATAACCGTCCTCGTACTCGAAGACCAAATGCCCTGTGCCTTTTTTTGGGGGTTCTGCCTCTCGGGTGAGTCCGTGTTGTAGAATGGTTTGCAAGATCCCTTCGTGCAAACAAGCGGCATATTCGGGAGATTGCATCGGATCGCCTAACGCTGGAAAAGCAAACAGGCCATCCCGCAACTTGAATGACTCAGAAACCAATTGTTGAAAAAAGAGGTTGGGTTCTTTTTCCAAACGAAAGCAAACCGCAGTAGGCGACCGTTTCCAAGACCAGCCTTTATCACCGAAAGACTCGATCAATCGGGGATTTTTCTCGAAAGCACACAGCGTGAGGTACAACCCGCCGAGGCCCAATTTGTGATAGCTCGTCATGCCGGGGTCACTCAATTGGAGGGTGATCTCGCAGGCTTGCTCTGCTTTTTTGTGGGCTTGTTCTGCTTTTTGCTTTGCTCTTGCTTTTGCCATGTTGCACCCCATTGGTTATCGTAGTCCACCCGATCTTTTGGCGAGATCAACGCTGAGCCTTCTCGCGGCCACGTGCGGTATTCCTCGACGATCTCCCAAAAAGGCATCGGTATCGTGTGAGCAATGATCGCTTTCGTTTTTTCCTTGCCTTTTTTGTTTTGCACGTGCTGCAAAAAGTCTTCTTCGCGCAAGATGGAGATCGTATGGCCTGCCTCGCGAAGAGGCGCACGTTGCGCACGCCCCCCATGATCGAGCCACTCGGACTGTACCTGCGCAACGAACTCGGACGGGAGTTCGCAACTCTCGAAGGCGCGGCGCAGATCATCCTGCGAGATCTCTCCCCCCTTCTTGAGAAGCTCCTGTATCCAGCGACGTGCGTGGTCTAGTTCTTCCGCATCGTAAGGCAACGTTTTCTCGACTTCGACAAAGACGGCGTGCCTTGTTCCCAACGGGCGCTCTGGCTCAGAGCGGCGATTTAATCGGCCCATCCGTTGGATCAGCGCCGAAGCAGGCGCGATATCTGAGATCAACAGATCGGCGGAGATGTCCAAAGAAACCTCACAAACTTGCGTGGTGCAGGCCAAGACAGGCCCTTCTTTCTTGAAAGCCTCGATGACGCGCTGGTGACGTTCAACACGATCCACATAGCGATATCGGCTGTGGTAGGGCAAAACGATCTCAGGTGGAAACTTTTTGGCTGCTTCTTTTGCGATCTCGGTGCATCGGCTCACTGTGTTTGAAACCCACAACACTTTTTGGCCACTGAGGATCGCTTGTTCCACTTGCTCCCACGGCTCCTTTAAAACAATCGGCCCGATGGTATAGCGTGCGAGTTCCTCGCGCTCTTTTGGCCCCTCGATCTGATGGAGGTGCCGTCCTTGCTTTTGCAATAGATCGCGTATGCTGCCGAGGCGATGGGCAGAAAGGGAGGCAGTCATCAACAAGATCGGCGCTCCACGGAAAGCCTCTAAGAAACGTAGAAGCGCGCCAAATAGGCGTTGATCGTAAAGATGGATCTCATCAAACACGAACGCGCCACGCATCAAAGCAGGGCTTGCGTAGAGAGGGCGTCGTTGGTTTTGCACGAGGCCAAGGACTTGATCGACCGTGCAAACGATCCAAGGATGATACCAAACCTCCAAGGCTTCGACGCGGTGGAGGTCATCGCGATCTCCAAGATCGCGATCATTTGTGTCGTATAAAGCCTCTAGATCGACTTCACGCCGCCCGTGAGAGAGCAGCGCAAGATCGCTAAAGTCGGAAGGTAGGACATAATCAGCAAATCCCTGAGTCGCAGTTCCCGTGGTGGGATAGGCAAAAAAGAGCTGCCGTCCAACGGCGTGGCGCTCTGCCCAAAGATAGGCCCCTGCCGTCTTACCGCTCCCGCATCCAGCGCGAACAAAAACAACATCACCCGATTCAACGGCGCAACTTGCGATTGTTTTTTGAAAAGGCCGAACAGGAAAACCACCGAGTCGCTTTTTGGCGGCTTCACCTAACATACCCTCTTCACAAACGTACAACAGCGCTTCATGAACCCACGCCCCAGCTTCTTTGCGCTGCAATCCCAAGATAGACCCCGCAACATCTGAAGCCATGAGTAAAGCTTTACACAAAGCAACAAAAAGACGTTGATCTTCGTTGGCTTCTTCGCCCCACCAACTCTCGAACTCTTTTGCGATCTTGCTTGCGTCGTTCAAGGGCTTTGCATCCAAAAGGTCGATCGAGCAAGTCGCACCAGAAGCCCCAAAGGACGGAAGACTCCCCAAACCCAATTCATTTGCGCAAAGTTCGAGACATCTGCGAAAATCTGGGTGTTCAACAAGCACATCGACGCGATCATCCCCTGTCCCTTCGCGGGTTCGGAAGGTTGTGTCTTCTGTTTTAAGATGGTGTCCCAAAACAGAAAATATGACAGCGTACCGGTACAGCGGCTCTTTGTCTTCAAAAAACCATTCGTAGAGAGAAGGAAAACGGCCCAACAAGTAGACGCTAATTTTTTCGTGGCGGAAGGCTTGAAGATTTCTCTCGCCTTGTTTTTGCCGAACCATCCGCTGAAATTGATGATTGGCCTTTCCGAGATCGTGGATCGCTGCGCTCAGAGGCAAAACCTCCGACAGCTTCTCGATGAAGTGTTTGGGCAGACCAAGTCCCACAACGGCCTTCTCTCCGACGATTTCTGCGATCGCTTTCGCGGAAAGAACCACATCACGCGTATGGCCCACAAGTGTCTCTTTTTCATGGGGAACATCTGGAGTGAGCGAAGACTTCGCAAGCAAGCGGGGATAAGAAAAACGCTGACTCATGCCCCCTCCACGAACGGAACAAAACAACCACAACCAAAAAGGCGCTTTCCGCCCAACCCTGCGGCTTGTAAGAGTATGGAAGAGCCGTCCGAAAGATTGTCTACACGCACAGCAAAACCAACGATCTCTTTGTTTTTCACGCGCAACGTTCGGCGGCAGGTCAACGAAGGTTCGAAGCCTTTTTGCCGCAATCTTTCCACGTCGAAAGGTGTTCGTAGCGGAATGCTTGGCGACGCCTCAAGAACCCCCATATCCGTCAGTTGCCGTTGGATGGCCTCCAAAAAAGCGGTTTCTTCCGTGTAGCCTTTAATGACCACAAGGCGGCTGTAAAGAGAACGAGAAGCCCGCAAAAGCGAGAGTTCAGGAACCCCCAAACGAACAGAGTAGCCGTTCAAGTCCAGACGCTTTCCTGACAATCGGTACATCTCAGCGACCCCTTCGTAGGGCACACGCACACGAAAACGAGCGTCTTTCGAGAGGCTCAACAGCCTGTTTCCGATCGGCTGGCCCGTAAGAGGCAGAATGCTCGCTTCCTTGTTTTCGTGAACCCAAGGAACATGACGAGAGACAGCCCCATACACAGGATAACCGTGATCGGCAGGTATTTCGGTTCCATGCGCAGACCAAACCATCTCCACGATGCTTTTTTGGCTTTTTTCTCCTGTCACCACACCGTCCTCCTTCCTTATTTTAAAGAGTTTTTGCGATCTAGTCCCACACGATCTTTGCCAAGAAACCTTTAGCACAGAGGTTGGACAGATGAGGTCAGCCCTCTCGCTCAAATTTTTACAAAGCGATTAGTTCTTTGAAAAATATGATCATTTTTCTTTCATTTATAGCGTTCCAAGATCTGCATCGCTTTAGCAACAACCTGCTGACGTAGAAGAGGCGGTTCCAGAACTTCGCAGTCCGCCCCCAAGCTGATCGCTCGGCGCACGATCGCGTCTTCCCCACCCGCCTGAAAAGTCAACAAGATGCCATCCTCGACCTCTTGGATCACCTGCGTTGAATGATAAAACAAGTCTTTTGCCCAATGAGCCGTAGGATAGCGGATATGAAATCGAACTTTCTGCACGGGTTCACTCCGCAGTCCACCAAAGCTTTCTTCGACGTAACGTTGCAAGTCGAATCGTCGTGCTTCTGGAGAGAACCTTTCCTCCAACACAGACAACGCCCGAATACGGTTGATCGTAAAGGTGCGAAATTCTTGGCGCAAGCGGCAGAACGCGATGAGATGAAGTCCTTGAATGGTCAGACGCACAACAAACGGCTCCACAACGCGCTGTGCTTCTTCTCCTTTGGAAGCAGAAAAATACATCATGGCGATACAACGTTCTTCTTGGGCTGCACGGATGATCTCTTCCGTGTAATCAGATCGAGGATCAGGAGAAGAAAAGTCGCTTTGGTATACTTGAGGGAGCCGTTGGCTTGCGCGAAGCGCGGCGGTGGAGTGTGTTCGGGAGATTTTGGCCAATAGCCCACTAAAAACCTCAGAAAAAGAAGACGTTTTTGCTGCATGGGCGATTAACTTTTGGGCAAGATAAAGAACAGACAATTCTTTGGGCGTGAACCAAACCCCGGGCAGGCGATAGTTCTGCTCAAAGGCGTAGAAAATATCGTTGCCTTCTTGTTCTTCAAAGATCGGAAAATTGGGTGTCAGCGCATCGATGTCCCTCGCAATCGTTCGGAAGCTGCAGCCAAATTCGTTTGCGAATTCCTTACGCGAAGCACGGCCTTGTTGAAGGCGGACTAAGATCTGCCATTGCCTCAACATCTGTTCGTTTCGTGCCACGAGTCTCTCCCACGCTTCGACCTACCGACTTGACGAAAGAATCATGGAAAAGAAGACAGAAAAGTTTGTCAAGTACCTCGAAAAACGACACAGCGTTTAATGATTAAAGTATGCAGGATGTTTCTTACACTCGAAAGGCACGTTCGCGGCCCCCAAAGCGTGTCTGATCGAAAGGATACAATGGTGTGGCTTGTGCTGAAACAAAGGCGTATTCACCCTCTCCCCCAAGCGGCACCGTTATTGGTTTGAAAAACGACGGATCACTCCGCCAACACGGGGTCAAGGGGCGAGAGTCCCTTGCGGGGCGTGGGGCAGCGCCCCACAAAAACAGGCAAACACACGTACACTCACAGAAGAAAAAACGAGGGCGAATCAAGGAGGGATGATCTGTAGAAGGATGGCTTGGGCTTGGCGGTCGAGGGCATCGATATCGGCGGTGGGTACGTCACCTTGACCAAAGCGCAACGTAAGGTAGTGATCTGTCAGAGTTGAAAATAACGCAGCGACGGGAGGTTCCAACCAAGGGGTGGATGTTACGTGGTGTTTTGTTGCGTCGGTAGGAACGGATGGTTTTGTCGAATCGGCGGAAGTGGCCCGTGTCGGTAGTTCTTCGTGGGAAACGGTCGATGGAGTGGAGAGGTCGGAAGGTGGGTTGTTTGGGAGATCTTTGTTGTTGTCAAGAACAGAAGAAGCAGCCAAAGGGGCGGAAGATTGGGCGAGAGCGACAAGGCGCGAAGCGAAGGCTTTTTGCGTTTCGGCAGGATGACGTGCGACACCGCGCTTTTCGAGGGCATCAAGAAGCGCGAGGTAGATGGTGCTAACCCGCGAAAAGGCTTGTTGTGCGGTCAGCGTGCGTGTGCGTCGGAAGCGTCTTTGCCAAAAGAAAAAGCCGAGTCCACCGAGCAAAAGCAACAGCCCCACAGGAAGCTGGATCGTACGCCAGATATCTCGAAGCGAAGAACCTCCCGAAGACTCGCCGCTCCAAGCGCTGCGTGCGGAGCGAAACGTTGCAGCGATCTGGCGCAAAAAGCCCAACTGCGCTTCGAGATCGTACTCGATCACCCACTTGTACCACTGCAAACGCAACGCATCAAACCGATCTTCGGCCCAAGCCGTCCATGCTCGGCCTTGCGTGGTGTTGATGGTTTGGTAAGGCGTGGGATCGAAGCGATACCAGCCTGCCCGTGTGTCGAGCACTTCGACCCACGAATGCGCATGGCTTTGTCGGACGGCGTAGAAGTTTCCGTAAGGATTCCACTCAGCCCCCAAAAAACCCGTCACTTGGCGCGCAGGGACACCGATCGAGCGCAGCAACATGATCATGGCAGTCGAAAAATACTCGCAATGACCGCTCTTTTGACGAAACAGAAAATCTTCCAGCGGATTTTCTTGGGCGGGTTGGCGGGTCAGGCTGTAAATGTAGGTCTTACGGAGGTAGGCTTCGATCGCTCTCGCACGATCGGGCACCGTTGTTTTGCCGCGTGTGATCTGTTCTGCGAGGACTTTGAGGCGGGGCGAAAAAACCCCTTGGGGCATCTGCGTGAAAAGCTGCAACATCCGCTTTCGTGCATCAGGTTTCAAGGGCCGCCGAAACCGCCAGAAATCCGACGGAACAGACTCGACATAATAACGAAAGCCACTTTGTTCTTTGGGTGGGTAGGAAAAGAAAAGCGTGTCGTTGTGGGGATCGGTCGAAAGTGAGGGCGCATTGCGCAGACCTTCGCGCAAAGAAAACGGGATTGTGACGCGTGAAGGTCGCTCGACGCCAAAGAGGACATTCACGGGAAGCGGCTCTTGGTGGATCTCTTGGTAGACGACGCGTTCGCGCTCTTCGTCGGACAAGCGCCTCAAGGCAAAAGACAACGCTCCAACCGAAGCACCCGCAAACTGCACAAGCTGTTTTTGAGCATTGGGCTGAGAACGCCGCCACTCACGACCATCATACAAATCAAACGCAAGGCCGCGAAAGTAATGATTCAACGGCTGCCCTGACTCACCCCAGACTTCGACACGCAAGACCACGCTGCGGTTTTGTTGGATGGTCCCAAACGAACCGAGTCGCACGCGATCCGAAAATCCTGCGATGGCTTGGGGTGGATTATTTCGCTGAAAAAACAGCCGAAAGCCCACACGCGGAAAGACCACAAAAAACACGCTGCTGCCCAAAAAGACCAACAGCGCCATCACCGATGTATACGCAAGCAAAGATCCCCGAATCAACGAGCGCGATTGCAAGATCTGCGCAACACCGACTTGTTCGCCTTCGCCCCAGTCTTCTTCGTGGCGTGTAAGCTGCGTATCCTCCAATTCACGCCGTAGATGCAGCATCATCAGCGCCCACGTCGCAAAAACCACATACAACAGGAAGAGTATCGCATACGAAAGCTCGATGTTCAGGACGCTTCCGAGCGTGAGCATCAAAAAGCTGATCAGGTAGATATGCAGATAATCCCGTCTCTCCGAGCGATTGAACAGCTTGTTGATCTGCAATAGGCTCAACAAATACGCACCGACAACGATCGGCTCAGAAAACACCCGAACCATCGTCAACAACAAACTGCCCACGAAAAGAGCGACCGTGATCTGCGTCCATGTTTGGCGATAAAAAGGATGTTGGATCGTAGGCGGCTCAAATCGCCAACTCACGATCACGGCCACCCCCACGACCCCCCACATCAACGGCGAGAGGATGTGGGGGATCAAAAGCGCCAAAAACCCCACGGCGGCCAAAAGATAGGTGCAGAGCTTGTGTAGCTGCAAAAAAGAAAGATTCAAGAGCGGCTCCCGAGATCCCGATGGGGTGGGATGGATGGCGATCTGGCTGGGCGGGTTCAGGGTTTGGGGCGCGGCAAAAACACCTCGCCGCGTGAAAGCGCAAGGAAAGGAGAAGGCCCTTCGGGATTGAGGGTGGCTCCCCCAAAAACCACCAAAGCCCCGTTAAGCAGGACGGTTGCAGCATGAAGAAAGCGATCTTTGCGTTGCATAACCAACAACGGATCGGACGAAAGTCCCAATCCTTCGGGGGTATAGATCTCTGTGCGATCCGCGAGGCTGGTGGCTCCCGTAGAACCGCCGTAGATCAGCAAACGCCCGTCTTCGAGCAGATGCGCGGAATGGAACGCCCGCGCTTGTTTGAGCGCGCCGTTGTATTGGGTATTTTCTTCACCTAGCGCGGTGAACATCTGAATCGAACCGACCACACTCTTGGGCCGCAAAAAGTCCTTGGCTTCGGGAACCATCCCGCCCACGATCACGATCTGGCCGTCGAGCAGCTTGGTGGCCGTGTGCGCAGCGCGTGCAGCTTTGAGCGGCGTTGGCAACGGGATCAACGTCACGGTAGCGTCGTCGCTGGAATACTGCAACGAAAGCACCGAAGACAGCGCTTCCAGATCACCTTGTGCGTTGGCTTTGATTCCGCCCGCAAAAAAGGGCCGCCCATCCCCAAGCAACGTGGCGCTGTGCCACGCACGTTGCTGATCCAGCGGGATATCCCCCGTACCGATCGGCGAGCCTTTGACATCAAAGATCTCCCATTTTTTAGCCATAATCACGCTGCCATCAGCCTGATAATGGATCCCTCCGAAGATCAGGATGTGGTTCATCGACGGCGTGATCAACGCAGAATGCAGTCCCTTCGGTTCCGCCATCTCAAAAGAGCTTTTTTTGGTTAGGCCCTCTGCTGTCAGTTCAAAGATATCCACCGACCGAACGGAGACCAACTTTTGTGTGGCGTCGTCGAACTTGATACCGCCCGCGATCAAGACCGTATTTTGTGAAACAGTGATCGAATGAAAAGCACGTGGCTCGCTCATCGGTATCCCGTCCGAGATGCGGCCCGTTTCAGGGTCAAAGATCTCAATACGGTTGGAAACACCGCCGACACCGCCTTGATCGTTGAACGTAAAGCCACCAGAGATCAACAGCCGCCCGTCCGAAAGCTGACGCATCTGATGCCCCGCCCGCTCCTTCAGCATCTGCTCAGGAACGGTGGCACCACCTTCGTACTTCGTTAAAGAAGAAAACACCTCGACAGGTGCCACAAAAACGCTCAAATCGCGCTTGGCCCCGCAAGGATTGAGGATGGTTTGTCGGCCCATCGCAACGACCTTTCCTGCACCATCCAACCCATGCACCTGAAGATCGAGTTGCTCAGCTTTTTCCTTCCCGCACTTCACATCCCCAAGAACCGAAGCACTCAGGCCCGACGTTGTGTCAAAGTCTGCGCTTACCGGCCCATCCGTCAACGAGGCTCCGCTCACCTTGATCCGAAACCCTTTGATCTGCGCATAAGCGGCTTTTCCGTCATCTCCGTACGGATAGAACAACGTAAGTTGTAGCTTTGCTTTGGGCGCACAAGCTCCACCCCAAAGCATCACAAAGCCCACCAACCAAAACCAACGTCTTCGCATACACTAGATCCTTCTTAGTCTCTGCGCCGCAGCGCTTTTCCAAACGATGCCCTTACAGGCATCGATATCTTCTTCGAGGCGTTTGCACCAACAAACCAACGGATGTTAGGGAGCATTGATACGCGGCGTGTAGATCTCTCCCGTATCAAGGCCCACAAACACACGGCCACTGTCTCCGACGCTGTTCGCGCCACCCAACCAAAACGACCGTCCATCCGCGTCGACACGCAAAGGATCACAACGATAACGACCACTTTTTTCTTGGATCTGTGGGCGTGATTCAACCGCAAAGCTCGGGATCTTCACAGATTCGCCTTGGAAAACAGGCTTCAGTCCGCCGCTCGAAGTGCTAAGTCCTCCTCCCAACAAGACTTCCTTTTGCTCGGGGATCCAGATCGCTCCGTGACCGTAGCGTGTTTCGGTGAGGTTGGTGGTACCTGTCACCAATTTGCCTTGCTTGTCCCAGATCTCCAAAGGGCGCAGCATCGCGTTGGTTTCGATATAGCGGCCTCCAGCCACGACCACCCACTCGCTGTCTCCGTCTTTTGCGAGGGTTGCGGTGTGATCGAAGCGCTTGCGCCCCCCTGCGCTCTCGACTTCGATCACGGAGAGATTCCAAGACGTACCGCTGCGCTTCAAAAGCAAGTGTTCATCGGCTGTTTTGCGTTTTCCATTTTCGTCGATGCGCAGCCCGCCCGTCACCAAGACCGTATCATCCGAAAAGGCCGTCGCACGATGCCAAACTCGCCCGATCTTCGGGTCGGGTGAAACACTTGCGACTTCGATAAACTTTTCCGAAGAATGGTCAAACATCTCTAAAAACAAAACTTCTTGGCCTTGACGTGCGCTCCCGTCACTTCCAAGAAGCGGATTGGCGACTCCCCCCACAAACAAGACCGAGCTATCCGAGAGCGTGACTGCGCGATGAAAAGCCCTCGCACGTTTGGGTTGATCGGGTGCAGCGACGATGCGGATACTGTTGGGATTTGACACATCGACGATCTCGGCAGAACCGAGCGATTGCACCTGAAAACCACTCGATGTTCCGATCACACCGATACCACCGACCACAAGGATGCGGTTTGCGTCTAGCCACGAAGCGGAATGAAACGCCCGAGGATTGGCAAATTCCTGTGCAGACGTTGTAAACGACCCATCGTTGGGGTTGTAGATCATCACTCGCTTGAGCAGATGTTCGCGGGCTTCGAGCGTCACGAGCGCGTTGTCTTCGGTAAATTGGGTCACTCCACCGATCAACAACACGCGACCATCGGGCAAAGCCATACTTTGGTGGCCGACGATCTTGGAGATCAAGGAGCTTCGGCCATTTTGTGCGCCATCCATCCGCGTCAACCAACCAAAAGAATCTGTGCGGCTCAACAAGATACGAAACACCGAGGGATTTGCGTTGGGGAAGTCAAATCGGCCTGCCCCGAATGCCTGCACGTTCGAGTTCTGATTCAAACCGAGTGCCTGAACGCGCAACCATTTCTCTTTGGATTCGCCATCCAAGACGATACTCGGATACTCCATTTTCCCGCTTTGTACGGAAGCATCAAAGGCCAAGGGCGTGCCGCCTTCCGCCTTTTTTAAAGCAGGCCCTGTGATCTGAAAAGACAAGACATCCAAATCAGCAAAGCTCTGACCGAATGTGGGAACAATTTCCATTTGAAAAGGAGTCTGGTTGCAAGCCATCGTCCACGAAAACATCCACAAAACAACAAGCCGAACAGGTAGGCGCATGACAAATCGCATATCCAAGATCCTCGAAAGCGTCCGCCGGACAGCAGCAATACGCTCCACACAGGGGTTCTTTAATTGGGTGGGTTGACATTCACGAAGACATCATAGGCCGTCGGAGGCTGGGCTTGGATGATCGCAACCGTGACACCTGCAACCACCGCAACAGAACCCACACCGATCAGCGTCCAGAACCACCATGTTTGCGTGACGGGGAGGGCTTTTGCGGGCACAGGCGTTGGAGGACGAGTAATGGGTGCCATCGCGGTGCGTTTTCCACCATCCAGAGAGTCGTCCTCAGGATCGGTTCGGCGAGGCGGTTCGGGCCGTGATTCAGGCCGTGATTCAGGCCGTGATTCGGGCTGTGCCGAAGTTGGTGAAGCGCGAGAAGAACGGGGTTCCTCGTCTCGGGGTTCGTCATCGCGGGGCGCAAGGCGCGCCACTTTGGGGATGGGGTTGGACCAATCGATCTCGCGATCTGCATTAAAGCCGTTGCGGATATCGTCGGGGGGACGAATCGCTTGTTGTGCTTGGGAGAGGCGTGGGGCTGCTGTGCGAGTAGGTTGTGGAATAGGCCGTAAGTCGGGCTGCACAGGGCGCGGGTCGGGCTGCGGTTCAGGCCGTGAGTCGGGCTGTACAGGTCGCGGTTCAGGCCGTGAGTCGGGCTGTACAGGTCGCGGTTCAGGCCGTGAGTCGGGCTGTACAGGTCGCGGTTCAGGCCGTGAGTCGGGCTGTGCAGGACGTGGTTCGGGTCGCGGTTCGGGCTGTGCAGGACGTGGTTCGGGTCGCGGTTCGGGCTGTGCAGGACGTGGTTCGGGTCGCGGTTCGGGCTGTGCAGGACGTGGTTCGGGTCGCGGAGCAGGCCGATGTGCGGGCTTTTTTCCGCCCATCATCAATTCGTCGTCTTCTTCAGGGGCATCGTTGGCGCGACGGGGCGTTGGTGTGTTTGTGCTTGTGGAAGGGGTCGGTGTGGTGGTGTTGGTTGGGTTTGCTGGGTTTGCGGTTGGGGTGGTTGGATTTGGGGCGGGTGTTGCAGAAGCAACGGCTGTTTGCGACCAAGTAACGGTGGGTTGGGAATCAAAAGCATCGATGACTTTTTTGATCTGACGCGATGCCTCAAAGGATTTGATATCGACTTCCAACAATTCGAGGTCGAGTTGAAGTTCGCCCGCTTTTTTGAGGATCTTGTCTTTGTGCCGATAGACAAACAAGGACAGATCATAGCGAGTTTCCGCACGCGTTGCGTAACCCAAGACCAGAAAAGCGGCAGAAAGGCCCTCTGCGATCTCCGAACAGATCCGGCGCAATTCGGTGTCGGTGGTTCCAAGGCGAAGGCGAGTACGGGCTTCGGCTCCTTGTGCAGACAGATCTGCGGATGTCGAGGAAGAAGTAGCTGCTCCGGCCTCCAACTCAACACGCAAAGGAGTTGTCGCCCCCGCCTTGAGTTCGAGGGTTTGGGCGTGGGTTTTGGATCCCTCTTTTTTCACCCACACATAATGCTTGCCGGGCATTAGCTTTCGGACTGTAAAAGGAGACGAACCTGTAAGTGTCTGAGCGTTCAAAGTGACGGTGCTGCCTTCGGGAGCTTCGATCCGCAAGATAGCACGGCCATTTTTGGCCTGACGCTGGGCGCTTTGGAGGATGCGCAGAAGCACAGGGATCATCTGGCTGCGCGCATACTTTCGTTCAGGAGCCAGATAGCCCATGTGTTGGATGGCCCGCTCTCCTTGTTCGTTCATACCCAACTGAAAAGCGGAAAAGCCGATCAATCGGTAAAGTTCCAAGATATCGTCAAAGTCCTTGACGTGAACAAGCCCTTTTTCGAGCTTCTCCATCGCGGATTCAAGTTCTTTTTTGGCTTGCTCGGGTTTTCCTTGTTTGAGCAAGGCAGCGCCCGCTTTGTGCTGTGCAATCCCTTCGGTGTACTCCTTCAAAAACGGGAGAGCCGCGACTTTGGGTTGGATCTTGGCTCCCAAAGCCGACGCCGAAAGATTGACCTTCTGCAAAAAGCTCGCAAGTTTGGGCGAAACCTCAGCAAGAGCATCGATCTTGTCGCGTGAAGACGTCGAGACAAAAGGCAACACCACCACCGTTGTTTGTTGCGCCCATGCGGCCCCCTCCCCAAGACCCCATCCGATCGCCCAAAGGCAGCACATCCAAAAGAGCTTTCGCCCGTTCTGTCGGTTCTTTCCGTACGAGTACATGTTCAATCCCATCACACAAACAAAGCCACACCGGCGCTTGGATGCAAGCAGACAACGCATCACACCCCGCGACAAGCGGCTGAGTATAGACAGGATTCGACAACGGCGTCAATCTGCAAGCCATCCAAAACCAAAAGGTGGGCAACACAAAAGGGAGGAGCTTTCCATCCAAGGCTCTTTGAGGATCAAATCAAGGCGCTGATATCGTCGTAGGAGCGGTTGCTATCGTCATAAAAGGGTGTCCCCACACGATGCAAGCGGATGCTGTTTTCGGAGACGATCACCACGCAATCTTCGCTCTCTGCGAGATGATAGCGGCAAAGAAACTTGTCCATTTGCGGGATCATCTCTTCGAGCGGTCCCAGCTCGTTTTCCCAAACAAACGAGCGGGTTCCCCAGTACGAGATCATTCGCCGCGCCACCACAGGCGAAGGTGTAAACGCGACGATCTCGGCGCTTGGTCGATACGAGCTCACCAGCCGTGCGGTGGTTCCCGTGTATGTGAACACAACAAGCGCCCGTGCATTGAGCGTTTTGGCGATCAACGCTGCGGCTTTGGCGATCAGGTTTCGGAAAGGCTTGGGATCTTGGATCAGATCGGGAGGTTGAGCCGCACGCGCATGAGACGCTCGTTCTGCGGCACAAATAATCCGCGACATCATCTCGACCGACTGAACGGGATAACGGCCCGATGCAGACTCCGCACTCAACATCAACGCATCCGTTCCATCAAACACAGCATTCGCAACGTCCGAAGCTTCGGCGCGTGTGGGCATTGTGCCTTCGGTCATCGACTCCAACATCTGTGTTGCGGTGATCACCAGCTTGCCGCGTCGATTGGCTTCTTCGATCACGCGCTTTTGCAAGATCGGCACTTCTTCGGTGCTCATCTCGACCGCAAGATCGCCACGCGCCACCATCACACCATCCGACTCAGCCAAGATCTCATGCAAGTTTGCGATGGCTTCGGGTTTTTCGATCTTTGCAATCACTTGAACTTGACGGCCCGACGCCGCGATCGCTCGGCGCAACCGTGTGATATCGCGTGCGTCTCGAACAAAAGAAAGCGCGACCAGATCCACCCCCATCTCCAAACCAAACTTCAGGTGTTCGTGATCTTTTTCCGTAAAGGACGGGATACTCAACGTCGACTCAGGCAGATTCAACCCCTTCCGTCCGTATAGATTCCCTCCCACGATCACTTCGCAATGCACGCTCAGTCCGTCAACTTCGTTGACACGCAAAACCAATTTGCCATCATCGATCAGCACCTTTTCACCCTGCCGAACGTCCCGAGGCAAGGGCTCAAACGTCGTATAGGCGCGCTTTTCGTCCCCTTCTCCATCGCCGACTTGCAACGTAAACAGATCGCGTTCCTTGAGTACCACGCCTTCCTTCATCGTGCCGATGCGGATCTTGGGACCGGGAAGATCCTGCAAGATCGCCACTTGGCGTCCCAGACGCTCCGAAACACGACGGATGCTCTTGTAAACCTCAGCGTGCATCTTGTGCGAACCATGCGAAAAATTCAGGCGCGCCACATTCATCCCTGCCCACACCAAGGCTTCGATCTGCTCTTCTGTACTCGAACTCGGCCCCAACGTGGCCACTATCTTTGCTCGCCGTGTCAACTCAACTCTCCTTACTTTACATTTCGCAAGGCCCCTTCCCTCCGCGCTGTTTCGCGCCTGCGGGCCTTCTTACTCACATTGACAGCGCACGGAGGATAATCTACCCTCCATCCCAATTGCAACTCTTCTCCAAAAGAAAAAATTATGAATTTCCATTCATTTAGCGCATCATGGAGAGATGGCGAATGCAAGATCAAGACAAGATCCCTGTGTTTTTGAGTTATTTGGGGTTTGTTGGTTTCGTTCCCCCCTTCGCTGCGTATTTTTTGCTTGCCAAAAGCCCGCATGCTCGTTTTCATGCACAACAAGGTATCCTGATGACGCTGTGCTTTTTGGTCGGTGGGCTTGTTTTGGGAGGAGTGCGATGGGTCTTGGCCTTCCAAGGAACGTCCCTGCGTATGGTTTATCTCGTGGCCTTTCTTTGGTTTGTTCTCTTCATCTTGTGCAATTTGTTTGCAGCCGTCCTTGGATTATGGGGACGCACATGGAAGTTTCCCCTGCTTCACCGCATGATACGCATCGCTGACGCTCCCTCGGTCTAATCCCAAGCCAACACAGTAGAAACTCTGATAAGCCCCGAATAGCGGGCAAGAGGAGGCTGTTTGCGATAAAACGAGCCTTTTCGTGGTCTCCAAATCCAAGGCAGCGCAGACCGTTGTAGCCCCTGAGTTCCATCCAGCATTGGTCTTCCGATGGCCTCCAACCCGAACAAAGCAGGCTCCATGCTCCCAGATCTCTTCCGAAAAGAATTTCTTTGGCTTGCGCTAGGCGTCACACTTCTCACGCTGTTGTTTTTGCGTTCTTGCCCTGCTTCGCCGCCCCCACCCGCACCAAAATGCTCTGCTCGCCCACCTGCCCTGATTTTTCAGTTGACAAGCACACAAGGGTTAGGCATTATCTCTGCCCTCAGAGAGAAGGCACCCGTGCCATCGTGATGGGCCGTTCACTTCCCCCAAAGATACAGCGCGAAGCGACCACCCACCTGACGAACCCTATCTTTTAACACCCAACGCAAACCTCCGCCGTGTTGTTTGCGCTCGATCCTGATCGCGATCTAAGCGCAAGCGGATGTTTCTGTGCAGAGAGACCATGTTTGAAAGCCTAACAAGCAAACTTGAGGAAACCTTTCGCAAACTGCGTGGGCAAGGCAAACTCAACGAAAAGAATATCCAAGACGCGCTCAAAGACGTGCGGATGAGCTTGCTTGAGGCAGACGTCAACTTCAAAGTGGTCAAGCAATTTATCCAAGATATCAGCGAACGCTCCATCGGTACCGAGGTGATGAAATCCCTCACCCCCGGCCAGCAATTCATCAAGATCGTCCACGATGAGATGATCCGCTTGCTCGGTTCTGAAGAAGATACCGCCCTCGATCTCGCTCACAAACCCCCTGTCGTGATCATGGTCGTTGGCCTCCAAGGTTCGGGAAAAACCACCACTTGCGGCAAAATGGCCTATATGCTCAAAAAGCAAAAGCGCCGACCTTATCTTGTCCCCGCAGATGTGTATCGACCCGCCGCCATCAGCCAACTCAAAACGCTCGCCAAACAGATCGGCGTCGATGTCTGGGATACCAACCCCGAAGATGATCCTGTCGACGTCGTCGAAGCTGCCCTCAGCTACGCACGCAAAAATGGATACGATACCCTAATCGTCGATACCGCTGGACGTCTCCACATCGACGAAGACATGATGGCTGAGATCACCGATATCAAAGAAGCGCTCGATCCCAAAGAGATCCTGTTTGTTGCGGACGCCATGACCGGCCAAGATGCCGTACAAGTCGCCAAAACCTTCAACGATCACCTCTCGATCACGGGCGTTGTTCTCACCAAAATGGACGGCGATGCTCGTGGTGGGGCCGCACTTTCGATCCGTTCCGTCACCGGAAAACCCGTCAAACTCGTTGGGATGGGCGAAAAAGTTGATCGCCTTGAACGCTTTTATCCTGATCGGATCGCCTCCCGCATCCTCGGGATGGGTGACGTCCTTTCCTTGATCGAAAAAGCCCAAGAAAACTACGACGCAAACAAAGCCGAAGACCTCCAACGCAAACTGATCGAAGACGACTTCACCCTCGAAGACTTCCTCGAACACATGCAACAGCTCCGCAAAATGGGGCCGATCACCGATCTTCTCGACAAGATCCCCGGCATGAGCCAACAAATGAAACAGATCGACCTCACCAAAAACGATCCCGAAAAGCAGATGCGACGGGTCGAAGCGATCATCCTCTCCATGACGCCCGAAGAACGGCGAAACCACAACATCCTCAACGGCAGCCGCCGCAAGCGCATCGCTCGTGGTAGCGGTACTCAAGTCCAAGATGTCAACCAACTGATGAAGGACTTCTTGGAAATGAAGAAGATGATGCGACGCCTCAAAAAATTCGGAATGTTTGGCGGAGGCGGAGGTATCGGACAAAAAGTTCGTGGCCTCTTCAAAGGCAAAAAGAAGAAATAATACGAAATCCGCCCGTTGCGTGATCGTAAAAATGTAGGGGCAGCCCCCTGTGGCTGCCCAACAATCGGGCGTCTACGCGCTCTCCTTCGATCACAGATCACTCGGATATCGTATCATCCCCTTCCTTCACTTGTACCACGCTACACACCGCGTATACAACCGCTTTATCACTCAAAAGGAGTTTCTCATGGTCAAGATTCGTTTGGCTCGTTATGGCTCGAAAAAACACCCCGTCTACCGTGTCGTCGTCTGCGACGAACGCGCTCCCCGTGATGGCCGTTTTATCGAACGTGTGGGCTTCTTTAACCCCCACATCAACACCGAAGCGGCTCTCCAACTCAACCTCGAACGCGTCCAACATTGGATCAAAAACGGCGCACAGCCCACAGACAAAGTCAAAAGTCTGATCACTCGCCTCAACAAAGCCGTCGCAGCCGCCTAATCCTCGGCTTCTTCCTCGATCTCAAAAAGTTCCCACCCTCGATCGAAACTTGATCAAAACTTGATCGAAACCATCACGGCGCTCCCACGTCTACAAACGCGCTGTTTCTGTACCCCGCCCACAAAGGTGGAATCCACCCTTGACCCAAGGATCGAACGATCTATGTTTAGGGGACGGAAGCAGCCCTGCTGGGACACTTGCTGCGCCACATTATACATGCGCACGATGCACCGTCCTGTTGTCGAATCGCCATGCGGCATGCCCTAACTAGCGAGAGGTGGAAGATGCTTAAGGAACTTGTTGAGTTCATCGCGAAAGCTCTGGTGGATCACCCCGATCAAGTCAAAGTGATTGAAATCGAAGGGGAACAAACCTCGGTCATCGAACTGAAGGTCGCCAAAGAAGATCTTGGAAAAGTCATCGGAAAACAAGGACGCACGGCACGAGCCATCCGTACCATCCTCAGCGCTGCCTCCACCAAACTACGCAAGCGCTGTGTCCTTGAGATCATCGAATAACCTTCCTCCCTTCTCTTCCTCTCCTTCCCTCACCTCCCTCGGAAATCAACCAAATATGCCCAAACACAACTCTTCGCGGCCCACAACACCCACTCCACCGCCGCGCCTTCCCCTTTTGCGCCCTTCCACAAACCAAACCAACCCTACCGCACCCGCGCCCCCAACAGCGCACCGGCATGGGCAAACCGCCCCCATAAACCAAACCAACACCGCCGCCTCTGCGCCCTCGCCCAAAGTCAACTTGCCTCCTTTCGCAACGCACCAGCCCACCGAAAAAGACTTGATCTCTCTTGGCTACATTACCCGTGCGCACGGCCTCGATGGTACCGTCCACCTTCATCTCCACAACCCTCAAGGCGAAACGTTGTTCGAGATCGACTTCCTTTTATTCAAGCGCGAAGGTGAAAAGCGCTTCCGCAAAACGGGTATCCGCTTGTTTCGTGAACACTCTGACGGCTTTCTGTTGCAACTTGAAGGCGTTAACCATCGCGATCAAGCCGAAGCCCTCCGACGTACCGAGATCTTCGTCCAACGCGATCAACTTCCCCCGCTCAAAGACGGCGAATACTACTTCTTCCAACTCGAAGGTTTCCCCGTATACAACACACAAGACGAACTGCTTGGGCACGTCCTCCAAGTCCAAGAAGCGCCCGCTCAAAATCTCTTGGTCATCCAAACCGCCCACGGCGAAGCCATGATCCCGATCGTGCCGACCCTTGTCCCCTCCATCGACACCAAAGCTCGCCGCATCGTCATCCGCCCTATCCCCGGCCTTCTTCCGATGCCTGACGACCCAGCACCCTCCGTCGAGCGAGATCCATGACCGAAACCAAACGCTACCTCCTGCTCACCCTCTTTCCCGAAGTCGTCCCCGGTCCCTGCGGCATCGGAGTGGTCGGACGTGCCGCAGAAAAGGGCTTGCTCCAATTTTCCGCCCTCAACCTCCGCGAGTACGGCGAAGGTAAGCATCGCCTCGTCGACGACACGCCCTATGGTGGCGGCGATGGGATGGTCATGAAACCCGATCCGCTCGTACGCGCCATCGAAGACGCTCGGGCCGCCATGCCCCTCGGCTCCCCTGTCATCTTGATGAGCCCACACGGCGTCCCCTTCAAACAATCGATCGCTCACGAACTTGCCGAACTACCCGGCCTGATCATGGTTTGCGGAAGATACGAAGGCATCGATCAACGCGTCCGCACGCACTTCGTCGATCGCGAATTATCCCTTGGCGACTTCGTCCTTTCGGGCGGTGAGGCCGCTGCCCTCGCCATCCTTGATGCTGTCGCCCGCCTTGTCCCCGGAGTTCTCGGAAATGCCGAGTCCATCTGCGAAGAATCCTTCCAACGACCCTTCCTTGAATACCCCCAGTACACACGCCCTCCCTTGTTTCGCGGCCTGCCCGTCCCTGACGTGTTGCTCTCGGGAAACCATGCCCATATCCGACGGTGGCGGCTTCGCGAAGCACTCCGCGCAACCCTCCTCCACCGACCTGATCTTCTGCAACACGCTGACCTTACCCCCGAAGAAAAAAAACTCTTCGCGCAAGTTCAACAAGAGATCGCATCCACCCACCATGCGCCTACAACATCCGCGCAACGCGATACGCCAGTAGTCACCCCGACCTCTCAACAACTCAACCCCACAACATCCGCACACGATATCCCTGTTGCCTCCGCGTCGATCGTTCAAACAACGAACGCACTACCTGCCCTTACTTCGGAAGCTTCGGACGAACGACGCCTCTCGTCGATTCCTTCGGATTCATCCGAGCAATCGAACCTTTGTTCGGAGTGACGCAGATCAAAAAAACCAGTTTCGAGGCCATCCCAAGCCATCGCGTCGTTTGTTTGAAAAGCAATGTTCTCTTCGCCAACGCGGGGTCAAGGGAGCCGCGCTCCCTTGCGAGGAGTGGGGTTCAACCCCACTCCTCAAACCCCACCGCGTAAGTCCTCTTCCATTCATCTGCGTCGACTCGCCCGATAGGAGGCATGATCTCATGAAGCCAACTGCTCCGCTCTACCTCGCTCTCTTGCATCATCCCGTCCTTGATCAACACGGCGAGATCATCACCACCGCCGTCACCAATCTCGATATCCATGACGGTGGCCGTATCGCCGCAACCTTCGGCATCCAACGCTACTTCCTGATCACGCCCATCCTCGAACAACGCGCCCTCGTCCACCGCGTCCGCTCCCACTGGGTCGAAGGCCCGGGCGCTCGCAAAAAAAGCGCTCGCCACACCGCGATGGCTCTTGTCGAACCCCTCAGCGATCTCCAAGCCACCTGCGATCAGATCGAAGAGCGCGAAGGCTTGCGCCCCCGAATCATCGGCACCAGCGCTCGCCCTCTCCCCGAAAAGAAAGTCTCCTACCAAGACGCCCGCAACCTCCTCCTCCAACAAGAAACCCCTCTGCTCTTGCTTTTTGGCACAGGATGGGGCATCGCTCCCTCGATCTCCCCATCCATCGACCTTTATCTCCCACCCATCTACGGACCCACCGAATTCAACCATCTCTCCGTTCGCTCCGCCATGTCCATCATCCTTGACCGCCTTCTCGGTTCTTGAACCACAAAAGTTCTTTCGCGATCAAAAAGAATCCTTGACAAGCGAACCCTCCTCCCTTATCCTCCCCGTCCTATTGCGCGCTTTGTCGGCGTTCGCCCACCCACAACACGATCCCTTCCCAACAGGATCTTTCCCGACCTCCTTGTGGTAGCGCTCAATCCCCAACTCATTCAAAGTAGCGTCCGCCCCGAAGGGCGGGCAAAAATTGAAACGTTACGCATGACTTTGGAGCCAAGATCATGAATATCATCCAGCAAATCGAGCAGCGTCAATTACGCAGCGATATCCCTGCGTTTCGCGCTGGCGATACCCTCCGTGTCCACGTCCGTATCCGCGAAGGCGAAAAAGAGCGCATCCAGCTTTTCCAAGGTATCTGCATCGCCAAACAAAACGGCAGCGTCCGCGAGTCTTTCACCGTCCGCAAACACTCCTACGGTGTCGGCGTCGAGCGTACCTTCCCCGTCCACTCCACCATGGTCGACAAGATCGAAGTCGTCTCCCGTGGCCGTGTCCGACGCGCAAAACTCTACTACCTCCGCAATCTCCAAGGCAAAGCAGCCCGTATCCGCGAGATCAACCCCGGCCAATCCGAGAAATAACCTCCTCCCCATTTCTGCCCCGCCCCTTCTCCCTTCTCTTCAACCCCAGAGATCCCGATGGCCAAGCGCTCCGCTCAACAAACCTCTTTGTTTGCTACGCCACGCTGGATGGAAGAAGAACTCGCACAACAAGGTCTCCATCGCATCGCAGGAATCGACGAAGCGGGCCGAGGCCCCCTCGCTGGCCCTGTCGTCGCCGCCGCTGTCTTGCTCCCTCCCTCTTGCGATCTGCCCGAACTGGACGACTCCAAACGCCTTACCGAAGCGATCCGCCGCACACTTTTTGATCAGATCCACCAACAAGCCCTTGCCATCGGCGTTGGCGTCGTCGATGCCCCCGAGATCGATCAACGCAACATCCTCCAAGCCACCTTCCACGCCATGTCCCTCGCTCTCGATCATCTCTGCCGCCTACTCCCTGACCCCCCACAGATCGTCTTGATCGACGGCAACAAAACCTTTCCACACACCCTCCCCTGCAAAGCCGTCATCAAAGGCGATCAACTCTGCCAAAACGTCGCCGCTGCCTCCATCATCGCCAAAGTCTTACGCGATCAGATCATGGACGCCATGCACCCCCTTTATCCGCTCTACGGCTTCGACAAGCACAAAGGTTATCCCTCCCCCGCACACAAACTCGCCCTCGCTCAACACGGCCCCTCTCCCCTCCATCGTCTCTCCTTTCGCGGCGTCCTCTCTCCCGACACCAACGCCGAATCCTCGGACGCCGACACCGATCTCCCTCTTTAAAACGGAGCCAACCCCTTTGACTCACCCAACACAAGCGTCCCACGCCGCTCACCGAACCAGTCGCTTTCTTGCGCGCTTACCCGCTCTTCCTCCCAGATCGCCCAAATACGCCGCCACAAAATGCGGTCAATCCGCCGAAGATATCGCCACCTTCTGGCTCACACAGCGACATATCCGCCCGATTCAACGCAATCTGCGCACGCGATGGGGTGAGATCGATTTGATCGCTCAAGATGGCGAAACCCTCGTCTTTTTCGAGATCCGACTCCGCGCTGCAAACGATACTTCCTCCGCCATCCTCTCCGTCAATCCAGCCAAACAACAACGTATCGCTCAAACCGCCCACGCTTTTCTCGCTCAAAACCCCCGATGGACAAACGCACCGCAGCGTTTTGATATCCTCGCCATCGCCCTCCGACCCGATCAAAGTCTGCTGTTTTCCCATCTACGCGCTGCTTTCGACGCCTCCCCTCCACACCACCGCACCTAAATCGTGTCGTCGTGAAACGATTCAGATCGCGATATCCAACTTCTTCGGACGACGGCGCTTTCCACACGCTGCGGCTTCGGCCTCCGCCAAGATCTTCGATGCAGGCGAATGATCGGGGCGTTGCAACAGCCCCGTGATCGCTGCAGCCAACGCATCAGACGCATCGACTTGCGCGGGCTCTGGCAACCCCAGTACCGCTTGTACCATCAACCCAACCTGATCTTTTTTTGCATGACCGTGACCTGTCACCGCCAACTTGATCTGCATCGGCGTGAATTCTTGCACCCGTAATCCCGCATTCAGCGCCGCGATCATCGCAACGCCACGCGCCTGTCCAAGCTTCAACGCAGACATCGCATTTTTCGACATAAACACATTCTCTAACGACACGCCTGTCGGCTCGTATTCGCGGATCACTTCGCACAAACCGTCATAGATCTCTTTCAAACGCTCCTGAAATCCGTCTTCTCGCGTAAAGATCCCGCCGTTATCGATATGCAACAAACGCCCTTGGATCTGTTCAACCACACCCCACCCCGTGATATTGGAACCCGGATCGATCCCCAACATACGCTCTCGACTCACCTTTCACCTCTCGATCTTTTCGATGGATAGGACTTCTCTCTTCATCCTTCTTCTTAACACGCTGCCCGCTCGCCCGCAAGAAATCAAGTCGTTGACCTTTTCGAGCAGAAGACTACAATACGCTCCCGAGGCTTTCTTTGACACAAAGCGGCAAAACTACCGCAACAAGGCCGATACACCGAGCCTTGCCCCTCAACGATCGCTCGCCGCGTACCTTGTCGCATCCCTGCCTAGATGGACAAACATCGCAACACAAACCAGATACACGAGGCACACCGTATGTTTCGCGACGAGATCGTCGAACAAATGAAGCAACTCTCCGAACTCAAACTCTCCGACCTACTCTCCGATCAAGAGTTCGTCGGACGTATGGACGAACTGCTTCATCACTACTGCCACGCACGCCACCTTACGGCACGCGAAAATACTGAACCTCTCCAAATCATCGAACCGCCCGAAGGCCCCATCCCTGCGCTGTTTGCCGTCACAGTACACGGACCTGAAGGCCAACAACGCTACGAATTCAACCAACGCGATATCACCATCGGACGTTCTTCGGATTGTGATGTGGTTCTCCGACGCACCGACATCAGCCGCCGCCACGCCCGCATCCTTGTCCGCGAAGATCGCTTTGTCGTCCTCGACCTCAAAAGCGAAAATGGCACCTACATGAATGGCCAACGACTCGGATCTCCCCAAGTCGCCCATCCTGCGGACCAATTGAACATCGGTGACTACACGCTCTTTGTCGAACCACTTTGGTAAACCACACCACACAAAACAACACACCACCAAGCGCCTCATTACCCCCTTCTTTCCGACTCAAAAGGCCAACATCATGCCCCCAAAAAACACGCATCCCAAAACGTCCACAGCCTTCCGCAACCTCCGCCTGTTTTTGCTTTGTAGCGCGATGGCGTTCTTGCTCCAAGCCTGCCCTCCCGGCTTTCGCTACTACGTCCCTACCGATACACAAGACCGCAAAAGCCAACAGATCGACCTCAACGTCGGTCGCGTCTTTTCTTTCCGCCGTACCGCTTGCGTCGCCTTCCGCTTGACCAACTGGTCGAACGCCGCCGTCTCCATCCCCCGCAGCGTGATGCTCCTCCAAGTCGGCTCTGACAAACGATCCCCCATGACCCTCGAACAAGCCGCCCAAACCGCTGCCTTCCAGCGCTCCATCCGCGATTACTACGGCAAATCCGGCGGGCGTTCCGCCGAAGAGATGGCCAAAGTCCTCTACGCCCCCGACGCCATCCCCCTCGACCCCAAAGTCGCTCAAACCCGTATGCTTTGCTACTCCCTCCAAGACCTCGAAGAACCCGCCTCTTTCATCATCCAAGGTCTCGAAGTCAACAGCAAACCTGTCGACATGAAGCCCTTTCTGTTCCGCGAACTCAAACAACCCTCCTAACGAAAAAACAAGACTTGCGCTGTGCAGAAAGATGCGATACAGATCAAATCGTTGCATAGGAACTTCGCAGATCACAACAACAACCCCCAACGGGTTGCGTGCCATGAACCCCATCGGGCCGCGCTTTGCCATACCAAGCAACATCAAACGTTTTTTTTTCAGCGACGTTGCGTGTTTCTCGGCTTTGCGCGTTTTCTTGGCTTCGCGTTGAGACTGTTCGGCTCACAAGCAGCACCGCCCAAGATCCGCCACCGAAGGAGGGTTCGATGTTGTTCAAGATCTTGAAATGGCTTGGTCTCTTCGTTCTTGTGATTGTTTTGGGACTCAGCAGCTTTGTTGGGTTCCACGGTATCCGCTACGGCCAAAGCATGGCCAAGACCTATGATCTGCCCGTCCCCAAAGTCACTTTGCCCACCGATGCTGCGGCTCTTGCGAGGGGAAAACACTTGGCCTTTTCTTTGGGCGGATGCGCCACGGCAGACTGCCACGGTTCCAACCTCTCGGGCGGAAAAGAAGTTGGCTTCGGTCCGTTGGGCGTCATGCGCTCATCCAACATCACACGCGGCGGCCTCGGCGGCCAGTACTCCGACGGCGAGTTGTTCCGACTCTTGCGACACGGCATCACTCGCACAGGAAAAAGCGTCCTGTTCATGCCCGTCC
>JAKLKB010000066.1:0-23084 GCA_023150835.1 Myxococcota bacterium | reverse complement strand
CAACTGGCTTCCTGAAAAAGACCTCTTGGCGATCATCGCGTGGGTTCGCAGCGTCCCCCCTTCTTCCAAAAGCCCCGCCCCCATGCAAGTGACTTGGATCGGTCGGATCTTTGACCGCCTTGATTGGCTGGTCTTCGATGTGGGCCGACGCATCGACCACAAAGACATCCCTCAAGCCCCACCTCCCGCGCCCACCGCACATTACGGTTCTTTCATCGCTCGCGGCTGCCAAGGTTGTCACGGCGACCATCTCAGCGGTGGCCCCATCCCGGGCGCTCCACCCAACATCCCACCGCCCACCAACCTCACCCCCCACGAAACGGGCCTCAAAACATGGACGATGCAAGACTTTCGCAAAGCCATCGCCACCGCTCGCCGCCCCAACGGAACCACCATCCACTCCTTTATGCCTCTTGAGATCCTCAAAAATATGAACGAGATCGAACTCCAAGCCCTTTGGAATCACCTCCGTAGCCTCCCCCCCCGCCCCCTCGGACAACGCTAAACACAAAGCCAACGGGTCAGACGATCGCCCCCGATACGACAGGGCCTTTGGACAAAGCGATGCACAAAAAAACAAGGAGTCAACGATGTCCACAAACTCCAGCTATATTCTCGGCTTGCCGGATCGTGGCAAACTCGAACAGGAGCAGCGCCATGTACTCAACCAAGCGGTGGTTGGGGCGACATCTCAGTCTCCGTTCCCTCCCGTTATCTTGGTACAGGGCGTTGCAGGTTCAGGAAAAACAACCGTTGCTTTGAGCGTTTTGCGTGAGTTCCTTGAAGACCATGCGGGGATGCTCCTTGGAAACGAACGGATATCGCTTTTACTGGTGACGTACAACCTCGAGTTGCTCAACTCTTCCTCTCAGCGCCTAAGAGAAAGCCTTACCCAAAGCCCACACGCAGATCTTTGCAGCACGGTGAATCAATTGGCCGAAAGCCGCGCCAATATGATGACCTTCACAGAGTTCTGCCGCGTTCTGCTTCCTCCAGAAGATCGCAAACTCGTCTGCACAGACGAGGAATCCGTCGAGATCCTACGGGGACTTTGTGCCCGAAGAGGGGTCCGACTCCCACCCGAACAAGCCTTTGTCTACATCACCACTTTTTTCCAAAGCACGCAGCGCTCTTGGACGCAAAAAGACATTGAGATCGCAAGTAGGTGTGGTGATCTTCGCATCACGCAAGGAGAGTCCCAAAAACTCAGCGAGATCGCCATGCTGCACCATGCCTACCAAAAAAAACTTGCAGGGCGGCTTGATCGGGGTTTGTTGGGGCATCGTTTGCTCAAAAGTTTGCTCGAAGAGGAGAAACACTACCAGATCATCCTTGAGATGGATGCTGAAAAACTTTTTGAGGCGCTCAAAAAAAATCCCTCTCTGCAAGAAGCCTTGCGATGGCTCAAACGAGCGCTCACCTCCTACACCGATATCCCTGTCTTGCGCTTGTATCGCCCACTGCTCGATCCCGTTGAGCAGATGCTCCGAGGCCAACGGTGTAAAACCGAAGAATGGAGAAATCTCCGTAATTTTCTGAAGGAGAACGTCCCTCTCTACGGCTTACGTGGTACGCACTTCTTCGAAAACCTCGGTTCGACTTTAGCGTACCCGATCCTCATGATCGACGAGTCCCAAGATCTGTGCGAAACAGAAATCCAATTGTTGGTTCGGTGTTGGTTTCATTTGCCGCGCAATCACCGTAGCCGCTTGTTTTTCTTTGGTGATTTCAACCAGATGATCACCCCCACAGGATTCAGATGGGAGGATATCTTTGATATCGTAGACAAAATTGCCCTCACCCTACACTCCAGCCAACCATTTGCCCTTCCTGCCTTCCGCTCCTTCAAAGACGCCCAAATCCAAAGCGGCCCCCACCCATGCTTCCTTTTGCTCAATAACTACCGCACGACCGAAGAAGTGGCTCTATTTGCCCAAACCATGATGCAAGAGATCGTCTCCACCCAAGTCAAAGACCCTCAAACCCGCGAGCGGATATTGGCGAACGTGATCGATCCCAAACAGACCCTCCCAAGCCAAGTCGAAGACGAGATCATGGCGCTCTCCGACGAAGAACGCATACCCGTTGTGTTGATTGGATCACCTGAACTGTTCAAGCGCGAGCTACAATGTTTTTTGGAAGCGCAGGCCGGCAAGCTTGATGCAAGCGACACACGTTCCGTTGTGATATCTGGAACAGAAGAGCGACTCGACATCGAATTAGTGCAGAAATCCGTCACTGTCTTGCCTTTGTTAAGTTGCAAAGGATTGGAATTCTCTCGCGTGATCATCCTTGGGATGCCGATCTCGCTGAATGTTTCGAATCCGAATGCGGTTGAAAAAGATCTATTGAGCCAGTGGTACACAGGCATCACACGCTCTTCGGGGTTATTGATGTTGTACCTCACTCCCGAACAGATGGATTTCTTGCAGCAGGCTGGCTGGAAAAGCCTAAAGGGACCTCGCGATCCGAACCGAGTCCAAGAGCTTTTACGCCGATGGTTGCCGGAGTTTGCTCGTACTCGTGTCAACCAATCGGCCTTGACCCGATCGGGGGACTCTTATCTCCAAGAGTTTTTTATCACCAAGGAAGAACGCTGGTTAAACGAAGCTCTCATCGCTTTCCGCGAGGCCAAAAACGAAGTCGGAATCATCACAGCAAGACGTTCTGCGGCGGATTTTTATCGAGAAGAGAAGTCCTACGAGAACGCCTGTTACCACTACCGCCAACTCGGAGATCGCGCAGCAAGCGCCGATTGTTGGATCGAATCTGCGACGTCGACAGATCTGCCCACAAAGCGCGAAGAAGCCATCCGCCAAGCCCGTGAAGACGCCCGTCAGATCGCAGATCCCGAAAAAAAAGCGGACACATGGAAGAAGCTTTGGGAGTCCACCAGCGACAAAAGCGACGCTTACGAAGCCGTTGAGAGCTACCGCCAAATCAAGTCGCTGAAAGGCTGGCAAAGTGCTGTAAAATTAGCCGAATCCTCACAACAACAAGCTCGGATCAAAGAGATCGCGATGGAAGCGCGTAATACAGAACCCGTCTTTTCTTTCGGGATCTTTTTGCGTAACGATCAGAACCAAGCCATCGGACTCCTCGATTCCCTCGTTCGCACAAAAGATGTGGAAAACGCTGTGAACTGCCTCAAAGAGCGCGCCGAAACCAACGAAGGTAAAAAAGAAAACGAACTCTTTTTAGAGAGCCTCTCCACGTCCGATCCTTTTATGGCGGCCCAACTGGCCATCGGCACAAAAGCCCCCATCGAAACTTGTTTCCGATACTTCCGCCTCCTGTGCAAGCGCGTCCTTTCTTCTTTTTATCAACTTGGGGGATGGTTCAGTCTTTCTCACGATATCGACAAATGGTGGCGCAGAGGTCTTCACGAGTGGCTTCACTTCTCTTTCGGCACGAAACCTAGCCCAAAAGTATTAGAACTCCAAAGGAAGTTTCCCTCCGAACGCAGCGTGGCTGATTTTCTCGACAAGGCCTCCTCCGCTCAAAAAAAAGAAACGCAAGATCAGATCAAAGAGTTGCTTCGAGAAGGTTTTAGCCTTCAGGCATGGAGGGGCTGGCTTGATACAACCAAACAGCTCTTGTCGCCTTTTGTTGGTCGGTTCTTGCCCGATCTGAAAAACCCCAAATCCTCTCCAGAAAACCGCGCACCATCGGATCTTTACGCCCTTGATCTGGAATCGATAGAAGATTTTTGGAATCAGGCAAACGCAAAACCCCACGAAGCCTTTTCTCTTTTTTTTAAAGGACTTGAGGAGCGTTACGTGCGGCGCGACATCGAAGATCTCCACCTTCTCTTTCCGAGCCTTCTGTGGAGCCGCTCGGACCCGTATTGGGGGTTGGCAGAAAAAGATCGCAAGACCACCGCCATCAAGCTCTGGCACCAAAACAAACCTGCCAAGCCGCCCTACCCAAAAAACCTCATCGAAGGGGACTTGGAAAAGCAATGGAAAAAGCTGCTCGACGATCCCTTACCCAACAAAGCCTCCGAACAAATGGAAATCCTGCTTTCTTGTTGGGCTTCGATCAGCCAGTACGCCGAAGCAGAGGCCGCTCTAAAAGCTCTCTGTAGCACGCTCGCAGTCAAATCGCAGCGCGACTGGCAAGACAGCCAAGTGCTTCTAAAGCAACTCGTTTCTGCCGTCCACCCCAACAGCGAGGAAAGACAAAGCAGCCTACTGTCCGAACTTCAACCTCTTTTCCATTCGGACAACCTCGCAAGCGCATCACCCCGCAGCAACTCTCTCACCTTTCACAACGGGCTCCAAATCCCCTACATCGACATCGAAAGTGCTTCCGAACCCGATCTGAATGCTTGGCTCGACCAAGCCATCCTCCTTCAAAGCCAAGCAACCCCTGCCGACGAAGATCTCCTTGATGAACTTCGCGACGCCAAAAAATACCTCTCCCGCCAAAAACGCTCTGCCGCCCTTGAACTCCTTCGTGGCTGTTTGAAACAAAGATAGCCCCAACGCCCCGTGCTTTCCAACAAAACAACAAACGCATCCATACTCTGACCAACCACGCAGCGCACGCCCCCATCCGACGCTTCAAATGGACACAAAATCCGCCCGTTGTGTGGCCGAAGTAAGGCTGCCTCAGCGGCTACCCGAAAGCAGAGCGATCACAGCAGAACGCATCAAGCTAAAACTGCCCTTGCCAACTTAGCCCCAACACATGCACCGTCGCGTTGTAAACGCCGTTTCCAATGATCGAAGCTCCTTCGGGGTTGAGGGGATTGATCTGTTTGTATTGGCTGTTGGTGATGGTGCGTTCGGGCATCCAATAAAGCCCGTAGCCAAGGTCAAAGCGCATCTTGGCAAGCGTCAAACTCGCACCAAGGCAAAAGACGTGTTTGTTGCTGTCCATGATCAAGACGGAAAACATCTTGTCGGGGACAGCGGATGTTTCGAAGATATAGCCGTATAGGATCTGAAACCAACCTTTGACGACTTCGATGCGTCCGCCAACACGAACAGAGAAGGCATCTTGCCAGTTTCGGGGGATCTTGATCGGTGGGACGACATAATCGCCGATAGTCGGGACATTGCGCAAGGTGATGCCTGATCCTGCGGGAGAAAAGTTGATGGTGTCGTGCATCGACCACGTTTCGTAGACAAAGGCGGCTTCGATATCTGCGCGATCCCCCCAAAACGTCGCTCGAACGGCCGCACGGATGATAAACGGCAACCAAAAGCCAGCGGAGACTTGGTCGCCTTCGACCTTTGTGGGATCAAACAGCGGATGTGTGGGGAGACGGACGCGCATGGTGCCTTCGCCTTGGACGCGCACAGGGGCTTGCATACTGGCGGCAACATCCAGCTTGAATCCAGCCGTATCGACCGCACGCCCCCACACACCGAGGTTTCCCGAAAGATTGAAATAGCTGTTCAAGCGAGCTTCGGTATAAAGATCGAGATCGGGGGCTTCGGGTTCGCCAAAGATGCCCAAATAAGCCGATGCAGCGGTCATCAAACGAACGGTCACCGTGACATTTTGAATGCTCAATCCCACCCGAAAACGCGGATGCGGCGACCACGCGATCGAGGCTTGGGACACGATAAACAAGCTCCCGCTCATGTCGATGATGCCATACCGATGCGCCCCTGTATCGGGAAACTTGAGCGACATCGCATAGGGCGCATACACGCCCAATCCCACCGTGATATTCGGATCTTTCCAACCATACGCAAACAGCAACGAAGGATCAGGAAGCGGTGGGGCTTGATTTTCCACAAGCGAAAAGGTTTCGACCGTTCCATCGGGCTTTTTGCGATCCGAGCGTTGAAAACTGCTGCCCGAAAAGATCACTCCCGCATCCACAAGCAGATGCGGGCCTTGAAACGCCGCAAGATTGGCCGGGTTGTACCACATGGCCTGCAACGAATCTGCACCTGCGATCCCTGTTCCTCCCCGCGCCATCGCAGAAACACCACGTCCCGGCAAATAAAATCCCGCTGATCGGGCTTCTTGCAGCCATCCCCAACACAAACACCACACACTCATCCACACGATCCGCATCTGATACCACGACATACTCTTCTCTCGCAGTTGACGAAAAACCCTGATTTCTCGGCAGTCTTGTTTTCTATCCTGCTTTATCCGCAAGGGACTCACTTGAACAGAGCGGCCATCTCGCTGCCGAGCTTTTCCAAAGCAGAAGCCTCGATACGGCGGTAGACCAGATCATCGAAACGGTCGCGCTTGTCGAGGATATGCCCTAGTTTGGGGAAAAAGAAGAAGCGGAAGTTGTTTTTCTTCCAGATGTATTGGGCCAAGATGCGGATAGATAGGGCATGATAAGCAAGCGTCTGGTTGTCCCACATCCCTTGGAAAAAGATCACGGGGATCTTGAGTCGTTCAAGGATCTGATCCACGCGAGGATAGCGGAGTTCTTGAAGGGTATTGGCGCGCAGCATCCGTTGAAACTTGAGCATATTGATGTAGTTTCCGCCTTGGATCTCCATGAAGCTGATCTTGCCGTCACCATCGGCATCCAAGGCAGGCCCTTGTGCGGCCAGACTCAAGCCGACGGCCCCCGCTTGCATAAGTTCGCTGGGATCGAGCAAACCGTCGTTATTTTTGTCGACGCTGCGGAACCAATGCAACGGGCGATGGATGATCTGTTCATGCGAGATGGTTTCAAGCGTCGAAGCATAAAAGCCCGTCAAAGCGACACCTGCGACGGCTTTTTCTTGCTCAGCGACTTGCAAGGCGATGTAGGTTCCTTGCGAAAACCCTGCGAGGTAGATCTTGGCTTTGGGCATCTTGTTTTGCGCCCACTGCACCAAGCCGCGTGCGTCGTCCACAAAGTACTTGAGTGGGTTTTCCATAAACGCCTTGAATGCTGGGCCTTTGACATAGTTTTTGTCTTTGGCCGCGAGTTGGTTGATCTCGAAAGAGCGCTTGTTGTAGCGGAGCACCACAAATTGCTTTTTGACCAAACCATCGCGGATATCACAGAAAAAACAGTTGGGTTTGCCAGCGCTCGCAGCAGAAAGATCGGAGTCCATCCCTTGCGGACCCGATCCGTGTATCAAGATCACCACACGCGCAGCATTGGCATCCGTTATCCCTGTAGGATAGGCCAGTTTCCCTGCCAAAGAAAACCCATCCGAACTCTTGTGGACAAACGCCACCTCCCCCGCGTAAGCCAGTCCACTCCACACCCACACACTCCAACCCAACGTCCACAACCAACGGTTCGTCATCTGCGCCTCCCTCGTTCGTTCTTTGTGCCGCAACCACGGACAAGTGAAGCATACCCCACCCACACAACGCAAGCGCCTACACCCAAAGCCCCCACAAAAAACCTTTGACGGTTGTTTGCGCCCGATCAATCACAGCGGCCCATGTACCCGAAGGATACGATCCCATTCTCCTACTCGAGGATCTTCTTCGCCGAGCATATCCACAATCCAGCCCCGAATATAGGCGCGATCCAGCTTGTGCCCCTGCAACGCGACCAGCCGTTCGAGATCCACGATATCCTTCCTGCGAAAAAACAGCAGCTTGAAGACGCAAAGAGCCTCGGGTCCCAAGACAGGCACATCTTTCTCTCTCAAACGCACCCGCCGAACGGTGCGTTGCGCTTCCGAATAAAAAGGGATGGAGGGGACAAACAAATCGATAGGCCAGCCATCCTTTTGAAGGATCATCGCGTTGCCCTGTTCGGCATCTTGAAGGCACTTTTCCCGATGAAAAGAGCAACCGGCCTCCAAAAGGATATCCAATAACCTTTCGTATTCTGCCTCTTCGACAAAAACGTTCAAATCAACATCGATCGTGCCTCGGGGCCCCGCCCAAAAGCCCAACGCCAACGCACCACCGATCGCGCAAGAGATCCCTGCACCTTCCAATGCCTCAACCAGTTCTACAGCCGCTTTATCCGGCCCCTCATGCGACAAGATCCTCTCCCCCCTCATGCCTTTGCTTTCTTTTCATCGATCGGAGAAAACGAAAGTAGCTCTGATCAGCCGGCTCCCGAAAATCCAATATCCGCTCTTTTTCAGGCGATGCCTCCAAAACTTCCGCAGCAACGCGACACACCACAGTCAACTCCCGTCCAAGTTCTTCCAAACTCCTTCCCCGATAACGTTCGATATCCGCGAGAACAGCTTCGCGCTCACCCAAAACATGGTTTTTTAAAAATCGAGCGATGTCTTTCTTCACCATCCCCCCTCCCTTGTGCCTCTCAACGGCACCCACAACCAACGGTATGTCATCTGCGCCTCCCTCGTTCGTTTTTTGTGCCGCAACCACGGACAAGTGAAGCATACCCCACCCACACAACGCAAGCGCCTACACCCAAAGCCTCTTGCGAGGTTCACTTTGAAAGCGTGTTGTAGCTGTTGGTGGTGGGATGGGTGCCGTTGGGGCGGGTTCCGAGTGTATGTCCGACGTTGGCTTGGAGCGCGTCAAGCTCGCTGCTACCGAAGGTTCCACGCGGTGCTTCCCACGCCAGTTCGGGCGGATCGCTGTCGGGGTTGGCGATCACAGGATGGGAGAGTGCTTCAGGCAGCGCGCCGGGTTCGAGGGTGTGGGATGCGCTATCAGAAGGTGGCGCTTGGAGAGAAAGCGCACCAAAAGCCTGATCCATCCGCTGCATCGCAGCAGAAAGATCGGCAGAGGCGCTGCTGCTTTCCTCGGTGATGCGCGCTTTTTCGAGGCGAACGATACGGCCCATCATGCTTTCTTCGAGTGCTGCATCTTCGGGGAAAGTGATCGATAAGCCCGATTGAAGGACTTGATCTTCGATGAATTGCACAAGCATATCGACGAGCGCACCGATCCGACCCGGACTCGATTGACGAGCAAGGCTGCGAAGCTGGCGGGGAAGCTCTTTCAAGAGAAAAGCGCGGACGTAGCGTTGTTGGTAGAGTTCGGCTTGTTCGTCTTCGGGCATGGTGTGTTGTGGAATCGGCTGTTTTTGGAGGCTGAGCAGGTTGTTGCGGTAGAGGCTTTCGATGCGCGCCATGAAAGATTCGCGGACTTCTTTGAAGCTTTGGGGAGATTGGGCGCGTCGGATGTACTCGGCCTGATCGACTTCGATACGGTGGAGATATTCACGGAAGCTGAATTGGCCTTGGGTGAGGTGTTGTTGGATCAACAAAGGCAGGTCAAGATAGCCCATGCGTTCGAGCAAAGCATCGATCAAGGCGAGGGTTTCTTCTTGGAAGTTGTGGAGCGAGAGCGCACGGACATTGTGTTCGCGGTGGCCTTGGAAGATCCATTGAAGGCGTTCACGGGCCTCGATCAAGCGTTGTTGGAAGACGGCGGGACGGGCTTTTGCGGTATCTTGCAGGACAACGCGGGCAATGCCGCTGTAATAACGCAACATCTCGTCCGCTTCGCGTTGGAGCGCAGCAAACGGCACTTGTGCGGGGGCAGCGGCTTGTTGAGAGACGATCTGTTCGATCTGTTCGGTGGAGTGGTCAAGACGGCGCTGCACTTCGTGGAGAAGATCGGATATCGCGACGCTGTGGTCGTCTTTGGCGTCTTGGTGGCTGCCGTCTACCCAAGCATCCTCGTCGTCTTGGAGAGATCGGCGGGCTTGTTTGGCGCTTTCGGGCGTAGGACGCTGTTGCAGCAAAAAGATCACAAGGCAAAGCGTCAACAATTGTAGCAACACGGCCCACAGCCAAACGCCCGTCCCTTGGGAAGCAGGGGCGGAGGGTGCAGAGATCTGCGCCAAGGAACCTGTGCGCGGATCGCGTTGTGTGGTGGAGGCGGAAGACGGAGGATTTTGGGGGGTGGCTTCTTGGGCGTTGTGGGTGTCTTGGTGTGTCGAAGGCGCAGCATCCGAAGCTGAATCACGGGGAGCGACGGTGGGTGCGTTGGGATGGGAGGACGGGGAAGGCGTGATTTGTGAAGGTGCGCGAGCAGGGGTGGGTGTAAGAGTAGGAGTAGGAGTGGGCGCATCGTGTCGAGTCATCGGGATCTCGGGCTGTTTGGCGCGAACGTTGCGGATGCAGCTAATCGCAACTTCCATTCCCTTACGACCGCAAAAGGTGCGTGGAGCCGAATACAAGGGGATTCCACACATACCCGTCACCCATTTTCGGCGATGGCTGCGATGCCAAAGATTGCAGCGTTGCGTCACTTCTTCGAGGTTGGGGAGCGGGCCGTATTGGTACGACCGACCACAGATCACAGGCTGCTCTTTGCAACCTGCGACGAGCCGTTTGAGTTCGCGATGACAACGGGGGTTTCCTCGCAGATCGACACCGCAAACCGTGAGATTGGCTTGCGCGTGCGAGGCCCACCCACCGAGAAAAAAGAGGCCGATGAAAAGAAATCGTCTTGTTGTGTCCATCCGCTGCGCTTCCTTGTATCATTGGGGGCAGAGATCGGCGATGCGCCGACGCGCCACAGGAAAGTCCTTGACCTTTTGTTGGAATCCAGATAGAGGGGGCGGACGAGCATTGGAACAGGTCGGCCCTTGCGTGTTCGGTATGCCATGTCCAGAACGTAGCGTCCGTACGGACGAGCATTGAAACATATAGAGAGTAGGCGCTTTCAAAAGTCAAAAAAATCGCGGGTTCGCGGAAGAAAAGGCATGGTCTGCGTCGAACCACCGAGGCGTAGGATGTGTGCATACCATCGTATGCGCAAAGGCAAGCAAAGAGGAGCGGAAACATGGGTTTGAGTTTTGACGATATCCAGAAGCATTTGGGCGGCGATGCCGATTCGTTGTTGGGTCATGTCTGCAAAGGCATCCCCAAAGAGATGTTGACCCTTCCCGGAGAAGACTTTGTTCATCGCGTCTTTACGCACTCCGATCGACCGATGCAAGTGCTCAACAATCTTCAGCGGATCTTTGGAACGGGTCGGCTTGCAGGAACGGGCTATATGTCGATCTTGCCCGTCGATCAAGGGATCGAGCACTCGGGTGCTGCTTCATTTGCGCCTGCGCCGATGTACTTTGATCCCGAAAAGATCATCGAACTGGCCGTCGAAGGCGGTTGCAACGCGGTCGCCTCAACGGGCGGTGTACTCGGGATCATGGCGCGCAAATACGCTCACCGCATCCCTTTTGTCGTCAAGATCAACCACAACGAACTGCTCAGCTATCCCAACAAGCACGAACAACGGATGTTTGCGTACATCGACCAAGCATGGGATATGGGCGCAGCCGCTGTCGGTGCAACGATCTACTTCGGTTCGCCCGATTGTGCGCGTGAGATCGAAGAAGTGGGCAAAGCCTTTCAACACGCCCATCAGCGCGGCATGGCGACGATCCTGTGGTGCTATCTGCGCAACAACAGCTTCAAAGTCGAAGGCGTCGATCACCACACCGCGACCGATCTCACCTCCCAAGCCAACCACCTCGGCGTCACCCTTCACGCCGATATCATCAAGCAAAAACTCCCGACCCATAACGGCGGATACAAGGCTCTTTCCAACTACGGCAAGACCCACAAAAAAGTCTACGGCGAACTGGTCGCAGAAAACCCTGTGGATTATGTGCGCTGGCAAGTCGCAAACTGCTACATGGGGCGTTGTGGCTTGATCAACTCAGGCGGCGCATCTTCGGGCGAAAGCGATCTGGAAGAAGCCGTCAAAACCGCCGTGATCAACAAACGCGGCGGTGGCATGGGCTTGATCCTTGGACGCAAAGCCTTTCAACGCCCCGTCAAAGACGGCGTTACGCTATTGAACGCCGTCCAAGACGTCTATCTCTGCGATCAGATCACGATCGCCTAGCCCGCCCCGTATCCCCCCAACAACCGCTCTCTTTTGCTTCGTTCTTTCTCTCGATCGTGGTAGGGGTTATGCGATTGGCAAAAAAGCCATGCTCGCGAACGCCCAAGCGAGAGAGTCGTTGTCTTGAAAAACCTGCGATCGCTTCGCCAATACGGGGTCCATAGAGCCGCGCTAAGGAAGCGGGGCGCGGGGTGAAACCCCACCACATCCGTCCAAATGCGTCATACGAAATCCGCCCGTTGCGTGATCGTAAAGAGGTAGGGGCAGCCCCCTGTGGCTGCCCAAGAATCGGGCATCCGCGTGTTCTCGTTTGTGCATACTTCTCTCGGATCTCGTATAAGCCCTACGCGATCACAGCCTAGTGTTGTGCTTTTCGCAAAGCATTGATCATGATCTCGACTGTGCGGGAAAGATCATACTCGTGTTGCCATCCCCATTCTTGGCGGGCCGCAGAGTCATCCATCCCGTTGGGCCATGAATCGGCAATCGATTGCCGCAGCGGATCGATCTCATAATGGCAAACAAACGAGGGGATGTGCTTTTGGATGGCAGCCACGAGCTGCGCGGGAGTAAACTGCATGGCCGTCACGTTGAAGGCGTTGCGATGGATCAGGCGTTGACTCTCCGCTGCCATCACCCCCAAACAAGCGCGAAGAGTATCTGCCATGTACATCATATCCAGCGATGTATCGGGGCGAAGATAACAAGTATAAGGTTGGTTGCGCACCGCATAGTGGAAGATCTCCACCGCGTAATCAGTCGTCCCTCCCCCGGGCGGAGTGGTGTAGCTGATCACCCCGGGCAAGCGCAAACCACGACAGTCCAAGCCAAAGCGTTTGTAGTAGTATTCTCCGAGCAACTCGGTGGTCACTTTGGTGATACCGTACATCGTATTGGGCCGTTGGATGGTGTCTTGGGGCGTGTGATCTAGCGGCGTGGTCGGGCCAAAGGCTGCGATCGAACTCGGTACAAACAATCGCTCGACTTGGTGTTTGCGCGCCGCTTCAAAGATGTGCAGCGAGCCGTTGATATTGAGGTTCCAAGCGCGCAGCGGATCGCGTTCAGCCACCGCAGACAACAACGCCGCGAGGTGATAGATCTGTTGGGGTTGGTGTTTTTCGATGATCTGGTGGACTTGTTGTTCGTCCATGACATCAAGCGTTTCAAACGGGCCATTGTGCGGATGTGCCGCAAGATCAGGCAAGCGGATATCCGAAGCGATCACTTGAGCATCGCCATACGTTTCGCGCAAAACGCGGGTCAGTTCAGAACCGATCTGGCCGAGCGCACCGGTGACAAGGATCTTTGGCATGGTGTTTTTATCCTGTAGAGGTAAAGAGGCGTGAGAGAAAGCATTGCGTGTCTGGCGCAAAGACTTTATCATGCCGAGAGGCTTCGTTCTATGCGAGCGTGGATCTCCACAAACAAGGCCCTGTGGGGCTGTGGGCGGTTGGGGATAGGCGCGGGTCTCGCTTTTAAGCGCACACAAGCATAGGATAACCCCTTGGGCGTGCGCCACGGCGGCGCATTAGCACGAAACGCTACACCTTGCAAGTCTGATGCGTGTCATCTCCACCAAGGATTCGTCTCCTTCCATACGGTTGTGTAAGAAGAAGTTATGACATACTCCAGCGAACCCAAAAAACACCGCGCTCAAATCGCCTCGTCGACGGAAGAACGACGCCGCGTCGGCAAGATGACCATGCCTCTACCCGAGTTGCATGTCCCCCCGCATCTCGCTCAACATCTGGCCGACCAAGACGATAGCCCCGCCGAAGAAGCCACCGTGATCGCTCGTGTCGAAGACTTGCGCCAACAACTCGAAGAAAAAAAAGATCGCATCTGTTTGTTGGTGATATCGGGCCATCTGACGGGCCAGATGTTTCGTGTGGAACAGCGTTGTGTTCATCTTGGCCGCAGTAGCGAATGCGAGATATCTTTGCGCGACAACGATATCTCGCGGATCCATGCGCGGATCGAACAGCGCGACACAGACACTTTTTTGCTCGAAGACCTCGGAAGCACCAACGGAACCTTCGTCAATGGTCGCCGCGTCAAAAGCTACCTGCTCCAAGACAACGATCGCATCCAACTCGGCCGCAGCACGATCCTCAAGTTTTCTCTCCACGACGAACTCGAAGAACTCTTCCAACGGCGACTTTACGAAAGCGCCGTACTCGACGGCTTGACCCAAGTCTACAACCGCAAGTTCTTCGACGAACGCCTGCAAACCGAATTTAGCTTTGCTCAGCGCCACAAAACTCCGCTGTCTTTGCTGTTGATGGATATCGATCACTTCAAGCATCTCAACGACACACACGGACACCCCGCAGGCGATCAAGCCCTCCGGATGGTCGCGCAAACCATCCAGATGGCCTTGCGCAAAGAAGATATCGTCGCACGCTATGGCGGCGAAGAATTTGCGGTCGTTGCACGAGGGATCTTACCCACCCAAGCAGCCATCCTTGCCGAACGCATCCGCATGAAAGTAGAAGAACTCCGCATCCCGATCGAAACGGCTGTGCTCCAAATCACCCTGAGTATCGGAGCTGTCACCCTCTACACCCAAGCCTTTCATTCTCCCGAAGAACTCTTGCAAGAAGCCGATGAACGGCTTTATCACGCCAAACGCTCGGGGCGAAACCAAGTCGTCGCAGAGCGCATCGAAAGCTGGTAAACGATCCGCGTTGCCATCGTCGCTCACACCGCACCTTACAACGCAATCCGCTCGACGCCCCCACACCATGACCCTCCCCCAACACCACCACACATCGAGGTTCTTATGCTATCAGGACTTGCGCATTTGGCTTGTTTTTGTGGGGCGCTGCCCCACACCCCGCAAGGGAGCGCGGCTCCTTTGAACCCGAGAGAGGCGAAAAGCTCGCAGATTTTTCAAAACAACAACTCTGTCGCTTGGGCGCTCGCGAACACGGCTTTTTTGGGCTTTTGCGGAACTCTTTTGCTGTTGAAAAAAGCGCTCCTTTGGGTGGCCTTTGCCTGCCTATTTGCAAATACGGCACAAGCTTCTCCGATATCCGATCCTGCTTTGCGCCGCCGATTGGCGATGTTGTACGCCCCAGAGATCCGACAAGATCAAAAAGAGCGGTACGGGATCGGCTCGATACCTTATTTTCTGGCTCAAAGCGACCTGATGGCCGAGATGCGTGGATGTACTCGCGCCAAACGCAATTCTTTGCGAAGCCAAAACCAGCGCAACGCCCGCTCCCAACAAAGCACTTCGGCCCTTGCGATCCGTGTGGGCGATGGGACATGGCTTTCCGTTCGCGATGTCTTTCGATGGAACACCGACAACACTTGTGATCTCCGCTACGCGGCCTTTTCCACAAGCAACACCAAACAAAACCAACACACGCTGCTTGCCGCGCCGAGCAATCTCTACCTGCGCTTTCGCCAAAAAGACGACGCCACGCTGTTGCGCGGAGCCTTCCGTTTTGCCGTAACACCCGAGATATCTTTTCGCGTGTACGAACGTCAGATCCAACGCTGCCTGCGCCGTAATCTGATGCGCTTGTGTGTCGACGATAAAGTCGATCGCTTCTATATCATCCAATACTTCGTGCCTTTGATGTACAACGACGCTTGCAATATCCACGAAGGCGAACACGAAGGGATGGTCGTCGTCGTCGATATCCGCAATTTTGAAGCAGCCCGCACGCCTGAGGAACAACGTAAAGCCGTCGTCCGAGTCGGATATTACGGCCATTACAAGACCAAAGTGTTTTCTCCTGAGCAAGTCACCTTTGTGCAAGGGACGCATCCTGTCGCTTACATGGGGTCTTTGGGTCACGCACTCTATCCCCGCGCAGGACAAACCAAGATGGCGAACAACTTCCCGATCGAGATCCGCCCTTGGGTCCGACGGATCTGCACCAGTCGTGGACTTTCCGACCGCTTGACCGAATGGCATCGAGGCAATGGGCCGATCTACCGAGCTTGGCTTCCCCCCGACGATCCTCGTGCCATCGAACGCACAGGGGCCGAAATGCCCAAAGAAGGCTGGCTCGATTGGCGAAACGTTCGACTGCGCGGGATCTTTCCGTCTCCCCAACGCACTCCGCCCGCTTCAATGCCCCTCCTCGCGCCTTCCCCTGAGTTTGCTTCAAAAAGCCCCTCAAAAACGAACTCGGCGAATTTGAGGACCCCTCCCCCCACCACCTACCCAGACCGCACTCTTACCCACGAAGCAGGGCTTCAACCCCTCTCTATCCGAGAAAAACAACTGCTCTCTGAAAAACTTGCCTTCACTCCGCGTTGTTTGTCTCCCAAAGAACACCCCGCTGTGCGGATGTGTGATGTCCAAGCCGGCAACGCAAACAGGCCGTGTTGCCTCGGTCAATTGTACAAAGATCATGTCCGATGGGTCAGTTTTGCAGGGCGTTGGGGCAACCAAGAACCCTTTGCATCGGGCCTGCGCGGGGCTGCCGCTGCGCAGCTTGGCCGCGTGATGAAACGATGGCCCCTTGCGCGTAGTCTCGGAAACAGCGGACCCTTTGGGCCTCGATGGATCCATCAAACCACTTGGCACTGGCTCGATCCCCTCAAAAATCCCGCTCCCACACCTTCCCTCTGGCGTTAAGCTGCCCTCCGCTCAGACGGGCATCCGTCAAGCAGGAACGAGCTTTTTGCTGAAAAATTGATCCTTCACAAACAAGTAACCCAAAAACAACGACAAACCGATCAACAACACAGCGATCCCCGCCAGAAAATATTTCTGTGCGCGGAGGTTTGTGTAAACGATGTTGGCAAGGGCGGTTTGCGTCACGGCGTACATAAAGATCGTTGGGATCAGCGTAAAGAAGTTGCTCACCTTTTTGTGTGCCAACCACACCGTCACCGTTAACAACGCCAGAGAAGCAAGCAACTGATTGGCAGCACCAAACAACGGCCACAGCGTCTTCCATTGCCCCGAAAAGGCCAACGCACCGCCCAGTGCAACGGTGAGGGTCGTGCTGACGTAGCGGTTCGTCAAAAGGGCCGTCATCGTCGATGTTTTCGGCACGCTTGCTGAAGAGGAAGGCGACGATATCGACTCGGAAGATTCGGGATGTTCATGTCGAAATGCAGGATCGTGGCGCGGCGTAAACAACTCTTCAAAAAGGAAGCGCGCCAAACGAGTGGCCGTATCCAACGAAGTCAGCGCAAACGCCGAAACCGTCAACGCTGTGAAGCTGATCGCCGCATCCCTCGGCAAACCGATGGCCGCCATCAACGTCCCCAGATTTTGAGCAAACAAAGTGACGGGTCCACCACCACCACTCTTGAAATACGCTGCATACTGCGGCTGCGTCAGCATAATCGCCGTAATCAACGAAAGCACCGCCAGCATACACTCGATCAACATTCCCCCGTAGGCAACGGGCAACGCATCGCTCTCTCGATCCAGTTGCTTTGAACTCGTCCCCGAAGACACCAACGCATGAAACCCGCTGATCGCCCCACAAGCCACCGTCACAAACAACATCGGAAACATCAAACCGATGCCTTCGACAGAAAACTGCGCGTGGGCGGGGATCTGGATCGTGGGCTGCACAACCAAAACGCCCAACAATCCAAGAGCGATCATCGCGTAGAGCAAAAAGGAATTCAGATAATCGCGGGGCTGCAACAAGATGTGTACTGGCATCACCGACGCAAGGAAGATGTAGATCATCAAAAACACCGTCCAGATCGCCATCGCCATATCCTCAGGCTTCCATTTCACACTAGCCGCAAAGCTTTTGACCGCCGACCACGACGCAAAATCCAAAGGCCACATCAACCCCAACACCAACGACCCAAACACCAGCACCACACCCACCACCGACGCCACCACAAAGTTCACATTCCAGCGGTACACACTCAAACCAAAAAACACCGCAAGCACCAACAGCAACAACGACGCGCTCCCCGCTGCAGGTTCTTTTGTAAACGTCTGGGCCACAAGGATCGTAAACACCGCGATGATCAGGATCAGCGCCGCCCACGCAAACATCAAAAAGAACATCTTGCCTGTGTGCCCCAAATACTCCTCGATGATCTCTCCGATAGATCGGCCCTTGTGGCGCAAAGATGCCACCATCGATGTCAGATCATGGACCGCCCCCATAAAGATCCCACCCAAAATGATCCACACCAACACAGGAGCCCAGCCATACTGAGCAGCCGTCACAGGGCCAATGATCGGAGCCGCACCCGCGATCGATGCGAAGTGATGGCCCAAGACGATCGGCATCGGTGCTGCCACATAATCCACGCCATCCGCTTGGGTGTGAGCAGGCGTTGGATCATGCTCGCCAAGCCCCAACTGCCGCGCAATAAACCGACCATACACCACATAACCCAACACAAACGAAACTCCCGCAAACAACAACATCCCCACCGCGCTCTGTCGCAGCCCAAGCCACAACAGCAAACCACCATTCAGCAAAAATCCCAACAGCACCCAAACCTTTCGATTCACCGCCAATTCCCCTTCGTTTGAGATCCAATGAACACGGAGCGATGCGTAGCTTAACCGAGATCGCAAGACTTGGAAAACAGGCCAGATGTATGTATGAACAAAGGCGCACAACAAGAACACCGTCATTCGGGAGGATCGAATGCGCCTCAAATGGTTTTTCGTTGCACTTGTCGGATACAGTTGGCTTTTCAAATCTCTGCACGCGGCTCCGCCGTCAGACAACGTTCTAGATCTCGAACCAGCGGGTGTTCTGCACGTCGGAAAACAACCCAAACAGATCGGCGTCGCCCCCAACGGAAAAAAAGCCTACGTCACAAGCAAGATCGTCTACGCCTCGAATACAGGCTCCGCAACCATCGCCGCCATCGACGCCAAAACAGGCCGTATCCTTCGACGGATCCGCGTCGGCGCTTGGCCCAAAACGATCGACGTCACACACGACGGACGCTGGTTGTTTAGCGCCAACTACGCAGGCCGTTCACTTTCCATCGTCGATCTCCAACACGGGCGCGAATCCACACGTCTCCCCATGCCCGACCGCCTCTCTGGCTTGGCCCTCTCCCCCGACAACCAACACCTCTACGCCACAGGATGGGACACAGGGCGCGTCTGGCGGTGGCGACTCGTTTTTCCCCAAAAATAGTGGCCTCTTGGTTTGATTTTGGGTTTTCTTTTTTGGGGCTTTGCCCACACCCCGCCATAGACTGTCGGCCCTTGACCCCCGTGTTGGCGAGACAAGCACACGCAGTTCAAACCAACCACTCTGTCGCTTGAAATGCCGCGAACACGTCTTTGTTGAGGGCAGGAGTGCCCCACTCAAAGAAACGTTTCTTTTGAGCGGGGATGAGGTCGACAAGCCAAAAGAAACGTCAAAACAGCGAGGAGACGAGGCTAACCGTTTAAAAAAAATACCTTGGTGGCAAGGGGACGAGGCCGATTGCAAAACAGAGGCATCAAACAGCGAGGAAACGAGTTCGCTCGGAAAACGAAACGTTGCTTTTCGGTTGGGATGGGTGCGGTACGGAAAAAGAAACGCTTAAATGGCAAACAGATGAGGTCGCTTGGCAAAAGAAACGTTTCTTTTTGTTTTGGATGGGGTGGTTTCGGTTTTTATTGGATTTGGAGACTGAGGGATGGCATTTGATTCGTCGTTCGTCCAAGCACTCTCGTTCCTTGATGGGCCGTTATAACGACGTGCTACGGATGCAGCGAAGCATCCCTGACGAAACGCCGCCGCCATCGACCTACACCGAGCAACAAAAGCAACCCGCCCCAAAACGACCACCCCATCGGATCAAAGGCATCACAATTACAGCTAGTTGCTTGCCCCTTGTCAGGAACAGGATCGATGTACGGCGGATAATAACAGCCCTCTTGCCCGTTCCCTTGGAGACATTGCAAGCCAAGCAAGCCACACTGATTGCAATCCTTTGTGGTGCAGATCTTCACCCGCGCATCTGCGGAAAAACAAAAACCTGACGAACAATCTGAATCAAGCTCACAAAACTCGCGCCATCCGAGCTTTTGACAAGTACCGTTTACACACCGCTGCTTTCCCGAACAAGGCGGATCGCACGCCAAGATCGTCGACTCCGTGGGTGTTTTTTCAATGGCGGTTTTTTCTTCGACAGGCTCTCCGCCATCTTCGACAGGCTCGGAAGGTTCGGTGGGTTCGGTGGGTTCGGTGGGTTCGGTGGGTTCGGTGGGTTCGGTGGTGCTCGTCTTGATGCAGCGGTGTTGGCTGCAAACCTGCCCGCTTGGGCAATCTTGATCGGCAGTACACGCACAAAGCAAGATGCCTTGGACATTTTTGCAGGGCGTATCGTCCGCGCTACAATCCTTTTTGGCAAAACATCGAGGACGACAGATCCCCCCGTAAGCTCCAACTTTTGCGGAAAGACAGTAGCTGTTCTCTGTGCATTTTTGGACATCATCGCAGCGCGGGCTGTCCAAACAGACGCCGTTGGTGCAAGGAATCCCTGTTGGACAAGGATCACTGGACGTACAAGCACAAATTCGCTGGCGATTGCTTGCATCAAAGCAACGCTCTCCGCCCACGCACGCGCCGCTTCCGCATGGCGGCAAACAATAGCGTTCTTTCGATCCGAGCATTTGTGTACACACCAAGCCACGACGGCAGCCGATCTGCTCATCGCAAGCGCCCCCATACGTCGGCGGGATCACACATCGCCCTAAAACGCAGTTCTTCGCGTCCGGGCAATCCTCGTTTTTGCTGCAATAACAAACAGGAAAACTGCTCGCGAGATGGTTGATGCAAGGCTCACCATCCTTGCAGGCTTTCCCCACAAAGCCACACATCGGGCGGCAGAAGGTCTGCGTTTCCGTCCCCAACTGCACGCACAACATCCCTCGACCACAAAGGCGATCAACTGCGCAGGATTGCCCGCTCGCCACCGTCCCCGCACATTGGCCGTTTTGACACGTCAACGGGGGAAAACACTCGTCATCTTTCGCGCACAAACAAGCCCCTTGACCGTCGGCTTGGATCGCACAAGGCTCATTGCGCGGACATACGGGTTGGCGTGCATCGCACATCGGAACACAAATCGCCTTTTCCCCCACGCCACCACACGTCAAAAACTGCGCATTGTCGCACTCTTGCGGCTTACAGGACTCCAAATAACCTTTGAGCGACACTTGCGCCCAGACACTCCACGGCGACCACAACACCACACCCAACCACACCCAACCACACCAACGACGCAACGTCTCTCTCCTTTCCTATCCGTTCACAGGCTCGCGCTCGCAAGTTCTAACGGCGAGATCCCCAGATCAAAGACCCAAGCTTCGGGGATATGGGCTTCCACAAATTCACGACCTGCGTTGTTCCATTGCCGACAATGCCGCAAGATCACTTTGTCCGTACTGATCGAGATCCCTTGCGCTTGAGCCACTTCGCGATCCACATACGGCGTGGTTTGGGCCTCCCAAGACCATCCCGCCTCTTCTCCGATCTCGCGCAGCAACGAAGCCAATCGACCGCTGTTGGACACAGGCTGATCGATCCACCAACGCACTCCTGCCACACCTCTCCCCATCATCCAATGCCCAAAACGCCGAAGCAACGGGCCTGTTTGCTCCACCATCCGATACGTCCCATGAACGCTCGCCAGATCACGATAACAACCATCCATGCCTTTCAACAACACCCCTCCCCCCAACGCGCTCTCCAACAAGATCACCAGATTCAATGTGTCGATATCCAAGATCTGCTCGCGTAGATCGTCGCACCTCTTGCTCGCACTCTCCGCGATATCCTTTGCGCTTGACGCGCTACGCAACACCGCAAGCCGTTGCCGCTGGTGCAACTGATAACGATCCCCCACCACCTTTAACGCCGATGCCTCCGCATAATCCCGCGCAACCAAAAAACTCATATCCAACGTCGCTTCGCGCAAACGCTCCAACATCTTTGAAGAAAAGATATCATGATCTCGTGGACTTGCCCCACGACCCTTGCCTTCCAGATCCATCGCTCCTCCTCGCTTGGTTCTCGCATCAAATGTGGACTCCCCATCACTCTAGCACAAGAATCCTCTTCCAACATCAGAGCGCCCGAGACTCTAGCACAAGAATCCTCTTCCAACATCAGAGCGCCCGAGACTCTGGCACAAGAATCCTCTTCCAACATCAGAGCGTCCGAAGCTCTCAAACCGCCCCCCTTCTCCCCGTTGCTCTAGCGCAAGAATCATCTTCCAACACAAGCCATTGTCTACTTTCCATGAAAAAGATGTTGACGAAGTGTTTGGGCTGGTATATACATCACTTCGCGTTGGGGGCGGATAGCTCAACTGGTTAGAGCATCGGCCTTACAAGCCGAGGGTTGCAGGTTCGAGTCCTGTTCCGCCTAACCTTCAGCCCTCATACGCAAATCCCCGAATATGGGGTGGTAGTTAAGTCGGTTATAACGCCGGCCTGTCACGCCGGAGGCCGCGGGTTCGAGTCCCGTCCACCCCGCTCCCCAAAACCTCATAAGGTTCTCCTTATGGGGTTTTTTTGTTTCCTCCTCCAAACTTCCGTATTCGCGGGCTTACAAGCCACCACGCCGGCAACTTCCTCCAAAAACTCCCGTGTTCGCGGGCTTACAAGCGGCACCGCTGTTGGTTTGAAAAACATCGATTCGTCCCGCCGATACGGGGTCCATAGAGCCGCGCTCTATGGCGGGGTTTGGGGTTCAAACCCCACAAAAGCAGGACGCCAACAACGGCCCAGACAGCGGTGTTTTAAGGGAAAGAAGAAGAGAGAGGATAAAAGAGAGAGGATAGAAGAGAGGGGAAAGAAGAAGAGAGAGGATCAAAGGAGAGTTATGCGAGGACGTCGTTGAGGGAGAGGCCAAGCTTGCGGAGGTAGACGGAGAGACCGAGCTTGGTGACGGTGCGAAGGGCGCGGGTGGAGAGGCGAACGCGGACAAAGCGACCGAGTTCGGCATCATAGATGCGCTTGTTTTGAAGGTTAGGGAGTTGGCGCATTTTGGTGTGGTTGTTGGCGTGGGAGACGCGGCAACCGACCAAGGGTTTTTTTCCAGTAAATTGACATGTGCGAGCCATAAAAGCCTCCTAGGATGGTTGAGTTTTTGTGTCGAAGAGCCAAGGATAGACAAAAAGGGCCGTTTTTCGGGGGTACGATCTTGTCCATACAAAGCAAAGGCTCGTGAGGATACACACAGAGGGGTGGGCCGTCAAGATCAAAATACGGAACGAAAAGAAACGTGATCTCAGAGGGTGTTTGCGAAAAAGGTTTGTTCTGGAGAGAAGGTGGTTGGATCCGCGATGTTCTGACCCCTCACTTCTTGGGCAGCCACAGGGGGCTGCCCCTACATTTTTACGATCACACAACGAGCGGATCTCGTATAAGAGGGTGTCTAAAGCAGCGATATCTGTTG
>JAKLKB010000231.1 GCA_023150835.1 Myxococcota bacterium | reverse complement strand
GTTCGCAAAGAGAGGGAAGCCAAAAAAAGGCGCACAGCCAGACAAAGTATGCTGGAAAATCATCGGGGATTTGGAAGAAAAAAAAGAAGAGATAGAGAAAGGGAAGTCAAGATTGGGCAGATTTGTGTTGGCGACGACGATGGCGGAAAGCAAACTGAGCGGAGAGGAAGCATTGAAGAGGTACAAGGTACAGGGAAGCGCGATAGAACGGGGGTTTCGATTCCTGATAGCGCTCCCCGATGAAAATAAGCACAAGCACGAAGAAAAAACTGCGGTGCATCCGAGCGTTTGATTTTTTTGATCGTGCTTATGCGTAGGTGGGAGCGCTATGAAAAGCCGTGATCGTTTCGCCTGTACGGGGTCAAGGGGCGAGAGCCCCTTGCGGGGAGTGGGGTTCCAACCCCACCAAACCGAGGCGACCGCGCTCGCTTTTCGTTCAACAAGTGACGCCTCGATGACAGAGCAACAAGTGACGCCTTGATGACAGAGTCTTTGCACTTGGGGAATGAGTGGAGGGTGGGGTGGAGAGCCTTGTCAGAGAAGGAAAGGTTGTGGCATCGTGGGAGGCGGTTGTTGGAAGGCAGCGCAGATCAAGAGCCTCTCAAACTTGGGTGATCGGCATGATCGGAAGAACGAAAAGCGTGTACAGCGTGTTTGTAGGAGGGGGAGGGCATCAAGCGCATCCACGCCCGACTTTGCGAGGTTTCCGCAGCGTTTTTGCGTGGGATGATATGCGCGGTTCTGCTCGATGGAGCGCGTTTCTTGTTGGCTTTATGTGGGTGGTTTGTGTGGTGTGTGGGGGGGCAGGAAAGGCCGAAGCCAAGGGAGGATGGTCGCTTCAAGGGCTTTTGCCTGAGCGTGTGTTGTTGTTGCACGATAACGATGTGTATTTTGGGACAGATCGGATGTATTCGAGCGGCTTGTTGCTGGAGGTTGGAAACCTCGGTCGATTGGGGGATGCCGCGCAAGCGATGAGCCGTTTCTTCTTTCCAAAAGATGTGATGACGCTTTCTTCATTGAGCGTGTTTGTGGGACATCAGATGTACACCCCCAACAACATCACGATCCACCGCTTTGTGTCGGGTGATCGGCCTTTTGCGGGGTGGCTGTTTGGTGGTGTCACTTATCGGGTGCAAGGGGTGGATTGGCGGCTGCGGGTACAGGCGAGTCTAGGAGTTGTGGGGCCATGGGCGTTTGGAGACGAATTTCAAACGACTTGGCATTGGTTGGCGAGGCAGTTGATCCAGTCCACCGATCCGCCTGTTCCACAGGGATGGCGTCACCAGCTACCGAACGAGATGACCATGCAGCTAAGCGTCCGATGGTCCAAGGAGATCGCGCAGATCGTGACACGCAATACTCGGCATCTTGATCTTTCGCTGTTGACGGGGGGAGATCTCGGTACGGTGTGGGTGCGTGGCATGCTGGGATTGTCGCTGCGTTTTGGGTACATCATCAACGTGGTCCCTACTGCGGAAGATCTGCCTTGGCTGCTGCGCGAAAGCGCCTATCATCCGTTGACAGGGAAGCCGATCGCAGGCAACCCTTCGGTGGGTCCGCATGGCATGGGAGGGCGAGGTCTCCAAGATTGGGAACTGTATGTTTTTTTGCGACCTGTGGTGCGTTTTGTGGCGCGCAATCTGTTTTTGGATGGTGCTTTTTTCCAAGAAAGCCACTCCGTCACCAAAGTGCCGGTGGTTGTAGAGGGAGAGGTCGGCTTTAGTCTAAAGATCAAGATGTTTCGGTTGACGGTTTCGGCGGTGTTTCAAAGCGCAGAGGGGGATTACGAGCGCGTCGATCCAAGCGGGCATCGCTTTTTACGGATAGTGGGGGGATACGAAGGTTTTTAAGAGTAGGACTTACGCGGTTAGAGGGTGCTTGTGGGGGGGGTAAGGAGGCGGAGGGCGTGTCGGCAATCGAGGCTGAGTTCGCGGGCGTGTTGGTAGCGTGTATCGCGATCTTTGGCGAGTGCTTTGTCGCAGATGTTCTGCGTAGCCGATAAAAGGCGAGGATGGAGGGTTCGAGCGGGCGTGTGCGGGTGCCGAAGGATGCGGGTCATAATGTCGTGCGGCGCGTCGCCCGGGAAAGGATGTTGGCCTGTAAGCATTTCGTAGAAGATAATGCCAAGGCTAAAGATATCTGCGCGGTGATCGGCTTCTTCGAGACCGAGGACTTGCTCGGGAGAAAGATAAGGGACCGTTCCGACAACGAAGCCTGTTTTGGTCAATCGATCGTTTGGACTGGCGAGATTCAGGGCCACGCCAAAGTCCGTCAGGATGGGCTGGCCGTCTTGCGTAAAAAGGATATTTTCACTTTTGAGATCGCGGTGGTAAACGCCGTGTTCATGGGCGTGTTGAAGCGCATCCGCGATCGCCGCACAAAAGCGCAAGGCGTCTTGTTCGGAGAGTGGGCCTTGTTGGATGCGGTCGTAGAGTGAACCCCCTGTCAGATAGTCCATCACATAATAGAGGAAGTGATGCTGTTGGCCTGCATCGTAGAGGCGGATCAAGTGAGGGTGTGATAACGAAGAAAGTACGCGGATCTCTTCTTGAAAGCGTGTTCGATGTTCCAACGAAGAGCCTCGTGTATAGAAGACTTTGACGGCATAAAGTTGTTGATCTTGGGTGTGTCGGGCGAGGTACACAAAGCCCATGCCGCCACGCCCGATCTCTCGGAGGATGGTGTATTTTCCTGCCAACAAAAAGCCGGGCAACAGGTTGTCTTGGTCGATGGACTGGCGCTTTCTTTGGCGAGCGATAATGTTTTTGACTTTGGCGGCTACGATCTGCGGTTGGAAGGGCTTTTTGATGTAATCTTCGGCACCTTTGGCGTAGGCTTCGAGGATGCTTTCTTCGTTGCCAACGGAAGTTAAAAAAAGGATGGGGATATCTTTCCACAGTTCGCTTTGAAGGAGGCGTTGATGGAAGCGGAAGCCGTCTTCGCCCGGCATCATCACATCAAGAAGAATCACATCGACGGTGTTGTGGTGGAGGAGGGCGATCGCTTCGTAAGCATCTTGTGCGCAAAGGGCCGTCACACCGTGTTGATGGAGTGTGAGCTGTAGGATCGAGCGGATATCTTCGTCATCATCGACCACAAGTACGCACCCTGTGGGATGTTCAGGAGTGGGCCGCTGTTGTTGATCGGAGCGAGGTGCAACAGAGGCGGAGGTGGGGGCTGTGGCAAAGGAGTATTCGTCGCTCGATCGGTGGGTGTGACGGGACTGGTGTGTTGAATACATCGGAAAACCTCGGCCTGAGCAAGCAACGGGGTGGTACCTGTGCTTTTTTGGGTCGGCTTGGTGTAAGATGGTGCGGAGTCAAGGAGGCCAAGCTCCCTTGTGGGGTGTGGGGCCACGCCCCATACGCGCCTTGTTAAGGTGGAAACACCGGATAGTCTAGCCTGATCGCCGTTTCTTTTGTCGCCCCCCCTCAATCCCCCCGTGAACGGGGGGAAGTTGGAACGGGCAGCGTCTGCGCGTCGTGCATACAGCGTGT
>JAKLKB010000002.1 GCA_023150835.1 Myxococcota bacterium | reverse complement strand
CAGAAGAGAAGAGGGGGGGCAGAAGAGTCCACGGAAAACACGGAAAACACGGAAAGGGCAGAAGAGAAGAGGGGGGGCCGAAGAGAAGAGGGGATTTAGCGGGCAGAGAGGAGAGTGAAGAAGTTGGTGAGGGTTTGGTTGCAGGTGGGGCCGGCGTCGATGGTTGTGCCGGAGCAAGTGGCGCTTTTGAGGCGATCGACACATCCGCTACGAACAGCGACATCAAACTCGGCTTGTTGGCTGGGGGTTAAGTATCGGCACTGTCCTTGGGGGTCGTAGGTGCGCATACAACGTGCGGTATTTTCTTGCTGGGTGCGAGCATCAGGGCTTGCGCATTGCGAAGCGCGTTCGCAGAGCGTTTGTACGGTCGATTCGCAGCTAGGCATGACGAGGCCACAAGCAGATTGAGAAGCGGAGAGGCCGATAGCAAGGGCGAAAAGGACGGAAAGGCGAAGGGTAAGCTTTTTCATAGGACACCTCTTTTTGTGTTGTGCGGGAAATCCGCGTTTTGTTTGGAGCAACAGATGCAGCGTGTGGTCGTCTTTGTTTGAGGCAAAACGGTTTGTGTGTGGAGCCGTTTTGTTTGGCGTTTCGCTGCGCTTGGTAGGCCCTTAGAACAAAAAGAGCGCCAGCCTTAGCTGATCAAAAAAAAGAGAGTGAAACTCAAGACTTGTGGGTATGTTATGGAATTGAGGTGCATATCGTTTTTTGTCGGGACAGGTCGATCTGTGTTGTATCTGGGCGATGCGCGAACAAAAGTTGAGGTTTGTGTGTCCAGATACCGCACAAGACGAGAGTACTTGCGTGGCAAGTAGGCGGATTCCCATACTTGCTTGTGTGCGCGAAGTTTTTGATGAAAGTGGTGGGTCGAGAGAAGGTTCCAAAGAAGTACGCGAGATGCCCATCCCAAGGACAAAACAGCGGAGATTTTCCGATGACAAAGCCCACATCCTTAGAGAAACGATCGATCCAGAGAGCTTCGGTGGGGCAACGATCTTCTCGAAGAAGACGCGCTTTCGATGATGTTGCTTTGAACCAGTTGCAGACAGGAGGGCCATCGTCTGTGAGGCGTGATCGCACTTCAGCGCACGAAGTGCTCGCCTCTTCGGTCTCTTTGGGAAGTGATCATCTTCCGACGGCAGGGATGGAGGGTCAGCCGTCGATGGGATGGACGTTTACGGGGACGCCGTTTCAAGTTGGGATGTTGTTGAGAGATCGGTATTTGTTGGAGAAAGAGTTGGGTCGCGGAGGGATGGGGGTGGTGTATCTTGCGCGGGATCAAAAACAAGGCGTGGCTTGTGCGATCAAAGCCTTGTATCCGTCTTTTTCCAAGGATATCTTGGAAGAAGAGTTCGCATTGGCGCAACGCCTAGAGCATCCGTCGATTGTGCGGGTGGATCGTTTTGAACAAGAGCCTTCGAGTGGCGTGTTTTTTTTGGTGATGGAATATGTCGAAGGGCAGTCTTTGGAGGCTTACTTCGAGCAAGCGTTGTCCAAGGGAGCGCCGTTCTTTTTGGATATGGAGGTACTGAGGGAGTTTGTGGTGGTGTTGGCAGGTGCGCTGGAATTTGCCCATGCGAAGGGGGTGATCCACCGCGATCTAAAGCCTGCAAATCTTTTGGTGGCGAAAGATGGGACGTTGCGGGTGTTGGACTTTAGTATTGCGAAACAGCTTGAAGCGCAAACGGTGTACATGACCACACAACGCGGAACCCCCGTGTATATGGCTCCCGAGCAACTTATTGGAAATGCGCGTCTGACGCCTGCGGTGGATATCTATGCGGTGGGAGCGATCCTTTATCACGGATTGACGGGGACATTGCCTTATGGCCGACTGCGCCTTCCGAGCGATATCTTGCGCACACAGCACAAGGACACTCTTTTCGATCACCGTCTGGATCAGGTGTTGTTGCGGGCGTTGGAACACGATCCCGCCGATCGCTACAAGAGTATCAGCGATCTGCGCGAGGCGTTGTTGGAGGTTTTGGATCACGCGGAGGAGCGGCCATTACGACGCAAGCGCCGCCCTCCCACCGTATACACCGAGGTTTTGGAGCCACAAGCAGCGGAGGCGCTATTGCAACGGCTTCCGCCACGTGTTTCTGAGCGCACCCAACGGGCGGCAGAGCGGATGCAGCGGCGAGCCGAGAAGGAACAACGGCTTGCGGAGAAAAAGCGGCTACGTGCGGAGCGTGTGGAGAAGAAACAGATCGAGAAAGCCGAGCGCAGCTTGATCTATCGGTCGCTGTGGGCACCCAAGATGACGTTTTGGTGGGGGATCTCGTCGTGGGGAGTGATGGGAGCGTTGTTGCTGACGTGGTTGTTGTCCAACGGGATCTTGTTGGGTTGGGTGCGCGAAGGAGAGATCAGTTCGTGGTGGTTGTTGTCGGGATTGGGGGGTGGTTTGATCGTGGGGATCGGACGCGATGATCGCCCGAGTGCTGGGGCGTTGTGGATGAGTTGGATGGGGATCTTGTATTTGGGTGGATTGTTCTTTGGGGGTGCGTTGGGGCTGTTGTTTTTGCAGTCGATGTTGGGCGAAGGCAGCATACCGACGATGGAAGGGGTGTTTCGATTGCACCCGGGTGCGGCGTGGTGGGCGGCAGGTTCGGGCGCGTTGGGGACGTTGTTTGTGTGGTGGGTGGTGGTACCGTGTGCGCGGCTTGGTTTGAAGGAGGGCTTGCAAGGTTTTGTTCAGGCCCTATGGAACGGGCTTTTGCGTGCTTTGGTCTTTTCGCTGACGTTGTTTGTGGGGTTGGAGATCGTGGGGAGTGCTTTGTGGCAGCGTAGTGTGGTGGCACGTTACACGCTTTCGCTTGGGGCGCTGTTGGTGTGTGTGCTGGTGTTGGGTGTGATCGTGGGGGGTGTGAGCTTGATCTTGACGGTATGGTCCGATCGTACGGGCCTTTGGGGATACCTGTTGGGGTTGGTGGCGGTGGGCTTTTTGCTTTTTGGGATGGCCAATCGCGATATCCCGACACCCCCTTCGCCGTATCAGATCAGCGCTCATGCGTATCACACAAGTCAAGCTGCGATCAAAGAGCAACATCGGCAGCTTTGGAATCTCTGGCAAAGCTTGCACACGCAACATACCCCACCCTCTTCTCGCCGCGTCTATCCTGTGGATCTGCCCTAAAACATTTTTAGAAAATCTTTGTTGAAAGTCTTGCACTTTCGTGGCAAAAGGCTCTGTCCACACGATACGAGGATATCGTGTAGGCAAGGGCGTTGCAGAAGAAAGCTGCTGTGCCTTGGTTAAATCCCCCTATGGACGGAGCTTTTGATGATTCAGGTCGAGCGTGTCACCCTCTCTTTTGGCGGTCGCGTCTTGTTTAAGGATGTCGATGTAAAATTTGTCCCGGGCAACTGTTATGGGTTGATCGGCGCAAACGGGGCAGGCAAGTCTACCTTCCTCAAGATCCTTGCGGGGGAACTCGAACCGACTTCGGGGCGTGTTCTGATCGCCCCCAACAAGCGGATCGCTGTGTTGCGCCAAGATCAATTTGCTTTTGATGAGCATCGCGTCTTGGATGCCGTGATTATGGGGCACAAAGAGCTTTATCGCGTGATGAAAGAACGCGAGGCGTTGTATGCAAAGCCCGATATGAGCGAAGAAGATGGTATGCGGGCAGCGGATCTCGAAGGAGAGTTTGCGGATCTTGGCGGATACGAGGCCGAATACGAAGCCGCGAACTTGTTAAGTGGCCTTGGTATCGAACCTGAGATCCACGAGCGCTTGATGAAAGAATTAGAAGGAACGCAAAAAGTGCGGATCTTGCTGGCTCAAGCGATGTTTGGAAACCCTGATATCCTTCTGCTCGACGAACCCACCAACCAGTTGGATCTGCAATCGATCCAATGGCTCGAAGACTTTTTGAGCAAGTTCGAAAACACCGTGATCGTGGTCTCCCACGACCGCCACTTCCTCAATAACGTCTGTACGCACGTTGCAGATATCGACTACGGCCAGTTGAAGCTTTACGTCGGAAACTACGACTTTTGGTATCAATCCAGCCAGTTGGTGATGCAACAGCGTCAAAATGAAAACAAGAAAAAAGAAGACAAGATCAAAGAACTCAAAGAGTTTATCTTGCGCTTTGGTTCAAACGCTTCAAAAGCACGACAAGCCACGTCCCGCAAAAGGCTGCTCGATCAGATCGAGATCGAACAAATGCCCGCCTCCAACCGCAAGTTTCCGTTTGTTGGTTTTAAGCCAGAGCGTCCTTGTGGAAAGATTATCTTGGAGATCGAAGGGCTGGAAAAGTCCGTCGATGGGGTGCAGTTGTTTAAGGACTTTAACTTATCGGTCAAAAAGGGCGATAAGATCGCCTTGATCGGCCCGAACAGTCTTGCGAAGACGACTTTTTTTCAGATGATCATGGGCGAAGTCGCGCCTGATGCAGGTTCGATCCAATGGGGAACCACCATCACCAAGGCGTATCTACCGAAAGAAAACGACGAACATTTCAAGGGTGATCTCAACTTGATCGAATGGATTCTTCAGTATGCTCCCCCCAGTGAAGGCGAACCCTTTGCGCGCAGTTTTCTCGGTCGGATGCTGTTTTCGGGCGATGAAGTCTTCAAGAAATCCACCGTCCTTTCGGGGGGCGAAAAAGTCCGTTGTATGCTCTCCAAGATGATGCTCAGCGGTTCTAACGCGATCATCCTCGATGAACCCACCAACCACCTCGATCTTGAAGCGATCACCGCCCTCAACAACGGCTTGATCCAATTCCCCGAGATCATCTTGTTTTCATCCCACGACTACCAGTTCACCAACACCGTCGCCAATCGCATCATCGAGATCGCAGATCGCGGTGTGATCGACCGCCACGCCACCCTCGAAGCCTACCTCAAAGACAAAAACATCCAAGCGATGCGCCACGACCTCTACGAAAAGAGTGACCGCCTCGTCCTCTAATCCGCCACGACCTCTACGAAAAGAGTGACCGCCTCGTCCGCTCATCCGCCACGACCTCTACGAAAAGAGCGACCGCCTCGTCCTCTCATCCCGATACCATCGAGGCTACGGGAGGCCAAGGAAAAAGTCTCGGATGCCTGTGCCTGCGAAGCTCGGGACTTGGTGCCCTCCTTGGAAAGCACACCAAAGCGTGGGTTGTGTGCAAGAACGGTAAGCGACACAGGGCGACGGAGGGGCGGATTGCGAGGTGTTGGTGCAGGCGTTTTGTGTTTTCCAGTGATCACGGGTTTTTTCGCCATCAGTCAGTTTGACAACGGTGTCCGTGGTTCCGTGGATCACCATCGCGGGGAGAGGGCCGTTTTTGCAGTTGTTGTACCAAGGGCCTGATCCTCCGATGGGAGCGACCGCTCGGAGCTTTTGGATACGAACGCAAGTGAGGTTGTTTGTAAACATCGCTCCATGACTGAAACCCGTGCTGAAGATTCTTTTGGTGTCGACGCAAAATTCGGTTTCGAGTTTTTTGAGGATCTCATCGAAAAACTCGATGTCTCCGCCTCCGACCTGCATCTGCCAACCAGAAGAAACGACTTGAGCGGTCGGATAGACATAGAGGACAGCAGGCCCGGGAGTTTTTTCGAGGCCCAAATAACTACGGGCTTGTTTTCCTGTGGCGTTGAGGCCGGGGAATCCAAAGATCACGGGATGTAGGGTGTTTTTGTTGTAATTGGCTGGAACGGAAAGGACATAGTTGCGTTGCTTGTTCATGACGGTGAGGGTCATGTTTTCTTGGAGACCTGTGACGGGTGGATTTTTTCCGCATCCGCTCGATCCAATGTGTGTTTCGGGGAGAGCTTCGGGAGTTTTTTCGGGGGTGAATTCGTTCGTCACTTCGGGTGGACGGGCGTCTTGGTGGGTTGCTTCTTCGGGATGTAGGGGCGATTCAGTCGAGGATTCGTGCAGGGTTGGTTCGGTGGTGGTTTCGCTTGCGTCGTTTTGATCCGAAGGTTCGAGGGGTTGCTCTGTGTTGGACTCGTGGGCGGAATCCGCGATCGGTTCGTTGTTGGAGTCTGTAGACAGGGGTTCTGTGGTGGGTTCGTTGTTGGAGTCTGCGGGTTGGGGTTCGCCGTTGGAATCCGCAGGTGGGGACTCTGTATCCGTTTGTGCGATCTCTTGGGCAGGGGTTTCTTGGCTTTGTTCGGACGGGGTGGTGGATTCTTTGGGCAGGGGTTCTTCGGGAGGAAGATCGCCACAGCGCCACGATGCAAAAGCGAAGAACACGAGGAATACAAGGTACATCACGTTTTTTGGCAGCATTAGCAGCCTCTCATGTTGTGTTGGAGAGTGACGCGATGTTGAGATATCCGTGTTGTAAAGACTTAAGCGGCACAGTTGTTTGGTGAAGAGCTTTTTCTTTTTGGAAATACGGTGTTTCGTGATAGCAGCGAGACGAGATCTGGGAGATGTATACACAATGGGTGGATATCGGATGACTTGTCGAGAAAACCCGTGTTCGCGGTACTTCGAGCGGAGCCGCTGTTGGTGTAGAAACCGCCTGTTCTTCCCGTCGATACGGGGTCAAGGGAGTCGGACTCCCTTGCGGGGCGTGGGGTGGAACCCCACATGATCAAACAGTGGAGTGGAACCCCACACGATCAAATAAACCGAGCGCGTTGACCGAGCTTCTCAGGATTTTTGGATGGCAGCAAGCATTTCTTCGTTGGTGTTGAATTTAAAGAGGGGGACACCGAGGGCATCGGCGCGAGCTTGTTCGATGGATTGGAGTGTGAGGACGTCGGCGTATTCGACGAAGGGGTGTTGCTTTTGTTGAAGCAGAGTGCGGAGCCGTTGTTGACAGGAAGCGAGGTCGGCGCTTTGGGGGTTGTGTTGTTTGAGCCAGCGCAAGACTTCGTTTGCAGCGGTTTCGCCGTCAGCACGGGCTTTTCCGACAAGTCCATCAGAGGCGATGCGCGCCCATCCGCCTAAAAACCAGCCGGGGCGGGGTTGATCGTGTTGGGGGTCTTTGACTTCGTAGCGGGCTTTTTCGGGTTCGTGGGGGTTTGGGCCGCTTGGTGTTAGGAATTGTCCGTTGCGAAAAGGCAGCCCGAGTCCTTCGTCGACTTGATCGCCGATGGCGTACACCAGCGTATCCAAGGGGAGGATCTCGGTTTGGCCGGTGGATTGGGCGTTGAGGCGGTCGCCTTTTTGGATGAGTTGGTTGTGTCCAAGCTCCACCGCAGCGAGTCGACCGTCAGGGCCAGCGATCAGCTTGTTGACACCGACAAGGAAGCGAAAGGCCATGCGTGTTGGACTGTCGAAGACTTCGGCTTTGTCGAGAGGTTCGCGCAATTCTTTTTTGAGGGCTTCGGGATCTTGGCCGACGGAACGGAGATTGTCGGCGATCCGAGCGATCTCGACATCAAGAGCATCAAGGTCGACGGCGCGGATGACTTCGCGCATCTCTTTGTCGGTGTAGGCGCGTTCTGCGGGGCCACGACGAGCAAGGATTGTCACGGAGGCGACCTTTTTTTCCCACACAAGCCAGTGGGCGATATCGACCATGACGTTGCCCATGCCGATGATACCGACGTGTTGGCCGATGGAAAACTCCTGCGAAGCGAAGGGGGGGAGTTGGTTGTAGTGGTAGACGAGATCCTTGGCGTGAAAGAGTCCCGAGATCTGGTCTTCGCCGTCATATCCGAGCTTTCGCGTTCCTTGTGCGCCGACCGCCACAAGATAAGCGGCGCAGCCCAAGTCTTCGAACTCTTCGAGGGTCAACGTTCCGCCTTGTTGACGGACTTCGATATGCCCCATGTAGGCGATGTTTTTTTGGGCGAGGATACGGTCGAATTGTTTGCGTAGGCCGTTTTTCATTTTGTGCTTGTCAAAGTAGATGCCGTATTCTGCAAGGCCACCGGGTTTGATGTCGCGGTTGATCAGCAAGACATCGACACCTTCTTGGGCGAGCTTATTGGCGGCATAAAGACCCGCAGGTCCGGCTCCAAGGACTGCAACGACAGGACGAGAGGATGTGTTGTTTGGCTCGGTCATTCCCGCTCCTTTGGTTTGGTTGTGTTGGCGTTGAGGCGCGGCGCGCTGTGGTGTGCCAAAGCATACGGAAAAAGATCGGCCAGCGAAAGGGGGAAGAAGAAATCACGTTTTTGCTCTTGGTGTTGCGGAAGTCGTTTGGAGCGATGTGCGGGCTATCGCGTGCTGTGCTGGGCCTCCTTTCTTCTTGAAAAATTTGCGAAGGGGTATATGGTGACAACCACGCAAGATCAAGCAACCTGTGCGAAAGTGGTTGCTTTGTGGAAAAAACATTTGTTTTGGATGGTTTACCTTGGTTTTTGACTCCCCCAAGGCACCATCAAAGGTCTCTCGGATGAAAGTGATCGATCATATCCAATCCGCCCGAAATCCCCAAGTTAGCGTCGAGATCATCCCGCCCAAGCGAGGGGGAAATATTACCGAATTTCACGAAGCCATCGAATCCATTCGGCCCTTTAATCCGCCGTTTGTGAACGTGACAAGCCATGCGGCGGATATCGCGTGGGAAGAGCGACCCGATGGCACGTTTCATCGGCGAACACGGCGCAAAAGCCCGGGAACTTTCGGCCTTTGTGCAGTGATCAAATATAAGTACAACATTGAACCCGTTCCTCACATCTTGTGCGCAGGCTTTACCCGCGAAGAAACCGAAGATGCGCTGATCGAACTCAACTACTTGGGGATCGAAAACCTGTTGGCGATCCGAGGGGATGGTAAGCCAAAGCGCGAGCTTGCGCCCGGGCGTACCTGCAACACCTACGCCTCGGATCTTGTGCAGCAGATCGTCAACATGAATCACGGTGTGTACCAAGAACAGTTGATGGATGCCGCAAAAACAAACTTTTGCGTCGGTGTGGCGGCTTACCCTGAAAAACACTTTGAAGCGCCCAATCGGATGTTCGATCTGGAGATGTTGAAGAAAAAACAAGAGGCGGGTGCGCAGTTTGCGGTGACGCAGATGTTTTATGACAACCAGTCTTATTTCGATTTTTGCGATCGCGCTCGCAAGTTCGGCATCACCATGCCGATCATCCCCGGCCTCAAGATCATGACCTCGAAGCAGCAACTCACTTCGATCCCCCGCTCCTTTCACATCGATATCCCCTATGAATTGACCCAAAGCGTCATGGAGGCCACCACCCCCGCCGAAGTGACGCAAGTCGGCGTCGAATGGGCCTATCGTCAAGCGATGGATCTGCTCGAAAAAGGCGCACCCATCCTGCACTTTTACATCATGCAACGCACTCGACCTTTTGTGCGCTTGATGGAGATGTTGTCGAAACATCTCTAGTTGGGGTAGGATCTCTTGCACGATTTGTTTGTTTGGGGCGCTGCCCCGTACCCCGCGCCCTTAGCGCGGCTCCCTTGACCCCGTATCGATGGGGCGAACCGACGTTCTTCAAACCGACAGCACAGCCGCTTGGTCGAGCGCGAACACGGGGATTTTGGCGATGTTGTGTCTGTTTGGCTTGAGTTGGCGTGTACATGGGGATTTTCGGGGTGTTGTGTCTTTTGGGAAGGAGCGGATTAGGGGGTGGCGGCATAGAGAAGGGTGCGTCGTTTCGGGAGTGTGTGGGCTTGGGGGAGTTGTCCTTGGTTGGCGTCACGAAAGATCTTCTCGAAGGTTTCGCGGTTATAGATATCGACGGCGCGATAAAGCATACCGTAGGAGCTTTGCGCAAGGATGGAGCCGATCAAGCTGAGGGCGGTTCCACCGAGCAGTAGGCCCCAAAAAAGTTCAGGACCCAAAACGCCGCCTGCAGTGGGTTGGACGACGGCTTGGGGAGTAATGATCACGATCAAGGTTCCTGCGAGAGTGGCTCCAAGGCCGATCGAACTGAGGACGAAACCACCGATCTGTAGGCCGTGAAAGCTACCCGCGAGGCGCAAGGCTTTGGGGGAGCTTTGGAAGATCGATTCGTAACCGCCGCCTAAGAAGGTCAGCTCCATTTTTTTGGGGCCTTTGTACAGGACGCTGGTGTCGACAAGGCGGAGCTGTTCTTGATGGAGTCGCCACAAAACCCGCATGGATGGGGAGATGGGAGAGCTTTGGGTGGGCGGCGGGTTGGACGCGGAACGCTCGATGGGAGGGGTGACAGGGGTCGCGTAGGCACAAGGGACACCCCAAAACGCCCAAAACACCAAGATGATCGAAGCGAAGCCAATGCCCTCCAAAGAAAAAAGTGTGCGAAAAAGCGGTGGCGTCGAAGTATTCGTATAAAAAGGCGATGACATCCGTTTCAGTCCTTATGATGGGTGGTTGACGAGATGTGGCGGAACTCTTGGGCTAGGGTTGGATGGGAGAGAGGAAACCCCAGTGTTCGGGCCTGTTCAAGCGAGAGAGTCGTTGGTGTGAAAAACGATGATCTGTTCGCCGATATGGGGTCAAGGGGGTCGCGACCCCTTGTGGGGTGTGGGGCAAGGCCCCACAAAACTCATCCGACAAGTGGCACCAAAGAGAACGTGCAGGGATGTATACGATGCAAGAGGTCAGAAAGCAAACCAGCGTGGCGGGCGCAACTTTGGGGGGAGATTTGGCGAGGATGATCAGAGAGGAAGTTGCTTTTTGCGCAAAAAAGCGGCTATATCAACAAGATACTTGATGCGCTTCGTTGGGTCGGAGTGCGCTTCACAGCGTTTTTTTGCGAGGACAAACACATGTCGCGGATCATCTCACCCCCACCCACACCGATGCTCCAAGGAGGGATGCCTCCGTTGACGGATGGGACGATTGCGAAAGGCCCCGCGCAAGGAGGCGGGACGATTCAGGGTTCCCCCCAAGGCAGCGAAGGTGTCGCAAAGGGCGAAGCTACCGCTCAAACCAACCCATCGCCAACCGTCTCTCCAACACAAGCCCCTCAAAAGGGCAGTTTTGAAACGCATCAAACGACGAAGCTTTTGGGCGCAGAAGCCCCGACGCTCGGGAACTTGTTGAGCAAGGATGACATCTTGTCGAGCGCGGGTTTGAGCAAGGCGGGGTTGGGATTTTTGATTGCTGAAAAAGCCCTCGAAAAGGGAAAGATGGAGGGGGATGTTGGAAAGGCCGATGGCAAGGCAGGAACGGCGATTGGATTTGGGGATCTTGGTGGGAAGCTGAAATCGGGGAAAGACGCAAAGGCCGATCCCAAGGGCCAAGAGGACAAAGGGCTGTTGGCCCCAAAAAGCACGCCGCAAGCACGCGCCATCCAGCGCAGCGTTTTGCAGGGCGCATCCGAGGGGACACGAACTGCCCAAGGCGATAGCCTTTCGTCGCAAAACGCCGCCAAAGGTGCTTCGGTCGGGATGTCGGGCCAAACGAAAGCGGCTCATTCTACGGGGATGGCGGATCCGCTCGGAAGCGGCGGAGCGAAGCTGACTTCCTCAAATGGTACGCTGCCACAGCCCCAAGGACTCGACAGCAAGGGGCTTTCCGAGGCTGCGAAGTCAACAAGCCTTTTGCAAGGAAAAGCCGCAGAGAGTACACAGTCGACCGCTGAAAAGGGACTGGCCCAAGCCTCGGCACAAGGCGCGTCGACCGAAAAGGCCGCAGACAAGGCATCCCTTCAAAACAATCTCGCGCAAGGTGCGTCAGGAAAAGCAGATGCCTCGTTGGGTGGTGGGAAGGAGGCTGCACCATCGACCTTACAGACGACTGCCCAAACCGCGACTCTTGGGGCGGGGATGGCGCAGCTTTCACAAAACAAAGCGGAGCTTTCCCAAGCTCTCCCACAGACGGCAGCGAGCGCACAGACCGCAGCGAGCGCACAGACCGCAGCCCAAACCACCGACAAGCCGACTTCGGGTTCGGTTCAAGATCTGTTGATGAACGCAACGACCCAAACATCCGCCCAAGACGGAACGCCCGACTCTCCGCGTCAGCAGCTCAAACAGTTGGTCTTCAAATGGGCCAGCGCCCAAGAGGCGGTGGCTTTACAAAACCTGCATACCGTGATGTTGCACGACGTGACGGGGATCTCAAACCGCATCGCAAGCCTCGCTCAACAGGGCGTGATCCCTTCGGGTGAGTTGATGAGCCTGTTGACCAAGGTGTTAAAAAAGCCCGGGCAGCGCAAGTTGATGGACAAGATTAAAGATATGTTGATCAAACAAGGGGCTTCGTCGTGTATGTCCGCAGAGATGCTCCAATTGATCGCTGCGATGATCGCCACCAACCTCGCCAAAGCAGGAGATGACGATGCTGAGGCCCTGTTGATCGACTTGTTTGACCGGCCCAGTCGTCGCATCGAACTTCCCGAAGGTGGCGGCTCTTATCACGAAGAAGGACGGGAAGAACAAGAACACCAAGAACGCATCTTCTTCGATCCATCCGAAGACTCCGACGCCTGATCCTTGCGCTTTGCAAAAAGACTAGACGTGCTGTGGGATGTTGGTTATGGTGGGCCTTCGTCGCGTACGATAGAACCTCGCCTTCGGACCGTTGTGCTAGGTTGTAGGGCTGCCGTTTCCGAGAAGAGGCGAGGGCAGCCATCGCGAAACACCGATAGATTCGGAGTTTTCAACCCTTACTCATTTGCGGAGGATGGCGATTATGCGTTTTGATCACCGTCGTGTGAATACCCAAGTTCAACTGATGGTCGAGCGTTGGATGAATGAAGAGATGGTGGAGATCGCCCCGGGGGCGACGGGAAAACTCTGTCGTGAGATCGAGACGACCATCGAAGATTACATCGATCGCTACCGCGATCTGGAAAATGAAGCAGAACGCTTGATCTTCCAAAAAAACATCGACGGTGAAGTGACGCACAAGCGCGCAGTCGAGGCCGTCGCCCACTCGAAGTCTTTTCCTGTGTTTGATGCTGCGCTCGACTTCCTCAACAAAGAGATCGAAAAAGTGTTGTGGGAAAGTGATTACGTCGAAGAGATCTACGCAGACCCACAACAATTGACGGCGGTCAATACGCCGTATTTGAAAGCCATGACTGGGCGCGATGTCCTCTAATCCCCATCCCTTGGACGCGATGGCTCCGTTGGGGAGGGACGCGGGCCATGAAAGTAAAGAAAAGAGCGCTTGATGCAGCCTAGATCCATCCAGAACATTCGGTGGTTGCGGATATCTCTGATCGCGTGGTGGTTTGTTGTGTGGGCGGGGGCCTGCCAACCAAGCGAAAAAGAAGAAGACAATCGTTGCGAATACGAAGGCACTTGCAAGATCACTTATACTTACGACTCGAACAACAAGTGGAGTACGGTGCGAACGTGTACATTGGAGCGCGAAAAAGCCCGATTGTGCGGGGAATGTTGGGAGCGCCAAAACAACAGCGATGGTCGTCCCACCGCCAAAACTTGCCTTGTGTGCAACTTGTGTAAGCGAGACTTTGAGTGCATCGCGGATAGCGATTGCGGAACGGCACGACCTTTTTGTCAAACAGGCGTGTGTGTGCAATGCCGAGGCAACGGGGATTGTAGCAGCAAGGATCGCAGTTATTGTGAGTCCAATGTGTGCGTGCAATGCCGCGATGATCGGGATTGTTCAAGCGAAAATGCCCCCCAATGTTTGAGCGGGATCTGTGCGGGTTGCTCTTGCCCCACAGGTCAAAAGTGTCGCAAAGATTCGAGTGGAGCGCTGTTTTGCGTGCAATGTGTGACGAGCGCAGACTGCAAAGCACCTACGCCAAAGTGCGATGAGAAGACATGGACTTGCAAGCCTGCGTGCGAGAAAGACCAAGACTGTGGCGAGGGGAAGCGTTGCAACGAAGGGGCTTGTGTCGAATGTACGAGCGCAGACGATTGTCTTGGTGATCCGCAAAAGCCCCGATGTGTCGAGGGATCGTGTGGGTGCAAAGACGCCAGCGATTGTTCGATCGCTCTGCCATTTTGTTCGACCGAAAAGCGCTGCGTTCAATGCACGAAGGACGCCGATTGTGCGTCAGGATTTCCCCGCTGCCTCGGAGGAGAATGTCAAGCACGTCCTTGCAACAACGATAGCCAATGCGTTGCTGTTGGCTACGACAAATGCTTGACCTTCGGCCAGCGCCGCGTGTGTCTCGGTTGCTTGCAGGACAGCGACTGCGCAACCGGCCAACGCTGCGATGTCGGGCTGTTGCGTTGTATCAAGTAGACATTTATCGTGCTGGGGCGGGGCGTGCGGTGGGGCGCGTGATGGGTTGTGTGGTGGGGCGCGTGATAGGTTGCGTGGTGGGGCGTGTGGTGGGTTGGGGTTCGAGGGTGGCGAGCAGAGCAAAGAGAGAGCGGAGAAAACGGGCAGATCGGGCTTGTTGGAGGGGGAGGAGTGTTTTGGCAGCGGAGAAGGCTTGTTGTTTTTGGGTGGTTGTGAGGTGGAGACGGGAGAGGGTGTAAGCGATGGGTTCGATATCTTGGGGTTGTGCGCGGAGTGCTTGAAGGGCAGTTTGGAAGAGCAAGGGATGGAGGCGAGGATCGATGGGGGCGAGCGGAGCGATGTGTTGGAGTTGTTGGTGGATGGAAGGGAAGGCGGAGAGGGCGAGGTGTCGGACGAGCGGGGAGGGATCTCGGAGGGCTTGGAGGAGTTGTTGGTTGCGTAAGGGGTAAGAGGCCCATTGCTGGAAACGCAGGGCGTGGGCGTAGGCGCGCAAAGAAGGATGAGGATGGCGCAGCTTGGTGTCCAAAAAAGAGGGGGGCAGGGTATCCCAAAAGGTGGCGAGCCACTCGGAGTCGGAGTGGCCGAGGTGGGCGAGTAGCTGCATCCCAAGGATCTGTTGTGGTGTGTCGAGGGATCGCAAGTGCTGTCGGATCTGTGCGCGGATGGGTTCGGAGAAGGTGCGTCGCAAGAGTGCGGTGTCTTGGGCGTTTAAGGAAAGGAGAGCGCGGAGCCATTGTTGTTTTTGGGCGTCGGGCTGTTGGGGGTGGTGCTGAAAAAAGAAGCGCAAAAGCGCGATGGATGCGTCTTTTCCGTGTATGGGTTGGAGCAGTGATCGGAGAAGGTCGATGTAAAGGGGATCTTGGTGTGTGGAAGAGAAGTAAAGGGTGGAGATCGAAGCGGAGAGTATGGGGCGATGTTGTGGGAGGTGGCGAGCAAAGAAAGACAACAGATGCGCTGCGAGCGGAGCGTCTTGGGGAGAAGAAAGCAGGGCGAGGGCTTGTTGTCGTAGAGCCGCTTGATGGGAAGGGTGCGGGAGCAGTTGTTCGCGCAAGAGGCGTTCGGTGCGTGCGTTCCAAGTGATCTGTTGAAGGAGGGGTTGCGGAAGAGCAGAAGGGGTCGATCGGCGGGTCCAATGGAGGAGAAGACAGCGGAGGGCTTCGTGTTGTGTATTGGGCCGAGCCACAAAGAGACCGAAGAGCTTTTGAGTGTGAGAGGTGGGGATCGCGGTTTCTTGGACGAGACGGCGAAGGAAAGGGCGGAGAGTCGCGGGTTGAAGATCGGAAGATTGGGCGAGAGAGAGGGCGTTTGTGTATCGCTGTTCACGAGCGAGCCAAGGGCCAAGCCCAAAGAGCAGAAGCAAGATCCCAAGCAAGGCCCCTCGCGTATCGGAGGTCCAGCGCCAAAGCGGGAGACTGCATAGTGCTAGAATAAGCCCGAACCAAGGGGCGATCCACCAAAGCCACGCCAAAGCAGCAGGAGCGAACTGGATCATCATTCCACCCAAAACACCGAAGGGAAGGGCGGCTTGTAAGGTCTCAGCGTAGCTCGCTTCGCGGTTTTGATGGGAAGCATATACCAAGGCGCACACCCCCCAGACAAGAATCCCCGCCCACCCAAACAACGGAAGGCCCATGCCCGCCCACGCCACGCACCACCAAAGCAAGAGATATCCTCGCGATATCGCAAAAAGGCGCGGGTGTTCAAGGATCGCGGCACGCAAAGAGAGGGGGGCCAAGCCCACGAAAAAACCGATCAACAACGCACCGCAGAGAGCATGCCCACCGATCGCGGAAAGCCTCAATGGAAGGGAGGCTTGGTCATGCCAAGGCGGGCTTTGCCAATGCAGATGACCCCAAAAACCCAAACCAGCCGCCATCACCACAAGAGAAAGCCAAAAAAAGCCGTTTGGGCGCATGAAAGCCCGTGTCTCGTTGTGCATGAAGGCTATTTCCTTTGCGTCGTGGGTTTGGAAGTGGCGGAGGGAAGGGCTGTTTTGAGGGATGTGGGTTTGGAAGTGGCGGAGGGAAGGGCTGTTTTGAGGGATGCGTGTATGCGAGGTGGAGGAAAGAGGTGAGGGGAAGGTTTGAAAGTGGCGGGTTGAAGGTGTGTTTGGAAGGCGTGGTGATGGTGAGGCCAGCTTTTTTGGAGAGCAAGCAGAAGCCAACGGGCGTCGTCGCGTGTTTGAGGGGAGCGGAGGTAGGCGAAGAGCTCGGTGAGTAGGCGTTTTTGGAGTATGGAGTCATGGAGTTGTTTTTGGAGGGTGGGGAGATCGAGGGCTGTGCAATGTTGGCGGAGGAAGGCTGTTGGAAAAGGCCGATGGTTGGGATTTTGTGACCAATGCACGAGCAACAGGCGAGTGGTTTGGGGTCGGAGGGAAGGGGATTTGGTGAGGGGGTAGAGCATGGCGTAAAAGCGGAGGGAGGGAAGGTGTTTGTGATCTGTGTGGAGGGAGCGGAGGGCGTGTTGTGCGGCGGAGTCGTCGAGAGCGTTGTAACGAGCGAGGCTCAAAAACCCCGTATAACGGGGGTGTGTAGTGAGCCAAGGGCCAAAGCTAAACACAAACAACGCAGAGATCACAAAGATGCCGCGAGGATCGTCTTTGAAGGGGAAGGTGCGCATCGCGATAAAGCCCAAGAGTAGGGCCAGCCAAGGGGCAGCTTTCCAGAGGAGGGCTCCAAAGATCGGAAAGGAAAGTAGGCCCGCGAGCAAAAGCGCGATCGCACCGAGGATGGGGGCTTGTTTGTTGAGCAGAAGATTGCGGCGTTGATCAACGAGCGTCAGGAGCGCAGCGACAGAGAGGATCGAGAGAGTTCCAGCGGAACCGCCGAAGGGAAGGCCCATACCGATCCAAAGCGTCAGCCACCAAGCCACCCAAAGCCCGCCATAATAGGCTTGTGCGCGTTGAACCCAAGGCGTGGTGGAGTGGAAAAGTAGTTGGAGCAGGATCAGCGGAGGGAGAGTGACCACAAGGGCAGTGGTGGCGTTTGCGATCGCCGTGAGATCTCGTAGCTCCCTGTAATAGGGGTCGTTGACGAAGTAGGTTTCCCACGCTGCCAAAGACCAGTAGGCGATGCCAAGGCCAAGCGCCAAAAGCCCGAACAGAAACAGCCAACTAATAGAAAAGGTGGCGGCATACGCGTAATGCTCGGATCGTTCGAGGTATTGCGCATGAAAGAAAGGGCTTGTGTGGGAGGAAGAGGTTGGGGATGGGGGTTGGGGTAGATGGTTGAGTGATTTCATCAAAAAGCCTGCGATACAGCCGAAGGTTGTAGGGTGATAGATGAGTTGTGTTGGTTTGTGGGCCGCGTGTACAACGTTGTTGGAACGAAGTGTTTGTGTGAGGTCGGCGCGAGAGTGGCCGACAGAAAAGCACAAAACACCTTGCGAGGTCAACAACATCGCTCATGGTGTGCGTTGCCAGCATGGAGCGTGGTGAGCATCACCAACATCGGTGGTGGCGGGTGTTGCTTCTTTGCGTGGGGTGGGCTGCGTGGGGAGGGGCTCCATAGCTTGTGCGTTGGTGTGATACGAGATCCGCCCGTTGTGTGATGTGGGTACAAAACGCGGGCATCACGCAGAGGATACCGAAAAGAAGAGTCCACGGACAACGACCAACGGGAGTTGCGCGCTTCGCAAAGCACGGAATGTACGGAATGTACGGAATGTACGGAATGTACGGAATGTACGGAATGAATTCGTTGGATCAAATAATCACGGGGGCTGCCCCCATACGCGTCTTGTTAAGGTGGAAACCTCGTAGAGTCGGTCTTGATCGCCTTTTTTTTTCTCCCCCCCTCAATCCCCCCGTGAACGGGGGGAAGTTGGGGCAGCGTCTGCATTTGGTGCATACAGCGTGCGTCATGAAAAAACAAAATCCCCGATGCTTCCGACTTTCGCTCCCTCCCCTGTTCACGGGGGAGGGCGGGGTGGGGGGCTTTCCTCCGCTTCACCTAACGCCTATGGGGGCTGCCCCTACGTCTTTACGGTCATACAACGGGCGGATTTGGTGTTAGCCTTTGGTTTGGGAAGAGAGCGGGGTGGGATAGAGTGCGGTGGCGAGGGGAGAAAAGATGCGCAGCCCACGTGGGATCTGGGGTTGTATGATCGTGAATGCGCCCGATACAAGGCGAAAAACATCTTGTAAGTCGCGGAAGATGCGTTGGGGTTGGGTGGGGGCGCGCAACAAGCGTTGGCCGGCTTCGATGAAGGCCACAGCAAAGAAGTGTGTGAGCAGCATCAAGGGTTTGGGGGCCATGCCTGAGAGCAGAGACATGGGTCCAGAAACGGCGAAGCCTCCGAGTTGCCAATAACGCAAGACGGCATCGCGCATCAGGGCGTGGGTGGTATCCTTGGCGCGAAAGATCTCGTAGAGAGCGCCAGCAAGCATATCGACGGTTGCAGCGAGAGATTCGCGTTTTTGGTAGAAGCTTTGGATGGCTTTGTCGAGAGCAGGGGGGTGATGAAAGTGGGCGGATTGAAGGGCTTCAACGAGCAAGCGGACATCGTTGAGGGCGACGGTCATCCCGGAACCTGTCATGGGATGGCGCATATTGTAGGCATCGCCGAGCAGGACGGCTCCGTGGAGGGTGGGGCTAGGAGGGCGCATACGGATATTTTGCATGGTTTGGATGGCTCCCTCTTCGACGGCGCGGCGGATGGCGTCGTGGAGGGAGGCGGGCATCTGCGGAAGTAGCGAAGAGAGCAGATAATCGGCCATCTCGCCGTTGCTTTGTTTGGGGAGTTTTCCCGGGAAGTCGACAAGCAGGCGGATCGCGTGGGTTGCGATAGGATAAGCGAGCGTGGGGGCAGGTTGGGTAAGGAAGACATGTCCGTGTTGTGGAAAAGGAAGGGGGACATCTTTGAGCAAGACGCCGATCGAATACGAGACTTGTTCGGGCTGTGCGCCTTGGCTGAGTTGGCTGCGCAATCGAGAGGCCCGTCCATCGGCTGCAACGGTCAGATCGGCGTAGATCGTTTGTTGTTTTTCCTCAGCGTCCCGATAACACAGACCTCGCACACGGCCCTGTTCGATGATCAGATCGCTGACTTGACCGATCAGAAAGCGAACATGAGGGGTTTCTTGAGCGAGTGTGCGCAAGCGGCCCACAAAACGGTGATGGCGGAAAGCGTAGCCTTTGGTTTCGGCGTGGGGGTGTTCTTTGCTTTCGCTGCGTGGGGGGTAGGCGAGGGCTTGGCCTTCTTCGCCTTGGAGGACAGAAAAGCCGATGATCTTTTGAGCGTCGATGGCTTCGACCGCTTCTTCGAGATGGAGCGATTCAAGGGCTTGGAATCCTCCCGGTTGGAGGAGTTCTCCAGCGATTACTTCGGGAATATGAGGGCTACGGTCGATCAAGGCGACCTGAAAACCTGCACGACCCAACGCCGTCGCCAAGGCTGCACCCGCAACGCCCGCACCGACGATCACAACATCTACACGCATATTCTTTCCTTTAGGATGGAGAGAGCCACAGAGGGCGCTTTGGGAGGCGTCCTTTGTGCTGAGTTTCTTGTTTGGCTTGTGCGCCTTCGCCTTGTATCCGTTGTTTTAAACGAGTATTTGCTTTTCGGAAGGCGGCGTGCACCAAAGCAAGAACAAGACCACCTCAGAAATGTGATCGAGAGAAAGAAAAAGGTGTTTCTTTTGGATAGGTTATTGTGAAGGAGGATGTATTCGTTGTGTGCGATCGCCGACGTCGAAAACAGCGGACGGTGCGATCCATACGAAGCATTCGAGCGTTTCGACGGGGTTTTTGTCGTGTGTTGTGATGGAGAGCGCGTGCAACGGCATTTTCACAGTGTACTTTTGACAACACAGCGAGAGCGTTTTGAGGCGAGAGCAAGAAGGGTTGTAGGGAAGAAGGTTTGGAGAGCGGGCAGATCAGGCGGGGGAGAGATGAAGTGGGAGAGGTGGAAAGGGCGGAAGCAAGAGGCTCGATCAACAGAGGCGGAAAGGGCGGGAGCAAGAGGCTCGATCAACAGAGGTGAGGATTAACGGCGACCGCCACTGCGACCGCTGCTGCCACCGCGATATCCACCACCGCTGCTGCCACCGCGATATCCACCACCGCTGCGTTGAACGCCGCGATTGTAGCCGCGTTGAACACCGCGATTGTAGCCGTGGTTGTAGCCGCGTTGAACACCGCGATTGTAGCCGCGTTGAACACCGCGATTGTAGCCGCGATTGTAGCCACGGTTGACGCCACGATAATAACCGCGATTGACGCCACGATGATAACCACGATGATAACCGCCGCGATAACCGCCGCGATAACCGCCGCGATAACCGCCGCGATAACGGGTGTAGTAAGCGCGGTACCGAGTGCGGTACAGGTTGGGGCGATAGTACACGCCACGGCGATAGAAAGTGCGGTGACGGTACCAGTTGCGGTAGTGATAACGGTAGCGGGGAGCGTACCATACGCGAACGCCACCGCGCATATACCAAGGGCGCCATCCGATGGGGTAATAGGTCATCGCGCCGTTGTTGTACCAGTAATAACGGTAGGCTCCGTTGTACCAGAAGTAGTACACAGGACGGCCATCAAAGACGGTGTAAGGGGCGGGATCGAAATTCACACGGATTCCGCCGTTCAAGTACCAAGGACGCCATCCCACGGGGTAATAGATGCGGGCACTGTTGCCATCGAAGTAATAATAACGCGCCACGCCGTTGTCGTAATAGTAATAGACTTGAACGCCGTTGACGTTGATGTGCGGGTGAGCGGTGACTTGCTCGGGTGGAGGTAAGGTTTCTTGCACGCCGGGTTGTGCAACGCCGGGCTGTGCGTCAGGCTGCCCACTTTGTTGGGGTGGGGGTTGTTGGTTTTGGTTGCCGTCATCGAGATCGGGATCGTACTGGGCGTGAGAGAGACCGGGCGCAAGAGAGAGCGCCAAGAATCCCGCGAGGAGAAGGGTTTTCCATTTGGAAAGCATAGGAGCCTCCTGCAAAAAGGGCTGGTAAGGTTGGGTTCCATTCTCATCCGCCCAAAGGACGGACAAGACAGAGATAAGGACGTGATCTTTATCACACCCAGCGTTGAGTCGGGCATCAGACGGATTCGCGAGTGTGGTTATTCAACTTCGTTTTGGGAGGGGCGCAAGGGGGCTTGATCTTGTGTTGCAAAGAATGCTTTTTCATCAGGCCCACCCATGAGCGAAGTGATTTGGTGGTGCAACTTAACACGCTGAGAACGCTTTGGCAAGGCGTGTGCCAAGGTAAAAAGAGAACGGGAAGCCTTGAAAGAAAAGGAAAAAGGATATGTTTGATCGTGTTTTTGGTGCGGCTCTGCTTGGTGTTGGAGCCTTGTTTATCCTTCCACATCAGGGATTCGGAGTACCCCCTTCCAACCGCCCGACGGTGTCTCCTGCGAAGCCCCAGATCGAGTCCGCCGCGAGTCGCCCAACGCAGGTCTCGCAAACACCGAAGCTGTCGGGTACATCGCAAACACCGAAGCTGTCGGGTACATCGCAAACACCGAAGCTGTCGGGTACATCGCAAACACCGAAGCTGTCGGGTACATCGCAAACACCGAAGCTGTTGGGTACACCGCGATCACCGAAGCTGTTGCAGACAGCACAAGCACCGCAAGTAACGCCCGCATCGAAAACACCGAATGGTACGAAATCGCCCAAGCAACCGGCTATTTCGCGCCAGAGTTGCCCAGAGGGTCAGCGTTATGGTCGTTATTGTTTGGGTCGGGTGATCGGTCCTGAAGTTCGGGTGCGTCGGATGCGTTGTCCACATGATGGCGAGATCATCGAAGTGTTGGTGATCAAGGGGATGCGTGCGGAAGCGAGAGACAGCGATCTGCGCCCACACTTGGGGCGTTTTGGTCAACGCGAGTATGTCTGGATCTGTCCGCGCAGCAACTATGCGGCGCTGACGCAAGATTTTTTGGAGCCGTATGATCGGCTAGAGATGGAGCGTGCGTTGCAGTCGATCCGCCAGTCTTTTCGGGCAGGAGAGGATATCTCGGGGAGCTTTCGCTATCATGCCGCAGCAGCGGCCTACATCGCACGCAAGAAAGATGCGCGCTTCTTTGGGGATTTTTATTTGCGTGCGTTGTGGGCAGCGCGTGAGGAAAAAGACGCACGTTGGGCATCGCTGTTTCGGCGCAAAGCGCTTGCGGCGATGCGTTTTGCGCTCGAACGCAAGATGTATCCGCTGGCCAAGCGCCCAACGGTGGCGTATCTGGTGGCGGAGTTGTATCGCCAAGAAGGTGAGTTTTATCGGGCGGCGTATTGGTTCGAGCGGGCGTGGGAATTCGTGGGGATCGCAGAAAAGCAGACGGGGCAAAAGGGAACAGGGTTGCGCAATCTGATCACGATGGGTCGCAACAAAGCCGCAAAACAAGATGATCGCGTGTACGTGATCCCGAGTGTCAGCGGCTCTTCGACGCAAAAAACCTCTCCGTTAAAAAGGTGATTAACGACCGTAGGGATTTTTGGAGAGGGGATCTTCTTTGTAAGCGATCTTTCCGGCAGCGATCTCGCGCAGAGAGGTGACGGCTTCTTTGTTTCGGGAGCGGATCATGGGTCGAGCGTCTTTGTCGCGCTTGAGTTGGCGGACACGTTGGACCGCAAGCATGACGAGAGCAAAGCGGTTTTCGACTTTGTGGAGGCAATCTTCGACGGTGACGCGGGCCATGGGACGGACTCCTTGCGATGGTTGTTTAGCGTTGCGCAGGTTTGGAGGCAGGTGCTGCGCGCAAAGCGGGAGCAGGTGCCTTGGGTTGGATCGCAGGCAGCGTTGTGGTGGGGAAGACCACAGGACGGGGGGCCGGGATCGAGATCTTGGGCAACGACTTGGGGAAGGTTTGCGTGGGCGCAGGCCGCGAGGTCGGTACGGGCGTCTGCGCGGGGCGGGCAGCGGGTGGGGTGGGGGCTTTGCCACCTTGGATGAACTGCCAATCTTGGGTGGGTAGCTTAGTGATATCGCCCGTTTTGATCAAGAAGATCTTTTCCTTCTTGTTGTTTGTGGCGTAGTATCCGTCGTTTTCTTGTTTTCCGATCAAGATTTGCTCAAGAAGCTCTTTGTTGCTGGTGCCATAAAAGGCGATCTGAAGCTGCGGTTGATCGAGACCGTAGGTTTGGAGTTGTGCGGGAGTGGCGGATTCTGCGACAAAACGAGAGACTTTGACGGAAAGGATATCGTTGAGAAATGCGGTGGCTTTCTTTTTGTCGGCATTTTGGGGGCCGGGGTTGAGGACGCGCCACTCGTCTTCTTTGCCTTCGATGCGGAGGAGGCGAAAGGTCTTGTTGGATTGTTGGAAGGCGATCTGTTTGATGCGGCTGTTGGTGGCGAACAGAGCGCGTTTTTCGCGGAAGTAGAAGACTTGTTGTGTGAGATCTTTGAGGGCATTGCGGTCGACTTCGGCGATGGCTCCTTTGTCGGGGCGAGCGACATAGGCTTTTTGGGGCGCTTTGGTGGGGTAGGCGATGTGAAGGATGAAGGTGCTGTCCTTGCCTTTGCTGTTTTTGAGGGAGAGTTCGATGGAGACGTCGGGCTTATCGAGGCCAAAGGATTTGCGATCTTTTTGGATGTCTTCGCTGACAAACTTTTCGGCTTTGAGATAGCGCAGGCTGTTGAGCATCAGATTGATGGTTTGTTTGTCGGCGATGGCTTGGACGGGTTGGAGGATCTGCCAGCCCGCGAGGGACTTTTTCGCGGGGCCGTGGCTATGCCCGTGGTGATGGCCGTGATCGTCGTGTTTGGGTCCGGAGGAGATCACGGTGTTGCCTTCGTCGACGCGTTTGAGGACGAGTTGATCTTGTGCGCGGGTGAGGCTGATCTGTTGGATATCAGGGGTACGGTCGGTAAAGACTTCTTTGCGGCGCAGGTCGAAGAGTTTTTTGTCTGCGCTGTAGAAGAGGGAGCTTTCCACGAGGATGATTTCTTTGCTGTCTTCGACGCGTGCAAAGTACTTTCCCGTGAAGCCGTCTTTTTTACCGATCTGGATGCCGAAATTTTTTCGGGGATGGACAAATCGTACAGAGAGTTGGGGTTTGTCGAGTCCGTATTTTTGGAGGGCTTGGTTGGCTTCTTTGGCGTCTTTGGGGAGCGTGGTGGCGACTTCGACGCGCTTGGCTTGGAGGATATCAGCGAGCAGGCGTTCGGCTTCTTTGCCGTCAGCGGTGGTTTGAACGGGGGCTTGGACATCCCAATCGCTGTGATCGCCGTGTTTGGTTTGTTTGAGGCGGATTTGCTGTTGGGTTTTGTCGGCTTTGGCGTTCAAGACGTGAAGCTCTGAGATGTTGGATATCAGGGCTTTTCGGTCTTTTTCTTTCGCGGGATCGAGTTTGGGATCGAGCACAAACAGCAGTTTGGAAGATTCTTCTTGTTGTTTGGCGGTTTCTTTGGCTTTGCGGTCTTGGTAGACAAAAAGGCCGATGGCTGCGGCCACAAGGAGCCACAGCGAAGTCGTGATCATTTGAGATTGTGTACGTGTCGCCATTACTGAGTCCTCCGGATCGCTGAGATCAGCAAGATAAGGGAGAGGAAGAGGAAGGGCATCCCGTAGCGGTTGGTGTAGCGCAAGAAGTTGCGTTGGGTGCCGGTCAAGGAGATCGAAGAGGGTTTGCGCTGTTTGGGCGGGATGTGGATCTGATCTTCTTCTTGGGCAAGCCAAGAGAGGCTGTTCATGATCAGCGTTTCGTTTTCGCGCAAGAGGATGTTGCTTGCGAAGGTCGAGTCACCAAAGACGACCATACGGAAATCTTTTTTGGTGTTTTTGACTTTTTTGGTGACGGCGACGGCAAGCGTGAAAGAGCCGGACTTTGCGCCTTTGAAGTTGTTTTCGATCAGGTTTCCAAGGACGACTTGGCGGAGCATCTCTTCTTTTTTCCAACGGCGAGCGGCATTCAACAAGCCATAGAACTTGTTGTTGTAGGGGTCGGGGAAGTAAAAGGAGCAGCATTGGCGTCCGGGGATGCGCAAGGGGGTGGGATGGGTTTTGATTAGCTCGACGATGTTGACATCGGCTTTTGCGCGCTCTACGCCGAGTTGTGTTGCGTACACAAAGCCTGATCCGACGCGCCCACGAAAGCCTTCGGTGATCGGGTGTTGGTTGGGGTAGGTTTGGGTGGCGATGGAGAGTGCGCCACCGTAGCGTTGACCGAGGTTATGGTTGAAGTCTACCACCAGACCTTTGTCGGCTTTGACGCCATAGCTGGCGAGAAAACCTTCGAGTCCAGAGGGAGACATGGGTTCGTGCATCACAAGCAAGCGGCCACCTGCGCTGACGTAACGCTCGATGGTTCGGACTTCTTTTTCGGAGAGAGTGGCGTTGGCGATGCCGCGTGCGCGCAAGTAGTTTCCATCGGGAGAGGCTTGGATCAACACGTCACATTCGTTTGGAACTTCGTCGACGTTAAAGAGGTTGACTTCCATCGTCTCGAAGCCACGGTCTTTGAGGATGGTGTTGAGTCCGAGAAATCCTTGGCCGCCTTCGTCTTTGATCTCGGGTTGGCTACGACCTGTGGCAAAGCAGATCTTTTTGCTTTTGCGGGAGATCTGGACGAGCTTGTTGGTGATCTCTTGCTCGGTGGGGGGGAATTTATCGAGCAAGATCTTTTTGCCCTTGAATAGGAGGTTTCCACCATCGGTCGCGGCTTTTTTGTTGTCTTCTTCGCAAGAACCCGCCGTGATCAACATACGCCCTTCAAGGCTGCCTGCACCGCCTTGGCGGATCCCATAACACGCCGCAAGTTCGGGATTTTGGAGCGGATCATAAAAGCGGAAAGAGAAGTTTCGGTTGACTTCGCGGTATTTGGAGAAAAAATCGCGTGCGCCGTCTTCGGCGTTTTTCTCACGTTTGTAAAAGAAACCAACCACTTGGACTTCACGTTTGAGGTTTTTGAGTACCTTGACGGTGCGATCCGAGAGGGATTGGAGTTTGTTTTCGTTGAAGTCGTATTTGGGGGCGTTTTGGTTGGCGTAGTAGTTGATGGCACCGATGGCAACGAGAGAACCGATGACAGAGAGCAAGCTGACACTTGCGAAGAACGTGGATTTTCCTGCGGCGGCGCGGTCAAAGGAGAAGGTGCCGACGGCGTACATACCGAGCATCAGGCCGATGGCGACGCCTTGGAGGACGGCGATGCGTGTGGTGAGCTGTTCGACGATCTGATACCAAAAGAAGCCACTTGCAAGCATCAAAAGGCCAAAGAAGCTGAGGTAGATCCCCCAGATTTTGGCGTCTTTTTGTTGTTTGGGATCGCGGAAGTCAAAGGTGGCCTTCCAGATCAGGACGGAGCCGATGGCCATCGCAACGGCCACACCAAGGATAATTAAGTATGGTTGATAGATCTGCCACATGGATGAGGAAGAGGTGGCTGCGATCCAAGAAGGGAAAACAGAAGTCAGCATAATTACCTCCAGCGCTGCGATTCGACCATGCGATGAGCCAGCAGATTGCCGAACACGATCAACGATAGATAGAAGACGATATCTTTGATCTCGATCACGCCCTTGGCGAATTCCGAGAGGTGCTTGGTGATGGCGAGATAGGAGACGATCTCGCGTACGGGACCGTCTGCGAGGCTGCTTGCGGCCCAGTTGATGATCCACATCAACAGCAAGATGCCGAAGGTGACGACAGCGGCGATCACTTGATTTTCGGTGAGAGAGCTACTGAAAAGGCCGATGGCAGCGAAGGAAGCGGCGAGAAGAAGCAGGCCGAGATAGCCCGAAAAGATCGGAGCCCATTCAAAGGTGCCTTTTCCGACAAAGCCGACCAAGACGGGATAAAGAAAGGTCAAGCTGATCAGGATGGCGAGGACGCCAAAGGCCGAAAGGAATTTGCCAAGGACGATCTCGGTCGAAGTGATGGGGGCGGTCATCAACAGTTCATAGGTGCGGTTTTTGCGTTCTTCGGAGATCAGGCGCATGGTGAGGATCGGCGCGAGAAAGATCAGGATGGTTCCGAGGGTTTGGAGGAAGCTGGTGAAGACGAAGTCGTTGAGGTTGAGGCGTGCAGCGTAGCGCATCTTGAGTTGGTAGGGGAGGGTCGCGTATTGGTTGAAGATATCGAAAGCGCCTTGAAAGAAGAAGCCCGCGATCAGCGTAAAGAGCATCATCACCGCATAAGCGATGGGAGTGGTGAAGTAGATGCGGAACTCTTTGAAGAAGATGGCGCGGATGCTGCGGTTGGCCATCAAGATCAAGGCAAAGATCCCGAAGAGTCCGAAGAGATAGAACAAGACCTGCGATTCAAACTTTTTGTTGAGCAGATCAAAGACGAAGTGGCGCAAGGTTCCGGGTTCACCGCTACGACAGAAGGTGAAGACCAAGGTAGCGGTCAACACGGTGGCGGTTCCTTGGATCAGGCCCGTAATCAAACCGCCGAGCAGATCGGGCTTATCGAGATCTACGGCTTGTTGAAGTAGAGCGCGCACGCCCATCCACAACAAGACGCCTGAGAGGATCAGCCCAAGAACAAAGAACACCCAGCGGCTGGTGGTGGGCGTTTTGCCAAGGAAAGTGTTGTAGATCGCGTTGGCGATCGAGGCGTGCGGGATGAGGTAGCCCATCAGAAGGACACTCCCCGCCCAAAGTGCGGCACGAACAAGGTCAAAGACACGTTGGTTCATCAAAAAGCTCCTTTGGCACAACAGCTTGAACGAAGCAGAAGGCTTTCGAGCAAAGCAGCGATAGCGTCGATGGCATCGGGCCATGCGCCGTCGGCGGAGGTTGAGAAGGCAGAGGCGCGGTGCGATCAGCTCGGTGTGTTGGAATCTTTGCTGATGGCTTTTAAGAAGATATCTTCGAGCGAAGGGATCACAGGTTGGAGCGAAAGCACCTCGATATTCTTTTTAAGCAGGGCGCTAAGAAGTTTGTTGGGGACGGACTCATCGGCTTTTTGGAGGAAGATCTCGTATTGGAGTCCATCTTCGGAGACTTCGAAGGAGTCGACAGGGGCGAGATCATCAAGGACAGCTTCGGTTGCTTCGTTGGCATCGGTGAGGCGCAACTGGAGGTGCGTGGAGATGCGGCCTTGTCCTGTGAGGTCGGTGATCTTGTCATCGGCGACGATGCGTCCGCGATCGATGATGATCACGCGGTTACAGATCATGGTGACTTCGGGCAAGATGTGTGTGCTGAGGACGACGGTGTGTTCTTGGGCGAGATCGCGGATGGTATCGCGGATCTCGCGGATCTGAGCGGGGTCAAGGCCGCTAGAGGGTTCGTCGAGGATCAAGACAGGCGGCGAACCGAGCAGAGCTTGTGCAAGGCCGACACGTTGGCGGTAGCCTTTTGAGAGGTTGGCGAGCAATCGATCCATGACGTGCGAGATGCCCGTCCGTTCGGCCACGCGGTCGATCTCGTTTTTGATCATCCCGTAGGGGAGGTTTTTGAGTTCTGCGACGTGCCGCAGGTATACGCGGGCCGTCATATCGAGGTAAAGTGGAGGAGTTTCGGGAAGATAACCGATCTGGCCTTTGACTTCGATGGGATTGTCAAACACATCAAGGCCGTTGATATGGACGGTTCCTTTGGAGGGTGCAAGAAAGCCGGTGATCATCTTCATCGTGGTGGATTTTCCAGCGCCGTTGGGTCCGAGAAATCCGAGGATTTCTCCTTTGGGGACTTCAAAGGAGATCTGGTCCACAGCGATCAGATCGCGATAGTGCTTGGTGAGACCTTGAACTTTGATCATGCTCGTTCCTTCCGCTCCAGTCGTCGAGCGCGAGGGGTAAAGGGTCTGAAAATCGGATGTGTGCCGTGTGGTGTACGCATCTTGTGAGCGCGCAGCGAGGGCCAAAAAGCCGCCATGTTGCGACGATGAGCCGTTGTCGCTGCTGCCTAACAAGCTGATGTGTGGGCTTATTCCCAGATCAACGTGTGTGTTGTGTGTCTGCGTACTTGCCCCCGCAAAAGAGGTTGGCTATCTAAGCATGGCAAGAAGGCTTGTCAAGCAACGGTGTTTGTCCCCGCAACAAGCGGCAGCATGAGAACCTCAGTCGAGGATGGAGAGACGGATGGAGCGAAAGAAAACCTTGTCTGCGCTTTGCCAAGCAGCAGGGATCGATGGATCTTGGGGAGAAGAAGTGGACGTCGTGGGCATTACGGCGGATTCTCGGCAGGTTTCAAACGGAACGTTGTTTGTTGCGTTGGTGGGGCAGCGTTGGGATGGGCATGAATTTGTGTCGGCAGCGTTGTTGGCGGGGGCGAGTGCGGTGGTGGTGCGGCGTGGTGTGCCGCTTGCGGCGAAGCTCGAACGCGCCCGATTGATCGAAGTTTCAGATACGCGGGTGGCGTTGTCACGTTTGGCTGCGGCGTTTTATGGCCCGACGCCTTCGGCCTTTGGCCGCCGTGTGATGGGGATTACGGGAACCAACGGCAAGACCACCACCACGTTTATTTTGGAGTCGATCTTGCGCAAAAGCGGCCACAATCCGGGAGTGATCGGGACGGTCAACTATCGCGTGGGGGAGACGGTGTTTCCTGCGCCGCTGACGACGCCCGACGTGCTGTTGCTGTGGCGTTTGTTAGGACACATGGGCGAGGCGGGAGCCGATGCTTTGTTGATGGAAGTCTCATCGCATGCGCTCGATCAACACCGCGTGCATGGCCTTCCGTTTCGTACGGTGGGGTGGACCAATCTGACACAAGATCACCTTGATTATCACCAGACGATGCGTGCTTATGGCGAAGCCAAGGCCAAGCTGTGGCGCGAAGTCGTGGAATCCGAAGGGATCGCGTTGTTGAACGCGGATGATCCGTCTTGCGATGAGATGGCGCAAGGGGCGCGTTGTCGGGTGTGGCGTTATAGCTTGGACCCGTCCTCTCGGGCCGAAGTGATCGCACGCGAGGCACATCTTCATATACGCGGTATCTCGGCGCGTTTGGAGACACCCGCAGGGCAGATCCAGATCGAAAGCCCGTTGATGGGGCGCTTTAATCTGAGCAATCTTGCTTTATCGGTGGGGATGGCGGTTGCACAAGGTCTGTCGACATCGGATATCGAGGAAGGGATCGCTGCGATGCGTGCGGTCCCGGGGCGATTGGAAGCCGTCGATCCGACGCTGCCTTTTCAAGTTCTCGTTGATTATGCCCATACACCCGATGCTTTGCAGCAAGTGTTGTCGAGTCTTCGACCGTTGTGTCCTCAGCGCCTGATCGTGGTATTTGGGTGTGGTGGAGATCGTGACCGCACAAAGAGGCCGCAGATGGGGCAGATCGCTGCTTCGTTAAGCGATATCTGCATCGTCACTTCGGACAACCCGCGCACCGAAGATCCACAGCAGATCGTTGCGGATATCGTGCAAGGCTTTGCGCCGTTGCAGATTCCAAAGAAAAGTGCCGCCGCTCTTGCGCAGGTCCGCCGTGTTCGCAGTGAAAACGCGGCTTCTTTTGTGGCGTCAACCCTTGTACAAAAGACCGATCTATCCGAGGCGATCGCATCCATCACAGAAGAAGAATGGGCGTCGCCACCTTCGAGTGCTGCACTTCCGCCTGTGCCACGCGCCCAAGGGTATCTTGTGGAGTTGGATCGCCGCAAAGCGATCGATCGGGCCGTTGAGATGGCGGATGCGGACGATATCTTGTTGATTGCGGGAAAAGGCCACGAAGATTATCAGATCGTCGGAACCACCCGATATCCCTTTGATGATCGCAAGATCGCACAACAAGCCCTTGCGGTGCGTTGGCCGTCCAAGCAAAATAGCACCGCCTTTTCCCCTTCCGCAGCGGCGGGGGAGCCACAAAGCGCACAACCCCAAAAAGACGGAGAAAAGGGATGACCTTGGAGATGCGTGTAGCGGAGATCGCGGCAGCAACGGGCGGTGAAGTCATCAGCGGAAACCCCGAATTGGTGGTGCGTGGTGTGGCCACAGACTCACGCGAACTCCCACAAGGAGCGTTGTTTGTTGCGTTGGTGGCGGCTCGTGATGGGCATACCTTTGTACCGTCTGCCCTACAACGTGGGGCGGTTGCAGTCTTGGTGCAGCGACCGTTGACGGAGGCCGAGCGCGGGGGGGCTGCGAATCTACCTGTGATCTTGGTGGAAGACACGTTGACCGCGCTTGGCGATCTTGCTTCGGCGTGGCTTTCCCGTCATCGCTCACATTGCAAAGTGGTGGGGATCACAGGATCGAGCGGAAAAACCACAGGCAAAGAGATGTTGGGAGCCATCTTGCAACAAGTCGCACCCACGCTCAAAACCAAAGGCAATCTCAACAATCTGATCGGACTTCCGTTGACGTTGTTTGGACTCGAACCAAAACATCGCTATGCGGTCCTTGAGATGGGCATGAACGCCTTTGGCGAGATCGCTCGGATGACGGAGATCGCTCGTCCTGATATCGGCTGGATCACGCTCGTGGCCCCCGCGCATCTCGAAGGTGTCGGATCTCTCGATGGGGTCGCAAGGGCCAAAGGTGAGCTTTTCTTGGGTTTAGGAGGACACGACATCGCGATCGTCAACGCGGATGATCCGAAGATTATGGAAAAAGCTGCTTCGTTGACTTGTGCGAAGGTCTACTATTCGACGGATGCCGATGCAGCGTCGCGTTTGCCGCAAGAGGCTCAGTTCGTCACCTTGCTCCAAGCCACACCCCTCGGAGAAGAGGGCTTTTCTGTGAGCATCCATTCTTATGCACATGGGCGGCTGTCGTTCCGCTTGCCCTTGGTTGGACGCCACCAGATCGGAAACGCGCTGGGGGCGATCGCTGCCGCAGCGGTTTTGGGTGCGTCAGCGCAAGCAATTATCGCGGGGCTTGAACAGCTACAGCCCGAAGGTCGGCGCTTGCGTGTGATCCACACCGATGCAGGTGTCCATCTGATCGATGATTGCTACAACAGCAATCCTGCTTCCAAAAAAGCAGCCCTGCAAACCCTTGTCGATCTTGCCCAAGACGCCCCATCGATCGCGATCTTGGGGGATATGCTCGAACTCGGTAATGCCGAAACCGAGATGCACGCAAAAATCGGTGAACTGGTCGCACAACACGCCATATCCGCCTTTTTTGCATTTGGACCCCGCGCAAAAGGCATGGCCCAAAGCGCCCTCGATCATGGGATGCCCGCCGAAAAGGTTCATGCCTTTGAAGAAGCCTCTTTTGAGGTGATGTGGGCAGCCCTTCAACCCCTGCTCGTTCAAGGAGCATGGGTTCTGGTCAAAGGTAGCCGTGGGATGAGGCTCGAACGCATCTCCCAACGGATCGAAGCCTACAACCCGACGCGCCATACACCGATCCTCCCCTTGTATGGCGAAGATATCGAATAATACGAAATCCGCAGGGTGTGTTACCGTAACGGTGTAGGGGCAGACAGGTGTGGCTGCCCAAGAATCGGGCGTCTACGCAATATCTTACGATCACACATCGCTCGGATATCGAATAACAGTCCACGGAAAACACGGAAAACACGGAAAGGGGACGAAGAGAAGGGGGCGAAGAGAAGGGGCGAAGGTCGTAGGGTGGGTTGAGGGAGAACACAGGACGTCGATCCATTCGAGGTTTTGACGAGCTTTATGTGAATGGGACGGAAAGAGCGAGCGCGTGTATCGTCAAGGCTGCGCGCAGATCGCTGACAAGGCGGGGGAGGGCGGCTTGGAGGGCAGGGGAAAGGGTGAGTCCATAAGAAAAGTTGCTGGCCTCGATCCCGTACACAAGCACACGGGGCGGGAGTTTGTGGAGTCGGCGAGCCAACTCGATCGCGTCGGCCATGCCCCAATGGTGAGTCGAACGACCGAAGATGGCGTTGGGAAGGGGGAGATCGTGGGCTTCGTAGCGGTGCAGCGCGCCCACAGGTTGTCGTGAAGACACGGCATCGACAAGGAAGACGACGCGAGCCTCTTGCCATTGATCGATGAGTTTGGCCCCGTCTCCATCGCTTTCATAGATCCCGATGGATGGGCTGTTGAGGTCGGAGAGCTGTTGTGCGATCAATCGACCGACACGATCGTCGCTGCGAAAAGGATTACCGATCCCAAACAGGCGGATCGGCGGGGAGATGGAGCATTCTTGCGAAACATCGGTCAAAAGGCGAGATGGTGGAGGTGTGGTCATGGTTCGTTATTCGGTGGGTTCGGAGGCAAGGGGGTTTGCGAGAGTCGGTGTGTTGGCGTCCTGTTTGTTTTCGATGTGCAGCGTGAGGAAGTGCGTTGCGCAAGAGATACAGGGGTCGTAGTTTCGGATGGCTTGTTCGCATCGCCATGTCAGATCTTCGGTGGAGAGGTGCATCGATCGACGGGCCAGATGCAAGAGATCGTCTTCGATGCTCTTTTGATTTTGGGAGGTGGGGGGGACGATCTGCGCGTCAAGCACGATGCCGTTGTCGTCGGTGGTGTAGCGGTGATAACAGATCCCTCTGGGTGCTTCGGTGCATCCGTGACCTGTGCCAGCGCGGGGTGTAAAGTCAAGAGCCGAGACATCGGGTTCGGTGTAGTTTTCGACGATGCGTAGGGCTTCTTCGTAGGCGTAGAGGACTTCGATGCTGCGGACAACGATGCTCTGAAAGGGATTGTTGCAGCTTTCTCCAAGGCCGATCTCACGGGCGAGTTGTTGGCAGGTGGGTGTCAGCAGATCAAAGTTGTTGTGGTAACGTGCGAGGGGACCGACGAAATAGGGGCCGTGTCCTTTGTGTATGGACTGGAGGGCGTTGGAGTGTGCGACGTGTTCTTCTTGGAAGTGGTCGTTGTATTCGGTGATATCGATATCGAGCCCACGGTTGGAGACAAGCCGCCCTTCGTTGAGGGGGTATTCGTTGGGATGGCGAAGACTGACAAACTCGTAGTCGCGTGTGAAGTCGGGAAAATCGAGGCTGGCGGTCCAGCGGATCGTTTCGATGGCGGCGTCGCGTGCCCACAATAGGCGATCACGCCATGCACGCATCGCTTTGACAGTAGGTGCTTTGTAAAAGCCACCGACCTTGACGTTGATCGGGTGGATCTCGCGTCCTCCGACAAAGGTCATCAGATCGTTGCCAAGTTTTTTCATTTGTAGGCCGCGTTCGACGATGGCGGGGTAGATCTCGGCCATCTCGATCGCGCTTTGGTATCCCAAAAAGTCGGGGGCATGGAGCATATAGATGTGGAGGACGTGGCTTTCGATCCATTCGCCACAATAGATCAAGCGGCGAAGCTCACGCAGCGGCCCGTCGGGATGAATTCCCACGATCTGCTCGGCTGCGTGACAAGCCCCCATCTGGTAGGCGATCGGGCAGATCCCACAGATCCGCGCTGTGATATCGGGGATCTCGCGAAAGTCGCGCCCACGCAAAAACGCCTCAAAGAAACGGGGCGGTTCAAAGATCCGCAGATGGGCTTCTTTGACCTCGCCGCCGTCGATATCCAGATACAAAGCCCCTTCCCCTTCCACGCGGGCCAGTACGTCGACTTGTATGACTTCCGTTCGCTTGTCCATGCGCCTATTTCCCTTGCTTTCTCGACTCGTCACTTGGCTTTTTGTTCGGTGGATTGGAGTTGCTGCTCGCTGCGTTCGCTTTCGAGGCGAAAGGCTTCTGCGTACCCGTTGATCCCACGGAAGGCCCGTAATATCTGTGCTTCACTTGCGCCGAGCGAGCGCCATTGTGCCGCCATCGAAGATGTGTTGGGATTTTCTTTGGGGCCAAAACATCCGAAGCATCCGCGCAGATAGCGAGGGCAAAGCGCCCCACATCCGGCTTGCGTCACAGGCCCAAGACACGGCGTCTGCTGCGTCACCATTACACAGACTTGTTCGTTGAGCTTGCACTCCACGCAGACGCTGTGGTTGGGGACAAGCGGCTTGCGCTGGTTGAGAAAAGCCGCAAGCACTTCGACCAATTGCATCTTGTTGATCGGGCAACCGCGCAACTCAAAGTCCACCTTGACGTGTTCTGCGATCGGGGCGGAGTGCGCGAGTGTGTCGATGTATTCGGGATGAGCATACACCAGAGAGGTCCATTCTTTGACGTCTCGAAAGTTTCGCAGGGCTTGGATACCGCCAGCGGTTGCGCATGCGCCGAGGGTGATCAGTTTCTTGGAGTTTTTGCGGATCGCCACGATCCGTTCGGCATCATGCGGCGTGGTGATCGAACCCTCCACCAGCGACACATCGTAAGGACCATCCACCATCCGCCGCGTTGCTTCGGGGAAATACGCGATATCGACCGCGCCTGCGACCGCAAGCAATTCATCTTCGCAATCCAGTAAGCTCAACTGGCAACCATCACAAGAGGCAAACTTCCACACCGCCAACTTGGGCTTTTGCGTCATTGCACCACCTTATCTCTTTCTAAAAGAAACGCAGTTGCCAAAAAAAGCCGTGTTCGCGCCATATCAAGCGGCAGTTTTGTTGGTTTGAAAAACATCTGCTCTCTCCGCGAATACGGGGTCAAGGGAGCCGCGCTCCCTTGTGGGGTGTGGGGTAAAACCCCACAAAAACCTTCTGACATCACCTCTCTCTTTCTCAGAGTTCGCGTTTGTGCAGCCAAGCTTGGATGCTTGGATAATCGTACACAGGGCCGTCTTTGCAGAGAAAAGTCGGGCCTAGCTGACAGTGGCCGCACCAGCCTGTTCCACAACGCATCGAGCGCTCCATCGAGAGAAAGATCCGCGCAGGAGCGATCCGTCGGTGAAACAACGCTTTTGCTGTAAAGTGCATCATGATCTCGGGTCCACAAACCATCGCGATGCTGTGGTACGGATCGATACGGATGTCGCTGATCAAGTCCGTCACAAGGCCCACTTCGCCATTCCATCCATCCATGCCCACGTCGACGGTCGTTCGGATATCCAAGGCTCCGCTTTCGCTCCACGCCTTGAGTTCGTCAGGATAGAGGATATCTTTGGGGGTGCGTGTACCATAAAGCAGATACACCCGCTTGTAGCGTTCGCGGTGATGCAAGAGGTGGTAGATCGTGGGTCGCATCGGTGCAAGTCCCAAACCGCCCACTGCAAGGACGACATCGCAATCTTCGGCTGCTTGGAGCGGCCATGTATTTCCAAACGGGCCGCGCACTCCGATGATATCCCCCGCTTTTTTGGTTTCCATTACTTGGGTGACGGTTCCCACGGAGCGGATTGTATGCACCAATATCTCGGACTGTTCGGCATCTCCGCTGACCGAGATCGGTACTTCTCCCACTCCAAAGATCGACAACATATTGAACTGGCCGGGTTGAAACACCAACGGCTCGCCTTCTTGTGTCGGGCGCAGCGTCCATGTAAAGACGTTCGGAGTTTCTGGGCGCACAGCTTCGATACGAAAAGGGCGCGGTGTCATCGGTCGGATCGCGGGTAAGGCTCCCATCGTTACTCCTGATACTTCGGACTATCGGATGAGGGGTTGTTGGAGATGCCGTAGAGATCGAGCAATTGGATGCGTGCGGCATAAAGGCGTTTGGTGACTTGGGCGAGTAGCTTGCGTGTGACAGCGTAGCCCAAGGCTGGATGCTGTTCAAAGCTCGCACGCAAGGCCACCGCATCGAAGACAAGGGCCTTGGTGGGACGCAAGACGCGGGCATCAAATTGTGAGAGATAAGGTTCAAGCAGCCACGACCATCCGACGACATCGCCTTTTCCGACGGTCATCAACGTGATCAAGCCTCGTGCAGGATGGTGTACATCGATCGCGACGCTACCTTCGCGCAAGACATAAAACCGCGTGGCCTGTTGGCCTTCGCGCAGCAGGATATCGCCTACTGCAAAGCTCGCATACTCCGCACAAGACGACATGATCGCAAGGTCTTCCGCTGGAAGTGTCGAAAAGAAGGGGTGTTCAGCCAAAAAAGCCTTTAGATCTTGAGGAGTCATCGTTTGTTTTTCTCCTGCGAGTGTTCGCTTTCGCGAAACGCCTTGACTTCGGCGGTAAGGTCGATTCCTGCGGGACACCACGCGATACAACGCCCACAGCCCACACAGCCCGTTGTTCCGAACTGATCTTCCCATGATGCCAGTTTGTGCGTCAGCCATTGGCGATAGCGCGAGCGTGTCGACTGGCGAACAGGCCCGCCGTGTACGTGCGTAAACTGCCCGTGAAAACAAGAGTCCCAACGCTGCCAACGTTCGGCATGATCGCCTGTCAAGTCGGTGATATCTTCCATCTCTGTGCAAAAGCACGTGGGGCAGACCATCGTGCAGTTGGCGCAGCTAAGACAACGAGAAGCGACTTCGTCCCAACGGGCGTGTTCGAGGTTGCGATACAAAAGCGCCTTGACATCGTCGCGTTGGAGCGTGCGCTTGATCTGTTTGCGGGCCTGATCGACGCCTGCTTGGGCGCGGGCTTGATCGGGATCGTTTGCGGCAGGAAGTCCCAAGGTTTCGACAAGAGCTTGGCCTTTGGGGCTGCCCACTTCCACAACAAAGCCGTGATCGGGTTCAAGAAGCTCTGTAAGGCTGAGATCAAAGCCAAAGGTGGCGTTAGGACCCGTATCCATCGAGGTGCAAAAACAGGTGGGGGCCGCTTGTGTGCAATTTACCGCGATGATCAGGCTTTGGGCGCGCATGGTGGTGTAATACGGGTCGGGGTAGGGGCCTTCGCGCAACACGCGATCTTGGATCGCGATGGCGTGGATCTCACAAGCGCGCACCCCGATCAGAGCGACCTTTTGGGTCGGTAGGGGTTCTTCTTCGATGCTCCATGCGCCGTCTTGTTGGGTGGCGCTCCATAACCGCTTTCGGGGCGGTAAGAACACCCGTTTCCAACTGCGCGGCCCCACCACATAACCAAAATAGGCCGCATCTTCGCGGCGTTTGAGCTTGTATTGCCCTGCTTCTTGCTGATCGGTCCATCCCTGCGGTAAATCCGCCGCAGATTCAAGTGTGTCGTAGAGGATGGCGTTGTCTTGACGCTGTGGACCCAACAAGGCGTAGCCATCGGCTTTTAGGGCATCCAAGAGTTGTTGTAGGTCTGAGGCTTCCAATCGATAGTGCATCGTCCATCAAACTCCGTGGGGATCGTTTTTTGCGACGTTGGCTTGTGTAGCGCATGATCGCTTTGCGTATGTTGATCTAGATCACCGTGAAAACAAAAGATGGCTTCAAAATCATCCAGAGCATCGCAAAGCAAAAGATGGCTCTAAAATCATCCAGAGCATCATGAAGCAAAAGATGGCTCTAAAATCATCGCGAAATAAGCGGTGGGTCTAGGCCAAAAGCCATTTCAAGTACATGGGGATCACACGCTGGGGGCCGTACGTGTCTTCGACGTATTGGGTGATTTGATCTGCGGAGGGGAGGGGGAGTTCTTTGTTTAGAAACTGCGTGAGCTTTTTTGTGAGCGCAGGTACATTGCCTGCGGGATACACGTACTGCGGCAAGATCGGGTTCATCACTTCGGGAATAGCGGAAGAATCCGAACTGATCACAGGACACCCGAAAGCCATCGCTTCGATCAAGATCAGTCCAAAACATTCGAGAGCGCGGGTCGGCACCAAAAAGGCATCAGCGGCTTGGTAGGCGAGGTGTAGCGCCTGATCAGAGATGCGACCGAGAAAGCGGATATCTTGTTCGAGGCCAGCCTCGACGACGCGTTGTTGGTAAGCGGAGCGAAGGGGTCCATCTCCTGCGATCATCAGTTCGCATCGACCGGCTTTTGCGAGCGGGTGAACGGCCTCAATGGCATCGCCGATGCCTGTGCGTGCGATATGGTTTCTCACTGTAAAAAAGATGACTTTGTTGAGATCCCACCCCAGCGCAGCCCGTGCAGCTTCTTTGGTGTGCGTCCGTTTTAGCGCGGCTTGGCGCCAATAAGGGATCACATCGACTCTTTCGGCGAGGGAGGGATATGTTTGCTCAATGTAGCGTGCGCTAAAACGTGAAAGGACGTGGATGTGCTGGCTTTGGTAGAGGAGCTTTCGCTCCATCCAAACGAGCAGAGGAACACCCAGCAGGTGTTTTGCTCTTTGGAACAGATCGGACGGTTCGTGTGCAGCATATTCGAGAGAAACAGGCGAATGGAGTGTCAGGCATCGGTGGGTGCGGGAGTTGAGCGCTAAGGAGGCTCCCAAGCCGGTCATGATACTGTGGATGTGCAGCCGATCCCACGACTGTTTGCCAAAAAAGCGACGAACGGCTTGTTGCACGTTTTGGATGGAGGAAAACGTGCGGCGAGGATCCCACTTCGGCAACGATGTATGGCCTACCCGTAACACTTGCATTCCGTCTTGTGTGCAAAGATCGTCGTGTGTGGCGTTTGGGTGGTAGCAGATCATCGCCACGTCATGGCCGGCATCTTTGGCTAATTGGGCGATATCATAAGCAACTCGCGGTGCCCCGCCCGGGGCATCAAGGAAGTGATAGTCGACGGCAACAAGGTATCTCAACTTTGTGTCTCCGCATCATTCGATATTTTCTCGAACGTTGTTTGCGCCTTTTGCGAAAAGGCCGGAATGGATGTGATTCTTGTTCTTTGTTTGTTGAATCGAGGTTTATTTCGTTTGGATAGAGCTGCATTTCTTTTTGGACGGAAGTTACGCTGTTGGTTTGTGTGATGGAGCAGGTTGCCATACCCAAAATTCCGCGAAGGGGGGAACCCTTCACACATACAACCGCTGCCTTCTGAAAGGCAAGCACGAAGCAACAACGCATCAAGGCGTTGTTCCCCGGCCAAAACTCGGACGCTTGCGGCATGAGCGGGCAAGCACGAAGCAACAACGCATCAAGGCGCTGTTCCCCTCCCTGACCACGTGCAGAAGAAGGGCGCGCATACACCGCATTCTTGTTGTTTTGGGGTTGTCTCCGTTCAGATCTTCGCGTAGATCGGTTTGTGCTGTAGCAAACGAATTGTTTTGGTTGTGCTGGGTACATTCCTAGGCGAGAAAGGTGGAATCGATTCGATGTGCGGTATAGCTGGATTGGTTGGGCCTCATGCGGGACGATACGTCGATGCTGTACGAAAAATGATGGCTGCGATGCTTCATCGAGGCCCTGATGGTGGGGAGATCTATGTCTCTCCATCGGGCCGCTGTGTGCTCGGTCACCGAAGATTGGCGATCTTGGATCTTTCCGAAGCCGCAGAGCAACCCATGCTTGATCCTACCCGACGTTGGGCGTTTGTGTACAACGGAGAATGTTATAACTACCTGTTTTTGCGCGAAAAATACAAGGTGGATCTTGAAGGGCTTCACTCAAGCGGTGACACCGAAGTGTTGATGCGCTTGTTGCAACGCTATGGAGAAGGGATCCTCCCGCAAATCAACGGAATGTTCGCCTTTGCGCTGTGGGACGAACAAGAAGGCCAAATTCTCCTTGCACGGGACCGTTTTGGTCAAAAGCCGCTGTACATCGCGCAGACAGAAGGTTGCCTTGTGTTTTCTTCGGAGATTCGGGCTCTTTTGTCGTCGGGCCTGATCTCTCGAAACATCGATCCGATGGGCCTGTCCAGTTATTTAGCATTTGGTTCAGTCCAAGAACCAAATACGCTGTTGCGTGATGTGTCGATGTTTCCCGCGCACAGTGCCCTGCGTTGGGCACCACATCAGCCGATCACCGCACGATCTTACTGGTGGCCCAGTCGAGAAAAACGGACGATCTCGCCTATCGAGCTTCGTGAGACGTTTTTTCAATCCGTTGAGCGCCATCTGATCAGCGATGTTCCGTTGGGAGTTTTTCTTTCGGGGGGCGTGGATTCTACCGCGATCGCTGCTGCGGCCACACGGTGCCACAACGGCAAGATTCATACGCTTTCTGTGGTGTTTCCAGAGCAGACATCCATGTCCGAGTCCCAAGCTGCACGGCAGATCGCTGCGCAGTTCGGTACACACCACCAAGAGATCGCTTTGACGGGGTCTCGGATGTTGGGCGTCTTGGAAGCTGCTTTGCTTGCGATGGATCAACCAACATCTGACGGCATCAATACGTACGTCGTATCAGAAGCCGCCAAACAAGCGGGTTTTAAGGTCGCGCTTTCAGGACTGGGGGGAGATGAATTGTTTGGCGGGTATCGGGCCGCCAAACGAATCCAAGCGTTTGGCGCTCTCCAAAATGCGACCCGGTTTGTGCCTTCTTTCTTAGAAAACGCACTCTTTTGGATGGAGCCTTTTTCGGCGCGGATGGGGAAACTCGATCAGCTTTTCCATAACCGCCCGTCTTTCTTGTCTTCTTGTCTTGCGCAAAGGCGTCTTTTTTCTTTTCAACAAATCCAACGGATCGCCCCATCCCTTCGATCCGAACGGATGATCGATGGACTGCCGAGACAACGATATCAAGAACTCGAAGAACTTTTCGTTGGCAGAAATACCGAGGATCGGATCTTGTTGTACGAAGCGAACGTGTACATGGGCCAAACGCTGCTTCGCGATACGGATGCGATGGGCATGGCGCACAGCCTTGAGATCCGTGTGCCTTTTCTGGACACCGCTTTTTCCGACCTTTGCTTGGCCCTCGAACCCCAAGCCCGACAAGATCGCCCTCATCCCAAGTGGCGCTTTCTCCAAGCTCTTCAAGGCGTCCTGCCCGAAGATCTCGCAAAGCGCCCCAAAATGGGGTTCACCTTGCCTTTTCACCATTGGATGCAAAATGAGCTGAAAGCAACGATCGCGGAAACCCTTCGAGCGCTTCCCACGCTCTGCCCGCTGTTTCAGGAAAAGCCGTTGCTTGAACTCTGGGAGACTTTTCTGCGTTCTCCTGAACGAGTGCGCTGGTCGAGGCCTTGGTGTCTTTTTGCTTTGGGGCGTTATCTTGCCGAACATCGGTTGGAAGTATGACCAGAGAGAGGGACTGTATGTCCTTTTTTCTCTGAAGAGGGGACTTCGCGCTGAAAAGTCGATCGAAAGAAAGGGCCTCAAGGGAAACGATCGACTGAACAAAGATCGAGAATATCATGCGAAAAGGCTTGACAGCACGGGTGATTCAAGGCATCACCATCGAAGGATGACGCGGTGTGTCCGAGCGAGGAAACACGAGCAATATAGGCGAAAACCCCCATGCCTCGGGGATGTCGTGTAGGTGGCGGAGATGGCGAAAGCGCAGCGGCGAAAGACAGCGAGCAAAGAACCCGAAGCCAAACGGACGCGCATCTTTTGCGTGGTGAACCAAAAAGGCGGTGTTGGAAAGACGACAACCACGTTCAATCTTGCGGCAGCGCTGCGCGAGATGGGGCGGGATGTTTTGGCGATCGACCTTGATCCGCAAGGCTCGCTGAGTACTTCCATGGGCTTGGATGCAGACAGCCTGCAACACAGTATGTTTCATGTTTTGACCAGCACCATCCGCGAAGATGACGCGGTGCCGCTGCGCGATATCTTGTTGATGACCGAAAGCGGCGTGGTGCTGGCAGCAGCCAATATCGAACTCGCAGGGGCTGAACTGGAGTTGGCGCGTGCAACGATGGGCGAGTTGGTGCTACGCGAAGCGTTGCAGCCGATGAGCGGGCTGTTTGATTACATCTTGATCGATTGCCCCCCCAACCTCGGGCTGTTGACGATCAACGCGCTCTCGGCTTGTCACGAAGTGATCATCCCGCTACAAGCCGATTATCTCGCGATGAAAGGGATGGATCTGCTGATGCAAACCATCTCGATGATCAAACGAAAAGTGAATTACAACCTGATCGTCGGTGGCGTCTTGATCACGATGGCTGACTTGCGTACGTTGCACAACCGCGAAGTGATCGAATCCACCAAGCAAGCCCTCAGCAATCAAGTGCATGTGTTTGAGCCGATCATTCACTTCAATGTGCGCTTAAAAGAAGCTCCCGTCGTGGGCGAAAGCATCCTGACCTACGCAAAAACCTCCAATGTTGCAGATGCTTATCGTGCGGTTGCCCGCGAGCTGATCCAATCGGAAGGTCTGCGGCTTGCGCCCCCGCCTGAGGTCGCCGCTCTTAGGAAGAAAGACGATGTCGCGTAAACGCGCCCGAATTACGGTACAAAAAGCCCAAGAAACCCTCTCTCACCTCAACCTGTTGTCGCGTTTTCAAAAAGACGATCTCCCCCCACACATCGAAGATATCGAGATCAATCGCCTGCTGCCCAACCCCTACCAACCCCGCGAAGGCTTCCTTGAAGCCGCCCTCGAAGAGTTGGCTCAATCCATCCAGATACACGGCTTCTTTGGACACCTGTTGGTTCGCCCAAAGGGAGCGTACTTTGAGTTGGCTTTTGGCGAACGCCGCCTGCGAGCGGCGATCATGGCGGGGCTTCAACGTCTCCCTGTGATGGTTCAAGATCTCCCTGATCAGGCCATGATGGAGATCGCACTCACCGAAAACTTGCAACGCGAAGACCTTCATCCCATCGAAGAAGCCCAAGCCTTCGCACGTTTGCGTGATCAGTTTCACTACAGCGTGCGCGAGATAGGCCGCCGCGTCGCAAAAAGCAAAAGTTATGTCAGTTCGCTGCTCTCGCTGTTGCGTTATCCCGATATCGAAGAAGCTGTTCGCCTCTACGATCTCCCTGTTCGCACCGCCGAAGAACTCTCTCGGATCGAAGATCCTGCCATCCGCGCTCAACTTCTGCTCGAAGTCATCGACGGAAAGCTCGATCGCAAGGGAGTGATGGATGCTCGCGATCTGCTTGTCCCTTCTCGCTGCGATCCCAACCTCTCCCTGTTTCGATCTTCTGCCTCCCATGCACATGGCGAAGAGAACACAGATCTCGATGATTCCGAATACATCGATGAGGATCGACAAGATATCCCCGAACAATACAAGGATTTTTACGCTCCGCTCCCCCCCGATGCGTCTCTCCAAGACGCTTCCGCTTTTTCGATCGAGGATATCCCCCGCGCTCCTGCTCGGCCCAAAGCCGCTCTTTCCGCCTCCCCCGAAAAAATACCCCCCGCCCTCCGACACTTGCGCCAGTGCCTCAAACTCACCCAACAAGATCAACCCTTTGCCGACCTCACCGTCGCCCAACGCGACGAAGCCCGTCTGATCGCCCAACGCCTACTCACCGCCCTCCCCGATCTGCTTGCGAAACTTTCTTCTGAAAAAGCAGGGGAATAAGTTTTGAGCAGACGCGTAGGGAAAGATCGAAAACAGGTGGATCGATGGGATGTGATCCGCGTGGTCGGTTGCCAGCCATTTTTTCGGTGGCATCGGCGTGATCTTTTGTACGCAAAAAGGAGCGAGCCATGAAACGCGCAATCGGGGTCTCTGTGGTGTTGTTGGGAGTGGGGATGTTGGCTTCTTGGTACTTTTGGGGGACGTTGCCTGAGCGCTATCCGATCCATTGGAATGCTGCGGGTGTGCCGGATAACTTTGCTTCCAAGTGGATCGGCGCGTTGTTGTTGCCTTGGGTGGGGTTAGGCTTGTCGCTGTTGGTGGCGTTTCTGTTGCGACTTGATCCGCGCAAAACCAACATCGAAGCCTCTATGAAAGCCATCGAAGTGATCATGATCGCGATGAATGGGTTCTTTTTGGCGCTCCATCTGATGTCCTTGCAGGCGGCAATGTCGCCCAAGATGCACCTTTCTTCGCAATGGATGATGCTCTTGCTCGGTGGGTTGTTTTTGTGCATCGGTGCGGTGATGCCGATGCTTCGCTCGAATTTCTTTGCGGGGATCCGCACTCCATGGACGCTTTCGAGCGATGTCGTTTGGGAAAAGACCCACCGTTTCGCGGCGTGGTCGATGGGACTGGCTGGGCTGTTGACCATGCTCTTGGGTTTGTTCGTGACAGGCCAAGTCGGATTTTTTGTGGCGATCGCGTTGATCTTGGTCGGCTCTCTTCTACCTGTGGTCTATTCGTATCTACTTTATCGAAAAGAAGGACTTCACCACAACCACGCCGCTTGACCTTTGATCTTGCCACCCGGTCAGGTGCCCGCAAGAGATTCGGGGGATGTTGCGAGGGTGGAGAGAAAGATTTGCAAGATTTTTTCTGCTGCGAGGGTGGGTGTGATCGAAGCGGTTTGGACTTGGGCTTGGAGTGTGGGGAGGACGGTACGCAGGGCGGGGAGATGATGGAGTGTGTAGAGCAGTTGATCTTCGACCATCCGCCACATCCAGCGCAGTTGCTGTTGGGCGCGTTTTTGCGCCATCTCACCTGTGGATTCGAGCGTTTGGCGGTGTTGTTGTAGCTGTTCCCAGATCGCCGAGAGGCCCGCTCCGTCGATGCTCGAACAAGCGAGGACGGGGGGTTTCCATGAAGGAGAGGTCGGGCGCATCAAGCGGAGAGCGTTGGTGTATTCGCGCTGTGCGCGTTCGGCGAGAGGCTTATTGTCCCCATCGGCTTTGTTGACGGCCAAGATATCGGCGACTTCAAGGATACCGCGTTTGATGCCTTGGAGTTCATCGCCAGCACCCGCCAACATCAGCACCAAAAAGCTATCGACCATCTCTGCAACGATCGCCTCGGATTGTCCGACGCCTACGGTCTCAACGATCACGATATCAAATCCTGCGGCTTCACAAAGCAAGATGGTCTCGCGAGTTTTGCGTGTGACACCACCAAAAGACCCGCTACTCGGTGATGGGCGAATGAACGCACGCGGATCGGACGCCAGATGTTGCATCCGCGTCTTGTCGCCCAAGATCGATCCGTGACTGACGCTGCTTGATGGATCGATCGCAAGCACTGCGACGCGGTGTTCTTTTGTCAGCATACTGCCAAAGGACTCAATGAAGGTGCTTTTGCCGACGCCCGGGATCCCCGATATCCCGATGCGATGGGCGCGACCCGTTTCTGGCAATAGCGCCAACAGCAGCGATTGGGCTTGTTCGCGGTGGTCGGGTCGGTTGCTTTCGATCAGCGAGATCGCCCGACCAAGGATCGCCCGATCTGCTTGGCGGATACCTGCGATGTAGTCTTCGATCGAAAAAGACCGACGTGTCGGTGTTTTTGGGCGATTTTCGGGATTCGAGTTCGAGTGATTCGGGAGATCCTTGGTCATCGGAGGCCCTGATGGGTGTGTCTTGGTTAGGATTCAGCGCGAAGGAGAAGGGGCTACCCGTGTCGGAGTGACGAGAGACCGTTGTGGTGGGTGGTTCCAGCGCAACAAGATACGTTGAAGCTTTTTTTGGAGGTAGAGATTGGGTTCTTGTTTGAGCTGTTGTTCGAGGCGGATTTTGACGTTGGGTTGAGGATAAACGCTGGCGATCTCAATGGCGGTACGTCGGAGTGCAAAATCCTTCGCGTCGAGGCAAGCGATTGCAGGGGCAAGTGCTTTTTCTTTGAAGGCGAAAGCCATCGCTTGCAAGGCTTTTCGGCGCAAAAAGGGATGGGTTGGAGAGGCAAGGATCAGTGACGTGTAAAGCCGCATAGTCGGCTCTTTTGGGAAGAGGGTTGCGATACTCAAGGCTCGGCTTCGGATAAACAAGGCCACTTGTGGATCGTTGGCGATGTGTTCGAGGGATGCGATCAAGTTTTCTGGCCGATCGAGTCGGCGGATCTGCGCTTTGATCACGTGTTCGTCGTGATGCAAAAGCAGGGTAAGGCGCTTGAGCAGGTGGGAATTTGTTGTGTGAGGAGAGGGCTGCGATGCGGGGGGAGCCGCAATCGCTGAGCGAAGTGAAAGGATGAACAAAAAGAAGAGCGTATAATATTTCATCGGAACGTTCTCCATGAGAGCAGCGTTTTTGAAAAAGGGACGTTGCGAAACGAACGGATTCTTGGGGGATGAGCGATGTTGTTTTACGATCTGTGTTGGGGCTTGCGCAGCGGGCCGTCGTGGGCAGAAAACAACTCGATTACTTGATCAGGGGATTCATCATCACGACAAAGCGTTGGTTGGGGGTGACATGATCTTGTGTGATCGGAGCTACGGTCCAAAACATCAGGTTGTTTGCACCAGCTTGAAGACATTCTTCGCCGTTGACGATCCCGTCGGCATTTTTGTCCAAAGCAGCGGTACATTGGGGCGTGTCGTAGAGTGGGTCGTGGCTGGTGCCTGTGCGTTCGCTGGTGTGGTAGAGGCCGAGATAGTGACCTCCTTCGTGCGCGAAGGTCATGCCAACGCGCTCGATGGCTTGTTGGTAGCCTTCTGTGCTGACGACGACACCACTTTGCCTTGTGCCGTGAAGAAAGGCTGGTCCGGGTAAGCCGCCTGCGACACCAAAGACCGTGAAGCCGGCTTGGTCGCCTTGGACTTCGCGAACAAAGAACATATTGAGAGCCTTGTTGGTTTGTCCCTGTGAGAGAGAGAATAAGTTACCAAGCTTTGAGTAATGGATGATGGATAATTCGGAGGCCAAGGGTTCTTGGACATCAAAAGCGCGGATCTGACCGATGGTAATACCTAGCTTTAACCAACGTGCTCGGGCGTTTGCGAGGATGCTTTGGAAGGCTTGATCTTTTTCAGCGGTGGAGGCCGTGAGTCCGGGCGTTCCGACAAAATAAAGATTCAAATCAATGGTTCCTGTGGAAGCGGTCGCGTCGGCGAATTTGATCAGTGCGGTGGCTTGGGCTTGGGCTTGTTCGGTTCCTACGATGTGGAACGTGTAAGTTCCCGCTTGCAAACTGACGTTGGGTGAGTTGGGTATCATAACGGATTGTCCGCCTTTTCCGAGGACTTCGATCCGCATCGCGCTTCTTGTATCGCCGAGCCGAAACAAGATCCGACCGCTTGGATCCGTGATCTGTTGGACAACGGCGAACGAATTGGCGTCAGTCGAAAGGGCCAACATCAGAGAGATGGCCCCTTGGGGGACATCGACGGTAAGGCTTTGGGCTGTTTGTTCCGACAGTTGCAGGGTCGGGAGTGCTCTCTGTTCGACGCGGACGCCAACAGGAGGGCCGCCTTGTTGGAGCACACATTGTCCCGACAAGCCATCGCAGCGATAGCCTTGGCTGCATTCGGAGTCAGCGTTGCATCGGGGTAAACAGACTCCGCCACCTTGGTCGAGTGGGGCGCAAAAGTAGGCAGGTCGGCAATCTTGGTTTCCTTGACAGCTTCCGAGGCAGGCGAGCATCGTTTCGCTCAGCCGAACACAAGTGCCGCCTGTTGGGCAGGTGGTGTTTTGTTCTGAACAAGCGGATGCGCAGTATCCATCGCTCCATTGGGTGACGCAGACGCTTCCCGAACAATGAGCGTTTTCTTTGCAAGCGCTACCGATCCTGCCCAAGACCGTCGAGGATTCACCTCCACGAATGCAAGCGCCGATGCTTGCGTCACAAACGAAGCCGGGGGCGCATTCTTGGGAGTCGCGGCATTTGGGAAAGCAGACGCCTTGTGTCGAAGAGGTCGGATAACAAAAGTAGCCTTCTCGGCAGTCTTGGGTGTTTCGGCAAACAAACAGGCAATTGGAAGCACCCGAGGCTGTGGAAAAGCAGATCGAGCCTTCGGGGCAGGCGCTGAGATGTGCGTTTCCTCCGCAGGTTGCGGTGCAATACCCACCGGGCGAGCTGATCGCGCATTGTTGTTCTTTGCAGTCTGAATTTTTTGTGCAGGCAGCTCCAACTTGCCCGGGTTTCGCCGTGTTTCCCCCTCCTTGGCTGGAAGTGCAAACGCCTGCATTGCCCAAAGATCCCGAACAACGGCCACTGCTACATTCGTCGTTATTTGTACAAGGTTCTCCATTGGAGCGTTTGCTGCCGCCGCCCCCACAAGCAGCGACGACCCAAAAGCATCCAAGAACGCAAGCGCGAATCCACCATCTCATCGGGGTTTCCTTTCGGTGTTGGGTTGGCTTGACACAAGAGGTTTTCAAAAAAAGCGATCGTTTGGCGTGGGGTTTCTGAGGAAAGCATACCCGAAGGGAAAAAGTCAACAAAAGATCAATCCAATTCGGTGTATCCGAGATGTTGAGCAAGTTTGTGAAGGAGTTCTTGGGCAGCGAGGGGGATGACGGTGCCGGGTCCGAAGATGGCGGTGACGCCTTCGCGATAGAGGGTGTCGTAGTCTTGGGGGGGGATGACGCCACCGATCACGATCAAGATATCGTCGCGTCCGTAGGATTTGAGGGCTTCGCGCAGTTGCGGTACGAGAGCGAGGTGTCCGGCAGCAAGGCTGCTTACGCCGATGACGTGGACATCGTTTTCGACGGCTTGACGGGCGCTTTCTTGGGGGGTTTGGAAGAGGGGTCCGATATCGACATCAAAGCCGAGATCGGCAAAAGCGGTGGCGATCACCTTTTGGCCGCGATCATGGCCGTCTTGTCCCATCTTGGCGATCAAGATACGAGGTCGTCGTCCTTCGGCTTGGGCGAAGCGATCGGCGAGTTGGCGGGTGGATTCGATGGCGGGAGATTGGTTGCCGATCTCGCCGCTGTAGACGCCAGAGATGGCCTTGATTGGGGCTTGGTGGCGGCCAAAGACTTTTTCGAGGGCATCGCTGATCTCTCCGACCGTTGCGTGTGCGCGGACGGCTTCGATGGACAAAGCAAGGAGGTTTCCGCTGCCATCTTGGGCGCAACGAGTGAGGGCCTCAAGGGAGGCTTGGAGGCGGAGGGGATCGCGCTCTGCGCGCAGCTTGTGCAAGCGTTTGATCTGGGCCTCACGGACGGCGGAGTGATCGACTTGAAGGATATCGAGGTTGGCTTCTTTGTCGAGCGCAAAGCGATTGATACCGACGATGCTTTGGCGTCCGCTGTCGATACGGGCTTGGGTTTTGGCGGCGGCTTCTTCGATGCGCATCTTGGGGATTCCCGTGGCGATGGCTTTGGCCATGCCACCGAGCGATTGGATCTCTTGGATGTGTTCCCAAGCGCGTAAGGCGAGGTCGTGGGTGAGGCGTTCGACGTAATAGCTTCCGCCCCAAGGATCGATGGTGTTGCAGATACCGCTTTCGAGTTGAAGAAAGATCTGGGTGTTTCGGGCGATGCGTGCGCTAAAGTCGGTGGGAAGGGCAAGGGCTTCGTCGAGGGAGTTGGTGTGGAGGGACTGGGTGTGTCCGTGTGTGGCGGCCAGTGCTTCCATGCAAGTGCGGGCCACATTGTTGAAGGGATCTTGGGCAGTGAGGGACCACCCCGAGGTTTGGCAATGGGTGCGCAGCGACATCGATCGCGGATCTTGGGGCGAAAAGGGTTTGAGTAGCGAGGCCCACAGCAGGCGAGCAGCGCGGAGTTTGGCGACTTCCATAAAGAAGTTCATGCCGATGGCCCAGAAAAAGGATAGGCGAGGTGCAAAGTCATCGACGGAAAGTCCCGATGCAAGGCCCGTTCGGATGTATTCGAGTCCATCTGCGAGAGTATAGCCGAGTTCGAGATCGCAGGTGGCTCCAGCTTCTTGCATATGGTATCCCGAGATCGAGATGCTATTGAATCGCGGCATCTCGGCGGAAGTAAAGGCAAAGATATCGCCGATGATCCGCATGGAGGGAGCGGGTGGGTAGATGTAGGTGTTGCGGACCATAAACTCTTTGAGGATATCGTTTTGGATGGTGCCGCTGAGTTGTTTGGCGGAGACGCCCTGTTCTTCGGCGGCGACGATATAAAGGGCCATGATCGGGAGGACTGCGCCGTTCATGGTCATGGAAACGCTCATCTGATCGAGGGGGATGCCGTCGAACAGGATGCGCATATCAAGGATCGAATCGATCGCAACGCCCGCCATACCGACATCGCCCGTGACACGGGGATGATCGGAGTCATAACCGCGATGGGTGGCGAGATCGAAGGCGATGGAAAGGCCCTTTTGTCCTGCGGCGAGGTTGCGGCGGTAAAAGGCGTTGCTGGCTTCTGCGGTGGAAAAGCCAGCATATTGTCGGATGGTCCAAGGCTGTTGGGTGTACATGGTGGGGTAGGGGCCGCGCAAAAATGGCGGAAGGCCGGGATAGGTCGAGAGATGACAAAGGCCGTCGAGGTCATTGGCCGTATACAGGGGCTTGATCGGGATACCTTCAGGTGTTTCCCAGATCGCAGAAGAAGCGGAGGAAGCCACAACAGCAGCGAGATCGCCTTGTGAGATCTCGGCGGTGAAGGCAGGAGCGGAGGTGGTCGGATCGTGCAGTGGGATATCCGCGAATGAAGGGATCTTACGCATGGTTCGTCCTTATGCTGAGGGCTTGCTGCAAGGCTTCGAGCGTGGCGCAAGCATCGCATCCAAGAAAGACAAATTGATCCACGCCTGCGCTACGCCAAGCGGCTTCGTGTTGTGCAGGTTTTCCCGCAAGATAGAGGTGTCGAACGCCAGCAGCTTTGAGCATGGGTGCGATCTGCGGGATCATCTCGACGTAGGCTGCATCGTTGGAGCACAAGATCGCGGCGGGGGTGAGGTGGTTTTGGTAGGCTTGGACGGCCTCCTCAGGCGAGGAATATCCGCCGTTGTCGATGGATTCGAAGCCACCGGCCTCGAAGAGTTGACGGGCAAAGTCGGCGCGGGGCCGATGTTGGGGGATCGGGCCGAGATTGACAAGAAAGATCTGTGGCCGCTGGCCGTGTTGTTGGAGGTAGGCATCGCTTGCATCGCGCAAGATCTCGAAGCGTTCGGCATCGCGGTGCGGTTCGAGTGGGGGGACTTGCCATCTTGGGTCGATGGAGAGGGCATTGGAGAGGGTTTCGAGGGTTGCGCCTTGGTGAGCTGCGTGAACAAGCGAGAGCAAGAGTGTTGTTGGATCTTGCGTAGTATCAGGGGCTTCGATGGATGAGCGAAGGGAGCGGGAGATGGCTTCTTGCGGATAATCGAGGATGTGTTTTTGGAGGGCGGAGGCAAGGCGCGATCGGAGGGCGTTGTGATCGATGGGAGGCGGTTGGGGTGGGCGTTCGTTGAGGAAGGGGAATGCGCTGACACCTGTGATCAAGTCCTTGCGTTGGGCGATTCGGGAGAGGCGCTTGTGGGCGGTCTCGGAGATGGCTTGTTGGAGAGAGCTTTGTTGGAGGACAGTGGGCAGGCCGCCTTGCGCTTCGATGGATTGGAACAGGCCCCAAGCAGCGTTTGCGATCTGCTCGGTGAGGTGTTCGATGGTATCGCTACCTCCCGCAGGATCGAGGACATGGCCGAGATGAGATTCTTCTTGAAGGATCACTTGGGTGTTGCGGGCGATGCGTTGGGAGAATGCGTCGGGGATCTGGAGGGCGGTGTCAAAGGGGGTGCATTCGATGCTTTGTGCGCCGCCGATACTGGCTGCGAAGGTGGCGGTGGTGGCGCGCAAGAGATTCACCCAGACATCGCGTTGCGTCAGGATGCGCGGCGAAGTGCGTGCGTGGAAGTGTGGAGTGATCTCTGCCGATCGACCGAGAGAAAAAGAAAGCACTCGTGACCAAAGCATCCGCAGGGCGCGGAGTTTGGCGATCTCGACAAAAACATCGCAAGTGACGGGCAGATCAAAAAGCATCTGTTGGGCGGCCTCTTCGAGAGAGATATCGGCCTCGCACAACCAGCGCAGGTAAGTTGTGGCTGTGGCGAGAGTCGCGGCGAGTTCTTGGGCTACGGAGGCTCCCGCATGGTGGTAAGGTAGGGCAGAGACGCGCAACGTGCGCATCTGCGGGGTGTGTTGCAGGCTCCATTGGACAAGTGCGAGGGTGCGGTGTTTGGCGTCTTCGAGTCTATTGTGGAGATATCCTGTAGCGGCGGCGACTCCGAGTGGATCGAGACACCACGAACCGCGCAAAGACGAAAGCGGGATGGCGGCGCGTTGTGCGGCAGCGATGCGTAGTGCAGAAAAGGCCATCGCATCGGCCTCAGCATCGAGATAAAGAGGGATACCTTGCCCATCAAAAAGCGCACAAAGGGGTTGGAGGGCGGACGCGAAAGGGGTGGAGTTGAGCGCCGAGACATCGATCCAAGCGGCATGGAGACCGTGTTGGAGATCGTGTGAAAGATCGTGCAAAAGAACCTGTGGATCGGGGTGTGTGTAGCGTTGAGCGATCGACCAACCGCCTTGGGGGATTTGTGTGCCTCGGCGGGAGTCGAGCAGCGAAGGGGAGAGGTCTTGTGGTGGGGCATAGGTGGGGGCGAGGGGAGGGCGAGAAAGGCCGTCAAGAGTGTGTTGGGTCAGGCGTTCGAGGGGAGTTTGCTTGAGGACTTGTTGGGCAGCCTCTTTCCATGCGTCGAAGCTGTGGGGTGGGAAGTCTTCCCAAGGGTAGGGGCGGATGGCGTCTGTCATGTTTTTGCTCGTGGGATGCGTTGTCTCGGGTCCGTCTGTTGGGGCTTTTGTGGCAAAGGCGTTTGAGAAAGAGGCCGAAGAACCTAGGCGATCGTTGTGTTCGTCGGTATGTTGATGGGTACACTATAGCCCACAGGATCGGTGGTTGCCAAGGGTGGTTTGTGTTGTGCGGCTTTGTTCGGCTTGCCAAGCCTCTATACACCCACAGGAGCGGTGGTTGCCAAGGGTGGTGAAGTGCGTTGATCGCGAGGAGAAGGCGGATGGAACGGAGTATGGGATTGTTTTTGTTTTTTATGTTGGGTTTTTTTGGTCAGGTAGGATTTTTCGTGGATGTTTGGAAGGGGCGGATGCCTTTTTGGGTGGGTTTTGGCATACAGCTTTTTCCGTTTATGGCTGCGTATTTTGGGATGTCGATCTTAGAAGAAAGCACGAGTCGGCGTTGGGCTTGGTGGGGTGGGCGTTTGGCAGAGTGGGGGCTGGTGGCGTATTTGAGCTTTTCAGGGATCGCTTTGTGTGTGGCGTTGGGCGGGATATGGCGTCCGAGTGGATGGATGTTCTTTCTGGCGTTGATCGTGGTGGGGTTGTTGCCGGGGGTGGTCTTTTGGCGGGGGCTTGGCGGATGGCGCTTGGCGTTGTTATCGAGGACTGCGCAATCGCCGATGGGATGGGTGCAACAGCAGGGTGAGCGACAAGTACGCTTCGTTGAATCGAGCGAGACGGCGTTGTTGAAATCGAATGGGATGGTGCCGTTGGAATCGAGCGAGACAGCGTTGTTGGAAGACGAAGACGACGCTGCGTGGGAAGAGATCCGAGGTATGTTGGAAGAGGCGGATCTTGCGGGAGGGAATCGGTGGGCGCGTTTGCCAAAAGAAGCGGCTCAAAGCCTCGATGTATCAGAGAGGATCAAACGCATTGGATGGGACCCTTTTTTGATGGGGGCGGTGTATGTGGTATTTTTGGCGCTCACGGTGTGGATTCATTTGTACAAAGCTTGGCAGGCGCGGCCTTTGATGCTGTGGGCAAGTTATGCGATGTGGGGAGGCGGGTTGATGTATTGTGTGATCGATGTGGTGCAACGGGGAGCACAGCGGGATCGGCGTGTGGTCTCGGCGGTGCGTGCGCGAAGAGAACGCTTATGGAAAGCGTGGATGTTGTTTTTTTTGAGCGTGTGTGGGTTTGTGATGTTGTGGATGGCGTGGACGGAGGCACACGCGGAGTCGTTTGAGCGTTGGCTTCTTGCGGGGGTTTCTGTCTTTTATGCGTTGATGATCTTTCCAGCCTTGCAGTTGATCCGTCTCGCGCCGTCGGTATTTTATGCTTTGGGCGAAGAGGGCCTGTTGGAAAAGCATCCCGAAGGGACGTTGTTGTGGCCTTGGGCGGTGTTGTCTTGGTCGTCATTGCAAGAAAGGGCGCAGGGAAGGGTGTTGTGCGTCGGGATTGCAGCGAAGCCGCTTGAAGGGGCCTTGGAGCGCGGGGCTTTTTCTCTGGCATTGCGCGAGGTGATCGAGGGGCTACGATGGGAGCCGCGAAAGCAGGGGGCGGAAGATGCGGATCGTCGAAGGGTATTTGAACGAGTGCATCGTCGCTGTTTTTTGGCCGCGCAATCGGTGGATTGGGAAGGGCTGTCTTACCTTTCGTGTGAGTTTGTGGAGATCGGTGAAGAACAAGCCCAGCCCTCTTTGTGTGTATTGATGGAGTCTTTAGCAAACAACAAACAGTCCACAGGCAACGACCAGCGGGAGTTTCGCGCTTCGTAAAACACGGAACGAGAGGGTGTCTAGCACAGCGATATCTTTTGGATCGTTTTTGCAGCTTTGGAATCTTCGCAATGTTCGGTGTCTAGCACAGCGATATCTTTTGGATGCGTACACATCTCGGAGCGAGCCGCAGCCAAAAAAAAGCCGCGTTCGCAAGCGTTCAAGCGGTCGATCTGTTGGCTTTGAAAAATGCTGCTCGCCCCATCTATACAGGGTCAAGGGAGCGGTGCTCCCTTGCGGGGCATGGGGCAGCGCCCCATAGGCGTTAGGTGAAGGTGGAAACCTCGTAGAGTCGGTCTTGATCGCTTTTTCTTTTGCTCGCCACCCTTCAATCCCCCCGGCCAACGGGGGGAAGTTGGAGCAGGCAAAGACGAGTTCTCGTGCAAACAGTATGTGGCATGGAAAACCAAAACCTCGCTGCCTCCGACTTTTCCTCCCTCCCCTGTTCACGGTCTTTGGCTCTTACTGGGGGACAAATCGCGTGACGCTCACCCCTGCCCTTCGGGCATCCCTCTCCCTGCGACGCTCGCAAAGCCTCGCTGCTGCGAAGGAAGGTTATGACGTTATCTTTTACCAAGGTAACCCTCTCCCTGCGACGCTCGCAAAGCCTCGCTGCTGCCGCGAGGGGGAGGAAGGCAGAAAGTCTGAGCGCACAGAGAAACCCCGTACTTTCCGTACTTTCCGTACTTTCCGCGCTTTCTGCGCTTTCTGCGCTTTCTGTACTTTCCGCGCTTTCTGCGCTTTCTGTACTTTCCGCGCTTTCTGCGCTTTCCGCGCTTTCCGTACTTTCCGCGCTTTCTGCGCTTTCTGCGCTTTCTGTACTTTCCGCGCTTTCTGCGCTTTCCGTACTTTCCGCGCTTTCTGTACTTTCCGCGCTTTCCGTGGACTCTTCTTTTCGATATCCTCCACGTGATGCCCGCGTTTTCTACCCATCAAACCTTTTTCTAGGCAGCCTCTTAGGTCAGGGTTTGTGTGTTTTGAGGGGTGTGTGGCGGAGGATGTGGCAAGTGAGGATCAGCTTGTAGGGTTTGTCGTTTTTGGTGGTGTAGATGCGGAGAGTGCGGATCTCTTTTTGGAGGAGGATGGCGTTGAGGCGTCCACATTGTTGGCGGAGGGTGTCGGGTTCCCAGAGGTGTTGGTAGAAAGGGTCAAGGGAGAAAGTGAGGTGGGGTCCGTTGAGGAAGGCTTGTTGGACGGGGAGATGGCGTTTGTAAGGGATCGGATCGATGGCTTCACCGAGCTTGATCGGTCGAGAGAGCCACCAGATGCCAAGCGAAAAGAAAGCGATCCCAAGGGCGATCCAAGAGACGACGGCGATGCGTTGCCAATTCCATTCATAAGCTTTTTGTCCGAAAGCGCGTGCGCGTTCTTGAAGATCAGTAAGGGAAGGGAGAGGAATAGAGGCGCGAGAGCGTCGAACAGAAGAAGGGTCATCAAACACGATATCCGCGTCTTGGAGGCTCTGTAGTTGCGATGAGAGCGCGGAGATTTGTGTCGAGCTAGAGCGTGCCTGTTTGCGTGGGTTCGGGAGTTTGTTTTGGGTCGAAGAACTAGGCTTATTCATTAGGTCATAAGAGTTTTGTGTGTTTCCTTGGGCGGTTTGAACGACTTCGATGGCGTCAAGGTCGATATCGCCGAGATCCCTTTCGAGTGCGCTGATCATGGAGTCGTATGAGGTTCCGTCGGCCCATGCGGGATTGGAGGGAGAAGAGGGGGCGCTGTGGATTGGAGCGGAGGGGCGGTTGTTGGGGGATCTGGGTTGAGAGGATCGCGTTGAAAAGTCGGAGGGTTGGAGAGTTTGAAGTGAGGCGGAAGTGGCTTGTCGGCGTTTGATATTGTCGAAGTCTTCGGGAGGTAGGACGGGGAAGGGGAATTCTTGGCGTAAGACTTCGTTAAAGAAAGCGATCAGGGCGCTGGTATCGACGGAGGGGATTTGTTCGAGGTGTTTCCAGATGGGCTGTGTTTCAAGGGAGCCGTTGGCGGTGTATTCAGGGAGCCAGCGTTGGAGGTAGCGTTGAAAGTTATCGGAGCGAAGAAAGACAGAAAGAGGGGAGGCTTGCATTAAGCGCACAAGGGTATCGGAGGTTTGTTGGAGGGCGGCTTGTTGGTTGCGTTTCTGAGCGGTGCGGAGGTTGGCTTGGGTGGGTGAGGTTGGTTGTGGTGGGTTGGAGGTTGGTGGTGTGGTGTGGTGTGTGGAGGTGTGGGCGGGTGGGGTTTCGCGCAGAGGGGGAGGAGAGTGGAGAGGGCGGAGGCTGGTGGATGTTTTGTAAGAGCTGGTGGGGGCGGCGGGGGTGATGTCTTTGATGGGCCAAGGGAGCGAAAAGCGGTGGAGGCGGCGGAGGTAGGCGTCGAGAGCTTCGGCTTCGCAGTTGAGACTTTTGCGGAGTGTGGTTTCAAGGGGTTGAAGATCGATGCCTTGAACGTCGATCATTTCGGGGAGACGGCGTTCGAGATAGCGTCGGAACTTGTCAGGGGAGAGGCTTTGTTTGAGCGTGGAGGACTCCATCAAGGCGACCATCTGATCGATGCCACGCTGTAGTTTGTCTTCGTCGATGGCAACGCGAGTTGCGCCGCCGAGCGCATGCGGAGAGCGGGTGGGCCAAGGCAGAGGTTGTCGGCTGAGTTCAGAGAAAAAGGTCTCCATCGCTTGCCGCTGGATGCCGGGGATGCGGGTGATGCTTTGCCAGATCGGTTCAAGATCAAGGACGCCGTCTTGCACGTACTCAGGGAGGCGGCGTTCAAGATACTTCGAGAAACTCTCAGGGTTGACCCACATCGCCAGAGGAGAGGAGCGAAGAAGTCCTAGGATTACGTCAGCGGCATCAAAGTAAGGCGACCGACCGCGTCGAGTGGTGGTTTGAGAGGTCAATCTATCCTCCTCCGCAGCGCAGGAGACTTGTGTTGTCCTGCGCTGTTGTTGCTCTATCGGCTGTTCTCGCAAGGAGAAGCAAGAGAAAGTGTGTGTTCAGATCGACGTCGGGTGGTTTGATGTGAGGCGGTCGATCTTTTTGGATGCTTGCCCCGAAATTTTTGGTTTAATCTATCCAGCGTTCCATGATATCAGACGCCAAAAGCAGACGACAATTTTTCTAGGGCACATTGCGTGCTTATCTTAGCGCAGGCTGTGATGAAGGGAAAGAATCGGGTTCAAAAAAAAGCGGGAAGGCAGCGCGAAGAAGCCGATCTATCGGGTCGATCAGCGGAGAAGGGAACTTGTCGTTTGGGGGGGAAGGGAGTTTGTTGTGCGAAGCGATCAGGGATGTTTTGCGAGGCTCTTGAGCGTGAGTGGTTCGTGGGGTTGTAGGAGGGGATCGAGAGATCAACGTTTTTCAGTACGCATTCCCCAGAGGGTGTTTCCGATAAAGTAGCGTTCACGAGATTGAAGATCGGGGGGGAGGAGATCGAAGCGAGCAAAAAGCGGATCGTGTTGTTTGAGCTGTTCGATCAGGTCGTTGTCTTGGTCGTTTGGGTGGGATTCGAAGAGGGAGAGCCAAGTGTGGAGTTGGCGTTCGGCCTGTTCGAGCATGAGGAGGGGTTGTTTGTGTGCGCCAAAGTGGCCGTAGCAAAGGGTGTGAGTGGCGGGAGCGAAGGAGCGAAGGGCTTGGATAGATTGGAAGAAGACGTCGCGGCGAAAAGCGGGAGGTGTTGCAGGCCGAAGGTAGGGGCCTTCGGGCGTATCGAGCAGAACACCTGCGGCTTCTGCGAGGAAGAGAAAGCCGTCCCAAGCGTAGGCGACTTGGTGGGGGGCATGCCCGGGGGTGGGGAGGATGGGGAGCGGCAAGCCAGCGAGGGAGGCGATTTCTTCGGTGGATACGAGTTTTTCGGAAGGGACGGGAGTTAAGGGGCCATACATTTCGGCGAGTTCGCGGAGGACTTTGACGCTACCTTCCCAGAGACGGGCGGGGTCGATCAGATGGGGGATGCCTTGGGGATGGCAAAAGACGCGGTCAACAGGGAAAGATTGAAGGAGGGAGCCTGTGCCCCCGCCGTGATCGAGGTGGATGTGTGTTAGGAGAACGGCATCCAGTTTTTCGATGCCTTGTTGTTCGAGGTAGCGGATCAGAGTGGGGATGGTCGAGGTGGGGCCGGGGTCCACGACAAAGCAGACGCGGTCGTCACGGAATAGCCAAGCGCTGATAAAGTGATGAAAGCCGTCACGTGGCTGGTCAAGCGGGAGGAGAAGGAGATGGGGGGCGATGTGGAGTGGAGAAAGGACGTGAGTAGACATGACGGGGCCTCACAAAGAAAGCGCGGGGTCGGATCGACGGCGGTTGTTTGCTTCGAGGCGGTTGTTTGCTTCGAGGCGGTTGTTTGCTTCGAGGCGGTGATTTGCTTCGAGGCGGTGATCTGCTTCGAGGCGGTTGTTTGCTTCGAGGCGGTTATTTGCTTCGATAGGTGATCCGCCCACGAGTGAGGTCGTAGGGACTCAATTCGACGGTGACTTTGTCACCGGGCAGGATGCGGATAAAAAATTTGCGCATCCGACCGGAGATATGGGCGAGGACCATGTGGTTATTTTCGAGCTTTACACGAAACATCGCGTTGGGAAGGGCTTCTTCGACAGTGCCTTCCATTTCAATTGCATCTTCTTTGGACAAAAAACACCTCTCTACAAAGCAAGCATACCAAGGTCGGGACAGGCCACAAAAAGTGTGGGCCGTTGGGTTCTCTCCGCCGAGTGGCAAGGAACAAGCAAGGACAGAGAACACCTTGGGCAAAAAAAGCGTGCGTAGAGATAACACAAAGAGATCAAAAAGCCAACAGCTTTCTCGTTCGGAGTGGCGCGGTAGCCAAAAAAGTGCCGAAGGCTTGCGGATTGGTCCGATTGCGATGAGAAAGGGGCGAAGGCTTGCGGATTAGCTCGGTTGCGGTGATAAAGTGCCGAAGTCTTGCGTACGGGTCCGATCGCGGAGCTCCGATCATGGAGAGTGACGCAGCGGGCAAAAAACCCCGTGTTCGCGGTATTTCAAGCGAGAGAGTCGTTGGTGTGAAAAACGATGCTCTGTTCGCCGATATGGGGTCAAGGGGCCATAGGTCCCTTGTGGGGTGTGGAGCAACGCCCCACGAAAGCAAATCAACAAGTGACGCCTAATTTGAAGGCGAGCGGATCGAGGGAGAAAAAGATGGGATTGCGAGATCGAGGATGGGAGCAGATGCGGCGAGTCTCTGTGGAGGCGGGGTTTTCACAACATGCGGCTTCGGTGATCTTTCGGATGGGTCAGACGGTGGTGCATTGCAGCGCGATGTCCGAAGAAAAAGCACCGCTGTTTGTGCCCGAAGGGACGGGTTGGGTGACAGCGGAGTACGCGATGCTGCCGTCGTCTTCACAGCAGCGGGTTCAACGCGCACGCAACGGCAAGATCGATGGTCGTTCGCAAGAGATCCAGCGATTGATCGGGCGTGCGGTGCGTGCGGTGGTGGACACCAAAGCGTTGGGGCCGCGATCGATTTTTTTGGACTGCGATGTGTTGAATGCGGATGGTGGGACGCGTTGTGCTTCGATCTGCGGGGCATACATCGCGTTGGTTTTGGCGGTGCGTATGTTGGAAAAGCGGGGGATCTTGGACAGTCGGAAGGTTTTGGTCGACGACGTGGCAGCGGTGAGTGTGGGGATTGTGGATGGCCGAGCCGTACTGGATTTGGCTTATGAGCAAGATGTACGCGCAGAAGTCGATATGAATCTGGTAATGACGGGGCGTGGCCAGATGATCGAAGTGCAAGGAACAGGCGAACGCGGGACGTTTTCGATGGAACAACTACAAGAATTGATCAAACTGGGCCAATCGGGGATTGAGCAGATCTTGGAGGTAACAAGGGCCTATCTTCGGGGCGTTGCATAAAGATAAGGGAGCCGAGATCGATGTTTGTTTTTCATCGTTTGTTGGTTTGTTCGCACAATCCGGGGAAGATTCGTGAGATCCGTGCGATCCTGTCGGATATTCCGATGAAGGTGTTGACGGCGGAAGATTTTCCTGCACTACCCGAGCCGATCGAAGATGCGAAAACATTTGTGGAAAATGCCCGAATCAAGGCACGTTCAGCATACGAGCACACAGGTTGTTGGGCATTGGCCGATGATTCGGGGCTTGTGGTGCCTGCGCTTGGAGGCGAGCCGGGTGTAGACTCTGCGTATTATGCGGGGCATCATCCTGATCGTGCGCAACGCGAGCAAGCCAACCGAAACAAGTTGATCGCAGCCATCCAACAAATCCCCATCGAACAAAGAAGCGCGTATTTCGTTTGTACGCTGGTCTTTCTTTGGGAAGGTGGCGAAGCCGTGTTTGAAGGCCGTTGCGAAGGGGTTATCATCCCCGAAGAACGGGGGCCTCACGGATTTGGGTTTGATCCATTGTTTTGGATTCCAGAACAAGGTAAAACACTCGCAGAACTCGAACCCACCGAGAAAAATCAACGCAGCCATCGTGCGCGAGCTTTGCAGGCATTTCGGACGTGGCTTTTAGCGTGGCTTCCCCAACAAATGCCTCTTGCTTGAGCGCTCTTGTGGAAAGGCTTGAAAATCTGCTTGCGTCTTGGACAAAAGCGTTGTATATACTCCGCTCTGTTCTGTGTGCTTGGCGGAAAGCCTTGTTTCGCCCGCTTGTTTTTTGTGGCTCAGGCAACGCATCGCTCCCAAAGAGTGTCCCTTTTCCAAGCGCCTGTAGCTCAGCTGGATAGAGCAACGGACTTCTAATCCGTAGGTCGCAGGTTCGACTCCTGCCAGGCGCGTCAACGCTCTACCAAACCCAAGCACACAAACAACCACGTCCTCTCTTTTGCGTCCGTAGCTCAGCTGGATAGAGCACCGGACTTCGAATCCGTAGGTCGCAGGTTCGAATCCTGCCGGGCGCGCAAAAGGGGTTTTTTGAAACAACAAAAAACCCCTTTGTTTCTTGCGATGGTGGCGGAATTGGTAGACGCACTGGACTTAGGATCCAGCGGTTTAACAACCGTGGGGGTTCGACTCCCCCCTATCGCACTCCCTTTCAGGCTACTGTGTTCTTCGTTTGCTTCCCCAACAAACAAAGCAGCCATCCCAAATTCAACACCTTCGTCTATTCCCAACAGAAAGGTCGCCATGAAGATCGATATCCGAATCGAAGAGGTCAGCCCTGTCGAGCGCCAAGTCCATTTTGCGATCCCAGCGTCTGATGTGGACTCTGCCCTCAACGAGATCTTCCAGAAACTCTCGCGCAACGTTCGCCTCAAAGGCTTTCGACCCGGAAAAGTCCCCCGCCAAGTCTTCGAACAACTCCCCCACTATCGCCAAGCCATCCAAGAAGAAGCACGAAAACGCTTGATCGAGAATTCCTTCGCGGAACTGATGAAGGACAAATCCCTCGATATCTTGAGCATCCCCGACTCCAACAGCGGCGAAGTCTTTCGTGGAAAAGAGTACGCCTTTACGGCCAAATTGGAGATCCGCCCGATCGTTGATCTCAGCAAGATCAACGAAACAACGCTGCTCGTTGAAGAGGTCGAGTTTTCGGAGACGGACGTAGATCGTGAGATTGAGCGTGAACGCGAACGGCTGTCATCTTTGCGAGATATCGATGATCGGGCCGCCCAATCGGGAGATACCCTGAAAGTGACATACCAATTCAAACAAGGCGACGAGGCGAAATCCCGTGAGAATGTCCAAGTTCGGCTTGGCGCTTACTTGGGCGTTTTGCCAAAAGAAGCCGAAGATGCGCTTGTTGGGATGATCCCTGAGGAAGAAAAACACGTCGAGATCCCCGTCGAAGGCCAAGACACGCAACACTTTGATCTCAAGCTGATTTCGATCCAAGAACGCGTTCTTCCTGAACTTGACAATGATCTTGCCGTAGATGCCGGCTATACCGACCTTGCGGATATGCGCGCCAAGATCCGAACCCACCTCGAACAAGATGGACAGGTGCGATGTAAAGATCGCGCCAAGTCCCGCTTGCTCCAACAGCTCGGTGAAGCCTGCGACATACAAGTTCCGCCACACTTCCTTAACAACCACCTCAACAACAAAGTGCGCGGGATGTTGGCGCAGTTCCGTATGTTTATGCAAGGTGATCGCCCCCTCTTTGATCCCGAAGCGCTGCGCGAGACGCTCCGACGTGGAGCCTTCCTTGAAGTCCGCAACAGCATTATCCTCCAACAAGCTGTTCGTGACTTTGCTGTGGAAGTCGAAGAACACGAGCTTGATGCAGAATTGGCCGAAACAGCCAAGCGCCAAAACCGCTCGGTGGCTTATCTCAAAAGTGCGCAATCGCAAGAAGATCTCGACGAGCTCAAGCGCGAGATCCAAAGCCGAAAAGCCTTGGATCGACTTTTTGAAAAAGCCGCCCATCACATCGAGCGCCTTTCTTCCGAAGCCCTTCAACACCGCATCGAGTCAGAAAAGCAAGAAGAAGCCGAAGCCGAGAAAAAAGAGGCCGAAAATGCCCGAGATGCGGCTTCTTCCGAGATATCTGCCCCTGCGTGAAGCCACATGATCTTGGGGAGGGTGGACGTTGTGCGCGGGGAGGGCTTGCTTGTCTTTTCTCAAAAGATGGATATCTTCTTTCCACCTTGTTCGCTCGAATGCGCGAAACCAACGCTACGATCGACCGAATGCTCCGAGCTTGCGTCGTGATCGATCGAGTCGCCCTCGCCGTGAACGCAGTGATCGCCCGAACGACGCAAGCCGATACATCGAGCGTTCAAACGGCCCACACCAGCGCAGTGATCGCCCGAACAACGCAGGCCGACACATCGGGCCTTCAAACGGCCCAAACCAGCACAGCGATCGCTCGAACAGCGCAAGCCGATATCGCGGTCGATAGAATCGGCAAGAGCCGTTGGCGATGGACAAGGGACACACGTTGCACCGCTCCACCAAAGACCCATCCACTCAAGGAAGGAAAACCCGATGCCATTGATTCCATTTGTCATCGAGCAAACCCACCGTGGCGAACGCTCTTATGATATCTATTCTCGTTTGCTCAAAGATCGCATCATCTTCTTGGGGACGCCGATCAACGACGACGTCGCCAACTTGATGATCGCGCAGATGCTGTTTTTGGAGTCCGAAGATCCAGACAAAGATATCAACCTCTATATCAATTCCCCCGGTGGATCGGTCACGGCGGGCCTTGCGATCTATGACTGTATGCAGTACGTCAAACCCAAAGTCTCGACGCTTTGCCTTGGCCAAGCTGCTTCAATGGCCGCAGTGCTTTTGGCCGCAGGCGCAGCCAAAAAGCGCTACACCTTGCCCAACTCGCGTATCTTGATCCATCAGCCACTTGGAGGTGTTTCTGGCCAAGCCTCCGAGATCGAGATCCACGCCCGCGAGATCCTGCGCTTAAAAGATGCCTTGCATGAGATCCTTGCCCGTCATACAGGGCAAAAAATGGAAATCCTCGTTCAACATACCGATCGCGACTACTTTATGAGCGCCGAAGAAGCCAAAAACTACGGTTCCTTGGGCATTATCGATCATGTGGTGGCGAGTAAAGATGACGCCCTCAAAAAACAAGAAAGTTAACGCGCCATGGCAGCCCGTCGTAGCGGTGAAGATGACAACCTGTTTTGTTCGTTTTGTGGAAAAAGCCAGCGCGAAGTGCGCAAGCTGATCGCTGGACCTTCGGTCTATATCTGCGATGAATGTATCGACCTTTGCAACGATATCATCGCCGAACAGTCCGATGACCGCGAAGAATTCGGCTCCACACGCTTTTCTTTGCCTAAGCCCGCCCAGATCAAGGCTTTGCTTGATGAATACATCATCGGTCAAGAACGCGCCAAAAAGACCCTTGCTGTGGCCGTTCACAACCATTACAAACGCATCCACTCCGATCTCTCAACGGATGACGTCGAACTGCAAAAATCAAACATCTTGCTGCTCGGCCCCACAGGATGCGGCAAAACCTTGATGGCACAAACCTTGGCTCGTATCCTCAAGGTGCCTTTCGCCATCGCCGACGCCACCACCCTCACCGAAGCAGGGTACGTCGGCGAAGACGTCGAAAATGTCCTCGTCAGCCTCCTACAATCCGCAGATTACGACATCGAGCAAGCCCAACGTGGGATCGTTTATATCGACGAGATCGACAAGATCAGCCGCAAAAGTGATTCGCCCTCCATCACCCGCGACGTCTCTGGTGAAGGCGTTCAACAAGCCCTGCTCAAGATCCTCGAAGGTACCGTCGCCAACGTCCCCCCCAAAGGAGGGCGCAAACACCCCCAACAAGACTTCCTCCAAGTCGATACTACCAACATCCTCTTTATCTGCGGAGGAGCTTTCACGGGCCTTGAAACCATCATTCAACGCCGTATGCAAGAGCGAGTGATCGGCTTTGGTGCCGATATCCCAACCCGCGTCCAAAAAGACACAGGCGATTGGCTCAAAGAGGTTCGTCCCGAAGATCTGATCGGCTACGGACTCATCCCCGAATTTGTCGGGCGCCTACCTGTGATCGCCACCCTTTCCGGCCTCGATCAAGAAACCTTGATCCGTATCCTCACCGAACCCAAAAATGCCCTGACTCGCCAATATCAACGGTTGTTTGAGCTGGATGGGATCGCCCTGCATTTTGATCCCGAAGCCCTCCAAACCGTCGCACGTTTGGCCCTCGAACGCAAGACAGGCGCACGAGGCCTGCGCTCCATCCTCGAACGTTCGATGCTCGATCTCATGTACGAACTGCCCTCCAAAAAAACCACCCGTGAACTTCGCATCGACTCCGCTTTGATCGAACGAACCATCCATCCCCCCAAGCCTACACCCGAACCTTCCCGTCGCATCGCTTCTTAAACCCTCTCCATCCCATCGGCATATTGAGATGATGGATACGCCTCATCCCATCGGCATATCGAGATGATGGATACGCCTCATCCCATCGGCATATTGAGATGATGGATACGCCTCATCCCATCGGCATATCGAGATGATGGATATGCTTCATCCCATCGGCGTTTCAGACGATCTGCGTTGTTTGTTTCTTCAACCGCTCCATCACAAACATTGATCGCGTATTCCGTTTTGTGCTAGAGCAAAGGCGCGAAAGTTCACCAAGGTGGGAGTTGCGCGGTGGGTAAAGAAGACGTGTTCGTAGGCCCCCAATCGGCGGTGTTGTCTTTGTGAAAAGGTCTGTTCGTTGCGCCAACACGGGGTCAAGGGGCCATCGGTCCCTTGTGGGGTTTGGGGCAACGCCCCACGAAAACAAGCCTCACAAAAACAAGCCTCACGAAAACAAGCCTCACGAAAACAAGCCTCACGAAAACAAATCCAAACACGCAAGTCCACCCAGATCAAGATCCGCCATTTGGCGTGCTGAATAGAGGAGCAATTATGAAGTTATGCGTTATCGGGACAGGGTATGTGGGCCTTGTGGCAGGGGCCTGTTTTTCGGAGAGCGGTCGGCATGTGATCTGCGTCGATATCAACACGCAAAAGATCGAAAACCTTCGCAAAGGGATCATGCCGATCTATGAACCCGGTCTCGACGAGGTTGTGATCCGTAACCATCAAAAAGGCAACCTTGTTTTTTCAACCGATCTGGTGACTTCTGTTCAAGGCGTTGATGTGTGCTTTATTGCGGTTGGAACGCCACCTGCGCAGGATGGCTCGGCGGATCTCTCGCAAGTCTTTGCGGTTGCCGAGGCCGTACTCAAGGCCGCGACTGGTCGGTTGGTTTTGGTGGTCAAAAGCACCGTACCTGTAGGCACACAAGATCAATTGCGTGCGCACTGTGAGCATCATGCGCGTTTTCCCGTCGATTGGGTCAGCAACCCAGAGTTTTTGCGTGAGGGACTTGCGCTCAAAGATTTCTTGGAACCTGATCGCGTCGTGATCGGTTGCAATACAGACCGTGGTTCCGAGATGATGCGCGATCTCTATCGGCCCTTTGTGGAGGATGCCTCGCAGATCCTGACGATGGCTCCTCGTGATGCAGAGCTTTGCAAATACGCCTGTAATGCGATGCTTGCGACACGCATCTCTTTTATGAACGATCTCGCCAACCTTTGCGAACGCGTTGGAGCCAATATCGAGCAGATCCGTCGAGGCATGGGGACAGATCACCGTATCGGCCATCACTTCCTTTACGCGGGTGTTGGCTACGGCGGCTCGTGTTTTGTTGGGCAAGAAACGCTTCAGATCCGTTATCAAGGGCGCGTTGAGGTGCTGACCTTCGAGGAGCTTTTCGAGCGCTTTCAAACAACAGAAACGCAAGACGAACCAGACGAAACGCAAGAGGATGCTTTCAGTTTGTGTTCTCTTGCTCCGAACGGCTTGGAGGCCCTGTCTTGGGATCCTGAAAGGCAAAACTTTTCTTTTTCTCCTGTGATGGCACTCACCCGACGCGGCTACGAGGGGGAGATCGCTCACTTGCGTGCGAGCATGGGGACGCATATCGCGTGTACAGGCGATCATCCGTTCTATGTGCTCGACGAAGTCGGTGATGTGCAGGGGATCAAATTAGCGAATGAGTTGGACGCTCGTGATTGGTTGCCTTTTCATTTACCGACAGCCGAAACGCTACAAAACGACGAGATCAATTCTCTTTTTTGCTCCACGCCAAGCAGCCAGCCCACCGCGTCGGATTTACGCTTGAATAAGGGAAATCCGACGGCCCGTGTTCGTGTGAAAGAGGTGACAATGGAACCTTATAAAGGGCTGGTGTACTCGCTGGAAACTGCGTACCAAACCGTCGTCACAACGGGAGGGCTTGTGGCTCATAACTGTTTTCCAAAAGATACGCAGGCATTGCTGCATGTGGCGCGGCAACATGATTACGATCTGCGGATCGTACAGGCAGTCGAGGACGTCAATGCACACCAAAAGTCCGTCCCTTTCTTGAAACTCAAGCGGCTACTTGGTGATCTGCGCAACAAAAAGATCGCTTTGTGGGGACTGGCTTTTAAACCCGAGACAGACGATATGCGCGAAGCCCCTTCGATCGTCCTGATCCAACGCCTGATCGAAGCAGGTGCTCGCGTTTCTGCATACGACCCAGTCGCCGAAGAAACCGCAGGCGCAGCATTCTCCGACGCGCTGCGTTCTGGAGCCTTGCGGCTTTGTGATGATGAATACCAAGCCCTCGATCAAGCCGATGCTCTCGTGCTTGTCACCGAGTGGCTCGCTTTCCGCGATCCTGACTTTGAACAAGTTCGCCGATTGATGCGCCAACCCATCCTGATCGATGGCCGCAATATCTATCCCCCCGAAAAACTCAAAGCCCTCGGCTTTGTCTACGAAGGCATCGGTCGCTCCTAACAGATCGCTGCTTCCTTCCTTTTTGATCGTTCATCGCCGCCCCGATCCCTCTCCGAATCTCCCAACTCCTCCCATTTTGTCTTCGAATTTAGAAAAAGACCCTTTGCTTTGAAAGATGGCTCTCTTTTTTGATAGGTAGTAACGCTATATTATTTATTTTTTATTTCTCATATAACAAAGAAAAAGTATGATCGTATGTCATCCACGAAATGAGATATCGGGGCTTTTGGATGGAGGTTTGATCTTCTCTGTTCGGCAAAAAACAAAAGGCACTCTCTGTCATCCCCCATATTCGGGAGAGAAGGCATGATCAATCTGAAAAAAGCTCAGTAAAAGACAGAGCGATCGGGTGCGGTCTTGCCCCAAGGATGGGGCTTTTCGTGGATACTTTACTTAACACCAAAGATCGGCAGTGACTGATCAAGCGGGGGGGAGGGGAGGATCTGCGATCCTTTCTGCGATCACAAGATCGTGATCATCAGATCGCGATCTTGCGATCGCGTCCTTGTTTGCGGGGTATTGCCAAGTGTTCCGTGATCTACATCACTAAATGCGTTGCCGAAGGCAGAAACGCGACGAAACAGAGCAGACAAAAGGAGAGCGATCTTGTTGGTTTGGTGGGGGTTGTGGAAGCGACTTGGAAAGGAATGAGATGAAGGAGTGATTGCTTGATTTGTATAGCAAAATCAAAATGTTATGTTTTTGTGCTGCGAAGCGTTGGGGCCGATCGAAGGGTGGGTGAAGCGACCTTGCGGTCACTCGGGAGCTTTTGCGCGTACTTTTTTTTGATTTTCTCTTGACGACAGGGCGAAAGGTTGTTTAGATACAAAACAGCGAGCGTAGCCCGCGTAGTGATGGGAACATTCACTACCCTTCCAAAGAATCTGATGTAGCAAGGAGAATCTCTGATGAACAAGAAAGAACTGATCGGGAAAGTTGCTGACAAAACGGGTCTCTCCAAAAAAGATGTGGAAGCGTCTTTCACGCAAATCTTTGAAACCATCAAAGAAGCGTTGGGCGAAGAAATGAAGATTGCGATCAAGGGCTTTGGCACCTTTTCGGTGAAAAAACGCGCTGAGAAGAAAGGCCGTCACCCCAAAACAGGGGAAGAACTCTTGATCTCTGCTCGTTCAGTTCCTGCTTTCAGCGCAGGCTCTGATCTCAAAGACGTGGTGGCCAATCCCAAAAAAGCAGGCGCAAAAGCCCCCGCAAAAGCAGAGAAGAAAGCCGCTCCCGCCAAAAAAGAAGCCGCAAAAGCAGAGAAAAAAGCCGCTCCCGCAAAGGCAGAGAAAAAAGCCGCTCCCGCAAAGGCAGAGAAAAAAGCCGCTCCCGCAAAAGCAGAGAAAAAAGCTGCTCCCGCAAAGGCAGAGAAAAAACCCAAGAAGTAAGCTCGGTCTATGTCACCAAAAGGTCGATAGCCTCAAGAACCTGTCTGCCTTTTTTGGTTCCCTTGCAAATCATCCCACCCGCTCTTCCTTCGTTGCTCGCTTTTGCTTTCCCACACCTCCCAACACATCGCATGATCCGTGCTTCTCCTTCCTCTGGTGAAAGAGGCCGTACAACGCGGTCACCTCTATATCCTCCAACACATCGCATGATCCGTGCTTCTCCTTCCTCTGGTGAAAGAGGCCGCACAACGCGGCCACCTCATCCCTTATATCCTCCAACACATCGCACGATCCGCGTTTGTTCACTCCTTCGCATGATTCATGTTTGTTCACTCCTTTTGTTGCGCGCTGTCTGCTTCTCTCTTGCGCCTGCAAAAAGAGATCTCTATGATGCGAGTGTTTTCTGCGTTTGCGATGCGCGTTTCTTGTGCCTTGGGCGAGATACCCGCAGCGGATCTCATCCCCCGACATCCAAACGACGCACGGGCCATCTCCTCGAAGAGAGGCTCCAACCGCAAACGCCCGAACATCCGTGTGTTTTGAAGATGAAAGCGCACGGACATTCACACGCAATCACGCGTCACAGACACCGCTCTGAATTCGCACCGCGAGACAGAGACGGACCACAAAAGACCTTGGCATGGGCATCACCGTGCCGAGCAACGGTTCGTAAAAGGTTCCTCTGTACCCCAAAAGAGACAGAAGGAGAACAACATGTACGGTCGTCACGGATTGATCGAAGAGAAAGAACAACAAAGCCTCGCTCTTCACTCACCCACCTCCCATTCTTCCGATGCTTTCGCCGCCTCCCCCCACCCCCCCAACGCACAAGCTGAGATGCGCCCTGAGATGCGCCCTGAGATGCGCTCTGAGATGCGCTCTGAGGCGCGCTCTGAGACGCGAGTTGGGCTGAAAACAAATGTGCAGTCATCAGCGATACACTCGGTTCCCACGCTGCGGGTTTTACACACATCATCGTCTCAACGTCGTTCGACTTCTCTGCGAGAAGGGGCTGCTCTGGCGCGGATGGAGGCCCCTGAGGCCGAAGAGCAGGGGGGCTTGCATGCGGAACACGTGCCTCAGGCGGAGCGCCCGCTTTCCATACCGCGTCCTGCCGAGCCTGCGAAAAAGCCGCGAAAGATCACGGTGCGAACGCTGCGCGAGATGAAGCAGCGAGGCGAAAAGCTGACGATGTTGACCGCCTATGATGCGACCTTTGCGCGGTTGTTGGATGAGGCGGGCATCGAGATGTTGTTGGTGGGCGATTCGTTGGGGATGGTGGTGCAGGGGCAGGAGAACACCTTGTCGGTGACGTTGGACGAGATGATCTACCACACACGTTGCGTTGCGCGAGGGACCAAGCGGGCGATGGTGGTGGGAGATCTGCCGTTTATGAGCTACCAGATCTCACCAGCGCAAGCGTTGGAAAGCGCTGGGCGATTGGTGAAAGAAGGCGGTGCGCATGCGGTGAAGTTGGAGGGCGGAGAAGAAGTCGTCCCGCAGATCGCGGCGTTGGTTCGTGCGGGGATCCCGGTGGTGGGGCATCTTGGGTTGACACCCCAAAGTGTCCATGCGATGGGCGGTTTTGTCGTGCAGGGGCGTGCGCCTGAACAAGCACAGGCGATCAAACGCAGCGCGATCGCGTTGCAAGAGGCGGGGGTGTGTTCGATTGTGCTGGAGGGGATTCCTGCGGCGCTGGCTTCGGAGATTACGGCGTCTCTGTCGATCCCGACGATCGGGATCGGTGCGGGCGTTGAATGTGACGGACAAGTGTTGGTGATCTACGATCTCTTGGGGATGTCCCCTGATTTTAAGCCGCGATTTGTCAAGCATTATGCTGATCTGTTTACCTCGATCTCCGAGGCCGTGCAGACTTATCGCGACGAGGTGAAACAGGCGGAGTTTCCGCGATCCGAGCACTCCTTCTTTTGATAGACAGGAGTGGCTTGTCGATGGATCTCGGCGTGTTGTGGTGGAAAGGTTGTGGGTGATGGATTCGAGGGTTGTGCAAGAGATCGCAGAAGTTCGGTCGCAGGTTGCGACGTGGCGTCGAGAAGGCAAGCGGATCGGTTTTGTCCCAACGATGGGCTACTTACACGAGGGGCATTTGTCTTTGATGCGGCAGGCGCTGGCTTGTTGTGATCGGCTGGTTGTGAGCATCTTTGTTAACCCCACACAGTTCGGTCCTTCCGAAGATCTGAGCGCATACCCGCGTGATCTTGCGGGAGATCTGGCGAAGATCCGAAGTGTGGGAGAGGCGTTGGTGTTTGTTCCTTCGGTCGAAGCGATGTATCCGCAAGGTGCGCAGACTTTTGTCGAAGTGATGGAAGTCACCCAGCCGCTGTGTGGTGTGAGCCGCCCGATCCACTTTCGAGGCGTGACGACGGTGGTTTGCAAGCTTTTTTTGATCGTTCAGCCCGATATCGCGATCTTTGGAGAGAAAGATTTTCAACAACTGGTGGCGATCCGACAGATGGTGCGGGATCTGCGATTTCCTGTGGAGGTGCTTGGTGGGCCGATCGTTCGAGAAGCCGATGGTTTGGCGATGTCCTCGCGGAATGCTTACCTTGATCCCGATCAACGGATGTCTGCACGCGCCTTGAGTCGTGCGCTCACGGAGGCGCGTTTGCGTTTTGCCGCAGGAGAGCGTGATGCAAAGCACTTGCTTGGGGTTGCGCGTGCGATCCTCGAATCGATCTCAGGGATCGAGATCGATTATGTGGAAGTGCGCGATCCTGTGGGATTACATACTGTCGAAGGCGCGGTTAAGTCCGAAGATCGGCTGTTTGTGGCGGCCTATTTGGGACGCGCTCGATTGATCGACAATGCTCCGCTTGGCGGAGCGTGTGGACTTCCCCCTGCTTCGGTTTGATCGTTGTCGGAGCGCGCAGGCAAAGCGCGATGCGTTCGAGAGTTGCATCTCTATCCCATCGGGGACGGAGCATCAACGGAGAGCGAATCACACTTGGTCGATCAGAAATGATCAACTTTGAAGGAACAGAAGAGATGGCCAAAGGCACGACCAAAGAACGCCTGATCGCGGAAAATCGACGCGCACGGCACAATTATACCGTCGAAGAAACCTTGGAAGTAGGGATTCAACTCACCGGGACCGAGGTCAAATCCCTACGGATGGGGCAGATCAACTTTACGGATGCGTATGCTTCTGTCGAAGACGGCGAGATGTGGCTCCACAGCGTACACATCAAAGAATACCTCCAAGGAAATCGCTTTAACCACGATCCCGAGCGCCCCCGCAAGCTCTTGTTGCACAAACGACAGATCCTTCGGCTCGCTCAAGAAGCCCGCCTCGAAGGGTACACGTTGATCCCGTTGCGTTTTTATTTCCAAGGTTCGTGGGTCAAAGTCGATCTCGGTCTTTGCAAAGGAAAGAAGCTACACGATCAACGCCAAGATATCGCAAAACGCGAAGCACAACGTCAGATCGCGCAAGCTCTCCAACGTCGACGATAGCGCCAACCGCAACATCCGATCTTTGTGCGTATCCCGATGCCCCAACGCTCAAATCAACAACGTGTCTGCTCGCTGCTTGTTGCCTCTCCACCCGTCGAGTCTCAAGCACCCACCGCCCCAACGAACAAACCCATAGAATGTCCGATTGCTGTGTACGTTCATTCGCCCCGTCGATGCACAAGAATGGAACCCCGCACCACGTCGCCGCTCATTTGATCGAATCCGCCGTGAAGAGAGTAAAAACTTCGGACGCCGTTGCAATCGAGGTCTCCTTGGGCTTGGGCATGAAAGCAGGCTTGGCCTTTGACGAGTGCGCTGTTGGTGCAACTGAGTTCTGATGCGTACAAGTAGCGGAAGAAATGAGCGCTTTCGATGGAAAAGCCGAGATCTCGCCAAGGCTCGTCCGCTTCGTTCCACGCGGTCGAAGCCGCGGGATATTGGGCACTACCGAGGCTGCATGGCATCCCGGCAGGTTTGGCTGCAAAATCGCCTTCTTTTTGGCGGCTTTTGGCGGTAGAGGGAAAGTGTCGCTTTTTGAGTTCTTTCCCAAGTGGAGTGCGTATGGATCGCTCGTAATAGTTGCGAGAACCCGCAAACAGACGGCCTAGATTGGTTACAGCCTCGGAACTCCTAGAGAGTCGGCCATAATGGCGGCCCACAGGGATCGCGATCCCGAGCAGAACACCGACGATGGCGATCGACAGGACGACTTCGATCAGCCCGAATCCTCCTTGGGTGTTCGGGTGGTGAGCGCGATACAAGCGCGATACTCTCGATAGCTGCGATGGTTTTGATGCGAGCGGTGGGGGTGCAAAAAACCAAAGGTTCTTGGGTTGGAAGGGACGTTTGAACATGGTGGGGAGCGCTCCTTTGCCTTGAAAACAAACCAACGTGCCTTTTCGCTTGACATCTTTGGAAGAGGCTGGTAAAAACCTGCCTCCCGAGTGTACCTTATTTGTGTTGCACAAGATCAGCGTACGAAAAAAGAAAAAACACTCCCCCACAAGCCCCGCTTGCAAGGGCGTGAGAAAAACAAGATCGGAGAAGCGAGAACATGGCCAACTGCAAGTCTGCCTTGAAACGATTGCGTCAAAACATCAAGCGCCGTGCGCGCAATCGCTACTGGAAATCCACCATGCGTACAGCCATCAAAAAAGTACGCAAATCCGTCAGTGAACGCAACCTCGACGCCGCCAAGGGCAACCTGCAAGCTGCCGTCAAGATGATCGGCCACGTCGCCTCGAAAGGCATCATCCACAAGAACACGGCTTCCCGCTACATCTCCCGCCTGATGAAGTTGGTTCATCACGCCCAAGCCTAAGCCTGCCTCTTGACGCCCCCCATGATCACGACCTGCCTTGATCGCATCGCCCGATCGCTTTTGTGGCTCGCGTTTGCTTCGCATACCTTCCCTTCTTTCCTCTTCAAGACGGATCGAGATCGCGCACCAACGGCACAGCGATCTCTTGGCTTGACCTCGCACCTTCCGTGTGATCGCGCAAGATCCACAAGACCAAGTATTCTTCGGCTGTGCGTCGAGGTCCTTCGAGGCTGTTTTTGAGCCGATAACGGGCTTGAAAACGCCGTCGCTTGTAAGAGCGATACACTTCGTGGGGATCTTGTTCCATTCCGAAGTAGTGGCTTTGGGTGGGTTTGGGCAGCGAAAGCATCTGTGATACTTCTTGCGAGGAGATCACGCGCATGCCTTGGCTTTTCATGGTGTCGCGCAAGCGCAAGAGTTCTTCATAGGTCAAGCCAAACAAAAACTCTTGAAAAGCTGCGGCTTCTTCTTCGGAGAGATCGCGATCCATAAAGTGTTCGAGGATCAACGGATCGCATTCGGCTTCGAGTAGCTGAAGCAGTTCGTCGGTGCCAAGCAAGGTGCCGTAGCGAACGCGGATATGGATGCGTGCGTCCCACAGCGAGCGGATGATGTGGAAAAAACCCGATAGCTCTTCTTGGGCGGCGCAGGTGTCCCACAACGCGATCAAATAACGCGCAGAATGGCGCTTGATCTCTCGATCCAGATGTTCGTCAAGGATCACATCCAACAACAACTGATACAGCAGATACGTGTGGATGATGTTGCTCACTTCGAAAAATAACGCGCTGCGCAAGGCGTTGCGTCGCTCGGTCGGTGGAAGCCCATGCACCGACAACAACAAACCTTTGAGGTGTTGGGCTTTGGTGAGCATATAGCTTTCGACCAGAACAGCCTTGCTCGGCATCCGTAGTTTGAGTTCGAGCGGATCGAGATAACACAACGTGTCGATCAAGCTGTCCGTGTCGCGGTGATAGGGGCCGAGATCTTCTTGAGAACGCAGCGATGGATAATCTCGTAAAAGCAGGCTCAGACGTATCAAGCGCCCTTCACCTTGCAGCAGGATGGCGTAGGCTGCGGGATCTTCTTTGCACAACATCTCCATCACAGCATCCACGACCTTTCGTTCGGAGGGCAAAAACGGGGCTGGATTGGATGGCGAAGGGTGCAAGGTGTTGTGCATGGGCATCATGCCCTCTCTCTTGTGCGCGCAAAGTCCGATGCGCTCGGGGATAGGTGGCTTTTCAAAACGCGCCCTGCAACATACAATCTTGGACCGCCGTACACAAGCCCAAAAACGGCGCGTCAGGTCGCTGGAAAAACAACTCGTCGTACACAAGCCCAAATCCGGCGTTTTGGGCGACAGCATACCGCAAGAGCTAAAGGAGAATCGACAAGTGACCGATACAACGGCAAATCAACCCGATCAATGGTCGCATCCGATCACGACAGAAGATCGCGAAGAAACGATCGCGGCCTTGTTGCGGCGTTATGCGCCCACGACACTAAGCTGGAACGCTGCACGAAGACTGGTGTGGAGTGGCAAGGTCTATCTGGACGACGAGCGCGTGGAGGATCCTGCATCGCGCCCGAAACACGGGGATATCTTGCAGGTACGCATGAGTACGCCACGCCGCGTTTTGACTGGAGAACTCGATCCTGCAAGGCTGTTGTTTGTGGACGAACACTTGGTGGTGATCGACAAACCCACCGATCTTCTTTCGTATGCTTATGCCGAGCAAGCGGGAGAACCGAGCGCAGAGATGTTGACGCGTGGTGCGTTGCAACATATCCGAAAAGGGCGCGCCAAAGACCCGTTGTTTCTGGTCCATCGGCTCGACAAAGACAGCAGCGGGGTGATGATCTTTGCGCGCAGCCGAGAGATCAAAGACGCCCTCAAAGAGCAGTTTGTGAGCCATCAAGCCCAACGCGAATATCGTGCGATCGTCGCAGGACACCCGACGGATGGGACGATCCGCTCGTGGATCGCCGAAGATCGCGGGGATAGCTATCGTGGTTCTGTTCCTGAGATCGAGGCCGTACGGCGCGATGCCAAAGAGGCGATCACGCACGTCACTTGTTTGGAGCGCTTTGCGCACGCAACCTTGATCGCTTGTCGCCTTGAGACGGGTCGCACCCATCAGATCCGTATCCATCTCAGCGAAGCGGGATGCCCTTTGCTCGGTGATAAGGTTTACGCCAAAGCCTGCCGCATCCGTGGAAAGCTTCCTAGTTTCCCGATCCCCGAATCCAAGCGCCTTGCCCTTCATGCCCTTCGTTTGCGCTTTATGCACCCTGTGACCCAACAAGCCATCGAGATCGAGGCTCCCTTTCCGCCCGATCTGACGGCCTTGTTGCAACAATTACGCAAAGCCGAGACGCGTGCATAGGTGCTTGACGTCGCTGTGGGGCTTGCGCATCATAACGCCTTGCCATGCGCTGTATGCCCACAGGAGCTCGCCATGCATCATCCCTCAAATGAACCCTTTCAAGTCCTTTCTGTCGAGGACTTCTTGAGCCTTTCCGCTCGCATCAATTATCTGCTCGCCGCCAAAGACCCCTCGATCGAAGCGTTGATGGGGCGTTTGGTGGCTCGCCGCCGCTTGCAAGGCTCGATGGAAGCGCTCTCTTCGGGCATCTCTTTTTTGTTGCGTGCCTATCGCAATCGCCTCCGCCGCTTGGGGCCGCTCGCTGTCTTGCATCCCCTCCGCGCCTCACACCTTCTTGTCTTGGCTTCTGAAACCCCGACTGTCCTTGATACGCTGACTGCTTTCTTACACGACTATTACGAAGATATCTTCACCCCCGAGATGGACAGCGAACAACGCCAAGAACTCGAATGGCGCTACGAGATGCTCCAACAACAACTCAGCGAAGAAGAACGTTGGTTTCTCGACGAGCGCATCAAGTGGCTGACCAAACGCCCCGAAGAACAATACCACGAATATCTCGGACGCCTCTTGATGCAGGCCCGCCATACCCCCGAACTGATCTGGGTAAAACTCGCCGATCGACTCGACAATACCTACGATCTTCGCGTGGTCGACGAAGGAAACGACGAATACTTCCGACTGATCTTCGATGTCTTGTTCTTGCGTAAAGCCGATCGCCGTCAAACGCTCACACCTCCCCCTGCTCCCGGTCAAATGGATGAAGCCCACCGACTCTACCAGATGTTTAAAAATGCTGTCTTCTTAACCCTTGTGCGCAATTACTCCCTTGACTCCGAAACTTTGACCGCACGACGCCTCTTTGATGCCCTCGCTTCCGCAAGCATCCAAGAGTCCGGGCGCATCCTCAGCCAGATCCTCAACTACCAACTCGTCGATCCGATCAAGCAACGTCACCTGCTGATGGACGCGATGGAATACTGCTACGGCGGCGGTATCAACCGCATCACCTCCTCACAACGCGGCCACAAACTCGATGGTCTGTTTAAGGATCGCTTCGATCATCCCGACAGCAAGACCCGCAAAGCCATGCTCAAAAAAATGCAAGACGACAAAGAACTGATGATCGAAGCTGCTCTTGCTTTTCTCACCATCTTTGAAAGCTTCCTCAATTCCTCCCATTACCATGTCAGCGGTGTCAAAGCCTCCGGTCTCGATATCGAAGACACGATGGTCTGAGTTCGCCCCAGAATTCGTCTCAAGGTTTTTTGATCTGGATATCGTCACAAGAGACCCACGTCACACCGCGTGCGCATTGGCAGGTGCGGATCTGTTTGTTGAGCCAGTCGATGCGGATGTATTGGGGGAAAAGCTTTTGGAAGGCCGTAAAGCGTTCTTCGGCTTGGAGCCATCGCTGTTTTTGGAGCAGAACGCCACCTGTGTGCAGAAGCTCTTGCCCTTGTTTGCAGATCTTTTCGAGGCGATGGATCTCGTTGCGCCAATGTTTGAGCAGGGCGGGGGAATACAGCACAGCAAGAAAAGAGGCGTGTTGTTGGAGGAGGCCGCGAAGGCGAGCAGCTTCTTGGGCAAAGGTACGGAAAGCGCCTTCGTCGCGGTTGCGGAGCAGTTGTTTGTGGCTTTTCCACATCACGTCGATGGCGTCGGGGAGTGTGGTGTAGGCGTTGAGTCGGGGAAAGAAGCGAGGACGATCTTTGAAGGGGTCAGCCTCTGCGCGGTTCCATTGTTTGCGAAACGACGAATAGAGCGCGATCGAGTCGTTGGCAGAGAGTTTGTGTAAAGCCTCGCGCATCTGTTGGCGCAGCGCGAGGAGTTTGCTGAGTTGGGAGAGCTGTCCGCGCCGTTGTTGGAGTTGTGCGCTGTCGGTGTAAGGGTTGGGGGCTTGTTCTTTCCAAGCCAAGGCACCGTTCTTTTCGATCTTGCTTTGTTGGGTGTGCCACTCACGCAACAAGGCGTCTGCGATCTTGGGCGATTTGTGGATGAGTTCGTCTAGGTGTGCGGCGAGCTTTGGATGTTGGAACCCGAGTATCGGTGCTTTGCGGAACTCTCGAAGAAGCATGGCTTGAGCGGCCTGATGTTTTTTTGATTTGGGTAGCATGGCGAAGGCTTTTTGAAAGACCTTGGCAAGGGCGTTTTCGCGTTTTTCGAGGCTCTCACGCAGGGTCTTCGCGTGCGCTTTGAAGCGTTCGAATTCTTTGGGAGTCAACGTCATCTTGTCGGATATGTGGTCGTAAAGGGTCAGGGCATGGTAGGGCAAGAGGGGAGCGAGCTGTTGAGCGACTTGTGCGTGAACGGAGGGGGTGGTGGGGAGGATGGCTTGGATCTGCGCGTACGTCTCCTTCATTGCGGCGAGTTTTTTGGCGCGAGCGTGGCGCTTGAGTTGGATCATCAAGCGCTCGGCTTCGGCCATACGGTTTTTGAAATCGCGCTCCATTTGGGGCAAGACTTCTTCGCGGACTCGGGCGCGTTCTTTGGCATCTTCGGCCTCTTCGCTGTCAGGGGCTTGTAGGTAGAGTCGATAATACCGCATCGCAGCGTCGTTTTTGTTGTCTCGAACCATCGCCAAACCGATGCCTCGGTAGAGCTTGCCTTGCTGTTTGGGATCGAGGCGCTTGTCATCAAGCGCACGTTTCCACAGCGCAACAGCTTTTTGATAATTTTTCTGGCGAAAAGCATCGCCCGCCTCGGCAAGCAGGCCATCGAGAAAAGAACGGCGGGGTGGCGGTGGTGTGATCGGGTGCGAAACGACGGGCGTTTGCGTGGATGTCACCGCAGGATGAAATCGGCCCCATCCAAACCAGCCGCTGACCACCAACACCAACACAGCAAAGCCCAAAAATACTGTTTGGCGGCGGCGTTTTTGAGGTAGATCGATGCGTTGGGTGTCGTGTTCGTGGGCTGCGTGGGAAGGAGAGGCGGTCGTTTCGTCTTCTTGCAACGAGGGGGGAGTGTGTGGAGAGGGGCTTGCGAAGGGGCTTTGAGGCGTGTGTGTGGAGATATCGCGTTGTGCTGCGTCGGCTTTGGGGCGGAGGTCGTTGGTGGAAGTGTCCTCGAAGGCCATGGTCGAGGCACGTTCGAGAGGTTCTTCGAGAAAGCCCGTAGGAAGGGCTTGTCGGGGTGTGGGGGTGGCTTTGGGGGTGGAAGGGGGGGGTTGAAACGCAGGCGAAGGGGTGGGCAACGGTTGAGCAAGGCTGATCGGGGGAGGGGTGAGTAACTCAGCGGAAGACGGCAACGGGAAGGGTTCAGGGATGCGGATGGGAGGGATCGACTTTGTGCCTTGGAGGGGATCTTGGAAGCGTTTTCCGGCTTTTTCGAGTTCAGCCCAGAGGTCTTCCATGGTTTGCGGGCGCGCTGTAGGATCTTTGAGCAGGATGCGTGCGACGAGTTTTTCGAGCAGAGAACCTTTGAGTTCGGGGCGAAAATGGCCGATCTTGGCGGGTTCTTCGCTGGCGATGGCGTAGAGGAATTCGAGTAAGTTTTCGCGTTCGATCGGAAGTTTGCCTGTGAGGACTTGGTACAAGATCACGCCGATGGCGTAGATATCGGCGCTTTGGGCGTTGGGAAGGTCTTTTTGGGAGATCATCTGTTCGGGCGCGAGATAGGCTGGCGTACCCATGATCGTGCCTGTGCGGGTGAGTTGGTGGTCGACTTTTTGTTGTTTGGCGATCCCAAAGTCGAGGATCTTGGCGCGTGGGTGGGGTTGGTGGGGTAGAAGAAAGATATTGGAGGGTTTGAGATCGCGGTGGATGATGCCTGCTTTGTGGGTGGCCGCAAGGCCGGCGCAGACTTGCTCAAAGACGCCCAATATCCAATCGATCGGCATGGGGAATTGGGGGGCGATCTCGCCCATCTCTTGGCCTTCGAGGTATTCCAAGACCATGTAATAGCCGACCTGTGGGGCTTCTTCAAAGTCGTAGACTTGGATGATGTTGGGGTGTTGGAGCTTGTTGGTGGCGAGTGCTTCGCGTCGAAAGCGTTCGAGTACGTCTTTGTTTTGGAGCATCTCAGGGCGCATCACTTTGACGGCCCCTTTGCGCTCAAGCAGCGGATGATAGCCCAAGTACACGATCGACATCCCCCCTTCGCCCAACTGGCGCAGAAGATGCCACTTGCCCAACTTTTGATTCAATAACGAAGCGCCACTTGGAGAGGTTGCCGCATACTCAGACATCGTCTTGTTCTCTACATTTTTTCAAAATACAAACTTGCCGCGAAACGCCCCCACTTTAGCAGCCAGCCCGATGAAGATCAAGCCAAGCTCAAGAACTGCGTCACTTCTACCCGATGCAAAAGGTTGTGTGGGCGTTAGCGTAGTTGCAAGATAAGGCGCAAAAGAGCGTGCGTGTCGAGCGTATTGGCGGGAAGAAGGTGGGGGGGCGTCGCATCGGGAGGGAGTGAAAAGGCCGCAGCAAGCGCGCCTTCGGAAAGCGATTGTGTGGGAACAAGCGGGCGCAAAGAGTCCGTATCGATCGGCGTTTGGCGAAAGAGAAAGAAGGCCATCGTTTCGAGAACAAAGGGGTAGACTCGCCAACCTGCGCGGGTTTGTGTGCGATGGATCGACCAAAAGGGTTTGTATTCGATGGGGTTGAGGACAGCGGCTTCGGTGACAAGAACGCTTTGAGGGTGTGTCACGCGCCGAAGCATCCGATAAAAATGGACGGTGTAGAGTTTGGATAGCCCGATATTGGTGGGAACGGGAAGATCGATGATCACGACATCAAAAGGACGGATGTTCGGGCGTTGGATGTAAAGCGAAGCGTCCATATTGTAGAGCGTCAATCGCGGATCGCGCAGGGCGTCTTCGTTGAGTTGGCGCATCAGCGGGTGGCTTCGTGCAAACCGAGTCATTGCAGGATCGAGATCGACCATCACGATCTCATGGACTTCTTTGTATCGGCAGACCTCGCGTAGGGCGAGCGCATCGCCCCCGCCCAAGATCAAGATGCGTTGACGCTTGGGGGCCGCTGCCATCGCTGGATGCACCAGAGCCTCGTGATAACGCCGTTCGCTGTCGCTGCTAAACTGATGCTCTCCATTCAGATAAAGTCGGTAGATCGGGCCTCTTTTGCCTTGCTCTTTGACAAAGCGAAGATGTTGATAAGGGGTATGTTCGAGATGAACGAGCTTTTGTTGGGTGGCTGATTCACGGGCGCGTTCGATCCAGCCTGCCGAGTAAAAGAAGCCGATGCCCAACAGCAGCGCTGTGAAGATCGTTCCAAACCACAGTCGCCCTAGGTTTTTTCCTAGATCGCTGCGAAAGCTCCAGAGGTTGACGCCCGCCACACCGAGATTGACCAAGCCGATAAAGAACGAAGTTCGCGCAAAACCGAGTTCGGGCAACAGCACCAACGGAAACAACAGCGAGCCAAACAATGCGCCGATGTAATCAAAGGAAAGCACGTTCGCAAGGGCTTTTTTGAGGCCGCCATAACGCTCGACGATCCGCGTCACCAAAGGGATCTCGAAGCCGATCAAGCACCCGATGAAGACGATCAGAGCAAACATCACCCACGAATACAGCCGCGTGTAGATGTGGGCCATCGCCAACAACAGCACCGTCGGACCGCCTACCAAAGCCAACAAGATCTCAACTTCGACAAAGCGTGCTTCAAGATCGCGCTCAAAGCGTTGCGTCAACCAAGAACCCACTCCCATCGAACTCATAAACAGCCCGATGGTAAGCGAGAATTGTGTAATGCTGTCCCCGAGCAGATACGAAGAATAACCTCCGATCAACAGCTCGTAGATCACGCCGTTGGTGGCGATCAACATGATCGAAAACAGCAAGACGCGGCTTTTCTGCCGCCCTGCGAGATGCTGTGGATCAAAAGGATCGGCGACCTTGGTCGCGGAGGCATTTTGCGCAGTGCTTGGGATATCGGTGTGGTTGGAAGACATGACGTTGTCCTACATGGATTGGCGAAAGGGGAGGGGAGTCTTGCGGGGAGGGGAGGGCTGTTTTTCCCCGTTGTTTGGGCGTTTTTGAAGTGGTTGCATTCGCAGACTCGCCTTGGGGGGGACGCTTGTGGACCCCGAGGACGGTACAGAAGACGATACAGAAGACGGTACAGAAGACGGTACAGAGGGCGGTACAGAGGGCGGTACAGAGGGCGGTACAGAGGGCGGTACAGAGGGCGGTACAGAGGGCGCAGCACATTCGGGCAAGGGTGCGCGACGGGGATCAAAGAGGCGAGGGAAGGTGAGCATCCCGAGCCATCGGGCTTGTCGGATCGAGCGCAAACCCGAAGGGATGCGAACAAGGCGGGGCGAAGGGCGCTTTGTCGAGGCCCACCAAAAAGACCATGTGATATCCATGCCGGAGGTCCGATAGGGCTGTGTAAAAAAGCCCGCCCACCGCAAAGCGTGGCCAACACAGGCGATGTCATCGGGGTCTTCCCAGTTTCCTGCGGCGACGACGAGCGGGCCTTGTGGCTGCAAGTGGCGGCGCAAGGTGCGAAAAACGCTCGGCTGGTACAACCATCGATCGCTTTGATGGGCGGGTGGATCGACGGATTGAAGGATCGCGGCATACCCTCTTGGTGCGGTGCGTTCAAGCGCAACAACGAGTGCTGCGGGGTTTGGATGGATGTGAACGAAAACACGCGGATCTCGGAAAGCATCTTGATGAAAGCGCCGTGTGATCGGGTGGCTCGCAAAGAAAGCAAGGCGATCCGCCCGCACACTCCACAGATCCACCCGCACGACCGCCGGCGAAGAAAGGATCTCTCGCAACAAGAACCCATCCTCCCCGCCCACAAGCATGATCCGCGCAGGGCCTCGGAGATCCTCGAACCACGGGGCGATCATCGCTTCCGCCATCCGATGCTGATCTGCGGACAACACTTCTCCGCCCGAGCCTACTATCCGAAACAAAGGCACTCGTCGATCACGCTCCACATAAAACGACCGCCCATCGATCTCACGCCGCTCCACAGGCCACGTCCCCGCGATGCTAAGGAACACTCCGCTGCTCCAAGGCATCAGCCCACACGCAACAGCGGGAAAAAAGCAACAGCACGCCAGAAGCACAGAGGGGTACGCACGCCACAACCAAAACCACAACGCCACCCCCAACGCTGCCGCTGTAGGCAAGACACCAAAGTACGGTAGGATCGCCCAGATCGTTGCCAAAAGCAGGAGGTCTCCCAACAACACCCCCAACGCAACACGCTCTTCTTCGCGCAGATCGATCTGCACCAACGCACGAAACGGCATCGCAAAAGCCCATCCCGCCGACCCGACCAACACAACACTTGCACCCTCAAGCCACCACCGCCCGAGCCATTCGCGACGCAACATCTCGTGCAAACACGGCGGACTCGACAATACAGCCAACAACACCACCCATATACCCCGATGAATTGGTCGTTTCCATCCCCAGATCATCCCCACAAGCAAACCCACCAACACCCACACCGCTGCATCGCGCCCCGGGATCGTACCCCAACCCCACGTGTAGCGCTGCACTTGGAACAAGTATGCCCCCAACAAACAACCCAAACCGATCACCAAACTGCGCTCAGGGCGTAAGCCCGTACGGATCACGTTCATTCCACAGACCCAAGCAGCGAGTTTTTCAGCAGATAACGCAACAAGATGTGCGTATCGATCCGATTGATCCGCGTCTTCACATGCTCGATATCTTTGGGAAACCACAACATCGCAGGCAAAAATTGATCGTGTAAAAAGCGCGTCGGTACGGTGAATTGCAACGTTCGCAAGCCGACAGGCTCATCGGCGGCCAACACAAAACTCGTATGCAGGCCAAAACTTGGGATCCAAGCATGATAGGCTTGTGTGTCAAAGCCCGCTGCATGGATGGTGTTATGGATGCACCAAAACGCTCGACGATAGCCCGGGGCCACCGTTGTGGACTGCACCGCCATCGCCCCACCCCGAGCCAGCAAGCGCCGAAGCATCCGATAAAACTCGATGCTGTAAAGCTTGGATAGCGAGATATTGGTGGCGTCGGGTAGATCCGAGAGGATGATATCAAACGGTGTGTTCGCTTGTTCAACATATTTCCATGCGTCTTCGTTGCGGATCTCAAGCGTCGGATGGCTTTGTTGTTTGCGGATGTGTAGTGAACAGGTCGAATCTTCGGGCTTTTTGTGAACAGGGATCTGTGGGCAAAAAGCTTCGGGACGTTTGATGCGTTGTTGATAGATCCGCTTGGGACGGGCGTTTCCGCAGATCGATTCGTAGAGGCAGTAGGTTCGCGGCTTAGGCGGAAGCATCGAGTCTTCGTTGAGGCGGCGCATCACAGGATGCGTTGCACCAAAACGAGTCATCGCGGGATCGAGATCGACCATCACAACGTGCGCAACATCCGCATAACGCCACAACTCGCGCAACACAAGGCCATCCCCGCCTCCCAAGATCAAGATCCGCTTGTGCTGTTTGGCCCGATGCATCGCAAGATGCACCAACGACTCGTGATAGCGGCGTTCGTCTTGGCTGCTGAATTGCGCAAACCGATTCAGGCTCAAAAAATGTTCTTTTCCATAACGAAAAAAGCGGATCTCTTGGTAGCGCGAGCGTTCGATGTGGACCTTCTCGACGCCTTTCATCCCACGCATCGACAAATGCTCAAGGATCCGCTCTGTGCGATCCCACGAGAGGGCGATCCCGCCGAGCAAAAGCAATGTCGCCCACCAAAGGCCCCGTTCCCTTCGCAGAATCCGCCAAAAAGCGATCCCAAGCAACGACAGCCCGATCAAGGCCACCAAAGCCACCGCCAGCGCGCCGTTCGCAAAGCCCAAGGTCGGCAACAGCCACCACGGAAACCACAACGAACCCGCCAACGCCCCAAGGTAGTCCATAAACAACACGCTCGCCAACAAGCGCGGCAGCGGTAGATCACTCTCCACGATCCGCACCGCCAACGGTAGCATAAAGCCGATATGCCCCCCCATCCATACCGTCCATCCATGCGACATCAGCGAAAAGTTGGTCGTGAATTGATCCGATAGCCCCAAAAACAAGATCGTCGCCGCGCTGCTCGCTGCAAAACTCCATTGCACCCACGCCATCCGCTCGACCAAACGATCCTCAAAACGTTGGGTCAAAAAACTGCCCACCCCCATCGCACTCATAAACAAGCCGATCGTCAGCGAAAATTGATAGATGCTGTCGCCTTGTAGGTGTGAGGCGTACCCCGCGATCATCAACTCCATCACGATGCCGCAACCCACCAACACAAACACCGCTGCCAACAACAACCGCGCTCGCCAACGCTCTTGGGGGATCTGTTCTCCTACCAACGCCTTCCTCCCGATTCCATCTTGCCCGTGTGTGCTTGCTTTCCGAACCCTTACACGATATCCGAGAGATGTGTGATCGAAACGTCGACACGAGTCGCGATGGCAGTCCTGTTCTTGGGCTGCCACAGGGGGCTGCCCCTACGCCTTTACGATCACTACACCAAAAGCAAACGGCTCGGTTTATAGCACGAATCCCCTCAAACACAACCCCGCCCACTACCCTCGCCCCGTCCAAACACAACCCGGCCCATCGCTCCCGCTCTGTCCGAACACAACCCGGCCCATCGCTCCCGCTCTGTCCGAACACAACCCCGCCCATCGCTCCCGCTCTGTCCAAACACAACCCTGCCCGTTGCTTGGGATTGTCTGCCTTTTGGACACGTTGGTGTTTGTGATCTGGACGGTGCGATCTGTCCGATCCCTTGGCGATCTTGGCGATCTCCTTTCCGCACAAGGCGATGCCCTTGTTTGCGGCCCTTGGCACATCCATTGCCACAAGGCCCTCCCAACGACGAAACAACAGCGTTCAAACACTTCCGAAAGAAGGCGCTTTCCAGCGATTCGTCACTCCCCCAAACCCAAAGATTCCAAACCAGACAAGACAAGGAGAACAGACCATGAAACGACAAACCCTCGCACTCTTCGCAAGTTCCGCTCTTAGCCTTTTGATCGCCTGTGGCGTACCCAACAATTATGGGGGCGGTGGGAACGGTGGAAACGGTGGAAACGGTGGACTCGGTGGCACCAACAGCCAAGGCCGACCCAACGGCGAAAGCTGTACCAAGAACAACGACTGCCAAAGCCTTTATTGTGCAACTCTCCAAGGAGGCGGCGGACTGTGCGCCAAAAATCCCAACCCCCCTACTGGCGGCTCGGGTGGATTGGGCCTCCCCAATACCAATCCCGGAGGAACCACTCCCAACCCCAGCGGAGCCAAATGCAACCAAGCCGATATAGACGACATGATCGATGTCTGCACAATCCAATGCGGCACCAGCACGAAAACCATAGAAGAACGCAGTACATGTCTTCTTAGCTGCCTTGACAAGACGCTCAAATCACCCGGTTGCAGCCCATGTATCCGCCAGTTTTATGATTGTGTAAACAAAAACAAATGCAGCGGTACCCTTTCGGCTTCGGGCAGTTGTTGCGGCCAAGAATATGCTGCTTGCTTTGGCAGCCTCAAGCTCGAAGTGTCTCACGATCAGGGGAAGTATTGCACCGAAGGGAGCGCTTGTTCTTCGGGGGTGTGCATGATGGCGGCAAGTCGTTTCGGTTATTGCTCAAAAAAATGCGCATCGGATCAAGACTGCAAGCGCGGGATGAAATGCGCCTATTATGCGGCAATAAGCCAAAATGTTTGCTTACAACCCGATAGTTGCGGACGTGCAGAGATCGATACGTTGCTCAAGTGCCTCCAACCATGCGGCTCAGATCAAAACTGCCAAGGCGCTTGTTATTCGTCGCTTTCCTCTACTTGCACACAATGCATGACCACATGGGCGCAATGCGCAAAGGCCAATAGTTGCGATGGCACCCAAAAAGGGTGCTGCGACAATGAACGCTATCGTTGTTCGGGCGAATGATTCTGGGCGGATTCTTTCGGGGGATGGTTCGGTGGGGTGTGAGGCGGGGTGGGGCTTGCCGAGGCGAAATAGACGGCATGATGCAAAAAGCCACTTGATGCGAATGGTCGTCTGTCTCCAACGCATCGGACTGACCGCTCTTGACAACATCCCTCGTCTTTTTTGGGCAGATCTGATCGTTAGTTTCCGCTCAGTATCGCACAAACGCCGGCCTTGCATTCGTATCGGGTGGTGGGACAAGGCGCACACAGCGGGAGTTGACCGCATCCTTTTTGGCGAGCACTGTATTCTTTCTGATAACGATCGATCTCTGTTTTGGCGATGGCGTCGCCGTCACAGCCACACCCGCAAACAGGCCCAACATAAACTGCCGCGCAATCTTCTTTGGCTGTACAGGTCTTGCTGTATCCTGCCGTTGTCATCGGCGCAGGCGTACACGCCGCCCACAACAAAGCACCTGCGCACAACACACACAACGATATCTGTTTCATCGAACGATCTCCTTTTACAAAACAGCAAGGCAGCGCCCCACAAAATCTATCCAACAAGTCACCTCTATCACAAGTCGGTTGTTTGGTTGGTGTCTTTTCTTGTCGAAGACAAGCGTTGTTGACTTGTTTGGGGCATCGGCCCTAGACTTGGCGGTTGGTGCGCAGGGAAACCGCTCAGCGCGTTGCAGCGCATCTCCATCAAGGTTCTATTTGCTTCGATACAGGAGGTTGTATGGTTTGTCGTCATGGTCACGATCCGATCCAGTGCATCATCCCCCCCTACATGGTCGACGCAATCAAAGCATCGGGTGACACCGAGTTGATCGCTTCCGTAGAAGAATTGGCAAAGATATCTGAAGAGGTGCGCCAAGAACGCGACAGCACCACGCTGGCTTTGGCGATGGCTTTCTTTGCCGCAGAATTGGACGTTCAGGCCGAGGGGTTGCAGCGCAAGGTCTATAGCGCCGAATATTCGACGGAGCTTCAAAAAGCCCTTGCACGGGGCGAAGGCGATCCAGCCCATGCAGACGCCGCTGTGAACGAAGCCTACGATGGAGCGGGGGACACTTACCAACTTTTGAAAGAAGTGTATGGGCGCGATTCTCTTGATGGTAAGGGTATGCCGCTGATCTCAAGTGTGCATGTGCGCCGCAACTTCAACAACGCCTTTTGGAATGGCAAGCAGATGGCGTACGGCGATGGCGACGGCAAGATCTTTACGCGATTCACGCAAGCCTTGACGGTCATCGGTCACGAACTTTCACACGGTATGGTCCAATTTTCGGGCGGGTTGAACTACGTTTATCAATCGGGCGCGCTCAATGAACATCTGGCCGATGTCTTCGGCTGTTTGACGGAACAATTCAAGAAAAAGCAAACCGTCGCACAAGCCGGATGGTTGGTGGGCAAAGAGATCTTGGCTCCGAACATCAAAGGCCAAGCGCTGCGTTCGATGAAAGCGCCCGGGGAGGCTTACAATGACCCGCTGCTTGGGAAAGATCCGCAGCCCGGCCACATGAGCCATTTTGTAAAGACCAGCCGCGACAATGGCGGCGTTCACATCAACTCGGGCATCCCCAACCGCGCCTTCTATCTTGCGGCCACCCAGATCGGCGGTTATGCGTGGGAAAAAGCAGGCAAGATCTGGTACGAGACCCTGCAACGTCTCCAAGATCCCGATGCAACGTTCTTGAAGTTTGCGCAGCTCAGTCTCGAAGCGGCAAGCTCTCTTTACGGGGCCGATAGCAGCGAGCGCAAGGCCGTTTTGGAGGCATGGGTCTCTGTCGGTCTGCTCAACAAAGATGGCTCTCCCACCGATGCTGCCAACGATATCAACAACAACCCGCCCGCAGGTCTGCCCACCGCTGCGGAGGCGAACACACCCGGCACAAAGCCCCCAGAGACGGGCTTTTGGGCAGGCGTGAAGCGCTTGTTTGGTTGGTGAGGAGTCGTGGATGCGTATCGCGATCGTGACCAGCGGTGGCTTTGGGGGCCTCGAACAGCGCTACGAGATCTTTGATGCCTCCGAAGAGGCCGCCGTTGTTGCAGAACAATTTGAAGGAACCGCACTAACGCTCGGCATACCCGCTGCGTTGTCTTCGTCACAGATGCCCGATGGTACGCTCTATGAGATCGAGATCGAAGACGAAGATGGGATCCGACGCTACGCCGTCGATGATAGCGCGGCGGGGAATCTTCTCGCTCAGTTAGATGAGCTTCTTGCGATGGTCCCCTTGCTTCCGCAAGCATAGTTCTCCCCTCGCAGTCTCTCCACTACATCAATCCGATGGATTCGTCCGAACCTACAACGATGTGTTGCCCTTCGGAGGCGGGTTGGATGCCTTGAAGCGTCGAGAGGTCGAGCAGATCGGAATAATGGACGAGGCGCATTTTTTTTCGTATCTCAAGCGGGAGAGATTGAAGGCGTTCGAGGGGTGTGTGTGCAGGTCCGAAATTCGCTTCGTGAAAAAACAGATCACAGCGCTGTAACCAATCGATCAGATCGGGATCATAGGCCGTATCGCACGAATGGCCGAAGGTGTGTTCGCCATCGCTGATCTGAAGGGCCATCGTCGGCAGGTGGTGGATGGTGCGCCGTGTCGTCACCGTAAAGGGGCCGATCTGTACGGGAACCTGCCAAGGGATCTCTTCGAGATCAAAGTAATCCTCGACAGAGAGCTTTTGATAACGTTGGCCGTCCCACATCTGTCCCAAAGAGACCGACAATCGGCGATCCCAGAGATCTTGGATCACTTCTTTGGAAGTGTATAGTTTGAGTTTTTTGCGAAAACCGAAACGCAAGTAAGCCGCCACCATCTCTAAGCCGTTGACGTGATCTCCGTGTAGGTGGGTCAAGATCAAAGCATCGAGGTGTTGGGCATCCAAAAGATCCCCTTGGTGTTGAAATCGATGTGTGTGCAACGCTCGACGATACAGATCGGGGCAATCCACCCCGCACACAAAATCCCCACGTCGCAACAAAAAAGAAGTCCCAAAGTGGCGAACACTAAACGCATCCCCCACACCGACGACCCATATCTCGAACGCCATCTCACTCCCTCTCTGTTCTTTGTTGTGCCTTGCGGAGACCGCATCTTGCGGTTGTTTGGTTTGGCAAGCGCTGTCTTATCCTCGCCGATCTGGGCTTGGATCGCAAAAACTTCTTTTGGGTTGGTAAACCGATCGTTGGATCTGCTTGTCCATGCCGTTCAAATACGCCTGAAACGCGCTTGCAGCTTGTTTCGGTTGTTTCTTCGCTTCCCTCACTTTCGTTCTCGGAACAAAAAACGACGGCGGGTTGTTTTGCCCCTTGCCTTGTGATTTCAACTGAAGATACTACAAAACCAAAATCAGCCTCGTTTTGATGTTCTTTTCCGATCCGTTTCTCTTGATGCACGCGGTTGCATCGTTTCCCACAGCCATCCAAACCCAAGGAGTCTCCATGAGAAAACTGCTTCTCACGCTCGTTGCCGGTCTTTCTTTCGCACTGCTGCCCCAGAGTGCAAAAGCAGATCATCACGCACAACAAAGACTTTGCCCTGCTGTTGTGGCATGTCCCTACCTCAAGCCCAACCACCCCGGTCATTGGGGCCGCGATCGTTGGGGCCGCCAAGGCCGCTGGGGCCACCAAGGCCGCTGGGGCCACCAAGGCCGCTGGGGCCACCAAGGCCGTCGTTGGGGCAAACGCGCCAAAAAACGCGGTTGGAACAAGCAACGCAAGATGCGCAAGCTGATGCGTGCGGCCCGAAAAGCCCACGTCAAGCGCCTTGCCATCAAAAAAGCCAAACTGATGGCCAGCCTGACACCTGAAGCGAAGGGCAAAATCAAGAGCTTTAAGCTTCGCAAGCAGCTCAAGATGAAAAGCCTCAAGCTTTACGTCAAGCTGCGCAAAGCAGAACTTGCCGAAGCCAAGATGAGCGACAACCCCGATACCAAGGTGATCGCTGAAAAACGCAAAGCCTTGATGGCCGCTAAACGCGAAAAGATGGTGACCAAGGCTGCCTTTTTTCTCGAAAAACGCGCCTTCTTCGGCTCTGAAAACGACAAACGCGCCTTCACCAAGATGTATTTTGCCCGCAAGATGGCGATGAAAAAAGCCCAAAAACGTGCAAAAAAAATGGCCAAATTGGTCGCGTTTGGTTTGCACAAAAAAGCTCGTAAACTTCGCCTTCAAGACGGCGGCTGTCCCTTCAAAAAACTGAAAAAACACAAGCATCACGGCCATTCTGGTAAAAAAGCCTTTGGCAAAAAAGCTTGCAAAAACAAAAAAGGTGCATGGGGCGACAAAGGTCACAAACACGCTGACAAAGGCCATCACCATCACGGAAAAGGACACCATCATCACGGAGCAGGCGATGCTGCGAAAACCGCGTGTGCGGCTTGTGGAACGCCTGATTGCAAATGCGAACCCGACAAGTGCAAGTGCAAACCCGGTGAATGCAAGTGTGGAAAAGCAAAAGATCACGCCAAAGAAGCTGCTTGTAGTGCTGCAACCTGCGGAACGCCCGGCTGCAACTGCGAACCCGGCAAGTGCAACTGCGAACCCGGCAAGTGTACTTGTGGCAAAGACCAAGCAGGTGCAGGCAAAGACTGGGGCTGGAAAGGTGGCGACAAAGGCCGAGCATGGGGCCGTCGTGGCGTGTGGGGTCGTCGCGGTAAGTGGGGTCGTCGCGGTAAGCGGGGCAAGCGCAACAAGCACAAGCTTTACATGAAAGCCTTCATGCTTGCGGGCATCCAAAAGCAAATGAAGTTTCGTAAGTCGTTGACACAAGAACAAAAACAACAGCTTCATGTCCTCAAGTACGACATGAAACGTGCGCTGCTTCCGTTGAAAGCACGCTACAAAGCCGAAAAAATGATCCTCGCTGCGTTGATGATGGATATCCACATCACACTCCCCGCACTAACGCAACAAATCGACAAAGTGATCGCAGCGAAAGACGCTTTGCTTGCCGCGAAGATCGAGTACTTCCTCAAGAAGCAAAAGATCTTTACCGCCGAACAGCGCGTCAAATACAACCTGATGAAACTCAAGAAAAAGAAGATTAAGAAGATGGTCGCCAAGCGCGGCAAAAAGATGTTCAAGATCTTCTGGACCACCGTCGAGATCAAAGCAGCCCACTTTGCGGCCTTTATGAAAGCTGGCAAATGGCTTGGCGATGGGGCGCTTCCTGCCGACGGTACGCAACTCGCCGACAACGACGCTGCTCAAAACAACGACGCCGCTCAAGACGAACCCGCTGCTTCGCAAGAGCCGACCGCTGCTCCCCAAAAAGATGCCTCGGCCCCCGCAAACCCCACCGCTACGGGCGATGACGAACCCCAAGGCGACGACAACAACGAACCCCAAAACAACGACGAACCCCAAAACAACGATTAATACGATATCCGCAAGATGTGTGATCGAAGGATCGTGCGTAGATGCCCTACGGTTGGGCCACAGGGGGCTGCCCCTACGATTTACGATCACACAATAGGCGGATTTCGCATAATCGTTCATCTCTTGTTGTCTTGTTCCCCTCCTCCCTGCTACCTATCCCACAATCCTCCCCTTCCTACGGTCTGTTCCACCACGCTTTCTCTTCGTACGATGGGTACGATCTCCGAGTGATGTATACACGAGATTACGTAGACGTCCTGTTCTTAGGCAGCCACGGGGGGCTGCCCCTACATTTGGTGATCGCACTATGAGCGGATTTCGTGCGGCTACATCTGATCGCGAACGGCACGAAGCTCCCGTTGTGTTCGGTCGTAAGAGACCAGATCGCCCGTTTTTTCGTAAGCATCGCTAAGCTTTAACAGCGCGCTCAAGAGGCGGTGGGGTGTGGCGATCTGTCGAGCGATCGCGACATCCATGCGCAAACACTCCAAGTCATGGGGGTTTTGTCGGACGGCGATCTCCAAGAAACGCCCTGCGAGATCCAAGTCTCCTGTCTCTTGGGAGATGTTTGCACCTTCGATGCACATGGCTCGATCTGCCTTGATGGACAGCCGTTTTTCCATGAGCTTGAGGCGCGTTTTTTCCGGACCACCGCCATCGCGCAACATCCGTAAGGCTCGATCGAATAATGCTGCTGCGGCATCTCGATCGCCTTCTTTCGCGGCATCACCTGCTTGGCGCACCCATTGTTTGATCTGATCTTGATCGATCTCGACTTGGGCGGATGGAGCAGCGCTTTGGGCGGATGGAGCAGCGCTTTGGGCGGATGGAGCAGCGCTTTGGGCGGATGGAGCAGCGCTTTGGGCGGATGGAGCAGCGCTTTGGGCGGATGGAGCAGCGTCTTTGGCGGGTGGAGCAGCGCTTTGGGCGGATGGAGCAGACGGTGTGTGAGAAGTCTGGTTGGATGTGAGGGGTTGTGCCGCGCCGAGTTTGGGAGAAGATGTGGAAGAGGCGGTGGATGGGGCTGTTTCGGAGCGTTGGATGCGTTTGCGCAAATAAGCGATCCAAGGAGCGATGCCTTCGGCGTGTGGGAAGCGCGATTGCATCTCTTCAAAGATCTGTAAGGCGGCGGCAGGATCGGCGTTTTGCAGTTGGTTGGCCTCGTTGTACATCTGTGCGAAGATGCGTTTTTGCTCTTGTTGTTCGATCTTCATTCGGGGATCCTTTCTGCGGAGAATACGGTCTTGAGGGAACTTTGCGGTGGGATCGCCTACCAACCAACCGCTCGGGTTGTGCGTTTTGTCTCGGACAACGCGATCTGTTCTCAAAGAGATCGCAAAGCGAGTCCTCAACAAGCACGACTTACGGGCAGATCCGCACGTTTAAGCCAACCACAGGCCAGCACTTTCCCCTTGATTCTGCTTGCCAATGCGGTAAAGTCAAAATCTCCTCTCGCACAGGGGCTTCTTTCGTCCACACAGGCCGGTTCCCCCTCCCCTCCGTCCGTGTGGTGCGATCCTTTTTTGGAAAGGAGAAGATCGTTTGTGGCTCTCTCTCGTATTCATCAGCATGAGCGTCGGAACCCTCACCCTTGCCCTTCAAACGACCGAGGCAACGGACGAGGACTTGATGCTTGATTATGCCAAAGGCAACGCGCAGGCTTTTGAGCGGCTGTATGCGCGGCATCGCAAGCCCGTCTTCAATTTTATCTTGCGATCCGTTCATTCCGTCGAACTCGCCGAAGAGTTGATGCAAGAAGTGTTTATGCGGGTGATCCAAAATGCGCAAAGCTACACCAAACAGGCCAAGTTTACGACTTGGTTGTACACCATCGCACGCAACATCTGCATCGATGCCTATCGTCGCCAACGCCATCGTGTGATGCTTTCGCTTCACCAAAGCGCACCAAGCCGCACACAAGACGATGGACCGGCTCTCGAACAAAGCATCGAAGACTCCGAAGCGAGAGAACGCAGCGAAGACAACACTTTCTTTCGGGAGGTACATCACAACCTTGAGATCGGATTGGAAGGACTCCCCCCCGAACAACGCGAGGTCTTTTTGTTGCGCGAGGTCTCGCACCTCTCGTACAAAGAGATCGCTGATGTCGTCGGTACACTCGAAAATACGGTCAAAAGCCGTATGCGCTACGCGCTCGAATACTTGCGACGTCACCTCGAATCCAAAGGAGTCACCCTCGAAGATCTTCAACGCTGATCTCCCCCTGCTATTCGCCTTTTCCTCCGCTGCACTTTTCTTCTTGCGCTCTGCTGTGCGCCGACACACCTTCCACAAATCAACCCGAACATCCCCACTTTGGGGTTTGAAAAGAACCAAGGATGGATCGTCAAGATTTTGAAAACAAACTTATCGAATGGTTGGATCGCTCGGAAGCTCCCGAAGATCTGACCTCTGATCCCGAAGAACGCCATACCCTTCGGGCGTGGCGTCACACTTCGGATCAGATCCGACTTCACCTCCAACAACACGAACCTCCCGCTGCGTTGGATCAACAGATCTTGCGCGCTGCGCGCCAACAGGCCGCCCAATACGTCACCCCTCCCGCACACTCTTGGCTGCGCGGATTTCTCCAACACTGGCAGCCGATCGCCACTTTCGCCACGCTGACCCTTGTCGTCGGCATGACTTTTGTTCTCTCGCAAAAAACCCTCCAACAAGAAACCTCCGCGCCATCTTTGTCTGTGCGTGATGTGGCTCCTGCCGCTCCACAATCCGGCCAATCTGCGGCCCATTCTCCGATGCCCACACCTTCTCCCGCCGCCAAGGCCCCCAACACCACCGCACAACAAAAACAAAGCCCCTCGGGATCGCTCGACGCCCGACACATCAAACCCCCCCATACCGCCGAACCCACGCGCTCTCAAGCCTCCGAAACATCAACCGTTTCGCGTTATGCCCCACCCCCACCCCCCGCCGAAGAACAAAAAAAACCCTCCTTCGCCTCTCCAACCACACCGCCTCAAAAAGCAAAACGCCGCAGCTTCGGCCAATTCTTTCGTGGCCTGTTTTCTCCGAAACGAGCAGAAAAAAGCGGCGATGCAGAACCCTCTTCCCCAAATGACGGGCGAAAAGGCTCAACCCAAACACCCCAGCCTGTTCTCCCTCCTGCGGCCTCTCCTGCCAAAGCTCTCCCAAGTCAAGCCCCGATCGCACGAGCAGACGCGGATGCAGCAGCAAAAAAAGAAGAAGCCGATCTCGAAAAAAATGCAGGCTCCGAGGGAGTCTCTCCAACACCCGGCTCTCCCCCCCCTGCGCGCATGGCTGAGCCCGAACCCGAACCTGCACATCGGTCGAATTCTCGATCGCGCAGAGGCCGATCGGCTCGACGTTACAAGAGATCGCCTAAACGCTATCGCGGGCCCACATACAAAAACAACGAGCGCAAAAGCGACGATGCTCCCGCACCCAAAGACAACGAACGCAACAGCCCTTCAGATCGCGATAACGTCGAAGCAACCAAACAAGAGCCTTCCCCATCTTCTGATACGCGCAAGCCTGAAGTCACCGCCACAGTGCGTCAAAAACGCAAACGTCGCCCTCGGCTCGCTCGACCCGCCCGATATGCCACGAAAAAACGCGCCCCACGCTCACGACCTGAAAGCCTCTATCTAGGCGCTGGTCGTGCGATCTCGCCTGCTCCCCCCTCGCCGCCCGCCCCTGTACGTGTTGGTTCTCCTGCCCCCAAAAGGCCGATCTCTTCGCCTCGCCACGGCACGTTCGATAAACAGACCAAAACAAACCAGCCCACCCAACCCGTGATCCAAACTCCGCTCCCCGCTCCGCAATCCTCGCAAGATCCCGCTCCCCGAGCCGCTCAGGAACCCGCACCGCCTTCTCGTAAAACAAACGATCTCCCTTCCGATCTCTCGGTCATCTCAAACGAATGGTCGTCCTCCAAAAAACAGCAGCTTGTCCAACTCTATCGCTCTCTTCAAAACGACCAAACAGACCAAGCCATCGCGCTTTCCAAACAGATCCTTGACTCCACTCCCCCCGCACAACGAGACGCCCTCCGCCAAGCCTTGCTTGCTTTCGCCAAAAAGTACCGATACCACGCCTTTTTTCAACATCTGTCTAACCCCCCCGCACCCTAAATCCCCATCCCTCCGATTTTCACGTCCCCAGCAAGTGCATCTTTCCCTTGAGATCAAAGACCAACAACTTGCGATCCCACACCACAGGCGGGCGCCAACTCAGTGGTCCTGAGATCGGCTTGCGCCAGAGCTGATCGTTGTTGCGTCGATCCATCCCGTAGGCCGAGCTTTCGTTGCATACAAACAACACATTTCCCGCAATCACCGCACCGCCAAACGGGGAACTTGTGTGGGTCATGATGCGCGTCTTTCCTGTCTCGGCATCCACGCCGTACACGTCACCATCTTCGTTGGTCAGATACATCTGGCCCTCTGCGTACACAGGCGCTCCTCCCAAGCGATACTCGCAATGATCTTGCCAACGCACCTCACCTTGATCGTCCAAACATCCGTAATCCCCTGCTTTGTTCGCAAACAACACGCCTTCTTCAGCCCCGATCAACCAGCATCGGCCCAACGCAGGGTGTTTCTTCTCGTACACAAATGCCCCATCCTCCGCACGATGCACCCGAAACATCCCTTCTGTTCCATTTACCACAAGATCCCCAGATCTCGACAAGATCAACGTGCTTGGACGCTCTTTGCCCAACGTCACTTCCCACACTTTTTCAAGCGACCACAACGCCTTCATCCGTTCGGCCCGCAACAGCCAACGGTCACGATCCTGTCGCAGCGTGTAAAGGCTGTCCCGCTCAGGCAACAACAAGTTGATATCTCTCGGTATATCGCTTCCCCAAAGCACCTCTCCTGTTTCACCCCGAACGATCTCCAATGTACCGTCTTGATAACGCACCAAGACCGCATCTTCCCACATCGCAAAGTTGCTGATCGCTCGATGGCTCGGCCATTCCCAACGCAGAAACATCCCTTGATTGGCTTGCTTTGGAAAGTTCCACGCTTTCATCTCCGTTCCGTCAGGATTCAATACCACCACCACGCCCCCTAGACACAGGGCTTTGGGCGATTGGATTTGTTCTTTTGCTTTGGCTTTTTTGCGCCACATACCAGACCAAGCCACCCGAGTATCGTGGCTTGTCGGGCCGAGGCGCTTGGCAAAAAATCCTGTGTCTTGGGCGTCGGCTTGACCGTGTACGGTTTCCCATGCAGGCGGTGCATGGGGCGCTTTGGAGGTACGCTCTTGGCGCAGCGCGACGCGCTTCGCTTGTTCGGGGGTGGGTGGCGAAAAAAAATCGAAGTCCAAAGACGGATAACGCTGCTGTACCCGCGCCCATGCGTCTTTTAACTCGCCCGTAGGTGCTTCACAAAGCCCTTGCAAGGGCAGTAACGCATCCTTGATCTCCCGTGCGTCTGGAGCAGGCCAAAACAACAGCATCTCCAACATCGGCACCAGCGCGGGCGGATGAAACAACACCGCCATGCTCCGCTCTGTCCACGCAAACAGCAGATCCAATCGATGCTTTTGTGCGATCTTGTGCATCGTGTCTTGGATCGCCATGCGGCCAAACATCCCCGCATTCGATAACTCCGGCCACAACGACGAAAGCGCCTCTGGACCGAGCTCTACCAACCTTCTTGACGCTTCATCGCTCTGCTTGCGGTCGCTCAGTCGCTCGCACAATACTTCGATCCCTACGGATTCATCCGAACCTATCGGCGTACCGATGCGTTTTGTTGCGCTGGTGTTGAGGATGTCTTCGGCTGGGACGAGGCGCTCTCCGCCTTCCCATCCCAGCCAAAAAAGTGTTGTCGAGCCTGTCTTGGCTTGGTTAGGGCGTGATGGTGCGGTCGTTTGCGCTTGCGGCGAGGCGAGGCTTTGTGCGTCGTGAAACTTGGGCTGCGCTGGTTTGGGCGCTTTGCGCCGTGTCGAGGTTGTGGCGGTCGGCGTACGCTTCCACCAGCCGCTGCGATACCATAACAATCCCCCTGATGTATCCGATACCAAGATCCCACCGTCCCCAAGAACACGCACCCACTGAGGCGTTCTCGGCAAGCGAACGGTACACAAGGGGCGGCCTTTCCAGATATCCAGCCACACCACCGAACCCGCTCGCCCGCACACCACGAGGTTCCCTTCTCGCCGCTCCAACCGCAACAATGGATCGGGCATCTGTACCCGCCAACGTTCCACTCCCTCCAACACGCTTCGGCGCACCACCTCCCCATAAGCCGTCCCAAAGACATACTCCTGAAACGCCTTCCACACGGGCACATGGTGCGTCACACCACACAACGCAGACGAGCGAAGGATGCCTTGTCGCCGCTTCACTTTCCACGTCTCATTTTCTTCTTCATACGACCACTTCTCCCCATCTCCCGCCTGATCCATCACAAAGATCTCTGTGTTCTCAAACACATCTACGCCGATCGCCTCGGTCGCTCCGATGTCACGCGACAAGATCACGTTGCCCTCTTTGGCTTCCCACAACAACAATTGACCCGAACCCGATATCCCCGCCAACAAAAGCCCCTCGCCCTGTTCGGACACCTCCGCCGACGCAGCTTCTCCCTTCGGAGCCGATCGCAGCCCCTGATCGTGCTTTTGCATCCACGCAGCGCTTCCGTCCTTGCGCAGATCCAACCGCGCAACCGTCCCATCGATCGTCCCCACCACCATCCAATCCCCCACGCAAAAAGGCGGCCCCGCCAAACCCGTCGTAAAGGATCGCGCACATGGCTTCTCCCCTGTTTCTCGATCACACCACAAGACTCCGCCGCCTTGGTTCCACGCGATCACCCAACCCTCATGCAATTGGACGCCCACCACAGGCAGATATCCGATACTCGTCTTCCAGATCTCCCGACCTGTCGCACTCTCCAAACATTGCAACCCCCCATCTGCAAACCCTATCCAAAGGCGTCCGTTTCTTTCTTCCGCGATCCCTGCCGTTGCATACAGCCCTTCCTTCGACCAACGCAACGCTCTCTCTGGCATCTCGCCCAATCGATCAAACGATACTTCCCAAACTACCGCAGTTTTTGCTTTCTTCACTCGAACACTCCTTTTGTTGGGTTTGCGTCTCTTGCCCCTTTGAAAAAATTGTTTCCCTTGCCCGCTGATCTCCTTGTTTTTTGGTGTGGATGTATTAGGACTTACGCAGCCGAATGGTTTCGTGGGGTTTTAGCCCACACCTCACAACCTTAGCGCGGCTCCCTTGCCCCCGCGTTGGCGAAGAGATCGCAGATTTTTCAAGAGAACGACTCTGTCGCTTGGGCGTTCGCGAACACGTCTTTTTTTAGCAACCGCGTGACGCCGATACAAGCCACTCCGAGGAACACTTGTATGTCAAATGACACGAAAAAGCCCAATGATTCGACCTCTACAACCAAGGACAAAGCGCCCCGAAACCTTGTTTCTGATATCTTGGGGGTTGGTCGGTTGGCTGTCGACGGAACGGTCGGTGTGACGGCCTTGGTGGAAGCCATGCACCACACGATCACGCAAATCCCCTTGCCTTGGGGAGAACCGCTTAAAGGCAAGGCCACAGGTCTGACTGGGCTTGTGTATCAAAGCATCCGTGATATCGCACAGGTCGTTGGGATCGGTATGGATGGCCTGTTGCAGTCGTTCGGCCCTTGGCTTGAGCTACAAAGCACTTCCGAACACCACGAAGCGTTGGTTGCGGTACTCAATGGCGTCGTGGGCGATCATCTTGAAGCGACGCAAAATCCGCTTGCTTTGCCGATGCAGTTTCGCCTCGCGGGTGTGCCGTTGGACTTGACCCCCGAAGCGTTGCGTCAAGCCTATCCCGAAACCTGCGGAAAGCTATTGATCTTGGTGCATGGCCTGTGCATGAACGATCTGCTGTGGACGCGCAACGGACACAATCACGGCTTGGCGCTCGCACAAGAACTGCGGATGTGCCCGATCTTTTTGCACTACAATTCGGGCCTGCACACCTCTGTCAATGGTGAGCGTTTTTCGGCCTTGTTGGAGACGCTGGTGGCCCAATGGCCCGAACAGATCGAAGAGATCGTGATCTTGGGCTACAGCATGGGGGGCCTTGTGACGCGCAGCGCCTATGAAGCCGCGAGGCTTGCGGGTCATTCGTGGCCGCAACACCTCAAGCGATGGGTCTTTTTGGGGACGCCTCATCACGGATCACCGTTGGAGCGGGGCGGAAACCACATCGACTGGTTGTTGGAGAAAAGCCCCTATGCTGCGCCGTTTTCGCGGCTCGGAAAACTTCGTAGCGCGGGTGTGACGGATCTGCGGCATGGGAATCTTTTGCGCGAAGATTGGGAGGGGCAAGATCGCTTCGAGACTTCGGAGGATCGTCGACGGCCTGTGCCTTTGCCTGTGGGGGTCGAGAGTTTTGCGCTTGCAGGTGTGCTTGGACAAGACGGCGCACATCTCGCCGCCAAGCATCTTGGGGATGGCTTGGTGCCTGTCGAAAGCGCTCTGGGCAAACACCCCGATCCGTCGAAAACATTGGCGTTTCCAAGCGAGCATCAGTGGGTCGGCCAAGGCATCCATCACCTCGATCTGCTCGATCGCCTCGATGTATACGAGCAGATCCGCCGATGGCTTGCACCTTCACTCTCCTAAAAAAGAGGAAGATTTAGTCGTGGATGAAGTAGGTGGGTTGGGCGCGTCCGAAACCGTCGGAGATATGGCCGTCTTCAAAGTTGCGTCCACCAGCTTGAGCGGCGGCGGGGCTACCGTTGCGCATCTCACCCGGGCGGACGACGCCGATGTGTCCGATGCCACCCGGGTTTTTCCACGAAGCGACAGCGGGTTGACCGTTGTTGGCGGCAGCTTGGGCTTCAGCGGCGCTGACTTGTCGCCAGCCGTGGCGTGGGCCGTGATTGACGAGCCAATCGTGTCCAGCGTTGGCGTTAAGTTCGCGGCCTTGGCCGAGACCCGTGGGGTTTCCGTTGCCGTCGACCCAGTGGGGGATCTCGGCACCCATCGCTTTGGTGACGTCCCATGCAAAGATATTGCAGTAGGTTTCACCTTGGCCTTGGTGATTTTTCTGATAGCGGCGGTTGCTTTCGACGTTGAATTGGTCGATGACATGGGCATAAGTGTTGGCGTTGCGCTCACCCGGGCGGTTTTGGATGGGGGCATCGATGGGGCGCCAAGGTTGGGTGTACGAAGTGATGCGCGTCGGGGTCGGTGTGGTGTTGGGCGCGGGTGTGTTGGGTGTGGGTGTATTCGGCGCAGGTGTATTGGGGGCGGGTGTGTTCGGATTGATCGGTGCGTTGCGGTTGCGGGTGAGTTGATTGAGATCGACACCGTAGGGACGAGCAGCGTTTTGTGCGCCTTCGTAGGTGTTTCCGCCTTGTCGGTAGAAGTGGTTGATCAGGTCTTGGTTGGTGCGCAGACCGTGTTGGTTGGCGAGTTGTTGGAGCGGGCTTTGGGGAGGTGTGGGTTGTGTGGGTTGTGTGGGGGGAGTGGGTTGTGTCGGAGCATTGGGCTGTGCAGAAGGGCGAGGGAGAGCGGCGTTGCGATCGCGAACAAGGTTGTTCATATCGAGGCCAAGGCCGCGTGTGTAGTTGGCAGCGCCTTCGTAGGTGTTTCCGCCTTGTTGGTAGGCGTGGTTGATCATGTCTTGGTTGGTGCGGAGGTTGGGATGTTCGCGCAGGACGCGGTGGAGTGGGCTTTCTGACGCACCTGTCGGAGGCTCGGCGGGAGCGGGAGCAGGTGCGGGTTGCGAAGGAGCAGGCGCAGGCTGCGAAGGAGCGGGAGCAGGTTGTGAAGGAGCGGGAGCAGGTTGTGAAGGAGCGGGAGCAGGTTGTGAAGGAGCGGGAGGTTGGGGAAGAGCGCCGCTACGGTTGCGGACGAGATCGTTCATATCGAGGCCGAGGCCACGGACGTAATTGGCGGCTCCATCGTAGCTACCGCCGCCCTGTTGGTAGGCGTGGTTGATCATGTCTTGGTTGGTGCGGAGGTTGGGATGTTCGCGCAGGACGTTGTGGAGGGCGTCTTGGTTGTTGTTTCCGTTGGGGGGTGTGGGGCCGGGGTTTGAGGGGAGATTGCTGGTTTGTCCGAGGGGAGCGTCGGAAAGATTGGGATCGTTGAGGATGTGGTGGCGTCGGTTGGCGTCGTAGCCGTGTGTATCGGCTTGGTTGGCGAGTGCGGAGAGGAGTTCGCGTTCGGAGGCGTTGGGTCCGACTTCTTGGCGAGCGCGTTGGAGCATACCCGTGAGGCCGTTGTTGCGGGCGGCGCTACCGAGTCCGTATTGAACGGCGGTATCAAAGAGCATAGCGCGTCCGCGTTCGGATTGGATGCCGTATTGATCGGCGAGTCGGTTGGTGGGTTCAAAATAGCCTTCGCGAGCGAGATCGCGTTGGACTTTTTGGAAGTCGGGATCGCGTCCAGCTTGTTGCATACGGGCTTTGATATCGGGGTTGTTGAGATCGGCGTTACGAACCCAATCGGGGTTGCGCATATTGTCGGCATGGGGTCCGAAGATCTGGTTGAATTTTTCGGGATCGGCTTGGTGCATACGGTTCATCAAGGTGGGGAGAGAACCCGATTTTTGATTGAATTGGATTAGGCCGAAGGATACGCCATGTCCGTTATCGTTGGGGTTCCAAGCGTCGTAGCGACCGCCGCCTTCGTTGCGAGCGGTGTAATCGATCAAACGATCGATGGCTTGATCGCGGGTGATCGCAGGAGCTGCGGTTTCGGCTGCGGTGGCGCGAGGGACGCTGCGGGCAGCGTTGGTGGTGGTGGTATCGGCGGCTTCTGCGTTGAAAGCAGGGACGTTGCGCGTGACGCCTGCGCGGGGAGCCGCAGGTTCAAGGCCGTTGTTGAGGGTGTTGCGTGCTTGGGCGAGGTTTTCGGTATTGACCGAGGTTGGGGCGATTTGGGCTGTAGAGGTTTGGGCCGCAGAGGTTTGGGTGGTTTGGATGGGGGCGTTGTTGGTGGGGCGAGAAGGGGCGACTTGAGGGGGCGGGATGGTGGGGCGTTTGTTATCGGCTTTCATGGTTGGCTCCTCTGAAACGGCGAACCGTCGGTCTTTTTAGGGAGAAGAAGTGGCGTCAAGGTGAGAAGGGCAACAGTTCTCGACCGAAGACGTTGTTTCTAGTTTGTAGAATGTTCGGCAAGATATGTAATTTGTTTCGCAAAATCAAGATCTTATATTTGTTTTCTTTGAATTTCAAGCAGATGCCCATGCAAAACAGAACGTGTTCTACAACGTGTTCTAGCGAAGGCTTTAGCAGGGGAGGCCGGCTTGTCGGCAGATGCCATCGAGGAGATGCCAATGGGCGTCGAGTGCGTTTTGTGTGCTTTCAAAGAGCACGCAGGGTTGTTGTCCTTGGGAGACGCATCGGCAAAGAGCGGCGCGAGTGTCGAGTCGGTGGCGGAGATCGGCTTCTTCGTGGAGGGTGAAGTAAGCGAGGGTTTGGGGATCGTGGATCAGGTAAAAGTCACGGAGGCTTTGGAGTTTTGCGCGACAGATCTCGGGCTGTTGGCTTTCGTAAGCGTAGAGGGTGCAGAGTGCGGAGAGAGGGCTTTGTTGGCAGAGTTGGGAAAAAGTGCGGATGGCGGTGCGCACTTCGGGGAGAGGGTGAGCGTGAAGGACTTCTTGGCGGTCGATGCCAAGGCCGGCAGCAAAGCGCAGCCAGAGTTCGGGGTGAGGGGTGGGTGGGCCGCATTCTTCTTGCCAGTTTTCGAGCAAGATGGCGTGGATCTGCGGATCGTGGTTGACGGCCATCGCGGCTTCAAGATAGCGAGGGAAAGCTTCGACGTGGGGATAATAAGCCCAAGCGTAGATCGCGAGATCTTCGGGTTGCAGCTCGCCCGCGCATAGGGCTTGATAAAAGGGGTGTTGCAAGATCGAGTGATCCAAGATCAGCTTATCGAGTCGTTCAAGAACGCTTTGTGCTGCGCTTTGGTTGTGTGGGGTGACTCCGAGAGCCATAACGCAACGTGCCTCCATGCTACGTACAAAGCCGAGTGATTCTGGTGTGGGGGAGGTGAACGGTTTCACTTGGCTTTTGCGCAAGTCAAGATGCCACCACGCACCGCTCAACGCAAGAAGATCTTTTGCTGGTGGGGCATGACGTTGGAAGATTCGAAAGGACGGGCGATTTGGAAAAGGCAAAACAGTCGAGCATAGATACCGCAAGTGTTTTGTGTTATGAGGGTGCGTTCTTGCGCGTGTTTGAGTGGGGCCTGAGCAGAAGGTTTTTGGTCAAAGAGAGAGTGCGAGTCAAAGGTTTTTGTGCTGTTGGGCCGTTGTGTTGTATGCGGTGTTTGTGCGTGGATGTTTTTGTCGTGTTGGAGTTGTGTATCTCCAGAAGGGTCATAGGAAAAGATCAAAATGAGCGAAACCGTTTCATTAAATCGCCCGCCAAATACCCGAGAAGAAGAAGCGATTCGCAACTTTTTGCAGGGAACCTTGCGTGAAAGTATGCAGCTATTTGAGTCGATCTTGCGCGAAGAACCGGGAAATCTGATCGCGTTGAGTTATCAGGGAACGATCCAAGAATTGTTGGCGTGGGGGATCAATCCAAACGAGGCTTCGGAGGATTTTGGAACCGTCTTGCGTCTGTACCACGAAAAGAAATATGAGGCGGCGCAGCGTTGGCTGGCGAATCTTTTACAGAATCAGCCGAATCGACCGGAGTTTCGGACGATGTACTTGTTGCTATCCGAGAAGATCTTGCATGAGACGAGTTTGGGTAGCGGAGGGATGCCGGCGGCATCGGATGCGTTGTTGCGCTCGGGGGTGATGCCTGCCGTGGATCCGATGGCGCGCCTTGCGCGTTGGATCTTTGGGTTGGCGGGCTTGCTGCTGGCGATCCAATTGGTGATCTTTTTTGTGTTTTATCCGCGCATTAAACGCGCAGAGACCGAAGAAACCAAACAACGCCTTCAAGAACTGATTCCCCAAGAATTCAGTCCCCCCGAGATCGACAAAGTCTTGCGTTACTACCAGATCGCGAGAGCCTACTATCAAGAAAAGATGTATCTGGACTCCTTGGATGCGCTCAAAGAAGCGCGGCGTTTTACGGATAGCGCGAAAAAACTGGAGAAATTGCTTCAACGCCTCGAACAACAGGTGCGGGTGGCTTCTCCGCTTGAGATGGGACAACAATTGTTCGAGGCCAAAGCTTATGACAAAGCCAAGGAGCGGTTTTTGGAAGTTCTCAAGATCGACAGCGGACACGAACAAGCAAAGCTTTTTGTGAACAAGATCGAGCTTGTGTTCAAAGAAGACGCAGCGAGAAAAGCAAAGAAAGAATCTGACGACATCGCACAAAAAGAAGAGAAAGACAAGAAAAAAAAGAAAAAAAAGAAGAAAAAGAAACCTCGTAGACGTCGTCGTTAGGTGGCGTTATACGAGATCCGCCCACAGTGTGATCGCAAAACGTAGGGGCAGACAGGTGTGGCTGCCCAACAATCGGGCGTCTACGTACTCCTCTTTGTGTACACATCACTCGGATTTCGTATTGTGTGTGACGTGAGGTGTCGGTTCTATGCGAAATGGAAGAGAAGGGTGAGCGGCGGAGAGCGGGGGGGAGGGGATTTAAACTAACAAGAGCAGCCAAAGGACGGTAAATCCGGAGAATGTCACAAGGAACATACACAAAAGTGCGAGGTAGAGGGCGCGTGGGGGTGGTGAGGTTTGAGCGGGAGGAGGATTGGAAGGGCGGAGGCGAACATGAAAAGGAAGAGGGGTCAGGGGGATATAATTGGCGGGGCGTGGGGGAGTTTGGATACGGATATTTTGAGAAACGGAGGGGAGGGGGGCGTTCATGGGGCCTGAGTGAGGGAGATCAAGGGAGGCGATCTGTTGTTCGGCGATGGTGCCTTCAAAGAGCAACAGCTCGATGAAGGCTTTGATATCGTCGCGAGAGACGTAGTATTCGTGGCTTTGCATGAATTGTTTGATCGCACGAACCATCTCTTTGGCGGATTGAAAGCGTGATTCAAGCGGTCTTTCGAGGGCTTTGAGGATGATGGCTTCGAGTTCGATGGGAAAGCCTGCGCGTATGGAGGAGGGGGATTTGATGGGACCGTGACAGATCGCCATGGCGACGGAGGCGATATCTTTGCTCATAAAGAGGCGTTCAAGGGTGCAGACCTCGAAAAGCAAGTTGCCCATCGAAAAGATATCGGAGCGGTGGTCGAGTTCGCGCCCATAGCACTGTTCGGGCGACATATAAAGGATCTTGCCTTTGGTCATGCCCGTTTGGGTTTGGTGTTCTTGGATGCGACTTTTGGCGATACCAAAGTCAGAGAGTTTGACTTCGCCTTCGCGGCTGAGAAGGATGTTGTCGGGGCTGAGATCGCGGTGAACGAGGTGAAGGGGTTGTCCGTCGGCATCGTTGGCGGTGTGGGCGTGTTGGAGTCCTTCGAGGATCTCGCTGATGATGTAAACGCCGATGGGAAGGGGAAGAGGGATTTGTGAGATCGCGCTGCGCTGGAGTAGATCGGTGAGGCTGAGGCCATCGACGTACTCCATGACGATGTAATAGGTTTCTTCGGTTTCGCCGAAGTCGAAGATGCGGACGATGTTGGGGTGTTGTAGGCGAGCGATGAGACGGGCTTCGTGGATGAACATCTTGACGTTGTTGCGATTGCGGGCGATGTGAGGGTGCAAGCGTTTGATCGCAACTTTTTGCTGGAAGCCTTGGGGACCGACCGAGCGACCGAGCAAGACTTCTGCCATGCCCCCGTCGCCGATCTTGTCGACGATCTCGTATTGTTTGAAGTGCGTCTGAATAGCCATCCAAGTCCTCGTACTCTCTGGGGAATCCCCGATGAGGGGCAGCGAGAGAGCGGCAGGATACCACAAAAAGAGGCTTGGAACCAAGAAAAGGGTGTGTGGAGGTTGTGTGCGCAGGAGGATTGCATCGTTGTATCGCGTGGGGAGATTTGTGTTATAACGATGCCCCACCGCACGCATGGAGACAGAAGCTGCTTGAGGAAAAGGTGGTCGGGATCTGTGGTGCAGATCAGTTGGCGAGACGGAGAACGGAGCGAGGCGAGATGGCAGAAAATTATGGTCGAGTGTATCGACCCGCATTGGATATCCCGATAGGATGGGCGTTAGCGATCGGCTATTTGTTGTTTTTGTTGAGCACAACGCAGATGGGTTATGCCCGAGATGAGGGGTATTATTTTGTGGCGGGGCACAGCTACATCAGTTGGGTGAAGGAGCTGGTGGGGGAGGTGCGTCATCGCCGTGAGCTGCGATCCTTGCAGCGCCAACGCATCGAGCATTATTGGCGTTACAACAACGAGCATCCACCGTTGGCCAAGCTTTTGATGGGTGCGTCGTGGTGGTTGTTTGCGGATACGTTGAAGTGGATGTCCAACGCGACGGCGTATCGGTTTCCCGGGATGTGTTGGGCGGCGTTGATGATCTTGTTGGTGTACTTGTGGGGGGTGGAGGTGTGGAATCGGCGGGTGGGGTTGTTTGCGGCCTTTTCGCTGATGTTGCTTCCGCGCTTTTTCTTTCATGCGCATCTTGCGGCGTTTGATGTGCCGGTTAGTGCGTTGTGGTTGTTGGTGTGTTATGCGTTTTGGAAGAGTTTGCGTCAGCCGGGATGGGGGTTTTGGTGTGGTGTGTTTGCGGGATTGGCGTTGGCGACGAAGCACAATGCTTGGATCTTGCCCGCGCCGTTGGGTTTGTATTGGTTGGCGCAGTACTGGAACCAGTTTCGGTTGAAGATCTTGCCGGGTGGTGCGTACCAAGTGCGTTTTCAGCCCTTGCCGAGTGCGGTGACATGGACGTTGGTGTTGTCTCCGATCGTGTTGGTGGGGTTGTGGCCGTTGTTGTGGCCGGATAATCCGCTGAGTATCGCGTCGTGGAGAAACGTCACTTTTTTCTGGCTGCGAGAGTATGTGGTGTTTCACTTGGCGCATGTGCATTATGACGCTTATTATTTTGGCATCTTGCACATGGAACCGCCCTTCCCTTGGCACTTTCCGTTTGTGATGACGTTGGTGACGTTTCCTGTTGCGACGATGGTGTTGATGTTGGGGGGAGTGTGGATCTTGTTGAGGCAGCAGCGGATGGGTACGCATCTGTTGTGGTGGGTGGTGGTGTTTTTGCGTGCTTTGTTCGGTTTGGTGCGGCCATTGTTGTTGTTGGTGTTGATGGTCGCGAGTTTGGTGCCGTTTGTGTTGGGTGGGATCGCGTTTGTGGTGTTGTGGTTGGTGGGTTCGGTGGGTTCGGTGTTTTTTGGGCAGCGCGGCGAGCGTGTTCACCAAGGGACGATGCTTTTGCAGCGGGGTTTGGCGGATATCTGGCAGGATCTTCAGCGTTGGTTTGTGGAGCAGCGAGAAGAACGTGTGCGTGAGTATCAACCGCGCCCTGTGGGTCCAGCGGACAAGACGGGCTTTTTTTGGCTGTTGAATGCTTTGATCCCGATCGCAGTGATCGCCTTGCCTTCGACGCCGATCTTTGGTGGGACCAAACATTGGATGCCTGCGTGGCCGTTTTTGGCGCTGATGGGAGGGGTGGCCTTTGAGCGGATCGTGTCTTCGTGGGGGACGATGTGGTCGATTCAAAGTGTGCGGGTGTATCGGGTTTCTGCGATCGCATTGGCCTGTTTGTTTCTCAGCCCTGCGCTGATCGGCCTTTGGCGTTCTCATCCGCACGGGCTGGCCTATTACAACACCCTTGTGGGAGGTCCGCGTGGCAGTGCCAACTGGAAGATCCAGCGGGCTTTTTGGGCCACGACGATGCGGGATGCGTTGCCTTGGATGAATCGATCTTTGCGTTCGAGTCCAAATGCGCCTGCACAGGATCGCGCTCCTGTGTGGGTGCATTTTCATGATACGAATTATGACTCATATCGCATGTACCTACAGGATGGCTTGATGGATGGGCGTATCCGTGCGACGTGGAGCGCTCATCCACCCACCCGTTACATCGCCTTCATCCACCAAAAGTGGCTGCGCAACCAACATTACCACGCGCTGAGCGTGTTGGGAGCGCGAACCCCTGTTTACGGGATCTATCTTGATGACGTCCCTTTGTTGACCTTTTGGGAACAAGAAGATCATCCCCCCAACGTGTGGTGGTGATCTCTGTTTTCGCCCTTGTCTCGGACTCTCTTGTGCGATCATGGCGGTAAGTTCGAGAAGAAGGTCAGGTCGTGTTTTTTGTTTGTGCCTTTCACACACGGAGACTTTTTGATGAGCCAACATGAGACAAAAAAGCCTTCTGAGGCATTCTGGTTTCGCCAAGAGGCCATGTATCCGCCTGAAAACACCTTGTATTTGTATAGCGACCAAGACGCCGATGCTGCGACGTTTACCAATGCTCGTCAGAGGGCTTTGGGGCTTGATCTCGACGCTCTCGCGGCTCGTTCGGCGATCACGCAGCCTGTCGACGAAGCAAAAAAAGACGAAAGCACAGGGGCTGCTGTTTCCAAAGATGCACCCTCTCGCGTCGAACAAGCCCTAGCCACCGACATCTCCGAACCGATCAAAGCGAACTTAACTCCCCAAGCCATCGAACCAACACAGCCACCCCAAACCCCACCCCAAACGCCCGCCACACCCAAAATGCCGACGGATACTCCTGTTGCTTCGGAGATCGCGCCCGTCACCACGCCAAAACCGCCAGAAAGCGCAGGAGCTTTGTCCAAAGAAACCTCCAAGACGCCTGAAACATCGGTGCCATCTGCCGATCTGTTGGATACATTGGCAGGAAAACGTGGGCCGTGGTTGATCTTTGTGGTGTCTTTCTTGATCTTTGCGATTTTTTCGGGCAATCGTTTTTTCCGCCAATCTGACCAACCGCATTACGTTTTTTTGGCTGACGCCCTATTATCGGGACGTTGGCACCTTGAAGATACACCTGCGCATCCTGTGTCGGGCCGTGTCCTCGACAACGATTGGGCCTATCTGTACGTCGTGCAGATGAAAAATGGCGAAGTTTTGCGAGGTCGTTTCCGTGGGATGTACCAAGGGAAGCATCGCTTTGTGGATCTTCGAAAGCAACAAAAGCTCCTTGCGAAGGGGCAGATCAAGGGGTGGAAACGGCATTACTACGTCTCGTTTCCGCCGTTGCCAGCGTTTTTGATGGCGGCTCCGATGTGGTTGCTGGGCAAGTTGGGCTTGGATCGGATGCGCTATAACGATACCGTGTTTACGTTGTTTTTTGCAGCGCTGACGGTGGCTTTGTTTTTTCTTTTGTTGCAAAGGCTCCGTGAATGGGGATATTCCGAACGAAACACATACGAAAATGCCCTGTTGACCGCTTTGTTTGGATTTGGAACAGTGTTTTTCTTTGTGGCTGTACAGGGGACGGTCTGGTATACTGCGCTGACGTTGGGGGCTTTTTGCGCGGTGGCTTATGTGTACTTTGGCTTGGAAGCGCGGCATCCGTTTTGGGCGGGGTTGTTTTTGGGGATGGCGTTTCTGTGTCGCCCGCTGTTGCTGTTGGCGGGGATCTTCTTTGTGATCCAACTGCTGCGCGATCGTGAAAAAGGCTGGAAAAACCCGTTTTCAGGCGAAGTGTTGGGGAAAGCAGCGCTGTTTGTTTTGCCGTTGTTGGCGGTGGGAGCGGGGATGATGTACGCCAACTTTGTGCGTTTTGGCAGCCCGATGGAGTTCGGCCATCTGTATCTGCCTGCGGTGTACGATCGCGCCCTACAACACGGGCTGTTTGGGGTTTATTGGCTTCCCCGCAACCTCTACGCCTTCTTTTTGGCTCCGCCGCAGTTCCTCAACAAAGCACCCTACATCCTCTTTAATGCCCATGGGATGAGCTTGTTCTTGACGACTCCGCTATTTTTGTATCTGCTCTTTGCTCGGAGTCGTGGGCAACGCCCGTTGTTTGTTGCGCTGTGGCTGTCTGCCTTGTTTGTGTTGTTGCCCTCGCTCTTTTACCAAAACACGGGCTGGGTGACTTTTGGCAATCGCTTTAGCGTCGATTACTCGGTGTTTTTGGTTGTGTTGTTGGCGATCAGCAGCATTCAAATCAAGCGGATGTTTCTGGTGTTGTTGGTTTGGGGGATCGTCGTCAACGCCTTTGGTGCGTTGGTCTTTGGGCGGCAGTTTGTGATCGACGGTCGGACGGTGCAGTTCTTCAACGACAACTACTATTCGCTGAACTGGATCCACGATTGGCTGTATCGCACTTTCCCGTCTCTTCGCTAAACCCTACCTGCTTCTCGAATCTCCCCGTATTTCGGCTTTTCTTTGCCTTTCTACTTGACACAAGCCTTGAGATCAGGTCCGACTTGCGCGATACCTATAGGCCGATGTCTTGTGCTTTCCCGTCGAAAGGCTCCTGTTGTTTGGGGATGCCTTGGTGCTGCGCGGATCGGGCGTCAAGGCAACGCCTTTTTTGGGGATGTATGTCAAGATACGACAGAGGAAGGTTAGTAGTATGCGCGAGGTGTGGTCTGTATGTTGTGGTGTAGGAAGGGCGGCTGGTGGTGTTTGCCGTTGGGCTGTTTCCAACAAGATTCGTGGAATGCTCCGCGTCTGCTTTTCGTCGCTGGTTTGTGCGATGGCTGTGTGGGCGCTTTGTGGTTGTGCTTCGGTCTGCCCCGATTGCCCGTCCGTTACTTTCCAAGTCTCTCAAAAATTGGATGCTTGTTCGAATGGAACAGCCGAAGTCGCACAAACAGACACGTTTGCGATGGTCTTGCAATTCCGTCTCACAAAATACAACACAACAAGCGAGCCATCCGCTCAAATCGGCCATGCGTGGATCTATGATAAAGCAAAACTTCCACAAAATGCGGATGCTTCTCGCTCTCTCAACAATTTTTTTTGCACGCAAGGTGAGCGCGAGGCGCAAGCTTGCCCGTGTGTCGAGGCAAACAGCGGAAAAACCAACGAACGCAGATGTCAAACGAATGACGCGTTTCGCGTGGTCAATGGGATGAGTCTTCTCCTCGCTATCCAACCCGCCGACCTAGAGGGAAACGGCTTTCGGTTTCAAGTGACGACAGCCACCACACCCAAAGAACCCGACTTGTTTGTCCTCAAGGAGTCTTTGTTCCCTGATCTATTGGCTGAAGGGGAACAACAGAATATCACTTTTTCTCCTGCAAAATGGCAGGATCTGCGTTTTTCTGTGAAAGGCTACTGGCGGCAGGATAGCAACAGTCAAACCCCAACGAAACCCAAGCGTGTCGGCGTGGTGAAGGCTCGCACAGAAGTGTCCTTCTCCCCCAATACTTCGGTGATCGAACTGGTCAAAGACGACAACACAGCCTGCCCCAACAACCTCTAAACGCAAACCCCCGACACCATCGACTTTGACGCGCCGAGAGCGCGTGTTTTTGATCAGATGCCTCTTTCGATTGCCTTTTCGGCTCTGCCCTTGTGGGTTGGAGCCACCAGATCGGTATGTTGAGACCCTATTAGCGCGGAAGGAGAGATCGTGGCTGAGACAAACACACTGCCAACAGAGGTGAAAGCCCTCCCCATCCAGATCATACACGTCGTGTACTGTCTGTTGTTTGGGTTGGTTCTTTGGGAACTACGCATCGATATGCTCCTTGTTCTTGGAGTAACCATTTTTTTGTTGAGCCTCGGATTTGACTTCGGGAAAGTCCGTCAACGCGATGTGCCTCTTGCCATCGCGGTGCTTTACGTCGTCGGGGTGGGGACTGCTTACGCGCTTTGGATGCTGCGGCTACAGTCGAGCGTGATCATCCTTGTCATGTTGACGCTGCTTTTTGTGGGGGGCGTTGTCGGAAACGTCCTTTACTTCTTGAGCGAAAAGCAAAAACTCAACTATCTCAACGGACAGATATCTGAAGATCGCCTGACCCTGCGCGGCGTCGACAAGTGGTTCCCCTTGTGGCTGATCATCGGCGGAAATATCGTGCTGATCTTTGCCGTGACACCGGCTTTTTGGGCTGCCTTGCATGGTGTCACAGGCAAGTTCCTGTTCGCCGTCAAAGGCAACGTCACGCTATTCGATTGGTTTGGTTATGTTCTTTCAAACGTCAACCAATCCTTCCTTGGGATCGCTTCGTTGTTGGGCATCAAATTTAACGCAGATATCGTGATTACGCCCACCAACCCGGGAAAAGCGTTCCTTGCGCTGTTTCGTGTTGGAGCGATCTCCTTGGCGGTAGGGGCCGTCAAGCGCTATCTCGATCTGCGCGAAACCACCAAGCGTTTGATGATGGCCCTCGGTCGTTCGGGGATGGAACTCGATCAAAAAGAAGCAGAAGCCGAAACCAAGGCCGATTACGACCGCAATACACTCAAGGCACTCGATAGCCAACGTCGGATGTGGCAAACCCGCTTTCAGATCCTTTTGCGCCTATTCCCCGGCCAGCTCGAAAGCCTGCTCCAAGCCCTCCAAGACAAAGGGATGTGGCAGCTTCGCTTGCAAAATCGCCTGAAACGGAAAAAAGGTGAACATAATTGGGACGTTGCAGACTGGATCCGCGCAGAGATCGCGGGCCTGCTCGTCGAACCCCGTTTGCTAGAAGAGATCCCGGGTTCGCGTGATCGGATCTTGCGCATCTTGCTGCGTGTTCTCGAACAAAGCCCCCCCGGTAGCATCCCTTCTGAACTGCGCCGCAAAGGGGCGGTGAGCCTTGTCCATATACTGCGTGATTATGACCCCCCTGCTTTGCGAGACCGCGTGCAGCGTTGTGTTGCCCGTCTGCTCGAAGACGCCAACAACACCGTGACGGTCTTTGGCGCACAAGAAGCCGCCCTCGAAACAGCCGCACAAACCACAGCACTCTTCACAAGCTCCACCCAAGAGCAAACCACCGAAGAGTCCGAAGATTCAGAAGCTACTGAATCTTCCGAACAGTCCGAAGAAACAGCTTCTGCTGAAGAACCTTCGGATGAACAGGCTGAAAGCAACCAAGAAAAAGCCGACACATCGGTCGAGATCGCTGTCGCCGCAAAGACCGAAGCCTCGGCAGAAAATGCTGCCCCAAACACTCCTGCGAAAAAAGTCAACTGGACGCTGATCAGCGAAAAGCGCGCACAGTTGGCGACTACCTACGGCTTGATCATCTTGGGCGAACTGGAACGGCTGGCTGCTCTGTTGCCGATCTTGCGTGTTCAACATTCTTCGCTGCCCTTCGACGTGCGCGGCTATTTTATCACGCTTGAGAAAGAGCTCCCAAGCCAAGGCGGAGCCCTGTTGCGCGCCGCGCAGCGTTTGATGGAAGCCCAAGAAGAAGACGCTTTTGGCCCTGTTCTTGACGAACTCTCGGTCGTTTTGCAACGCTTGCAAAATAACAAAGAAGACGAATCTCTGCGCGAACTCGCTGCCGAAGCCCTTGGCATCGGTATGTTGGATCTCTTTGGCGCTGCGTCCACACAACGCCACAGTGCGCGTGTTTTGGCACTTTGTGGCTCCGAACATGCTTTGCCTCGCGCTTGGAAACTTTGGCGTGCCGCCGATCGTCACGAGATGCACCAACAACTCCTTGATGCTTTCGTTCGCGCCGAAATGACCGCCTCTGTGATCGATTACTTGCGCGGTTATCTCGATGCTTCCGATGTTGCAGAGCAAGAGCGTGCGGCTGAACTGCTCGGAAAACTGCCTGCTGGCGAGGCCAACCGCGCTGCTCTGCGTGAAAAAGCTGCACAAGACGATGCCGCACAAGCCGTCCGTTGGATGTCTTTGCGCTCTCTTGCTGAACTCGCTGCTCCCGAAGATCTCGGCTTTTTGCAAAAACTCTCTCTCCGAAAAGCCCAAGAACCCCGTCTCTGGTCGATGTTGTGGTATGCCCGTTATCGCTGTGGTGATCCGCAAGCTCTCGTCGATCTGATCGACGTCTTGGCTTCCAAAGACTTTTCCAAACAAGTCGGAAAAGCTGTCCAAGAAACGTTGCGTCACGCCCGACCTGTCGAAGGTGACGCAGCGTGCGTGGCCATGAACCCCAAAAAGGGCAAAGACACACGGCGCGAAGCCTGCGAAGATCTCGTCTCTTTCCGTTCCCCCCTTGCTTTGTTGGTCTTGGATCATCTCTTGCGCAACGAAGCCGCCCACAAAGACCTGCGCCAAGGAGCCGCCGAAGATCTCGGATTGTTGGGGCGCGCACTCCACAAAGACGACCTCGAAGCTCTCGCAAAGCTCCACGCGCCCGCTGGTTGGGTCGCTCCGCCCCTTCTTTATGCCCTTGAAAATGACAGCGATCGATTGGTTCGCATCCGTTCTGCCCGTGCCCTCGGTCGTCTCGGTCTTTCGGATATCAACGAACGCTTTGAGCGCCTACTCAAAGATCCCAAGGAAAACGCACTGCTGCGTCAAGTCGTCGCCGAAGCCATCGGTGAAATGGGCGACCTCCATTGGAAGCCTCTCTTGCTTGCTTGCTACCACGAAGAAAAAAGTCTCCAAGTCAAACAAGGTATGCTCCAAGCCCTCGCCCAATTGGGCGCAGAGACCGACTTTTTCTTTGCTTGCCTCCAAAAAGAAAGCAACCCCAAGATCCAAGCCCTCGCCCTCGAAGCCTTGTCACAACGCGCACTCTCCGACAAACAAAAACAAGCTCTATTGGCCTTTTTGGATGGATCTCACAAAGATACTCGCTCCGCCGCTGCCGATTGCCTCGGCGCGTTGCGCGTCGAAGCCGCCATCCGCCCCTTGCTCGCCAAGATCGATGTCGAACAAGAAGCCAACAAAGATGTCCGTCGTTGTGCAGTCAAAGCGCTTCGTCGCTTGGTGCGTTCTGACGAACAACGCGCTCTCGTTCGTCCTGCGCTCGAACGATGCTTCCGCGAAGATCCCGATCACCTCGTCCTCCAAGATTGCGCTGGCACCATCAGCCGTGTCATCGGTCGTGATGCAACGCCCCTTTTCCTCGAAGCTCTCGACAAGATCAACCAACACGAACCCTACAAAAAAGCTTTCGCAGGGATTGTCCGAGCCCTCGGTGATCTGCGCGCCCCCGAAGCCGGTCCTGTCCTCTTCAAATTCCTTCGCAAAGAACTCAACTCTCCGTTCTTGCACTTGCCTCGCTTGATCTCGCTGATCCGCCCTGCGGGTATGGCGGGCGGATCCACCGCTCTGCCCCAAATGTTCGACCTGATCACCCGCAATGATCCCGCCTTCTCTTGGATCGCCACCCAAGTCGTCGCCGAGATCGGTGATCCCGAAGCCCTCGATTGGCTCGCCGAATTCCTCGAAGAACAACGCGATGCCAAAACCCTCGAACCCAACCTCGAAGCGGGTTTGTTGATCGCGATGGTTCGCCTCGGTAGCTTCGATCGCCTGCTCGAACTTGTCCAACTGCTCGTTGACCCCGAGCGCCCCGTCGCTCGACGCCGCGCCCTCGGTATGCTCGACCAATTGGAGATGGGACTCAGCGAACTTGCCCTCATGCTTGCAATGAACCCTGAACACACGCCCCACGAAAAACTCCGAGAAACCGCCGTCGGTGCAATGGGCCGACTGCTCGGCAAAGTCAACTCGGGTGTTCAAGCTCTACGTTGGCAGGCCAACGCAGACCCCCGCGCCAAGATCCGCGAAGCTGCGGGCGATGCCGTACGCTCCGTTGTCGGCCAACTCAACCGCACCATCCAACAAGCCCAACAGACCGAAGCTACGCACCTTCCCTCTGCTGTCCTCTTCCGTGGGCAACCCCTCCACCCGACCTTTGCACGCGGTGTTGCCGCCAACGACAACGTCGCCCTCGAAGATATCCCTGTCTTCTTTGCCCCTGTCGCCCCCACGCAACCTTCTCCCGTCGCAACCTCTTCAACATCCCCCGAACATCCGACGCCACAGCCTCCTGTGGTGGCTGAACCTGAACCCGAACCCGAGATCGTCGTTGAATACCATCCCTCTTATGCACAACGACTCATGGAGGCGATCGAAAAGAACGATCTCGCCCTCTTCCAACAACTTCTCGCCAAGCCCGAACAAGACACCGCTTTCTTGTCTGGCGAACATTGGGCGCTTTTCCAACAACTCCTCAACGAACGAAAAGCCTTCTTTGCACGCTTTGACGCTTCTTGGCGCTTTGTTCCCGGCCACCTCGATGGCCCCATCGATGGAAGACCTTTCTTGGTAATGGAACGTGCCGTCAATCGGGAACAATTCATCCAACATTGCCGCAACCATGCCCTTCCGCTCCCTGCCGGCTTCCGCGCCAAAGCCGCAACCTTCGAAGATCCCCAAGGCGTGATCTCTCGCGTCTCGTGGTGGGATGCGCAACGCTTCGCCGAAGCTCAAACCCTCCAACTCCCCTCTCTCGAACAACTGCTCAAAGCCCGCGATCTCGCCCTAACCACCGCGACAGGTGTCTCCGCACCTTGGCCCGCACAAGCGCCTCTTGCAGAATGGACAACCACTTCGCATGACCGACGCGGCCAACTGATCCAACTCTTTTCTCCTAAAAATATCGTCAAAAAGCACCGTCAACGCGACGAAATCGACGCTGATATCACTTTCCGCTGCATCTATGTCCTTGATCCCCGCCGTTCCTTGTTTGAGCGTGTCCTCTCTCAACAAAAACACCTCCACCTCAAGTCGCTCTTTTGCTTCTGTGTGACGCACTGTCATGGCGAACAGATCGACAAAAAGGGCCTACACACCGAAGAGATCGCCCTCGTTCAAAGCTTCCTACAACACAAGCCCTACCTCTTTACCCCAAGCCATCGCGTTGAGATCGTTCGGATGCGACAAGGCAAAGGCAAATCAAAAACCGCAGCTTCCACCGTTGCTTCGGTCGCTCCAACCCCCGCAACCCCGATCACACCCGCTACTCCGCCAAAACCCGTTGCCCCTCCCCCTCCTCCCCCTCCTTCCGCAACAGAGCGATTCTGGAAACTCGTCGAAAAGAACGATTGGACGGCTGCCCTCAAACTTCTTCAAAAAGAACGAGACGAGATCGATCCCAAGCTGCGCGCCGCCGAAGCCGATATCCGCGCCGCTATCGATTGGCTCCAACACAACCAAAACAACGTCCTGATGACGGGTTCATGGCACGGCGATCATCGTTTCCGCCCGTTCTTGCTCAGTTGTCGTCCTGTGTCGCGTGGACAGTACTTCGCCTTCTGCCAAAAGCACAACCGACCCTTCCCCCGTGGATGGAAGCCCAACGCCAAAACCATCTCCGATCCAGATTCTCCCGTCACGGGCATCTCGCTCAACGAAGCCGAATTCTTCGCGATCGAACAACACGCCAAGATCCCCTCCTATGAACAACTCCTCTTCGCTGTTGCTCTTGAGGACGATGCTGCTCGTGAAAGTCTTGACGGCTACTTCACCGAATGGACTTCTTCTCGTGTCCCCGCCAACCGTCGCCTCGCCCAAAGCATCTGCATCGCCGAACCCGAGATCGCTCGCACCTTGCGCGCTGATGAGTCTGCCAACCAAGCTGCTTTCCGTCTCTGCCGTCCTCTCGAACGGCATCAAGTCCCCGCCCTCTTGCTCTTTGCCCTCGACTCCTCTTTCCCTTCTGCTCTCCCACAACGTCTCTTCCAACAGCTCCAACAAGCCCTTCCCCTCTACCTCAAACAATCCAATCGCGCTGCTTCGTGATGATGGCGCTTTAGAGGAGCTGTTGGCGTTGGAAAAGCAGTTTGTCGGCACGGTCGTCGACCTCTTTTGTGGAGCAGGCGGATTGGGGCTGGGGTTCCGTGCTCAGGGATTTCGCATCGTTTGGGCTGCCGATGCGTCCGCGCCTGCGGTGGAAACATACCAGAGGAAATCTGCCCGTAGTGTGATCGTAAAACGTAGGGGCAGCCCCCTGTGGCTGCCCAATAATCGGGCGTCTACGCATTCTCCTTTGCTGTGTACATCACTCGGATATCGTATCATACGTTGCAATCGTCCTATTCTTGGGAGGTGTCGGTATGTTTCGTTTTGACCGTAAGTTCCGTGCTCTTTGCGTCTCGGCAGCTTGGTTCTTTGTGTGGATCGGGTGCTGTCTTTTTTACGCAAAATCCCATGCCATGGGCAAACACACCGCCGTTCACCTTGCCCGACTCAAACTCCCCGACCTCCCGAACAATCGACCTCGTGCGCTCTCTACTTTGTTGTTGCGCCTCACCGAACGCACCTCGATCAAGATCGGCATCGACATCCCCGAACTCTCCCCCCAAGACGCCCGACTGTTTCGCTATCCCATGCTGGTGTTGACGGGAAACAAAGGCTTTTCGGCTCTCCCCGCACAAGATATCCTCCGCCTTCGCGCTTATCTCTCGAACGGCGGCCTACTCTGGATCGACCGCAGCGAAGACGATAAGGACGGCGAATTTGACAAATCCGCTCGCCGACTCGCCAAGCGGATCTTCCCCCAATCCACCCTACAAAAACTCTCTCTTGAACACACCATCTATCGATCCTTCTACCTGATCCGCCGTTTTGGCGGACGCATCCTCCGCGAATCCTATATCGAAGGCATCACTCTCGACGATCGCACCCCTATCCTCTACTCTATGAACGATTATACCGGTGCATGGGAGCGCGATAGCTTCGGCAACTGGGCCTTTGCCGTGATCCCGGGCGATCAAGCTCAACGCGAAAATGCCTTCCGCATCGGCATCAACCTCTTGATGTACGCTCTCTGCGTCAACTACAAACAAGATCTCGTCCACGCCCCCGCCATCCTTCGACGACGACGCTAAAACCCCCATCTTCCGACGACGACGCGAAAACCCCCATCTTCCGACGACGACGCGAAAATCCCCATCCTTCGACGACGCGAAAACCCCCATCTTCCGACGACGACGCGAAAATCCCCATCCTTCGACGACGCGAAAATCCCCATCCTTCGACGACGCGAAAACCCCCATCTTCCGACGACGCGAAAATCCCCATCTTGCGACGACGACGCGAAACCCCCATCCTTCGCGCCTTCCCTTCGCACCTTCTCTCCCTCCACAAAAATCTTTCTTTTCCCTTGCCTTGGAAACACGTTCAGAAAAAGAACGTCTTTCGATTTCGGCCTTCTTTGCAATTTTGTTTGCTTTTTAGAACATTTGTGTTAAATCGTAAGTCCTCGAAAGGACGAGCAGAATTGTTGTGTTGCGAGGAGGCAGCAAAAAAGTGACGGTGGAGTGGATTGTGCTTGCTTTGTGGGAAGAGATCGGCGAAAAAGGCGCGTCATCGTTGAAAAGAGAGGGCGATCTCGGTAAAAAGAAGGTTTGAACTGGAAGCGACGGGCAGATTTTTTTGGGATGCTCGTTGTGGTCGATGGATAGAGGAGGAAGTGTATGTGGCATGTATGGCGGAAGATGGGATGGATGGGGCTGTGGGCCCTGTGTGCGGGGGCGTTGTCCACGCAAGGTTGTAATTGTGGCGGAGATCCCGGGCAATCCAACGACAAAGCGCGGATCAGTTTTTTGTCACCAGCGGGGGCGTTGATTACGGACGGTGTGATCCGAGTGCGGGTGCAAGACAACGATGGGACCGAGTCTGTGGTCTTTTACATTGACGAAAAGAAGATCGACGCCAAAGAGGGCGGTGGACAGCGGGATGGAACCTTTGAGGTACGTTTTGCGCTGGATAGCCAGCCCAAAGAATTCGAGATCAAGGTCGAGGCGATCGACAAGGCCCAAGACAAACAAAGCGAAAAGATGCGCGTACGCCAAGACGCTTCGGCTCCGTTTATGCGCTTTACTTCGCCTTCCAAACTGAAAAACGAGCATCCAGCGATCTTTGTGGGCAAACAAACCAAGGTGATCTCCGAAGGCCAAGACAAAGACGGTGTCGCCGAGATCACGATGGAATACGGCACACAGCGCGACGAGTACTTGCCGCTTAAAGTCTGCGCAGGAACCAGCACCCCCAACAAAGCCGATCTCTGTGAGCATGATGCGGATCTTTCGGATGATACGAAGTTTCCAGACGGTGCGACACTTGTCTTTTATGCCATCGGAAAAGACGCCAAAAGCAACGTGACCGTCCCCAAAGCTCGTCTCGAAGTCTTGGTCGATAAAAAAGGCCCCCAGATCCAGATCGTTAAACCCAACAACGGCGATAGCTTGCGTGGACAACAAGAGTTTCGGGCGTTGGTCTTGGATCAAGCAGGCGTCAAACAAGTGGACTTTTTTATCAACAACATCAAAGCCGGACAAGTTCAGCCCGATGCCAACGCACCCGGGCAATACTTTTCCGCCACCGACGTCGGTCAAGGCTTCGGCTCGGGCGAGGTCGAATTCAAGGTCATCGCACGCGACGAACTCGACAACGTCTCCGAAACCTCCATCAAGATCCGCCTCGGCTGTTCGACCGACAAAGACTGCGCCGCCAACGAGCGTTGTTGCACCGCTGCCTCGCCCAACAACAAAGACGGCAAGTTTACTGGCCAATGCTTCCCCATCCAAGCCCAAGAAGGCGCACTCTGCGACCCTTGCACCACCCCTTGCGGAAAAGGCGGCGATGGCCGATTGATGGGTTGTTTGCCAGAGCCTTGCACCGATCAACCCCCTTTCCGTTGCCGTAGTGCTTGCAACCTCGGAAACCCCAACCTCCGCCCTGACAAGTGCCAACCCAAACAAGGCAACCGACCCGCCGAATATTGCGTGCGCTCCGATATCACCAAGATCGATCCCACCCTTGGCGCTTGTGCGCTCGGCCACAACTGCGATCCGCTTAACCAACAGACCTGCCCCGCTGGAGCGCAACCTCCCTACAACAACTGCTGCCCCGCTGGTTCGGCCTGTTTCCCCGCCGACGATGACGCCAACTTCTGCGTTCCTGAAGGCAACAAAAAGCTCGGAGAGACGGGTTGCAACAACGATATCTGCACAGGCAACAATACCTGTGAACGCGGCGCTTTGTGTGTCGTGACGGTCGATCAACAAGGCCGCCCTGTCGGCTCTCCAAACTGCCGCAAGATGTGCAACTGCGATCAGTGGTGCCAACAAGGTCTCCCCCTCAACGCCGGTGGCTGTAGCGCTCGTGAAGTCTGCACTCCTTTGCGACTCACCAACGGCAACGTTCCCCTTCCTGTCGGCGCTTGCGCTTCGACAGGCCCCTAATCTTCTCTCCTCCCTCCCAAATGCCCCGTCCGTCTTGCCCTATTCCCGACAAACTACGCTGCTTGCGGTGATGCGCCCTCCCTTGAAAAGGGGGGGCTTTGTCTCCATAATCGGCCCTTGTCTTTGACCCCCTTTTTGTACGAGGAGCGAATCCGCCTTGAGTCCACTGTTTGCATCCAACTTTATCCCGTTTCTGACCTCTGAAACGAGCGAGTACAACGACTGGCGCTGGGTCTGGTCGGGTTCTTGGTCGGCGGAGACGTTGTGGGTTTTGGCGTTTTTCTTGTTGATCGCGTTGTGGTGGGGATGGCAATCGAGCCAACGGCTGACGTCGATCCCGCAGCGGGTGGGCTTGCTGGTGCTGCGTTTGGTGGGGGCAGCGGCGCTGTGGTTCTTGATGCTTGGGCCAGCAGTCGAGTTGCGAAACGTCCAAAAGATCCAAAACCACTTACCGATCTTTTTCGATACATCGGCCAGTATGCGCATCCAAAGCCTCCAAAAAGAACGCACCCGCCTTGAGGCCGCCAAGGATTTTTGGAAGCGGCATGCGGCGTTGTGGGAGCGCTTGGAAAAAGAGCAAAAAGTGCATTGGTTTTCTTTCGATCGCAAGATATCGCCCATCACAACGGGCATTGCCAACCTTCAAGCAGATGGCGATCAAACGGATCTGTTGCAGATCTTGGGCTACTTGCAGGATCACTTCCAAGACAAACCGCTTGCGGGTGTGGTGCTGATCACGGATGGGGTCGACACGCTTGCAAGGGCCGAGCGCACCGTCAGCGGGATCACCCAAAAAGGCGGGCAGAAAAAAGATGCACTCCTTACCGATCGACGCTTGCGAAATCTTCTTGTCGGACTCAAGCGGCTCCAAATCCCCGTCCATGTGATCGCTCCCTCTTCACCCGATCCTCAGGCGCTTCGGGATATCTCTGTCTCCGAAGTCTTTGGCGATGCTTTTGCTTTTCTCCATAACACCGCCACCATCGAGGCTTTGATCCGTGTCCAAGGCTTTCTCACAGGCACTCTTCCGATCAGTCTCTATCGCGAGGGGCAGCTTCTACAGTCGACGTTGCTCACTCTCCAGCCCGACAAACAAGACTACACCGTCCGTTTCTCCTTTAAGCCCCGTCGTGCCGGCAAATTCATCTACTCCGTCCGCACGCCTGTTCTCCCGGGCGAAGTCCTCCACGAAAACAACCGAAAAGACTTTCTCCTCAAGATCATCCGCGATCGTATCCGTGTCCTTCATGTGACGGGGCGTCCCTCTTGGGATGTTCGCTTCTTGCGCAGGCTTCTCAAAAAGAACGCCAGCGTCGACTTGATCTCCTTTTTTATCTTACGCACACAACAGAATATTCAATACCACAATCCTCCAAACCGCGAGATGGCTCTTATCCAATTTCCCTATCATGAGCTATTTACAAAGTCGCTGCCGACCTTCGATCTTGTGGTCTTCCAAGACTTTAATTATGCGCCGTATATGCGATCGTATTATCTCCACAACATCGCAAAATTTGTTCGCAACGGCGGGGCTTTTGTGATGGTGGGAGGGGATCTGTCCTTTGCTTCGGGTGGATACATGGACACGCCTATCGAAGGCATCTTGCCTTTTGGGTTGGGCCTTGGACAAATCGACGAGCAACGCTTTCGGCCTGTATTGACCGACTCAGGGCGGCATCATCCGATCACACGCTTGCTTGGGAGCCTTGAAGAAAACAATGCCTTGTGGGCCAAACTCCCCAAACAGCCGGGCAGTAACAAAGTGGGTGATCCTCATCCCGACAGCGTCACCCTGCTCGAACACCCCGAAAACAAAACGCCCTCTGGGCGGTCTGTTCCGATCCTTTCACTTCGACAAGTCGAAAAAGGCCGCGTGATGGGCTTGACGGTCGATGGTTCTTGGAAATGGAACTTTCAGCGTGTCGGCGAAGGCAGCACAAAAGAGGTCTATTATCGCTTTTGGAACAACGCCATCCGTTGGTTGATCCGCGATCCTGAGCTTGAGCGTGTGCGTGTTTCTTCCTTGCGTGCGGCCTACCGTTTGGGCGAAGAAGCGCGTTTTCGCATCCGCGTCTTGGATCGTGAATATCGGCCCCTGCGCAAAGGCAAAGTCCGTATCAAGGTCTTGCGTGGCGGAGAGACGATCCCTCTCCACCAAACGGTCCGCGATATCCCCAGCGAAGGAACTCTTTTCTTTGGTTGGAAAGCCCCAAACAGCGGCATCTTTCGCCTTCAAGCCGAAGCTGAGATCGAAAAAGGCCAAACCGCCACAGGCGAAGACCTTTTCCAAGTCCTTGGCTTGCTCGACGAGTTCCAAGATATCCGCCCCAACGATGCCTTTTTTGCCGCACTACAGCACGAAACCGCTGGAAAGGTGATCCGTTTTTCCGAGCAGATCGCCTCTTTGCCTTTGCGCCCCGCCACCATCGTTCGTGTCGATCGCAGCAAAACCCTCTCCCTCTGGGATCGCTCGTGGGTCTTGATCTTGTTGTTTGCGTTGTTTGCGCTTGAATGGGGGCTGCGTCGTCGCTGGGGACTCCCTTGATCGCCGTTCCATTCGGATGTTGCGTTTGTTTTGAGGATTACGAGCGCTGGTGTTTGTTGGCTTTGCGTTGGCCCCAGATCAGCTTTTGTTCGAGGGCTTTGCGTTGTGCTGCGTAGAAGATCTGTAGGAAAACAAGAGGTGTCGAGAGGGGTTCGTGTCCTTCGTAGCGGATCTTGTCGGCGATGGTGCGTGCGATGATGCGCAGGTCGTCGGCATCTGCTTTGTCTTCGTCGACTTTGCGTAAGAGCTGCGCGAGGGTCTCCAGTTCGTACTCGCCATAGACGGCGAGCTGTTCGGGTGTAAAGCTGATCTGGACTTTGCGCGCAAGGGTGGTTTGGCGGGCTTTGTCGACTTCGAGTTCTGCTTTGGGGATCACGATCACAAAGGTGCCACCGACGATATCGCCGATCCGCATGGATTGTGGGTGAAAGAATGGAAAGGTGAGCGCGATCAAGCACCATCCCATCGCCATCCACGACAGCCACGCGCTTTCGTTTCCCATCTGAAAGGCTTGGCTAAACAGCCCTAGCGGAATAAACACTTCGATATCGCGCATCAGATTGCGTGCGATCAGGCCCTGCAAGCCGAGCGGGCGGCCATCCCGAGCGATCACGCGCAAGCCGAGTAGCTTTTTCCCGGGCGTACTGCCTTGCCAGATCATCTCGAAAAAGAAAAAGTAGCACTGTCTAATCAGGAAGATACCGATCAGCCAAAAAGACAGCGCATAACCTCCTCCGCTCTTGAACAACCCCCCTGCAACAAAGATCGCGATCAGCACAAACACCATCAGATACATGCTGATGGTGATCAACAGCAGATCGAACGCAAGCGCTGAAAAACGCGAAGACACGGGGGCTATGACAAACCGCAACGGCACCCCTTCGGGCGGGAGGATCGAGACAGTTCTTTGTTTGCTTTCTTCGCTTTGGTACGGTCGTTTTCTTCTCATCTCCCACCCCTTTGATAATGCGATGATCTTCTTTTCATCTCCCACCCCTTTGAGGATCGGCTTGCAGAGGCCATGCGGGTGTCTCTTGCTCAAAATTCTCTGCCGCAAGATCTTTTTGTTCTTGTTTTTGGCCCAGATAAAACCACCACAACAGCAACAAGCATTGCAAGAGTGCCACAAGAAAACGCAGCACGTCATCCACGATTAGCTGGCGGAAAAAGCCTTCAAACAGCGCAGCGTAAGCAAACAAAAAGATCGCCCCCGTGACGATCAGCGAGGCACGAAGACCTGCGTTGCGTAGGGCTTCTGTACGCAACAAGGAGCCGGGCAACAACAAAGCCCGCCCCATCAAAAAGCCCGCCCCACCGCACAGTAGCACCGCAAAGATCTCGGGGACTCCATGCGGCAACAACCACCCAAGGAACGGTATCAATAGCCCTCTTGATGCAAACAACGACAAAAAGCCGCCCAAGACCAAGCCGTTGTAGAAAAGCAAGATCGCAGCAGGGATCCCCAACAAGAAGCCCAACGAAAAGGCCAACAAGCCGACACGTGCGTTGTTTGTGAACAGAAAAGAAGCAAAGACGCTCAAGGCATCGCCCTTTTTTTGGCCGCTGTCATACAACGTATTTTGAAGGGATTCGGTCGTGGCCCAAGGCGTCCGACCAGCGGCCATTTGCGGAGAGACGAACACATGAAACCATTGCGGATCGCGATCCACAAGTGACCATGCCACCGCGATCCCCGCAGCAAAGAACAAGATCGCCAACAACAGCTCGCGTGAGGCTTTGCGGATCTCCAACGGGACTGCGACAAACAAAGCCCACAGCATCCGACGGCTTGGGCGGCGCGCACCGTAGATCGCAAGGTAGCTTTGCGAACACAACGCTTCGAGATAACGGATCAGCAAGCGATCCAAGGCTGTGGCGCGGGCCACAGAAAGACTGTTCATGGCTTCGCGGTACAGCAAAGGCAAGCGTTGAAGGTCTCGATCATCAAGGCTCGAAAGGCTTTTGTTTTGGACACGCTCAACGATATCTTCAAGCTCTCGCCAAGAGGCTTCGCGTTCTTTGCGAAATTGAACGGAACGCGGCGTCGAAGGGGCGGAGGATGTAGGGGATTGGTTGGTATCCATCTTTTTTTCTTCCATATAGTCGAGAAAAAACCGTGTTCGCGTCCTGTCAAGCGGCGGTGCTGTTGGTTTAAAAAATGTCTGCTCTCTCCGCCAATACGGGGTCAAGGGGACTTCGGCCCCTTGTGGGGTGTGGGGTGAAACCCCACAAGACAACACCCACAAGCCCGTCTTGTCTGCTTTTCGCCGCACGATCGGCTTGTCTTATCCGAGAAGCTGGCGGCGTTTGATCTCAAGATAGCGTTGAACCAGTTTGGCCGCTGAGATATCGACCGAACCTTGGACGACGTGAACGCCCATGCGTTGGAGGCGCAACAACACCGCTTGACGTTCTTGGCGCATATCGACGGATACAAGGGCGCGAGCCATATCTTCGGCATCTTCGGGCTTTTTCTCTAAGGGCCGATCCAACGCGGGATCTTCGAGCGCGACAAAGATCACAAGATGCTTTTGCACCAGATGACCGACGGTTTCGAGCATCAGTTCGGCGGTCGTGGTGCCTGTAAATTCCGTGAACAACACGATCAACGTGCGGCGGTTGAGTTGGGCAAGCAAGTGATGAAGCCCCCGCACATGGTTGGTTTCGATCGCTGTCGAGCGCAGCGCCGCGCAAGCAAGGTGCATACGGTGAAAGTTTTTGATCCCATTTTTGGGCGGCAACCAAGACTTTGGCGCTTCGGCATAAGAATGCAAGCCCACAAGATCCCCCGCTCGCAGGGCAAAATGCCCCAACAAAAGGCTCGTGTGGATGGCGTGATCGAGCCGTTGCATGCCTTGGAGATCGTCGGCCATCAGATGCCCCGTATCAAGGCAAAATACCACACGTTGATTGCGTTCGACCCGAAAGCGCCGTACCAACAGGCTTTGGTGACGCGCCGATGCTTTCCAGTCGATGCTTCGGAGATCATGGCCGGGAGAATATTTCTCAAGTGCATCAAACTCACTTCCATCCCCCGGCAGCCGTTCGATCCGAATGCCTTCGCGGTATTGCCACAGCCCAAAGTGTTGCAAGGCCAGTCGCCGAACGTGAGGTAGACTCGGCAAGATCGGCAACGGGGACAGATCGAGCGAAAAGCGCTGCACCCGCTCAAATAGACCCAATGGACCTCGGATCTCTGCCCACAGCGCCAACAGTTGCCCCTCGCCTCGGCGCGGTGCGATCAGATCGATCGAAAACTGTGTTTCTTCGGATTCGATCCACCGCGTCACAGCCTCACCTTGCTCCAACGGAGCTTGCGTTTCTGCCCACCACCGCGCACGCAAACGCCGTTTCTTCGGCCAGTGCAGCGTAAAGCGAAACGCGATCGGCTCGCTCACATAAGCTTGGGCGGGCTGCTGGACGTCAAGCCTTGCGCGGCGGTTGGCGAGTGCAACCCCATCCAAGAGCGCTCCACCCAACAGCAACGCCCACATCCCCACCACCAACGGCCACAGCGCATGGGCAAACAAGATCGGCAAGAGCGAAAACACCAGTCCCAACGAAAAAAGCCGAACCAGCCAAGGAGAAGGTCTCATCAGAAAAGCTCCTGCCTCGAAGGTGGTTTAGCGAGGAACGGGGACACTTTCGAGGATCTCTTTTAAGATATCGGGCAACAACAGTCCTTCCATCTCGGCGGAAGCGGATAGCGCGACGCGATGGCGTGTTGCGGGCAAAAACAAGGTCTTGACATCGTCAGGGACAATGAACGTTCGGCCCTCGCACAGCGCGTTGGCACGGGCCGCTGCAATCAACATCGTGGCCGCACGCGGAGAGATCCCAAAGGCCAAGGCTTGGTGTTGGCGGGTCGCTCGCGCAAGCTCCACCGCATAACGCGCCATCATCGGTTCCACCCGAACCTGCGACGGAAGCGTGTGTAAGCTCATCAACTCTTCACGCGCAAGCAGCGGTGTCAACCCCATCTTGGCGGGGTTCGGCATCCCCCCACCGTCGCAATGCGCCAATACCGCCTGCACTTCCGATTCGATCGGTGGATAGGTGACTTCGAGCTTAAACAAAAAGCGGTCAAGCTGGGCTTCGGGCAAAGGATAGGTTCCTTCGTGTTCAAGAGGGTTTTGTGTCGCCATCACCAAAAAGCACGAAGGAAGGCCATGCGTCACACCGTCGATCGTCACCGATCGCTCTTGCATGGCCTCCAACAACGCCGATTGCGTTTTCGGTGGGGTGCGATTGATCTCGTCCGCAAGCAAAAAGTCCGTAAAGATCGGACCTTTTGTAAGCTGAAAGGACTGTGTCTTAAAATCGAAGATGTTGGCCCCCAACACATCCCCCGGCATCAGATCGGGCGTACACTGCAAACGTCGCGTGTTGAGGCCCAAACATTGCGCCAATGTCCGCACAAACAGCGTCTTGGCAACTCCGGGCGGCCCCTCAAGCAACAAGTGGCCACGTACCATCCAAGCGATGATCGCCGAACGTGTCTGCTCTTCGACTCCGTAGACCACCCGCCCCACGGAATCCTGCAGCTGGCGCAAATAACTCGGAAACTGCTCTACATACATCTTCTCTCTCCATTGATGGATCAACGCTATGGATCAGGATCAACGCGATGGATCAACGCTGAGGATCGACACGATGGATCAACGCGCACGCACACTACGCAAACGCTTTTCAAGGATCTGTTTGCGCAAAGACCACGCCCGCTGGGCATTGCGTAATAGCCCCGTCTCACCGGCCTTCTCTTTGGAACGAAGGCCCATCGCTGTTCGATATAGCGAGACGGCTTCTTCGGGCAGATTGCGCGAAGCACACCAACGATCGATCGCCTCGCATCGCTGAAGCAGCGAGCCTTTTTTGAGATCGAGTAGCTGGGCGATATCCTCCAACAAACACAGCAGATACGAAGAGACCAGCGCGGGGCGACGCTTGCCATCCGCCAACACGCGAGACGTGATCGCAAGCATCTCTTTGGGACCGCGTAGCGGGTGCGGTCGCGGCAGCAACGGCACTCCAAAGCGCACCCATCCCAACCAAGCCGCCAACAACAACAACAAACAAGCGTGGATCGACAACAAGATGTTGGGAAAACGCGCCAACTCATCGCGCAGCGAAAGATGCTGGCCGTGACCATGCGACACTTCGTCGAGTATGACGGTGTCGGCCTTCAGGCCGTCTCGGATCAATGCGTAAAAAATGTAGCTGTGATCGGCCCGATCCATCCGAAAGTTGCTGATCGGGTCAGGATCGGCAACAATCCACAAACGGCCTTCATTTGGCGTTTTTTGTTTGGAGGCGATCACCAAGGCTTGTCTTGCGTCGCCCAACCACGCCTCCCAGTGGGTATGTTCGCTCGACGAGTGAGCTTGTTCTTCTCCCAACAAAAAGTGCTGCGCAAAGGCCAGATCGGTATTCAAGGGAGCACCTTTGGTTTGGGACCAAGCGTGTTCATCGCGTGTATCCAAACGCCCGATACGCGGGGAAGGTAGCGTTTTTGGCAAGAACCCGCGAAGGTAGCTGCGCAAAAAATCCAGATCCAACAGCTTGGCTTCCATCGTGCGCGTCGCAAACGAGGTCTCGATCCGCCATTTGGGCAAGATCACGACCGTATGCAGTCCTTGCTGGATACGAGAGGTGATGGCTTTTTGAAGGCGTGGCCCTTGTTCGAGCTGTGACGGGTTTTTTTCGAGCAGTTTTCGGAGATCCTTGATGCGATCGACTCGCAATTGGAAACTGCCGAGTACTTCCGGCATGATCAAGAAGAGCGGGGCGCGTACTTGGTCGAGTCCTTGCTCTTTTCGATAACGCAACGGCGTCAGTTTGAGTCCCTTTAGCACTTCAAAAAAAGCCCGATGCCCGACGGCTTCTCGGCTATAGCTGTCTGTCAGGTTGGCGGGTGGATCAAACCACTTGCGCTCAAACAGGATCAAGGCCACAACCACCAACACCAACAGCACACAAAGCCCCAACAGCGTGATCCGCATCCAACGCGGAAACACCCGCACCGCAAATTGCGCTTCGTCCATCGAGTCGGCTGCTGCGCGTTCTGCCACGATCTGCGTGCGTTCTTCTTTGGGGATCGCGTTGGGCGTTGAACGCGCAGCCCGAGCCGAAGCAGGGGGGGACGTAGGCGACGGAGCGTCGGTGGAAAGAGATTCGTTGGATTCTTCCGAGGGCTTCGGCGTTTCGGTCGTCATCCTTGCCGTCTTTCTTGTGGTTTGCTTGAGGTGATCTGATGCAAGGCTTGTTGCCCTTCGTGGAACATTTCTTGTGTGGCCTCAAACCCGCCAAACCGCACTTTTTCCACCATGCGCAAAAGCACAAGCAGCGGGGGTTTTCGTGGATCATTCCCTTCAACGCGAGCGATCACTTCTCGGGCTGTTTGGCTTTTGCCGCGCCGATCGTCTGTCCAACCGACTTGGCGCATCGCATGAAGCAAGAGCGTACAAAGCGCCAGATCCATCCGCCCTTCGGCGATCCACGCTTCTGGACTCTTGTCAAGAGGAAGCTCTATCCCAAAAAACTCGACCGTTCCCGTCGGCGGCTCCGTTCGATCGCGAGCATCCGCGATGCTTTCCCGCAAGAAACGCACAAACACGGAAAGACCCAACAACAGCGTCACCGCGATCAGCGCATAAAGCACCCAGATCATCACATCGCCAACGATCGAAAAGGTCGAACGCACACCGCGTGCGATCGGGTCGGCAGACTCGCGCTGATCAAAGATCCGCCGCAATAAGCGCGTAAACCAGTCTTCTTTGGGTTCTGGGAGCCGATGCTGGGGGAGTTCTCGCGGGTAGCCGCCGCTTTTGTGGACGCGCTTGGCCTGTTGACGCACCCATTCACGTGAACCCGGTCTTGGCGATGCGCTGGCTTCTTTGGGCAAGGCAACGCACACCATCCCCCACAACACAACGCGCCCAAGATATCTCCACACGCCCTCTCTCCTCCGTGCGATAGAGGCTTATCACAAGAAAGAACCCGTGATCTCTCGTGGATTCTCTCTTGTGATAGGCCGTTGCTTTGGCCTGATTTTCTCAAGATGTTTTCAATAGCAATGCAGCGAAACCACCCGAACGATAGGTGACTTGCACGACAATCTCAACGGAAGACGTCTGCGATCTCGCTCACGTTAATCTGGTCTTTGTTTTGACGCAAGAGCATATACGTCACCGCACTCGTCGTCGCTTGGATCGGCATCGTGAGCACGCTCGCCAGTACGGTCACGATCATGATCGCGTACTCATTGCCGGTCGCTATTACCCCTTGTTGCACGATGGTTTGCACGACGCCCACCGCGAAGCCGATCACGATCGCCGCCAAAAAAATGCTCAGGCGATACCCTTCGGTCAGTTGGCTGCTGCGGCGCAAATTGTCTCCGATTCCTCGGTTTTCCACCACCGCAACGGGGATCGCAACATACAGCATGACCATCGCGATAATCCCGGGAATAACACACAAGACGAACCCACCCATGATCGCAAGACCGACGACGATAGCCGTCCCAATCACCGGCAAGATCGAAGACACTCCTCGACGTAGGCTCTCACCTAGATTCGTCGCACGTCCGCTCATCTGGTTGGCCACACCGTACATCATGGCACTTTGCGCGGGGATTTGGAGAAATAGCTGGAGCATCGAAAAGATCCCCAACGTCACCATGATATGCGCCATCTTCTCCGTAGAGTCGGACAACGAGAAGAGGCTCACCATGCGAAAGGCCACAAATGCGATGCCCGGCAACAATACGAGCGCGGAGATCACCGAAAATGCAACGATGTTTTGACCCAGAACACGAAAGGTATTTCCGATGATCGAGCCGACGGTGACGGGTTCAGGGACAAAAACGGGTTCGGGTGGAAGCGGTTGACCAAGAGACATGGTGGTTTCCTTTCTAGGAAAGTGAGAAGTTGCGCGCCTTGCTTAGCGCGTTTGGGATGTTGCGCGCCTTGCTTAGCGCGTTTGGGATGTTGCGCGCCTTGCTTAGCGCGTTTGGGATGTTGCGCGCCTTGTTACTAGGCGCGACTGGAATGTTGCGTGTCTTGCTGCTTAGCGCGGCTGGGACAAGGATTTGTTTTCTCGTTGGCCTTGGCACAAGTTCAAGATCAGATGCTCCATCAACAACAATTCGGGCAAGCCTGAGGAGGATTTCAGCGAGCGATCCGTTTGATGGATCAAGCCCAAGGCTCGGATCAGAGATTTGCGTGTAAAACGCTCGACTTGTTGACGAAATCGCTGGAGATGTTCTTCGCGTTTGTATCGTAAACTAGGATGGATGTACTTGTCTAGCCCCACAGGGGCCATCCCATCGTCTAGTTCGACACGAGCCCGCAACAGATCGCGGAAGGCGTTGGTCATCAAGGCAAGCTGTTTGAGCGGATGTTCGCCTTGTTCCACAAGGTTTCGTGTTAGCCGCAAGGCTTGAGGAAGATCGCCTTGGGCGACGGCCCCCGATAGATCGAAGATATTGTACGCTCGCTGCGCCACGATCACTTCGTCGAGGATCTCGTGGCTGACCTCGCCTTGGCCGCCCAAATACAATGCGATCCGCGCCATGGCGTGTTCTAACGCCGCCATCTCCGATCCCAACAGCTCGATCAAATGTTCTGCCACAGGCATCGACATCTTGAGCTTGTGGCGGCGCGCACGTTCCAACACCCAAGCAGGCATCTTGTTTTCAAAAGGCCGTAAGGCACCGAATTGGTAAGGTTTGAGGGCTTTACCCGCAGACGTATTGCCGGGAACAGACGGCTTGCGGTTGGGATCGACAAAGACCAGACAAGTGGTTGGTGAGGGAGACTTGAGGTACTCCTTCATCTCATCCCAACTTTCTTTGCTGATCTGATCGGGCTCTCGAACCAACACCAACGTCTGCCGATCCATCACAGGAAGCTGGTTGGCGGCGGCGACGATCTGCCGCCCTTCGCTCTCAGCGCCGCTAAATTGATGCAGATTGAAGTCTTTGAACGCGGGCTGGATCTGTTCGCGTAGGGCCTCCACCACTTCTTGCAACAGGTAGGGGTCGTCGCCGTACAAATAACACAGCGGCCCGCAGGGATCGCCTTTTTTGATCTGCGTAAGCAATTGCTTTGCGGTTAACTCACCACTCTCGCTCTTTTTGGCCATCGTCCTTTGCCTTTGTTTTCACTTCAATGGAACTCGCGAGAGTAACCCGCTCTTTTGTGAGAAGCAAGAGGCGAAACTCGTCATGCACAGATCAAACGCGATCTCCCCGAATCTTCCGACGCCCTGCCTTGCAAGATGCAAGAGGCGAAACTTGCCATCCACACCGCCATTGCCTACACTACGCGAGGCGGAGCGCGTCTCAAGACAGATACGCCGTCTCTCGTCGTTGGCTTGCGCACCCTTGGAAGGGGCCTTGTTCGGATGTCCATTTCGCAAAAAGGCATCAACTCACGAAAAGGCCAAAAAATCGAGGATTTTCGATGAAAAACGAACACGAGCGTGAACTGGGATTGGGAGGTGTGATCGCGATCTTCCTGATCTTTTTGGCGTGTGTTGCGACTTCGGGATTGATCGTCTTGTGTGCGGGGGCGTTGTGGGTTTCATGGACTCGCTCGGATGCGATCTTTCTGCTGTTGCTTGTGGGGGCGGCGGTGGTCTTGTTGCCTTCTTTGCTGCTCAACGCGCTTGTTCTCGGGCTGCGACGCTTGTGGAATCGCCGCGCCAATTTTCGCGAAACCTTCCTTTCCACGACCCTCACCAACAACGCCGTGCTGCTTTTGGCCTTGATCCTTGTCTTGCCTCATGACACCGCAACTGCGCTGTTGCGTCATGGCCATTGGCCCTTTAGCCGCCAAGTCGCACAGCTTTTTCAAATCAACGAACACCATCCCGTCTTGCGCACAGGTCGCAAGATCGTTCGGCAGATGGCCTACCTCCTCGAAGAAGAAGGCCGTCCTCTCCCGATCTTCCGCGAAGAACCTCCGCCCACCACACCTTCGTCCCCCCTCGCCAACAAACAAGCCTCGCCCACACAAGCCTCGCCCACAACACCCTCCAGCACGCCCAACCTCACTCCGCCTCCGATCCGTGATCTCGCCCCTCCCATCGAGCGTTTCCCCTTGCGTGATGCCCATCCCTCCCAACCCACCGCCCCCGCCGTCCCTCCTCGCCCTGATGCCGCCGATCCTTCGCCTTCTTCAGACACCGCAACGCCCTCCCCTCAAGCAGACATCCCATCCCCCCAACGTACCGCCTCGCAGCAGCCGCGTGCCGCGATCAAGTACATCCGTTATGGCACTTCTGCGGTGGTCCCTTTGCGCTTGGGTGACGAGTCTTTGCGCTTTTTGCTCGATACGGGAGCCTCTTATCTCACCCTCTCACGCACGACTGCCGAACGGATCGGCGCGCTCCCCCCGCGTGATGCCCCTGTGATGGTCCTTCAAACTGCCAATGGAAAAATACGCACTCGCGTTGGCTTGTTGCGCGAGATCAAACTTGGACCCTTTCGGATCAAAGATGTGGCGTTTGTCTTGTGTGATGCTTGTGCTGACGATCAACGCGATGTCGTCGGACTTCTCGGACTCAATATCTTGCAACGTTTCCTCTTTACGATGGATCACCAACGCGGAACCATGCTGCTTGAACCCCAACCCGCCGATCCCCCCAACCTCTCGGCAGATATGCGTCCTTTCTTAAAGTTCACTCGCCTCAGCGGCAGCACCCTTGATCTCGTCTTCAAACGCACCTTTCGTGTCACGGGCTACGCGGCCAACCATGCCCCCAAAACCATGAAGGGCCTTTCTTTTCGGATCATCTACATGAAAGGCAAAGAAGAGATCCGTCATAAGGATTTTTCCCTCCCCGATCTGCGCCCCGGCCAAAACCGTTCGTTCTCTCTCAGCGACCCACAAGCGCCTCGCTTTGACCGCTTTCGCATCGAACTCCAATACGGCCATTGGGCCCGCTAACCCGATCTTTTCTCCCTCAACAGCGGGTAAAACCGCTCTCGATACCCCACCCCAAGGCGGCCCCCTGAGTCCTCCTCCAGCCACGCGCTGATCTGCCCGATGGCTTCGCGAGAAAATCGTGCGCGATGCCCTTCTCCTTCGCTTGCGCCGGCCTCGCCGACTTTGACTTCTGCGTACAACACCGCATCTTCCGAGGCATACAAACACTCCAACCTCAAGATCTCTCGGCTTCCGTCACTAAGTCGCCCCCATAAAACGTCGTCTTGCTCGTACACTTCGCGGATCAGGTACGGGGCATCTTCGATCTCGACCGTCACCCGCTGCGGACCATTGATTACCCAGTAGGTTCCCTCGGCAGTTCGGCGCATCTGGCGTTGCAAAAATTGACATACCCCCGTATGCTCGATCCATTCGCCTTGAAAAGACCACCGACCTTCTGCACTCAACCTCAACAAGCCTCCCAACAAAAAGCGTGCAGGGATCTCCTTGAGGCTCTCTGTCCCTTGCGGATCAAACGAAGGAAGATCGCTTGTCTTGTCCTCTTTCTTCTCGGTCATCAACCCATCCCTTTTGTGTTGCATCAAGGATGTCTTTTGCATCGCAGCGTCGACATCCAAGGAAACTTTGTGTATGTTGCAGCCTTTCATTCGCCGATCCATCGCCCACAGCGTTTGGATTCTCCTACCCTGCGCCGAGTGTGGCGGTTTGGGCCTGAAAACGGAAGGTTTTTTTGATCATGAAGACGATCGCCCTCCGTCGAGAAGATCTCGACAAAAAAGGTGAACAGCGTGCTGCGGTGACGCCCGCAATCGCACAAGAGATCACAGAACTTGGGCATTCTTTACTGGTTCAGCCCGCACATTCGCCGCAAACACACGAAAACAAACGTATCTTTCCCGATCAAGATTACGCCCATGCGGGAGCGTCCCTCCAAGAAGACCTGCACTCCGCAGATATCGTCTTTGGACTCAAAGAAGTCGATATCGATACCATCCTTCCCGAAAAATTGTACCTGCTTTTTTCGCATACCCACAAAGGTCAGAAAAAAAATCGCAAGATGCTCAAAACATTCGTTGAACGCCGATGCAGCTTGATCGACTACGAGCTGATCACCAACGAATCGGGTGTACGGTTCTTGACGGCATTTACCTATTTTGCCGGATATGCCGGAATGATCGATACCTTGTGGGCGCTCGGGATGCGCCTCGAATGGCTTGGCCATGCCAATCCTTTCTCGCGCATCCCCCAAACCATCCACGGCGGCGGCCTCGATGCTCTTAAATCTCTCCTTCGCAACGAAATCAGCGACGTGATCCGCAAACACGGAACTCCCGCAACGTTGCCTCCGCTGATTACTTGCATCCTTGGGCGCGGAAAAACCAGCCAAGGCTCTCAAGTCATGTACGATCTCTTGCCTCACGAACACATCACCCTCGCTGATCTACCTCATGTCTTCGCACACGGATCGCGCAAAAAAGTCTACAAACTTGTCCTCGAAGTCCATGAGATGTATCGCCTCAAGGCCAACGCCGAACTCTCTCCCCAAGTCTGGAACCAATGGACCGAACAAGAGAAATTCAAACACTATCTCGTTCAACCCGAGATGTACGAATCCAACCTCGACGGCGTCTTGCCCTACATCACGCTCTTGATGAACTGCGTCATCTGGTCGCCTCGGTATCCTCGCCTTGTCACCTATGACCTCATGCAGCAAACCGCTCAAACATACGATACCCTCAAGGTGATCGGCGATATCTCTTGCGATCCCAACGGTGCCGTCGAGTTTTCCCAAGAAACATGGATCGACCAACCGCTCTTTACCTACAACCCCGCAACCCAAGCGATCCATCTCGGATACCAAACCCCGGGCGTCGTGGTCATGGCCGTCACCAACCTCCCTTGTGAGTTTTCCGCCGATGCTTCGGTCCAGTTTGCCGCCGATCTTCATCCTTTTTTGCCCGGCCTGTTGCAGTCTGACTTACAAGCCGACTTCCTTGAGGCTCGTCTGCCCGGTCCCCTCCATCGCGCAACCATCCTCTGGAAGGGCCATTTCACTCCCGACTACGATTATATGAAAGAGTTTCTCTAAGATCGGACTCCTGTTGTTGGGCTTGTTTTGTGGGGTTCTGTACCACACCCCGAAAGGGAGCGCGGCTCCCTTCACCCCGCATTGACGGATGGATCGGATGTGCTTCAAACAAACAGCCCAGTCGCTTGAAATAGCCCGAACACGGGGGGTTTTGTCCACAAACCACCGCGAAACGGCTTCGCTCCCCAAAGAATACTCGCGCACCCCTCACTTTTTCCACGAATCCAAAGGCTGATCCTCACGACGGTGGCTTCGCAAACAGGGCGGCATCTCCCCCACCGTCTACCCAAAACACCCACGAGGCTTCGATGTTACCCTCTCCCGAAACCATCTCCTTCAATGATCGCTATCTGACGATCCAATGGAACAACAAAGAATGCTGCACTTACGAGCTTTTGCATCTGCGGCGTCAATGTCCCTGCGCTCTCTGTCGCGGTGGACACGGCCCCAACGTACGGCCCACAACCGATCAGATCGACTTTATTCGTCTCCTGCGTTGGGAGCCGATCGGACGTTACGCCATCAAGATGTATTGGTCCGATGGGCACAGCCTCGGTATGTACACCTTTGATGCGCTCTGGAATCTCTACCAAAAAGCCGAAGCCTATTACAAAGATCTTCCGCTTGCCGATCACGGCCACTCACACGATCATGGTCACTCGCACGATCACAGCCATTCGCACGATCACAGCCATCACCACAGCCACGCACACGATTACGGCCATCACCACGATCATGGTCACTCGCACGATCACGGCCCTCACCACGGCCATTCGCATGATCATGACCACGAACACAGTCATGCGCAGGGTGGCTGCGGTGGCGGCGGGGGTGGCTGCGGATGTGGCGGTGGCGGCGGTGGATGCGGCGGTGCATCGCGTCGGAAAAAACGTGCCGCCCAAGAACAGGCCGCCTCTTCCCAAGGTTAGTCGCAAAACTCCGTCGATCCGATAGCATCGACTCTGTGCGGCAATCAAAAAAACCGCGTTCGCAGCCGTTCAAGCGGTTGTGCTGTGGGTTTGAAAAACGAAGGCTCATCCCGCCAATACGGGGTCAAGGGGTCTGTGGTCGATGGCGGGTGATCGTAAAAATGGGGCAGCCCCTGTGGCTGCCCAAGCACAAGGCGTCTACGCACTCTCCTACGATCACAGATCTCCCAGAGATCGTATCCGTCTTGTTCCCTCTCACACGAAAGGTTGTCCGATGAATCAAGCCCTGACGTTGCTTTCTGAAGAAGAGTTGATGTTCCAAGAGGCGGTAAGAAGTTTTGCTCGCAACGAGCTTGCGCCGCACGTCTTGCGCATGGATCGCGAGTCCAAGATGGATCCTGTGCTGATCAAAAAAGCTTTTGAGCAAGGCTTTATGGGGATCGAGATCCCCGAAGAATATGGAGGCGCAGAAAGCTCGTTCTTTACGGCGATCCTTGCGATCGAAGAGCTTGCTGCGGTGGACCCGAGTTATGCGGTGTTTGTGGATGTCCAAAACACGCTGGTGAACAATGCGATCCTGCGTTGGGCCAACAAGGAACTCAAAGCCAAGTACCTGCCGAAGATGACGTCCCAATGGGTCGGAAGCTACGCCTTGAGCGAACCCGGCAGCGGCTCGGATGCGTTTGCGCTGGCCACCACCGCCAAAGATTGCGGCGATCATTGGAAGCTCAATGGAACCAAGATGTGGATCACCAACGGCGGAGAAGCCGGTGTGTATCTGGTGTTTGCCAACGTCAAGCCAGAGGCCGGATACAAGGGCATTACGGCATTTTTGGTGGAGCGTACCTTTTCGGGATTCTCGGTCGGCAAAAAGGAAGACAAGCTCGGCATCCGCGCAAGCTCAACTGTTGAATTGATCATGGAAGATTGCATCGTCCCCAAAGAAAATGTCGTGGGTGAGATCGGCAAAGGCTACAAAGTCGCCATCGAAACCCTCAACGAAGGCCGCATCGGGATCGGCGCGCAGATGATCGGACTCGCTCGTGGGGCCTTTGAGTTGGCGATGAGATACATGATCGAGCGCAAACAATTCGGCCAATCGATCGCCCACTTTCAAGGGATGCAGTTCCAGTACGCCCAGATCGCCACCGAGATCGAAGCCGCCCGTCTGATGGTGTACAACGCCGCTCGCCTCAAAGATGCTGGAAAGCCTTTCGCCAAAGAAGCCGCCATGGCAAAGCTCTATTCAAGCCAAGTGGCCGAACAATCCGCATCCAAAGCTGTTGAATTTCACGGCGGCGTCGGCTTTACAAAAGAATTCCCCGTCGAAAAGTTCTATCGCGACGCCAAGATCGGCACCATCTACGAAGGCACCAGCAATATGCAGCTCATGACCATCGCCAAATCGCTGCTCTCTGAATTTGAAAAGTGAGACGAGATCCGCCCGTTGTGTGATCGTAAAAATGTAGGGGCAGCCCCCTGTGGCTGCCCGATAATAGGGCGTTTACAACAAATCGCATCGACGCTTATGGATACGCTTTTGACGGATATGATAGGAACGATGCTCACAAACGAATGGAATTAGCTGGACCAAGTGCCCCCTGTGGCTGCCCAATCACAGGGCGTTTACAACAAATCGCATCGACGCTTATGGATACGCTTTTGACGGATATGATAGGAACGATGATCGCAAACGAACGGCATGAGTTGGTCCAAGTGCCACAGGGGGCTGCCCGATAATAGGGCGTCTGCGTGTGATCCTTTGCTGTGTACATCGTTCGGAGTTCGTCGGAGACGAACGATCGAGATCATCCGAGAACGGGGGGACTTTGTTGGCGTTTGATGGGGCGGATCATGTTGTGGGGGTCGAGGAGGATATCGAGTTGCTCGCGGGTGAGATATCCGTGTTCAAGCACGATCTCGTAGACAGGGCGGCCCGTCACCAACGCTTCTTTGGCGACTTCTGAGGCGCGTTCGTAGCCGAGACTCGGGCCGAGTGCGGTGACGACGCCGATCGAATTGTAGACCATGCGACGGCAGACTTCTTCGTTGGCGGTGATCCCTTCGATGCAACGGATGCGTAGGGTCAGCATCGCGTTGTGCAGCATATGGATGGAAGTAAAAAGGTTGAACGCGATCAGCGGCTCGAAGACGTTTAGTTCGAGTTGACCGCCTTCTGCGGCGAGAGCCACGGCGGTATCGAGGCCGACGATCTGGAAGGCCACTTGGTTGACCACTTCGGGGATCACGGGGTTGACTTTTCCCGGCATGATCGAAGATCCCGGTTGTACGGGCGGAAGATTGATCTCATTGAGGCCACAACGCGGTCCACTCGACAGCAAACGCAGGTCGTTGCAGATCTTGGAGAGGCGTACGGCAAACATCTTCAAAACGCCCGATAGTTCGACAAAACTGCTGGTATCTTGGGTGGCTTCGATCAGGTCTTCGGCTTGGACGAAAGACATCCCCAGATGTTTGGAGAGTTCTTGGATGGCGATGCGAGCAAACTCTGGATCGGCGTTGATCCCCGTCCCAATGGCTGTTCCGCCGAGGTTCAATTCCAAGAGACTATCGAGTGCTTGTTCGATGCGTCGGCTTCCTTCTCGCAAGGTGCGTCCCCACGCTTGGAACTCTTGCCCCAAGCTCATCGGTACGGCGTCTTGAAGTTGTGTCCGCCCCATCTTGATGATCCCTGAAAACTCTCTGCCTTTGGCTTCAAAGGCTCCGACCAAACGCCCCGCCTCTTCGATGGTTTTGCGGATCGCTTTAAGCAAGGCGATCCGAATTGCCGATGGATAGACGTCGTTGGTTGATTGGCTCATATTGACGTGGTTGTTGGGATGCAAGATGTCGTATTCTGCGCGGTCATGGCCGAGCAGTTCCAAGGCGCGGTTGGCGATGACTTCGTTGGCGTTCATGTTGGTGCTGGTGCCTGCGCCGCCTTGGATCATATCCACCACAAAATGCCCATGCCACAAGCCTTTGCAGAGTTCTTCGCAAGCTTCGATGATCGCATTTCCCCGTTTTTCGTCGAGATCGCCAAGCTGCACGTTGGCGATCGTGCAAGCGCGTTTGATCTCGGCGAGTGCTTCGATCAGCTCGGGATAGGCTTCCAAGCGAACACCCAAGATCGGGAAGTTTTCAACCGCACGCAGCGTCTGAATCCCCCACAACGCCGAGGAAGGCACATCGCGCTCGCCCAAGAGATCGTGCTCTTTGCGGGGGGCACTAAAACCGTATACCGCGCCTCGGCCTTGATCACCTCGCCCTGACCGCATGATCCGATCTGCGATCGCTTTGCTCACGGATAGCACCAACTCCGTAAACAAGGACAGGTTTTCTTCCCGAATCTTGCTCAGTTTTTCTTTGGGCAAAACACCGATCATCCCGTCGGATACCGCCCGCCCTGTCGTCCGATACGGCGCTTCGTCTTCCAAGATCAATGTGTCGCCAAGCAACGTCCCCGGGCCGCAAACCGTGAATTTGCGGCTCCATCCCACCGACGAATCGATCAGCTCGATATCTCCCTGTGCGATCAAGTACATCTCTTTGCGTTCATCGCCTTGCTCAAACAAGATCTCTCCCCGTGAAAACAGGCGCGGTGTAAACAACGGCAACAAATAGGCGCATTTTTCTTCGCTCAAACTGCCGAAGTAATCGGCCCGTAGAAGATCTTTTGTGGTCAACTTGTTCGTCGGCATCGTGCTGTGCGCAGGGAGCTTTCTGTCTTGCTTGTTGCGCACCCAAAGCGCGCCCTCTCTCTGTTTGCGAGCAGGTTCAGAGCTTTTTACGGCCCTTTCTCGCATCAAACCCCCTGCGTCTCCTCCTTTCTTTGTGGCAGATTCGGCTGTCCGCCTCCTCTCGCCGCAGTATCTACAAGATCGCACACGAGGCACAGCCCCCGCCCCACAAATCCTTCTTAACGCCCGAAGCTACCGCTGATTTTTCTTCTTTTTACTCCCCGATCCGCCCATCAAACGCACACCACCGTCACCCTTCGTCAGGTTCTTCGCTCCACAGGTGGCGCGCTTTTTCTACGGCATCGCGCAGCCCCTCGGCTTCGCGTAACTCCGCCTCCAAAAATCCCAACCCCTCAAGCAGCCAATGCGCGATATCGGGTTGCTTCAAGTGGTAAAAGACATGCCGACCTTCCCTTCGTTCCGAGACCACACGCGCTGCCCGCATCTGCGCAAGATGTTGCGACACCCGCGAGTGACTTACCCCCAAGGCTTGTTGGAGGTGGTTGACGTCTTGCTCCCCAAGCCGCAGTTCTTCCACGATCTGGATGCGATGGGGGTGTGACAACAAACTCAACAACCGCGCTAATTCTGCCGCTGCTACTGTGTGGGGCATTTCCTTTGTCCCTCTCGATCTGGGCGCATTTTCGCTGCGCTGCACTCTCAAACCCGGCCCGTTTTCGCTGCGCTGCACTCTCAAACCAACCCGGCCCGTTTTCGCTGCGCACGCAAACCCATTCTTTCTTTCGATATGTTCATAGATGAAGATATATGCAAAGTCCAGACGGAGGCGTAAAAATGAAAAGGTGTGGACAAGTCTCCTACGATGCGCTAGATGGCTTCGGGTTTTTTGGTGGTGGCGCGGTTCTGCTGCTTTCTGGCGAGATCGCCCCACCACACGGAACAAACCCAACGAGTCCGTCTTCTCTTTAAGGAAAGGTGACAAAGGCTTATGGTATCCGAATTGTTTGAGGCCCAACGCTGGCGCCCTGTCGAAGGGCTTGATCTAACCGATATCACCTACCATCGGGCGCTTGATCAAGGGACGGTTCGCATCGCTTTTGATCGCCCCGAAGTCCGCAATGCCTTTCGTCCACACACCGTCGATGAACTCTACCGAGCGCTCGATCATGCCCGAATGTCCTCGGATGTGGGTTGTGTGTTGTTGACAGGGAACGGTCCCTCCCCCAAAGACGGTGGATGGGCCTTTTGCTCGGGCGGAGATCAGCGGATTCGCGGCAAAGACGGCTACAAATACGAAGGCGATGCTGCACATCAGCCGGATATCGGGAGGCTTGGACGTCTTCATATCCTCGAAGTGCAGCGCCTGATCCGTTTTATGCCCAAAGTCGTGATCGCGGTGGTTCCGGGCTGGGCGGTGGGTGGAGGACACAGTCTGCACGTGGTTTGTGATCTCACCATCGCCAGTCGGCAGCACGCGATCTTCAAACAAACCGACGCGGATGTCGCCAGTTTCGACGGCGGCTACGGCTCGGCTTTGCTTGCGCGTCAAGTCGGCCAAAAGAAAGCTCGTGAGATCTTTTTTGTCGGAAAAAATTACAGCGCCGAAGAGGCCGCTGCGATGGGCATGGTCAACGCTGTGGTCGATCACGCTGATCTCGAACGCTTTGCCCTTGATTGGGCCCAAGAGATCACCACCAAAAGTCCCACCGCGATCCGTATGCTCAAATACGCCTTCAACCTCCCCGACGAAGGCATCGTCGGGCAACAACTGTTTGCGGGCGAGGCCACCCGGCTTGCGTACGCAACCGAAGAAGCCGTCGAAGGGCGCGATGCTTTCTTGGAAAAGCGCAAGCAAGATTACACCAAGTTCCCTTGGCATTATTGAGACGCTTTTTTACCGAGCCTCGCTGCTTTTGATCTCTACCGTCCCTTGGATAGAGCTTCTTTGGCATCAGGGGCCGCCACCTTTTTGCAAGCCTCGCATCTCAAGGGGTGTATTGGAGAGCCTGTTCTTTCTCTCTCAGTAAAGGAGCGAATACGTTGGGTAAGCAAGTCGATCAAGAGCCACTGGGAGCTTCCGCCCCTGCGCGCCCCCTTGCGCGGCGAGGGATCGGGCAAGCCGATACGGAGGTAAAACTCCCGCAAGGTTTGCTTGGAGGGCAGCAAGTGCGCGTGATCGCAGGGCCTTGTGCGGTCGAAAGCCGCGAGCAGATCCTTGAGATCGCGTCTTTTGTCAAGGCACAAGGGGCCTTTGGTCTGCGCGGAGGGGCCTTTAAGCCGCGTACTTCGCCTTACAGCTTCCAAGGTAGCCAACAACAAGGCTTGGAGTGGCTGGCCTTGGCGCGTGAATCTACTGGATTGGCCGTTGTCACCGAAGTGATGGACCCTGCGATGGTCGGCATGGTCGCAGAGTGCGCCGATATCTTGCAGATCGGCACGCGCAGTATGCAAAACTTCCCGCTGTTGCGGGCCGCTGCGCGCTCACAAAAACCGATCTTGCTCAAACGCGGCATGTCAAGCACCCTCGAAGAACTCCTGTATTCCGCCGAATACATCCTCCTCGAAGGAAATACACAAGTCATCCTGTGTGAACGCGGCATCCGTACTTTTGAGCAAGAAACCCGAAACACTTTTGATATCAATGCGATCCCTGCCCTGAAACGCCTCAGCCACCTGCCCGTCTTTGCCGACCCAAGCCACGGCACAGGAAAGTCCGAGTATGTCGCGGCTGTGGCTCGTGCCGCGATCGCTGCGGGGGCCGACGGGCTGTTGATCGAAGTTCACCCCCGCCCCGAACAAGCCCTCTCCGATGGCCGCCAAAGTTTAGACTTCGAGCGCTTTGCTTCGATGATGGGCCAGATCCGCCGCATCGCTGCTGCCCTTGATCGCTCTCTTTGATGACCGCTGAACCCCGGCAACGCCCCACAAAAACCATCCCATCGCGTAAGCCCCCTCCTCATCCGTTGTTGTCTCATGGAGTATGTGTGTATGTCTGATCAAAAAGCAGGTGTGAATCTACAAGAAAAGGATCGAACTTGGCAGATGTTCGATCGGATCGCACAAACCTACGATCCGCTCAATCGCGTCTTGTCTATGGGGATCGACAAGCGCTGGCGGCGGCGCGTTGCACGCCACCTGCCCAAAGAGCGTCCCCTCGAATTGCTCGATATGGCGACAGGAACAGGCGATCTGTTGATTACGCTTTGTCAAGCCGAACCCCGCATCCAACGGGCGCTTGGGATGGATCTTTCCGAAGGGATGTTGGCCATTGGGCGGCAAAAGCTTCAATCGCTTCAACTTCCCCAGCCCACCGCCCTCGAAACGGGCGATGCGACACAAGTCCCTGTCAAAGACGGATCCTTTGATGTCGTGACGATCGCTTTTGGCATCCGCAACGTCAGCGATGTCTCTGCTTCTTTGCGAGAGATGTACCGTGTCTTGCGACCCAATGGACGTGCGATCATCCTCGAATTCTCTCTCCCGCGCTTGCGGGTCATGCGCAGCCTGTATCTGTTGTATTTTCGTCGGATCTTGCCGTTTATCGGCGCGTTGGTGTCAGGCGATCGCTACGCATACAGCTATCTCAACCAAAGCGTCGAGGCTTTTCCTTATGGTGAGGCATTTTGTCAGATGATGCGGGAGGCTGGCTTTACACAAGTCGAAGCCCATCCCCTGACCTTTGGGATCGCCACCCTCTACCAAGGGGACAAGCCCAACGCCCACCCTGCCTAGCGTTTTTTGACCAAGCGCACGAAAGACCCGATGGAGCCGAACGATGAGAGCCTCTTGGGCAACTACCCCTACACCCTCCAAGCCGATCCTCTGGTCGTTGCCTGTCTCGAAACAAGCACTCCCGTTGGAGGATGCGTATCTGGCCCTCCATGCAACGTTTTCAGCCCTCGAATGCGCAGAGATGCCCTCTTTGATCCCTTCGCCTCTTTCCTCGGCTCTGCTTGCGGAGCTTGGTCAGCCGCCCCGTACAGAGGCCGAGATGCTGTTGTTTTTTTGCTGTCCTGTGGAAGATAGCGCATCGTTGGACTTGATCGGATGGCTGTGTGCATACGACGCGGATTGTCGGGTCTTTTGGTCTGACCGTGAACGCTCTTTGATCTGTGCGGGGTTGGGTGTGGCGTTGCAGCTTTCGGGCGAGCAGCCCGAACCTGTCTTACAAAAAGTGCGATCTTTCCTTTGCGATGCACCTCCGACCTTGCGATTTTTTGGCGGGCAAGCCTTTGATCTTGAACGACCGCTACCCTCTGCTTGGAGCGCCTTTTCGCCCGTCCAATGGACGCTTCCGCGTGTGATGCTTACCAAAGAAGGCGGCCAGTACTCGCTGGCTTTGGCCTTGGCTCTTGCTCCAGACACCGACCGAATCAAACAGATCGCTGTGCAGCGCCGTTTGATCGACGAAGAGGGGCTGCTCTCTCCGCCGCGCTCTTGTGTTCCCCCTGCCTTTTCTGCGTATCGTGCGATATCGCGCCAAGATACGCCCATCCTCCCTCTTTGGAAGGACACGATCAAACGCGCCAAAGACTCTTTCGCACAAGGCTCCCTCGAAAAGATCGTCCTTGCACGCCAAACAACGCTCCGCCTGCGATCACAATGTCCATCCCAACACAACGAGGCATCGCATCCCCTCCACAACGAGGCATCGCATCCCCTCCACAACGAGGCATCGCATCCCCTCCACAACGAGGTATCGCATCCGCTTCACAACGAGGCTTCGCATCCCCTCCACAACGAGGCGGCCTCTTGCGCTGCTTGCGAGCCTACAAGCGATGTTGTTTTGTCTGACTCCAACGCTCCGTTTGCTTTGCTGGCGGCCCTGCGCGCCCAAGCTGCGGACTCTTACGTTTTTGCATTCCAACCCACCCGTCACACGGTGTTTTTGGGGGCTTCGCCAGAGCGTTTGTATGCGCGCCAAGGCGAGTTGCTTTTCAGCGAAGCCCTTGCAGGAACTCGCCCTCGCCGAAGCGATCCCACACAGGATCAACGGCTTGGAGAAGAGCTGCTCGCCAGTCCCAAGGATCGCTACGAACAGCTTTTGGTGCTCCGTTCTTTGCGAGAGCGTTTTGGCCTATTGTGTCATGCACTTGCGGAGATCCCTGCTCCTGCCTTGCGAAAACTCAAGTACGTGCAACATCTGTGGACGCCGATACAAGGGCATTTGCACGCAGAAGTGGACGATACATCGATCCTTCGGGCGCTGCATCCGACGCCTGCGGTGGGGGGGCGACCTTCTGTGATGGCGCTTTCGTTGTTGCGGGAGTTTGAACGCTTTGGGCGAGGGTGGTATGCGGCCCCTGTCGGATGGATGGGGGCGCAAGGGGCCGAGTTCGCGGTGGCGATCCGTTCCGCGTTGTTGGCACAAGAGCAGTTGTTGTTGTTCACAGGCGCAGGGATTGTTCCTGATTCAGATGCCGAAACAGAATGGCAAGAATTAGAACAAAAGCTGAAAACATTTTGGGAGTTTGTCGATTGCGCACCCGATCCGATGCCCCCCACCAAAACCGACCCGATGCCCTCGATCGAAACCGACCTGATGCCCCCAATCTCAACGCCCTGTGGGCCGCGATCTTTGTAGAAGAAGCCATCCGACACGGCATCGAGACTTTTTGCGTCTCGCCGGGATCGCGCTCTACGCCGTTGACGGCGGCTGTTGCGCGCCATCCCAAGGCGCGGCTACAGATCTGTTATGACGAGCGAGCCGCTGCGTTTTATGCGCTTGGTTATGCCCGTGCTACGGGACTTCCTGCGTTGTTGATCTGCACATCAGGAACCGCCGTCGCCAATTATCTCCCCGCAGTAATCGAGGCTTCGGTGGATCATCTTCCGATGTTGATCTGTTCGGCAGATCGTCCCCCCGAACTCGAACAATGCGGGGCCAATCAATCCATCCCACAAACCCACTTGTTCGGTCATCATGCCCGCTGGTTCTTTGATATCCCTTGTCCGACCGAGTCGATCGCACCGCAGTTTGTGTTGACGACTTTGGCCCAAGCTCTCCACCGCGCCACAGGGCCTTTTGCGGGGCCTGTTCATCTCAATTGGCGCTTTCGTGAGCCGCTGGTTCCTGTCGAATCGCCGATATCGCCCGATTATACGGAGCCTTTGGCGCAATGGTGGAAAGATTCGCAGCCTTGGACGATGTACGCTCACGCTCAAGCACAAGGTCTTCCTGCGTTGCCTCCCACGCTGTTTGCTTCGGTGGTGCGGGCGGTTCGTGGGGTGTTGGTGTTGGGGCGTATGCCTGTTTGGTGGGACAGAACTCCGATCCTCCGATTGGCCGGGCGTCTTGGATGGCCGCTTTTTGCGGATATCGGCTCAGGTGTGCGTCTTGGGATGCAACCCTCCCAACGCATCCTTTCGTTTGACGGGCTGTTGCGTGATCCCCGATGGCGCGCTTCTTCCAAGCCTGATCTGATCTTGCATCTCGGCGGACCGCTGGTCGCAAAGCACTTTTTGTCTTATCTCGAAGAACATCCCGATACACCGTATGTTGCGGTTCACGAACATCCCGAACGCCTCGATCCCACCCACCAAGTCCAGACACGCCTTGCCTGCCATCCCTCGGCCTTTGCGGAGTCTCTTTGTGCGTTGCTTTCGGTGGATATCGCCGAGCGTTCGCAAGAATGGCTGCGCAGTTGGCAAGAAGCCGACCAATCGTATCTTCGGCACGTTCGCGAAACCCTCGATCTGGACGATCTTCACGAACCAGCCATCGCCTTCGATATCTCTCGACTGATCCCCAAAGAACATGCGCTTTTTGTCGGCAACAGTATGCCGATCCGCGATCTTGACCGATTTGCGGATGGTTTCGGTCACGCGGTCCCGCTGGCCGCCAATCGTGGAGCCAGTGGGATCGATGGTTTGCTTGCGTCGGCGCTTGGTTTTGTGGCAGGTTCCCGCACCAAAGGGACGTTGTTGATCGGTGATCTGTCTTTGATCCACGACTTGAACTCCTTGATCTTGCTCAAACAATCCCGGATCCCGTTGGTGATCGTTGTCCTCAACAATCACGGCGGCGGTATCTTCCGCTTTCTGCCTGTCGCACGCTTCGAAGATATCTTTCAGCGTTGCTTTACCACGCCCCACGATATCTCGATCGCTCCGATCGCCCAATCCATCGGAATTTCCGCTGCTCAAGTGACTTCTCGCTCAGCCTTTCGCGACACTTACCGAGAAGCCACTCACGCACTTCAACCCGTATTGATCGAAGTCTTCACCCATACTGACCGAAACATGGCCTTTTATCAGGCGCTGCACGCACACACGATCACCCCGTTCACATCGTAGGAAACAGCTCACCCCTTTCACACCGTAGGAAGCGCATGACACCTTCACTCTCTCAGATCGTTTTGATGGCGATTCGCCCGAAAACGCTTGGCGCGGCGATCGCGCCTGTCTTGATTGGATCGGCGATGGCTTACAGCGACGGCAGTTTTCATCTGGTGATGGCTTTCTTTTGTTTGCTTGGCGCGCTGCTGATCCAGATCGGAACCAATCTTGCGAATGACTATTACGACTTCAAAAAGGGGGCTGATGATGCCGATCGTTTGGGGCCTGTGCGCGTCACGCAAGCGGGTTATGTGTCCCCCCAAACCATGAAACGCGCTTACATCGGGGTGTTTGCGTTGGCGATCTTGTCGGGTGTCCCGTTGGTTTGGCGCGGAGGCTGGCCGATCGTGGTGCTTGGGCTGGTCTCGGTTGCTGCGGGAATCCTCTACACCTACGGGCCGTTTGCCTTAGCTTATACGGGCCTTGGCGATCTTTTTGTGGTGGTGTTCTTTGGCCCTGTTGCGGTCGGAGGAACCTACTATCTCCAACGTCTAACGCTTTCGCCGTTGGTGTTGCTTGCGGGCCTTGGGCCGGGCTTGATCGCGACGGGCTTGTTGGCCGTCAACAATCTCCGCGATATCGAGGGTGATCGCAAAGTCAAGAAACGCACGTTGGCGGTGCGTTTTGGGGCGACCTTTGCTCGGGTCGAATATCTCTTGTGTTTGTTGATCCCTGCGCTGTTGCCTGTGTGGTTGGTCTTCTTGACAAAGGCCCATCACTACGCTCTTTCTGCCTCGCTGATCTTCTTGTTTGGCTTTCCTGCGTTGCGGGTCGTTTGGACCGCGCATGACGGCCAAGCCCTCAATCAAGCACTTGCTACAACAGGCCAGCTGCTTTTATTGTACAGCGTGCTGTTTTCGGTCGGGTGGATCCTCTCTTAAAAAGCCCATCCCAAAGCGATATCGGCGCTTGGTGTCTTGTGGTTTCTGTTGACACGTTTTTTGATGCGTAAGGATGCGCGATGGCTGAATTGTTTTCCTTGGATCTGCACCGTTATGTTCTTCCTCTGCGTGAAACACTTCAGATCGGCCCACACCGCCTTCAACAACGCGAGGGACTGGTGCTTGTGTTGCGCGATCGCGATGGAACCCAAGGCGTCGGCGAGATCGCACCGCTCCCCGGTCTCCACGAAGAATCGCTCGACGCCATCTACAGCACCCTCCAGCGACAAAAGCCGATGTTGCTGGCGTTGCTCGAAGTTGTTTACGAACTGCTCGATCCGCGCTGTTGGGTGCCTCCTTCTGCTCGCAAGCTGATCGCTCCGCCCTTGCGTGCGATGACTTCGTTTCACCACCATCTCGAACCGCTCCATCTGCCGCCCTCTGCGCGTTTTGGACTCGATATGATGCTCTGGACTTATCGCGCCCACCTTTGCTTGCGCGCAAAACAACCGAGTCGTCCACCCAAAACACACGCCACAACCGAAAAAAACTCCCGAACTGCTCGCGTCTCGCACGACCTGTATACACCGATCCATCCGACTCTTCCGCTCCAAGTTCTGTTGATGGGTCCTTTGGATGCCTTGCAAAAACAAGCCGCAGACGCTTTGCACACAGGCGTTCGGCATCTCAAACTCAAAGTCGGACGCACTGAACTTGCCGAAGATATCAAGCGCGTCCGCGCTTTACACGATCTGCTCGGTAAACAAGCTACGTTGCGCATCGACCCGAATCGTGCATGGACGCTCGATCAAGCCCGCCGCTTTCTCGATGCTTTGCACTCTTGTCCGATCGAATACCTCGAAGAACCGCTGCAAAATCCGCTGCTCTTGCCTCAACTCGTCCAAGAGACGGGCGTTTCCGTTGCTTTGGATGAAAGCCTTTCGCAACTTCACCCCAAAAGTGACGATCCCCGCCTTGCTTGCGCCAAAACACTCGTTCTCAAACCGAGTGTTCTTGGCGGGGTCCTTCCGACCGATGATTGGCTGCTGTGGAGCCAAATGAACCAACGCACCGCCGTCTTTAGCAGCACCTTTGAGTCGGGGCTTGGTCTGTCTTTTCTCGCGCTTTGGGCTGCCTCTGTCCTGCCGCATCGTGCCGCAGGACTCGATACACGCCGCGCTCTTGCCGCCGATCTCCTCCCTCCTTGGTCTCAAGGCGGGCATCTCAACCTCTCCTCCATCGCAAACCACCTCGCTTGCTTCGATATCACCTCTCACCCCAATCTCCTCGTACCTACCGAGCCGAGCGTTTCTTTTGCGTCGTGTTGTGAGTAGGAGCGGTGTCGCTTGTTCGATGGCGTTTGTGGGGCTTTGCCCCACGCCCCACAAGGGAGCGCGGCTCCCTTGACCCCGTGTTTGGCGAAAAGATCGCAGGTCTTCCAAAACAACGACTCTGTCGCTTGAGCGTGTACGAACACGGCTTTTTTTTGCAAGTGCGTCGCGCTGAGTCGAGTCAAATTGGCGGATGTTGCATGAGTGATACGAAATCCGCAGGGTGTGTGATCGTAAAAATGTAGGGGCAGCCCCCTGTGGCTGCCCGAGAATAGGGCGGTTCGCGAACCGCCCCTACATCATGCGATCATACATTACGCGGAGATCGTATGAATAGGTGAGCGGATGACGCATCTCCCTCCATCTTCTCTTTTTTTAAGAGATGTTTTCTCTGCCGCATCCATGCCGCAGCCGATGGACTGGACGCCGCATGACCCAGCATTGATCACGCCCCAACAACGGTGGTCTTACACTCAGATGGCCCGTTGGGTCGAATCGATCGCCAAAAAAGTCGAACAGATCGGCCTTTTGGAAGGAGAGCGAGCCGTGCTTTGGGCCGAGGCTTCGCCTTTTGCGCTGGCTTGTTTTTTTGGCCTGCTGCGCCGAGGCTGCATCGTCGCTCCGCTCTCCACGCGCATCCCACAAGAACAGCTTTTCCCGATGGCCCGCAAGATATCCGCAAAGCATCTCTTTGTGGATGATGCCTTGGCTGAAAAAGCCCAACATCCCGAGCTTTGTGTTCACCCGCTTTCTTCTCTGCCGCCTCCCCCTCAAGAGCCACAACACCAAAACAATGACCCCAAAACCCCCAGAGCCGAAGAGAGCCTTAGAGCCGAAGAGAGCCTTAGAGCCGAAGAGATCCTTGGAGCCGAAAAGATCCCCACAACCGAAGCTCACTCCACAGCCGAAGACGCCGATCGTGCTCCTGCTTGGATGTTTGCTTTCCCAAAAGAGGGTCTTGAGCGGGACGCCACGATCATCTTTACTTCGGGAAGTACCCGCGAACCCAAAGCCGCACTTCATTCGTACGCCAACCACTACTACAGCGCACTCGGCTCAAACCAAAACATCCCGATCGAGCCGCAGGATCGTTGGTTGTTGTCCCTTCCGATCTTTCACGTCGCGGGCATCGGTTTAATCATGCGCGTGTTTCTTGCGGGGGCTTCTGTCGCGATCCCTTCGCCGCGTTCTTCTTTGCACGAAGCCATCCGAGCGATGCAACCAACGCATCTTTCTCTCGTTCCTACGCAACTGTTGCGCTTGCTTGATGCTGAACCCTCGATCCTACCGCAGCTTCAGCAGGCCCGAGCGATCTTGTTGGGGGGAAGTGCCATCCCCTACGCTTTGCTCGAACGGGCGGCCTCTTTGCGCCTTCGGATCTTTACGAGCTACGGCTCCACAGAGATGGCTTCGCAGATCACCACCACGCGCCCGAACGATGGGTTGGAGGCGTGGTCTTCTTCGGGCTTGTTGCTTCCATATCGTGCGCTTCGTCTCGCCGAAGATGGCGAGATCTGGGTTCGCGGTGAAACTCGTTTTCGAGGCTACCTCACGCCAGAGGGGCTGCAATGCCCCTTTGATGCCGATGGCTGGTTTGCGATGGGGGATCTGGGTCGCATCGACGACAACGGCTTTCTCCGCATCCTCGGTCGCAAAGACGCGATGTTTATCTCTGGAGGTGAAAACATCCAGCCCGAAGAGATCGAATGGCATCTCACACAGCATCCCGCTGTCGAGTCCGTTTTGGTCGTCGATATCCCTCATGCTCTCTATGGCGCTCGACCTGTTGCCTTCTTGCAGATGCGCGATGCGCAACCTTTGTGCGAGAAAACCTTGCGCGAATTTCTATCTTCTCGTCTTGCTCGTTTCAAGATCCCTGATCATTTCTTGCCTTGGCCCGCTCTCCCTCCCCATCCCAGCATCAAGCCCAGTCGTTCGGTTTTTCGACAATATGCCCACACGCACCTTTCCACTCTTTCTGATGCTTCTTCTTGATAAGCCCGACGAGCCTGTGGTTAAGGAACGAACCAAAAAGCGATCACATCGGCGTGTGTGGTCTTTAACTTTTGGCCTGTTTTGATCTCATACACGGGGGTACGTTGGCCGCTGGCTTTGTTGTAGAGGCCGATATGGAGGCGACCGCTTCCCGGCTGCCATTCGTTGGTGGTGGGCATGTGCATGATATCGCGGATGTATTCGCCTTCTTTCCACTCGTAGAGAGGGTAGGTGTTGTACACAGGGTCGTGATCTGCACCCACAAACTGGGGGGTACGTTCGCGGTGTCCGTGAAAAAAGATCTTGTATCCTTTGGGGATTTTTTTTCGGCAGCGGAAGACAAATTCGACCACAAGATCATCGCCAAGGCGCACTTCGGGTTTGTGGAAGGTATAGCCCACCCACTCGACGTATTCGCCAAAACGCACGCCCACAGGGGTTTTGACAGGAAAAGGCTTGGTGGATACATGGTCGCGGGTACTTCCGAGGCGCTCCCAAGGTTTGAGATGGGGCGTTTCAGCGGTACGGATCGGGCCGTAGGTGGGCGCAAATGGAAAAGAGGGGAGGGGGTGATAGAGGACGCGAGAAGACTCCCAAAGCCGATAGTTCGGGTAAAAGTGATCGACACGCTTCATCCAATCGCGCAGGATCGGTTCGATCTCTTGGCGGGTCCAACGTACGGGGCGATCCTCGCTATCGAGGACGGCATTGACTTCTAATTCAAAGCCAAGAGTTCGGCGCGCAAAGATCTTGCGTTGGGGAGTTGCGATCGCAAAGTTCGGTAGATCGGGGAAACCGTAGCCGTTGATCTGGACGTAGTTGTGCGTGCGCGGCTTGATCAACGAGGCCCCATCGCTGTAATGCTCGATGGGGAAGTCCACACCGAGCAGATCGAGAAAGGTGGGGAAGATATCGGCGTGGCTGGATACAGCAACGCGCTTGGAGGCTTTGAGCATTGGAGCATACAAGGCAAAGGCTGTTTGGGTGCGCGAACTGAGCAAGCGCCGCGAGGCATGGCCGTATTCTCCTGCGTCCCAGAATTCTTCACCATGATCGCCGACAAAAGACCACATCAAACGGCCTTGGGAGATCTCGGGCTGTGCAGCCTGCAACACCCGCCCGATCTGTCGATCCACAAAGATGCACGAATTCCGATAACGATTCCACAAGCCTTCGCGGTATCCGTCGTGGATCACAAGGCTTTGAAAACGGTCGGGCAGAAATGGGCGAAACTTTTGATCTTGGGCTTGCGACTCATACGGATAATGCGTCGAAACATAGAACAACACGATCAACAGGGGCTTTTGCTTTTCGGGGGGGAGGCGGCGTTCTTTTTCGAGGGCTTGGATCGCCATCTCTGTGATCCGCAGATCTGACGAAAGCATCGCTGAATTGTAGGCTTCAAACGATTGCTTGAAGATCTGGATATCGTAATGCTGATCGAAGATCTTGACCAAAGGCTCGTAGCCTTGCTCTTTGAAAGAGGATGCCGAAAACGAAAGCAGCCGATAACCGAGCTGTTTGAGCATCAACAGGTTGTGCGGCGTAAGCGGCTGGCCGTAAAAGGTCGGTCGTTGGTGGCCTGCGAGACCGTACATCAGGCCAAACATCCCCTCCCACGTTTGATGCCCTGTGCTGTAATGCGCAGAAGAAGACAAATGCGGATGCTTTTGCAGGAATCGATACATCTGCGGCATATCTTGGGGATTCAGCATATCTGCGCGCACAGACTCTGAGGCGATCAATAGGATGTGCGGCAACGGTTTTTTGACGTGTTTGGCAGCGGCGAGCGAAAAGGCTTTGCGCGGATAGCGCAGGGCTTTGGCGCGATCGACTAATTTTTTCTTGCGTAGCACTTGGCCGGGATGCAGCGCGAGGCGCGGGTTAAAGGTTTGATAGCCCGGCAAACGCTCCGTCAGGGATTCCGCCAGTCGCTTGGGCGTCCACGCATACCCGATACCACCCGCCAAGACAAAAGCGCCTGTCCATCCCCACACCCATCCTTGGCGGCGCATGGACACCTGTAACGGTGGGCGAAACCAACGCCACCAGATCCGACCGAGCAGCCATTGCACCAAAAACACAAACAAAAAGAGGCCCACGAGAAACGCCCCATAAAGCCATGAAAAACCGATGTCTTGCATCCCTTTCGGATGTAGCAAGACAAGGGTCATCGGATCATCGAGATGGATGCGCAAGTTCAGAAACAAGACCAGATCGATCACCACCAAGATCAGCGACATCCCGTGTAAGAAGACCAACAGCGGGCGCCCCACGCCCCTCGGCAACGGGTAAAACAACGATCCCGCCAACAACAACGCGCTTTGCCAACAAGCTGCATACGCAAACACCGAAAACCACAGACTCGGCTGTTTCAGCGTTTGCGGCGGCATATACAAAAAGAACAACACCACCAAGCAAACAAAGTTGCAAAGCAACAAAAAACGCAAAAAAGAGGTGTAGCCGTAAAACGACCGAGCATCCGTTCTTTCCAACATACGGGACATTCATAACCTCGAAAATAACAAGCCTTTGAGAAAAGAAGTAGTCCAACACAACACCGCTGATGTTCGCGTCTCGTGGGGCAAGCGCGAAGACCGTATATCATACAGGAGCCACGCGGTGGACAAAAGCCCCGTGTTCGCACCCGTCCAATCGAGTGTGCGTGTGGCGGCACAGTCGGATCGCCGCATCAGGTGGACAAAAGCCCCGTGAGCGCACCCGTCCAATCGAGAGCGCCGTTGGTTTGAAAAACGATGATCTGTTCGCCAAACACGGGGTCCATAGAGCCGCGCTAAGGAAGTGGGGTATGGGGCAAAGCCCCGCAAAGTCTGCCGAAATGCGTCGCTCCTATCATAAAAACGCTGCGAAAAGACACAAGCCCCTCATCACAACGTCACAGACCGCACAACGGCCCGCCCTTCCCTAAGCGCGAGCCTTTGGATAGACTTTGCCGACGTGTCAGCGGTGTGATCGACTTGTTGGGAGACGATGTTCCGTAGGGCGCGGCTGTTTTCTTGGGAGGTGTGTGAGATGCGTGTGATGTTGTTGATCTTTTGGATGGCCTTTGCGCTTCTTCTGCCGCTGTGGGGATGTCCCAACAACGGTGGACAAGAAGCCATTTCGGAGATGACGCAAGATGGCGGTGACAAGGCGCAATGTGTCGCCCCGCGAGAGTGTAGCGGCGATTGCGTGGGCGGAAAATGTGTTCCCACCAACCCGTGCGCCAAACTTGCCGACTGTGCGGCAGACAAGATGTGCTACAAAGGCCGCTGTGTCTCGCGTTGTGAACTCGATACGGATTGCCCGAAATCATACGTCTGCGCAGACGGGCAATGCCATCAACCCAAATGGAAAACAGGCACACCTCCCCATCCTGCGGGTTCTACGCCCAAACCTCTTCAAGCGGGCCTTGGGATCGCCCCGTTGGATATGCCTCTTGGGATATCGATGGCGGGATATGGCGGACGCCTCGGAAAGATCGGCCCTTATGCCGAAGCCCTTTCTGCTTCGGATGCTCAGTACGATCGGTTTTTTGTCAAAGTCCTTGCGCTTGATGATGGCGTTCGTCGGCTGTTTTTGGTGCGCAGCCCGATGTGTTGGGTTTCAGACTTTCTCTATACGCAGATCGTACAATATGTCATCGAAAAGACGGGGACGGATATCTCGGACGGGCTGATCATCACCGCAACGCACACGCATTCGGGCCCTGCGCGCTTTTGGTATCTATTGCCTGAACTCAAGCTCGGTGTGCTTGGCTACGGAAACTTCTTGCCCGAAGCCTTCCGCCGCAACGTAGTCTCCTTTGGTGAGGCGATCATCGCGGCCAATAAAGCCCTTCAGCCCGCCCGTTTCGGCTATGCCCTTGACAACAACTTCGATCCCGAAGATCGCATCTTCCGCGATCGACGGGGAGCCTCGCCCAAAGAAAAGCAGCCCGTCTTGTTGGTGATGCGTGTGGACAAGCAAGATGGCAGCCCCCTCGCTGCGCTGGTGAGCTTTCCGATGCACGGAACAGCGGTCTCTTCCAAGAAGTTTGCGCTGACCCAAGATGCCGCAGGCGGCGTCGAATTGGAGATCGAAGACTTCTTTGAGCAACGTCTCAACAAGCGCGTGGAAGCCTTCTTTATGCAAGGCCCTGCGGGGGATGTCTCTCCTGCGGGGGATCACCTTGAACATGAAGAAGTCCAAAAGCTCCAAATCATCGGGCATCTGGCCGCAAAGCATGCGTGGTCGCTCTACGAAAAGATCCAGCCCAAAGAAGATATCCGTCTGGATGTGGTCAACAAACGCATCGGCATCTCGCGTGGCTTGATCGGCTACAAAGAAGACGAGTTTTACGAAGACAAAAACGGACAGAAAAAGCCTTATCGCTTCGGCGCGCTGCAATGCGCCACCCTCGAATACGATTACCAAAAAGCTCCCGAAAAACGCCACCAAGACGGAAAGTTAAGCTGTGGACTTGTGGCCGAATTTATCAACAATGGCGCTCCGATACCGCAGTTCTCCAAGACGCACTTGACCGCAGCGCGCATCGGCGATCTCACGCTGGCGACCTTCCCGGGTGAGGTGACTTCTTTTCTGGCGATCCGTCTGCGCAAAGCGCTTCAAGAACAAAGCAGCGGAAAGATCAAAGATATCATCACGCTTGGCTATTCGCAGGATCACCACTTTTATCTGCTCGAAGAACAGGACTGGTGGCGCGGTGGCTACGAAAGCTCCATGAATATCTGGGGACCGCGCTTTGGCGAATACCTTCTTCAACAGGTGACGGCCCTCGCCTTGCAGCTTGCCCAAGAGACCAAGCCTGATAATAAAACAGACTTTCTCCCGCAAGACTTTTTTGATATCGATCTGACGCCGACCGTTCCGCGTGAAAAGACCCCCCAAGCCGGCCAGATCGTCACCCAACCCCCCAAGACCTACCGCCGCCTTGATCCGCCGTTCACCTTCACCCTTTCGGGGGGATTTAGCGGCATCGACAATCCCGTCGTGGTCTTGCAACGCCAAGAAGGCGCAGACTTTAAGGATGTCATCCGCACAGGTGGGCGTTTGTATGATGATGGTGGGTTTCGTTTGGTGATGCGCTTTGAGAAAAAAGACGAGCGTTGGCTTTATCATTTTGATTTTGAGGAGTTGCAAGACTTTCCGCTCGGAACCTACCGCTTTTCCATCCGTGGAAATCAATGGGACGGCGAAAAGATCATCCCCTACGAGGTGAAGTCCGATGCTTTTTCGGTGGTTGCTTCCGATCAGATCCGCATCCAAGACGTCAAGCTCGAAGGCAAGGCCCTCTCCGCTATCGTCGGATATCCCCCCAGCACCAACGACGATGGAAAATCGCCCTTTGCAAAGCTCGAACGGCTCGGCCATCGCTTGCGATCTCCGCTCACCTTTTGGGACGCCATCAGCCCCGTCACTCAACAACTCGACCAAGTATCGGGCAAGATCATCGTCACGCAACAAGGCAAGTCTGTTCTTTCTCTTTCCATCGCAAGCCTCCCTGCCCCCCAAGAAGCCGATGTCACCGTGAGACTCTCGCGTGATGCACAAGGCCAAACCACCCAACGCACCCGAAAAACACAAGCCTCCAAGATCACCCAAGACCTCGGACAGATCGCCCCCGGGATCTATGAGATCGCTATCGAGATCACCGATGCTTTCGGAAATACAGGAAAAACGACCCCTGTCTCTCTCGAAGTCAAATAGCTGCCGACTTATACGATATCCGAGAGATGTGTCCGAGTATTCGCCCCCTGTGGCTGCCCAAGAACAGGGCGTTCACTTATCTCATCTCAGATATCGTATGATGCAGCACGTCCAAAAAACGAGATGGATCTTGCCAAGGTAGCCGATGCCCGAGGCCCTCCATTCGCAACGTGCGGATGCCCTGCGCAAGAAATGCGGCCTCTTCGGTCAGTTGGCAAAACTTCGTATCCTCCGCACCCACCAACCAACAGAGCTTGTGGCGAACGTCATACAGCGCAGGCAAGAGATAGTCTTGATTCCCTAAAGACCAAACCTCTAACGCTCTTGCTAAAGATTCTCTATCGAAATCGCTCTCTTGGCGCAATGGACGTTGATCAGCTTGCCCACCAAAGACGCTTTGTTGATCCCACGCTTGCATCAACGCATCCCAATCCATCGTCCGAAAGCGGGCCGCCCACTGTGCGTCATGTTGTTTGCGGGCCTCTCGGGCTGCTTGATCGCGTAGCCCGTAGTGTGCCGAGATGATCATCGCACCTGCCCATAAGTCGGGCTGTTCGAGCAATGCGTGTAATGCCAACCGCCCCCCCATCGAATAACCCACCAAGATCCGCGCCTCCTGTGTGCTTTGTGCGACTTCTTGGCAAAAGCGCCGCGCCCAAGCTCTCAGACTTTGTGTCTGCTCGATTTGCCCCGTAGCATCGAGACATCGTGCCTGCTCGACTTGCCCGTTGGTATCGAGACATCGTGCCTGCTCGACTTGCCCGTTGGTATCGAGACATCGTGTCTGCTCGCTCGGGCTTTTTGATGTATCCTTTTGTGTTGGCCAACAAGAAGGACTCTGCCATCGGACCCACGGCATGGTTTGCCGAAGATCCTCTTCGACGAACCTCCAGTCGCTTGGCTGTCCCAAAAATCCATGTAAACCAAAAACTTCCATCTTTTCTTGCTCCAAGCCGTTCTTCTGTCTTGCTTTTTTTGCGCCGCCCTTACATCTTAGGGGCTTTCCGTTGTCTCACATCAAAGGAGTTTGGTCATGGCCCGTGTATCGCTTCGATGGAGGATTGGGGTCTGGGTTGTGTTTCTTGTCGAAATCGGCCTTTTACAAACAGCCGATGCTTGGGCTAAATCGCCGAGTCCTCGGCCCGTTTCGTCTTTGTCTCGTGCGGCTATTCTTACACAATCCTGTATGCCGAATCCGTCTAATTCGCGTAAACCGCAACAGCTTCAACCCGCCAAAGGCCGAGAGTCTGGTGCAAAAAAGCGTGGGCGCAAAGCCTCAAAAAAGCGGCATTTGATGATGTGGACGGTGCGTGGGCGTTATACCACCCACACCTTGCTTGGTTCGATCCACATCCTGCCCAAAGGATTCTTTCCGCTCGATCCCAAGATCGAACGGGCTTTTCAACAAGCCGTCGCCATCGCTGTGGAAGCCGATATCCACAACATCAACGTCGTGAGCGCGACGTGGCAGATCCTCCAATTGGGGACGTACTGCGGGATCAATCCTTTTTGTTCGGCCAGTTTGCGCGATGACGTTTCGCCAGCCTTGCTCGAACGCCTCCAGCGCGAGCTTCCGCGCTTTGGGCTACAACTTTCGTCGATGATGCGCTTCAAGCCTTGGTTCCTCGCCATCACTCTCCAAGGCCAAATGCTCCAACGGTCGGGCATCTCGCAAGACGGCATCGACCAACACTTTCTCAAAAAAGCCAGCGCACGCAAGATCCCCATCCTCCAACTCGAAAGCCTCCAAGAACAACTCACGATCTTTGATCAGCTACCACCCCGCCTACAAACGCAGATGCTCATCAGTTCCCTCGAAGAAAAAGAATTCCACAAAGGGATGCAAACCATCCTCAGACTTTGGAAACAAGGAGATGCAGAAAAACTGGCAGAAAAACTGGCAGAAGATTCAAAAAAAGATCTCGATGCTCGCCTGACTTATACCATTCTTTTGGATCAACGAAATGTGCGAATGACCCAAAAGATCATCGGTTTTCTTCGTGAGCAAAAGAAGCCCTATTTTATCATCGTCGGAGCCGCCCACTTTGTCGGCAAAAACAGCATCATCGATCTGCTTCAGCGGGCAGGATTCAAACCCAAACAAGTGCGCGCTTCAAGGCGTTGATCGGCGGGTCATCGGCGGGTCTTGCCGTTTGTGGTGTTGTTTCGGTCACATCTCCTGAACGGCGACAGGTGTGTTGCTGGTGGTGGTGGTGCCGTCGCCGAGTTGGCCGTCGCCGTTGTAGCCCCAACAACGAGCCGTTCCGTTGGTGAGGACGGCGCAGGTGTGATATGCGCCTGCGGAGATGTTTGTGGCGTTGGTGAGGCCGCTCACAACCAAGGGAACGTTGCTATTGTTGTAGGTGCCGTTGCCGAGTTGGCCGTATATACCGCTGCCCCAACAGCGTGCTGTCCCATCGCTAAGGAGAACGCACGTGTGAATTCCGCCAGCGGAGATCCTAAATACGTTGGTGAGGCCGCTCACCACCACAGGGACGTTGCTGTTGGTAGTGGTGCCGTTGCCGAGTTGGCTGTTGCTGTTGTATCCCCAACAACGCGCCGTTAAGTCGTTGTTCATGGCGCACGCGTGATAACCACCCGCAGAGGTCTGGTAGCCACCAGTGTTTAGACCGCTCACAACCACAGGGACGTTGCTGTTGGTGTTGGTGCCGTTGCCGAGTTGGCCGTATACACCGCTGCCCCAACAACGAGCTGTATCGTCGGCGAGGGCGGCGCATGTGTGGCTTCCGCCTGCGGAGATGCTGAGGACGGTATTCAAGCCGCTTACCACAGTAGGCGTGTAGCTGGAGATATTGGTGCCGTTGCCGAGTTGGCCGAACCCATTGCCCCCCCAACAATACGCTGTAGCGTAGGCGAGGGCGGCGCATGTGTGGTTTCCGCCTGCGGAGATGCTGGTGACGTAGGCGAGGCCGGTCACAGGTACAGGAACGTTGCTGGAGGTGGTGGTGCCGTTGCCGAGCTGACCGTCGCCGTTGTAGCCCCAACAGTGTGCGGTTCTGTCGGCGAGGATGGCGCAGGTGTGGTAGTTACCTGCGGAGATGTGAGTAACGCCGGACAAGCCACTCACCAAGACAGGTATCAAACTGTTGGTGGTGGTGCCGTTACCGAGTTGGCCGTACGAGTTGCCTCCCCAACATTTCACTCTTTGATCATCAAGAAGAGCGCAGGTATGGTGGTAGCCTACGGAAATTTGGAGGATGCGAGTGCGACAGGTTCCTTTGAGGCACTGTTGCGTGGTGTTGCAAGCATTCCCGCAAAATCCGCAGTGTTGGTTGTTGGAGGCTGTGTTGACGCACGTTCCGTTGCAATTGGTTTGTCCTTGGCTACACAACAGCACACAGGCTCCTTGATAGCAGATCTGGCCGCTGGTGCAGGGAGTTGTACAACTGCCGCAGGCGAGGGGATCGTTGGACAAGTTGCGGCAGGTTCCGCTGCAATTGGCTAATCCTGCGGAGCAGGATAGTTTGCACAGGCCGCTGTCGCAGATCTCGCCCGATGCACAGGGCCTTACGCAACCGCCGCAGTGAGCGCGATCAGTCTGGTAATCAACGCATTTGCCGTTACAATCGTTGAGTCCGGCTTGACAAGAGAGTTGACACGTTCCAGCGAAGCAGACTTGGCCGGTGACACAGGGTTTTGCACAACCGCCGCAGTTTGCGCGATCGGTTTGGAAGTCAACGCATTTGCCGGCACAATCGTTGAGTCCGGCCTGACAAGAGAGTTGGCACGTTCCAGCAGAACAGACTTGGCCGGTGACACAGGGCTTTGCGCAACCGCCGCAGTGAGCGCGATCGGTTTTTGTGTCAACGCACTTTCCGCTACATTCGGTGAGTCCAGTCTGACAAGAGAGTCGGCATACGCTGCCCGAACAGGCTTCGCCCGATGCACAAGGGTTGAAACAAGTGCCGCAGTGGAACTGGTTTGAAGTCGGATCGACACACGATCCAGCGCAATTGGTCAAGCCCGGTTGACAAGAAAGCATACACCACCCGCCTGAGCAAACAGTTCCTGAGATGCAAGGCTTTGCGCACCCGCCGCAGTGAGCGTGATCGGATTGGGTGTCAACGCATTTGCCATTACAATCGGTGAGTCCGGCTTGACAAGAGAGTTTGCATACACCACCAGAACAGATTTGACCGGAGGCACAGGGTTTTGCGCAACCACCGCAATGAGCGCGATCGGTTTGAGTGTCGATACATTTGCCACTACAATCGGTGAGTCCAGTCTGACAAGAGACTTGACAAGTTCCAGCGGAACAGACTTGGCCGGAAGCGCAGGGCTTTGCGCAACCGCCGCAATGAGCGCGATCAGTTTGGAAATCAACGCATTTGCCGGCACAATCGTTGAGTCCCGTCTGACAAGAAAGTTGGCACGTTCCTGTAGAACAGACTTGTCCGGTGGCACAGGGCTTTGCGCAATTACCGCAATGAGCGCGGTCGGTTTGGGTGTCGATACATTTGCCACTACATTCGGAGAGTCCGGCCTGACAAGAGACTTGACAAGCTCCAGCAGAACAGACTTGACCGGAGGCGCAGGGCTTTCCGCAACCGCCGCAATGAGCGCGATCGGTTTGGAAATCAACGCACTTGCCGCTGCAATCGGAGAGTCCAGTCTGACAAGAAAGTCGGCAGTTACCGCCTGAGCAGACTTGGCCGGAGGCACACGGTTTTACACAAGCTCCGCAGTGGCGGTTGTCGGCTTGCAGATCGACGCAGGCCCCGTTGCAATTGGTCAAACCCGACTGACAAGAGACGCGACAAGTTCCTGATGAACAGACTTCACCCGAAGCACAGGGTTTTGCGCATCCACCGCAGTTGTTTGGATCGGATTGGGGGTCGCTGCATCGGTTTCCGCAGACTTGTTGACCTGTGGGGCAAGACAGCTTGCACACACCTGCATCACAGATCTCGCCCGAAGCACAGGGTTTTGCGCATCCACCGCAATGCGCTCGATCCGTTTGAGTGTTGGCGCACTTGCCGCTACATTCGGTGAGTCCAGTCTGACAAGAGACTTGACAAGTTCCAGCGGAACAGACTTGTCCAGAGGCGCAGGGTTTTGCGCAACCGCCGCAATGAGCGCGATCGGTTTGGAAATCAACGCACTTGCCGCTGCAATCGGAGAGTCCCGACTGACAAGAGAGTTGACACGTTCCTGTAGAACAGACTTGGCCGGTGGCACAGGGCTTTGCGCAACCACCGCAATGAGCGCGGTCGGTTTGGGTATCGATACATTTGCCACTACATTCGGAGAGTCCGGCCTGACAAGAGACTTGACACGTTCCAGCAGAACAGACTTGGCCGGAGGCGCAGGGCTTCCCGCAACCGCCGCAATGAGCGCGATCGGTTTGGAAATCAACGCACTTGCCGCTGCAATCGGAGAGTCCCGATTGACAAGAAAGTCGGCAGCTACCGCCTGAGCAGACTTGGCCGGAGGCACAAGGTTTTACACAAGCTCCGCAGTGGCGGTTGTCGGCTTGCAGATCGACGCAGGCCCCGTTGCAATTGGTCAAACCCGACTGACAAGAGACTTGACAGGTTCCACCCGAGCAGACTTCGCCCGAAGCACAGGCTTTTGCGCATCCACCGCAGTTTGTCGGATCGGATTGGGGGTCGCTGCATCGGTTTCCGCAGACTTGTTGACCTGTGGGGCAAGACAGCTTGCACACACCCGCATCGCAGATCTCGCCCGAAACACAGGCTTTTGCGCAACCACCGCAATGCGCTCGGTCCGTTTGGGTGTTGACGCAGTTTCCGCCGCAATCGGAGAGTCCCGTCTGACAGGAGAGTTGGCACACACCAGCGGAGCAGACTTGGCCGGAGGCGCAAGGTTTCCCACAATCGCCGCAATGACCGCGATCGGTTTGTTTGTTGACGCAGCTTCCGTTGCAATCGGAGAGTCCTGACTGACACGAAAGCTGGCAGCTACCGCCTGAACAGACTTGGCCGGGGGCGCAAGCATTTGCGCAAGCCCCACAATGCCGATTGTCGGCTTGTAGATCGACGCAAGCGCCGTTGCAATCGGCCAGTCCGACTTGACAGGAGACTTGACAATTGCCGCCCGAGCAGACTTGGCCTGATGGGCAGACATTTTTGCACGAACCACAGTTGTTTCGGTCATTTTGGAGGCTTGCGCATTGGTTGTCGCAGGCTTGTTGACCTGTGGGGCAAGACAGCTTGCATTGCTCGTTTTCGCAGATCTCACCGGGCGCACAAGCCTTTTCGCAAGTGCCACAGAATCGGCGGTTTTCGTTGAGATTGACACAGTTTCCACCGCAATTGGTGAGTCTGCCTTGACAAGAGACTTGGCAAGTCCCGTTGGAGCAGACTTGTTCAAACGCACAAGCATTCCCACAAGTGCCGCAATGAGCGCGGTCGGTTTGGGTATCCACGCATTTTCCGTTGCAGTCGAACAGTCCGATCTGACAAGAAATTTGGCATATGCCAGCGGAACAGACTTGGCCGGGGGCGCAAGGTTTTGCGCAACCGCCGCAGTGTCGGTTGTCTGCGCTCACGTCGATGCAAGCGCCGCTGCAATTCGCCAAACCAGACTGACAGGAGACTTTGCACAAACCACCCGAACAGACTTCGCCTGATGCACAGTTTTTTCCGCAAGATCCGCAATGTTTGGGATCGGATTGTGGATCGCTGCATTGGCCCGAACATTGTTGTTGCCCTGCGGGGCAAAGGATCTTGCATTGGCCGTCTGCACAAGACTCATCTTTGCCACAAGCGTTTCCACAAGCCCCGCAATGCAGGCGATTGGACTTGATCTCGACACAAGCTCCATTGCAAGGAGTTGCTCCCACGCCACAAGACAAACCGCAAACGCCCGCCGAACAAACCTCTCCGCCATCTTGCTTGCAGGCTTTGCCGCAAGCCCCGCAGTGTTTGGGATCGGAGCGCGTATCGACACAAGCCCCTGCGCACGTCTCAAGCGGCGAGGCGCAAGTCGAAGCGCACGTTCCGTTTTTGCAGACTTGCCCAGAAGCACAGGCTTTTGCACAAGCTCCGCAGTGTTGCGTGTTGGTTTTGAGATCGACGCAGGCGCTGTTGCAGGATAGCTCGCCTGTTTTGCAAGAAGCTTCGCACTTTCCGTCTTTACAGGTTTGCCCTGTGGGGCAGGTGATGCCTTCGCAGGAGGCGGGGGCAGGAGGCGTACAACTCCATGTGGGCGCGAGGCACAGGCAGAGCAAAACAAACAGACGAAACAACAAGGCCATAGACAGACGACTTTGGGAAAACATAGATGCTCCTTTGGCGATTTCGATGCTTTTGATGCTTTTGGTAATTTCGATGCTTTCGATGCTTTTGGATCAAAAGATGTAGTGCAATGACGGGTGGCGAGCGCGTTTGTCGTTGGGGGGATCGCTGGGGTGTGGGGTGTTCGATCACGGACGGAAGACAACTCGGTTGTTCGGCAACACAAAAAGAACGTTTTTGCGCTTGGAGCGAGTCATTTTTTGAGTGACTTCGTTTTTGTTGGGTGCCGCTGTGGTGCATCGTCGGTTAGCACACGGCGCAGAAAATTGTCAAGGCTGGACTGTTATGCAGAAAGTGCTCTTGGATGAGGTGCGGTGGTTACTGTATTCCTCGGCTCCGCAAGCGAGTGCAGCGCCTCAACGAAGGGGCGAGCTCGACAAGGCTTCGTCGATGGCGGTGAGTCCGACGAGTGCGCCTGTTGCAAAAGAGAGGGTGCCGCGTGGCCCTTCTGGCTCGCGTGGATTGATGCGGATCAGCGTGCCGTTGCGATCGCGCATGGCGGCTTGACAAGTCATCCGAACCGTCGGTATGGCCCCACCTGCGCCACATTCAACGATCGCCAGTTTTTTTCCGCGCATCTCGTCGAGCCACCGCACCATGCGGCGTTCTTGGGCCATACTGCGAGCCTCGATCCATCCGCCATCTCCGAACATCAAGACGTTGGGGCGAGCCAATTGTCCACAGTGTGGACACGTCGGCAAGGGCTTCTCCGCACGAAAGGTGCTGTGATCGACGATCACTTCGGTATTTTGGGCGCTCCAAAGATCGTGACGGCAAGGCACAACGCATTGGAGAGTATGGATCGAACCATGACACTCGACGAGGTTGTCTTCGGAGAATCCGGCTTTTTGGAACTGTCCGTCGATGTTGGAGGTGAAAACAAACGCTCCTGCGGGCATTTTTTCAGCCCAACGCTTCAAGATCCCGAAACCTGCGTGGGGAACGGTGTCGCGGTACAAGTGCATCCGATGTCCATAAAACCCCCATGCCATTAGTGGATCGCTCCAAAACCACCGAGGATTCGCCAATTCCACGAAAGACAGGCCGAGTTTCGCAAACGGCGGGTAGGCTTTCCAAAAGCCTTGATCGCCCCGAAAATCCGGCAATCCTGAGTCAACACCCATGCCCGCGCCTGTTCCAATCAACATCCCGTCGGCTTGGGCGATCGCTTGGGCGGCTTGTTCGACCGTTTGTGTGTCCATCGTGGTTTCCTTTCCGTGAAGTTGTCTTTGCATTCTACGATCTGTGCTAGGCGTCCGATAACGAGACGAGTGTCTTGACGGTTCGCATCTCTCGCTGCTATCCTCTTTTTTTTTCGTCACTTGGCAAAGCTTTCGTTACGTTGATCTTTACTTTGAGGCCGCCGCTTTGTCATCTACCCAAACCCGAACAGGAGAATCCTCGATGAGCCGTATCGACGACAAACCCAAAGCCCCGCCCGCCCCCAAACCTGCACCTGCGCCCTCGAATGCCCCATCGACCGCCTCTACCGCTTCAACCCAAAGTACCTCGCCCTCAACGTCTGCTCAAGGAGCCTCTCCTACATCAAACCAGACCCAAGACAGCGGCTTTGTCGCCACGCGCTCACGCCCACGTGCTCCTCAACAAGCCAGCCCAACAGCCCCTCACCAACGCTCGCTCGCTCCCGAAGAAAAAGCCTCGTTGCAAAGCGCCCTCTGGCTCGGCTTGGGCGGCATGGGAACTTCCAGCCGCATCGCAGCCCCCACAAACGCGACCGCGACCTCTGCTCCAAATGCCCTTTCTTCCGAGGGAATGGGCGGCGGCGGGACACCGACAAACCACACCGTTGCTCGCGGCGAAACCCTCGGACGGATCGCGCAGTTGTACAATACTTCTGTTGATCAGCTTTTGCTCGCCAATCCCTCGCTCAACGGCAACCCCAACCTGATCCGCGCTGGACAAGTCCTCGCCCTCCCACAAACAGGCCCCAATCCATCCACCCACACCGTCCAACAAGGCGAAAATCTCTTTCGGATCGCCCTCAAATATGGCACCGATGTGAATGCCATGCTCGCTGCCAATCCCCAACTCGGCGGAAACCCCAACCTGATCCGTGTGGGTGAGTCGCTCAACATCCCCGCAGGTGCATCCCCCACTCCCGCCCCTCCCACCGCACCTTCCGCTTTCCCACAACCTCCCCAACCTACCGCGCCCACAACGCCCGTCACAACGCCGACCACAACGCCGACCACAACGCCCGTCACAACGCCGACCACAAACACCGCACCCACAACGCCCGCCACAACGCCGACCACAACGCCCGTGTCTTCAACGAGCAGCGTCCAAACTCCCGACAATCCTTTTGATCTTCCCCGTCCGCCCGGTCGAACCTTTTACAACAACACTTTCGGCGTCAACGGCACCTATTATGGCGGAACGATGGACCCACGAGTGGCCTTCGAACGCTTTGGGCCTGCGCTTGGCATGACCGAACAACAGATGCACGCCGCTCTCGCTCCTACCAACAACGAGGGGCGTATGGATGCCATCAATACATATGACTCTGGCGCGATTTCTTATGGGATGTTTCAGTGGACGGCGCGCTATGAGATGCAAAACCTTCTCGGAAAAATGAAAGAGATCAATCCGAATGAGTTCCAACAATATTTCGGAAAATATGGTTTCGACGTGCAGCGTGGCCCCAACGGAAACGTGCTGAGCTACAACGGGCAAGTCGTGAATGCCGAAAATGTCGGACAAGTCTTGCTTAGCAGCCAACAAGAAGTCGACAAGATGGAGCGCATCTTCTATAACGCCCGAAACTCCGATGCGATGCAACAAGCCCAGTGGGGACTCGCCAAAGATCGCCTCGATCAGATCCAATCGATCCGTACCAACAATGGCTACACCATCGGCGATTATGTTTCTTCGGGACGAGGGCTTGCTCAAGTCTTGGATTACCACATCAACCGGCCCGCCTATGTCGGCCCTGCCTTCCAAGAAGCCTTGCGACAACTTGGAAACCCCGCCCCAGGACAAGTCTCCGAAGAACAGATCATCGCGGCTTTCGAGCGCGTCCGCGTCCAACGAAACGACTCCACTCTCCCACAACAGCGCGTCGATCAGATCAACAGCTATTTCAACAACCTCCCCAACATGGCTCCGCCCGCGACTTCGCCGACTTCGCCCAACCCTTCGCAAGGAAGCACTTATACCGTCCAGCAAGGCGATACTCTCGGACGCATCGCCCAACGCTTCGGAACCACCGTAGCTGCGCTTCAACAGGCCAACGGTATCGCCAACCCCGACCGTATCCAAGTCGGCCAGACTCTGGTCATCCCGAACCAACAAACCACCACTGCACCTCCCGTCACTTCTACAACGCCCGCTCCACCGCCGCCAACCGCTGGGTCGTACACCGTTCGTTCGGGTGATACGCTGTTTGGAATCGCCCAGCGCTTCGGTACTACCGTTCCTGCGCTTCAACAAGCCAACGGCATCACCAATCCCAACCAGATCCAAGCCGGCCAAGTTCTCACTCTGCCCAACGGAAGCGTCACCCCACCTTCCAATGTCAGCACACTCCCCGTCACCCCGCCGATCCTCAACCACAACTTGCCCTCGACCACCGCACAAGCCAACTCCTTTTTTCTGACGCAATGGGGTCCAAATACCTACAACGATCCGCCCGGTGGTTCGGATATCCCCTTTGGCTATAACGATTGCGGCCCGACCGCTTCGCTGATGGCACTCAATGCGCTTGGGATCACGCAACGCCCCAATGCTTCGGACGCTCACCTTCATATCGACGCGATGCGCGACGCGATCCTTGGTTGGGATACCGCGCAATCTCAACTCCTTACTTCTTCTCAACTCAAAAACGGCCTAGAAGCCCACGGAGCCACCGTCACTTGGCTTTCGAGCGACCAAACCACCCAAGCTCAACTGAATCAGCTTGATCAAGCCCTCGCCAACGGAAATCCCATCATCCTCGGAAGCAACACCACCTATCAAGCGTGGGGTTCTTCGCAAAACACCTACGACGCCACCACAGACAACTACATTAATTCGGGCGATCCTCGCGGTCATTTTGCCACGGTGCTTGGCCGCACCGCAAACGGTGGATACATCGTGGGTGATCCGCTCGTCAAAGGCGGAACCATCGAAGTGACACGCGAGCAAATGCTCACCGCCCTTGAAGGCCAATGGGGCTCCTTGATTGTTTCGCATGGTGCTTAGTGTGGTTTGATCGAGCGCTTTGACGCGGAAAGGAAGTCTTGTGTTGAGCGAAAACGAAAGCCTGCTCTTTTGGTTGCCTGTCGAGGATGGTTGCACAGCCGTCAGCGATGACAAAGAGCGTGCGGGCCAGCAAGCGCAACCGACACCACCACAAGAACCCGTGACGTCCCTTGAGATCCTGATCGCGCAGCCTCGTGTCGAACAGATCCAAGAGATCTTGACGGCTGTGACAGGCGTTGAGCAGATCAATTTTTGGTTTGAAGACGCACAAAATTTAGGCATTTTTTCTGCTTTAGAAGCGTGTGACTCGCTAAAAGCTCTCGGCGTTTACGATGATGATGAAGGCTTAACGGTTGAACACTTTGAAGAGATCGCTGGGCTTTCTTCTTTGCGAAAGATTCGTGTGGGATGTACCAATTTTTCAAAAGAGAAGTTTGCACCGCTGGCCGAGATGAAACATCTGGAAGCTTTTTCCCTCCAAGAGTCCGACGGTGTGGATGCGGATATCCTGCGGCTGCTGCCTCGGATGCAAGGACTCCGCGAACTTTTCCTTGAGATCAACGACTGGATGGTCGATGAAGTGGTGTTGAACATCGAATCGCTGTCTCAACTTCAGAGCCTTTCTTTTGATTATAGCGGTGAAGCTCTTTCTCTCTCCCTTGAGGGGGGACTCTCGTTCTTGCGCAAGATGCGTGGATTGCGAACGTTTTCTTTGCGTCGTTATTTGCTAGACGCCGCTCAGATGGCGGATATCGCACGCTGCGAGTCGATCGAGCATTTGACGCTGGACTCTTGCGATTGGAAAAAAGGCACCCTCGAAGGCTGTGCTGCAATGCCCAACTTACGGCGTCTTCAGGTGGTTTCCTTCGATCCAGAACAACCTGTGGACTGGCATTTTTTGGAGCAGATCCAAACGCTGACAGAGTTTTCTTTTGAGGGCACCGAGATATCAAAAACACTTTCGCGTGTGTTGCCGCAGCTTCGGGGATTACAACGGCTTGAACTGACGGGAGCGATGGACGAAAAAGGCAAAGAGAAATTGTTGGCTGCGCTTCCGTCTACCATGACAACCGTGTTAGAGATTAAGAAGAAAGGAACGGCTGTCTGGATCAAGTGGTTGGTGCAGTGGGGGACGTCTCTCGCGGTGGGGGCAGGAGGGGGGATGCTGCTTTATCGCTTTGGGATGCTGACCGAGGGGTGGATGTTCGGCTTGTTTTTCGTGGCCATCGTGGCGGGAGCTGTGGCCGAAACTTACCTCACAGAGTAGGGGGTAAGGGGCGAACGCCTCTTGTGGGATCTGGGAAGACGACTCACAAAATAAATCGCATAAGTCTCTGATTACTCAGCGAGAAAGAAGACAGATGCTATCCAAAAATCCTTTTCGCCCTGCGCCTGCGATCTCTCGACTTCCTGATCAAGAAGCTGCTCGCCTGTATCCGCGTTATCGTTGGAGCGTGATGGAGTCGACGTTTCTTGGCTATGGTGTCTTTTATCTTGTCCGCAACAATCTTTCTGTGGTCGCCAAAGATATCGAATATGCCCTGCATTACGACCACGCGATGATCGGCAACATCCTTGCGATCTCGGCGATCAGCTACGGTGTCGGCAAGTTTGTGATGGGGACCTTGTCTGATCGCAGCAATCCCCGTGTGTTTATGGCGTTTGGGCTGTTTTTGACGGCTCTCTGTAATCTGTTGTTTGGTGGGGTGGCCAGTTATGAGATGCACTTGTTTTTGTGGTCGTTGAATGGGTTTATTCAGGGGATGGGGTGGCCTCCGTGTGGGCGAAGTATGGGGCATTGGTTCACCAAGTCTGAACGCGGTTTGATGTTCAGTGTGTGGAATACGTCGCACAACGTTGGGGGCGGCATCGCGGGGATGTTGGCGGCGTGGGCTGTGACGGCTTACGGAGGATGGCAATATGCCTTTGTGGTTCCGGGATTGTTGTCGATGGTGGGAGCGGTGTATCTGTTTTGGCGGCTTTGCGATACGCCGCAATCTGTGGGACTTCCTCCGATCGAAGAATATGAGGCATTGAAAAAGCGCGCCGCATTTGAAAAAGAAAAAATATGGAATGAAAAGACCGTCAAGGCAGACGAAGCGACAAGAGAAAGCGCGGAACAAAAAAACAAAGAAATTACCGAAGCAGAAAGCGAAAAACAAGAAGAACGAGAACTTGGTTTTCGAGAGATCTTGTTTGACTATGTGCTAACAAACAAATATGTGTGGCTGTTGGCGTTTGCGAATTTTTTTGCGTACATTGCCCGCTATTGTATGTTGGATTGGGGTCCGATGTATCTTCGGGAAGTCAAACAAGCGACGCTGGCGAGTGGTGGTGTGGCGATCTTGGTCTTGGAGTTTGGGGGGATCCCGTCGACGATCTTGTTGGGATGGTTGTCGGATCGGATGGGTGGGCGGCGCGGGATGATCGCGACGTTGTGTATGATCCCGATTATCGGGGCATTTGTGGTGATGGTGTTCACCCCGCCCGGTTATCTTTGGTTGGATATGGCGATGCTGGCGACGATTGGTTTTTTTATTTACCCCGTAATTAACTTGATCGTGATCCTTGCGCTGGATCTCACGTCCAAAAAAGCGATCGGCGCAGCGGCAGGTTTCATCGGATTGTTTGGTTATATTGGCCGAACAGTCCAAGCCAAAGGATTTGGGGCTTTGTTGAAGCAACAGCAAGCCACATTGGGGGTCGAAGCGGCTTGGCTGAATGTGATCTATTTGATTCTGGCTTGCGGTGTGTTGGCGACCTTGCTGTTGGCGATTACATGGAACCTCCAAAGCCACCAACATGAGGCACCCACAGCAGGCGACCCAACGGGGCCTCGGAATTTGTAGGCAGAAAAAGAAGAGTCCACGGAATACACGGAATACACGGAAAGAAGGCAGAAAAAGAAGAGGGAGAGAAGAGGAAGAGTAGAGGGAGAGAAGAGGGAGAGTAGAGGGAGAGATCAGCGGATGGGGATCGGCCATCGACAAAGCCAAGAGGTGTTAAAGAAGAGATAGAGTTTTCCGATTTTTCCGTTGAGATTGTTTCGGAAGAAGTGGGGTTGAACCCAAAAAAGGCTGCCTTGTTTGAGTGGTCGTTTGGGATCGCGCTTGAGCATGCGGGTGATGCGGATTTGGTAGCGGACGCTGTTGCGGGAGACATCGGGGGTTTTACGAGCGGGGGCGATGGAAACAACTTCGCCGATAAAGACGGTCGGAGCGCGCTGAACTTTGTCTTCGAAGCTTTCTTCGGCGCATTTGAGAGCGAAAGCGCGAGGAGAAAACGTTGAGAGAGCGATGAGCGCGAAAAACAAGATCACGATGTTTCGGGGCATCTTGGAACTCCTTGGGGTTGAGAGGGAAAGTTTGTTTGTTGAGCCGCTTGTTTGGCGATTGAGGCGGCGAAGTGTAAGGTTATACGAGATCCGCAGAGCGTGTGATCGCAAAACGTAGGGGCAGCCCCCATACGCGCCTTGTTAAGGTGGAAACACCGGATAGTCTAGCCTGATCGCCGTTTCTTTTGTCGCCCCCCCTCAATCCCCCCGTGAACGGGGGGAAGTCGCGTCGTGCATACAGCGTGTGTCATGAAAAAACAAAATCCCCGCTGCTTCCGACTTTCGCTCCCTCCCCTGTTCACGGGGGAGGGCTGGGGTGGGGGGGCCAACAAGCGCTTAACCTAACGCCTATGGGGGCAGCCCCCATACCACTTGGACCAACTCAATCGATTCGTTTCGCTGACAACACGACTGTTTTTTCCCTGCGTAACGAGGTTTCTGCTCCGGACTGTTCGCTTTGACGGCTGCTTTTTTCAAAGCAAACAGTTTCTACGAGTTCCGTCCATGAAGTAAGTGAAAAAGTAGGGGCAGACAGGTGTGGCTGCCCAATCACAGGGCGTTTACAACAAATCGCATCGACACTTTTGGATACGCTTTTGACGGATATGATAGGAACGATGCTCACAAACGAATGGCATGAGTTGGACCAAGTGCCCCCTGTGGCTGCCCAATCACAGGGCGTTTACAACAAACCGCATCGGCGCTTATGGATACGCTTTTGACGGATATTGTAGGAAGGATGATCGCAAACGAATGGCATGAGTTGGTCCAAGTGCCCCCATACGCGCCTTGTTAAGCGTGTAAAGTTTTGTTTTGTCCAGAAAACAACTCCGCAGCAGTGCGCAAGCAGGTATTTGCTAAAGCAACGAGTTGTAACATGAAAAGAAGCTCACCGATGCAGCGGATCTGTCTCCTCCGCTTCAAGATGCCGTGCTTCTGCGCAAGCTCTTCGATCAGTGTTCGTTGTTGCTCAAAAAGAAGAGATGAGGTGCGTTCCTTTGGGGTATGCTTCATGGCTTTTCTCCTCTGTTGGAAAAAGGTTTACACCGTGAAGCGTATCCTTTTTTTTGTGTGTCTTTTCAAGCGTCTACAGCGCTAACCTAGCGCGTATGGGGCAAAGCCCCACAAAGGAGAAGAACAGATCGAGAGGACGGGGCGTAGAGGTGTGGAGGAGATGCAGCAGAGGGGGAGGCCGATCAATCGAAGTGGATGCCTTGGGCGAGGGGGAGTTCGAGAGACCCGTTGACGGTGTTGGTTTGGCGGCGCATATAGGCTTTCCAAGCATCGGAACCGGCTTCGCGTCCACCGCCTGTTTCTTTTTCTCCGCCGAAGGCTCCGCCGATCTCGGCTCCTGATGTACCGATATTGATGTTGGCGATCCCACAGTCGGAGCCTTGGTGCGACAAGAAATGCTCGGCGGCGTAGAGATCGCTGGTGAACATCGCGGAAGAAAGTCCTTGGGGGACTTCATTTTGTCGTTCGATGGCTTCTTCGAGGGTGGAATAGGTCATCACATAGAGGATCGGCGCAAAGGTTTCATCGCGCACCACTTCGGTCTGCGCGGGCATACGGATGATGCAGGGTGTGACAAAGTGGCCGGGGCGTTCGAGCTTGGTTCCACCGCACAAGACCTCGCCGCCTTGGGATGTTGCGGCTTCGATGGCGTGCATCATCTGCGTGACGGCTTGTTCATCGATCAGCGGACCCATCAAGGTTTCGGGAGCCAGCGGATCGCCGATCCGAACAGAAGCGTAGGCTTTGGTCAGACGTTCTAGTAGCGCGTCGACGATGCTTTCGTGGGCAAAGATGCGGCGTGTCGACGTGCAGCGTTGTCCTGCTGTCCCCACCGCCCCAAACAAGATCGCTCGGGTCGCGAGATCGAGACGCGCCGAAGCATCGACGAGGATGGCATTGTTGCCGCCGAGTTCCAAGATCGAGCGGCCAAGGCGTTTGGCGACGACTTGCCCGACATGGCGGCCCATGCGCACAGAGCCTGTGGCGGAGATCAGCGGGACACGGGGATCGTTGATCAAGGCTTCGCCGACTTCTTGGTCTGCGCCGATGATCAAGTTAAAGAGGCCCTTGTATCCGAACGATGCGCAGACGCGATCGCAGATCTTTTGCACCGCAAGCGCGGTCAGTGGTGTTTTGGGAGAGGGTTTCCAGATCATCGAATCACCGCAGACCGCAGCGATCGCAGCATTCCAAGCCCACACAGCCACGGGGAAGTTGAACGCCGAGATGATCCCGACCACACCGAGCGGATGCCATTGCTCAACCATCCGATGTTTCGGGCGTTCGGAGTGCATGGTGAGTCCGTAAAGTTGACGCGAGAGGCCCACCGCAAAGTCACAGATATCGATCATCTCTTGGACTTCGCCGAGTCCTTCTTGAAGGATCTTGCCCATCTCAAGCGACACCAAGCGGCCAAGCGGTTCTTTTTCTTCGCGTAGAGCGTTGCCCAGCACGCGGATCAGCTCTCCGCGTTTGGGAGCGGGAACCATCCGCCAGCTTGAAAAGGCGCTGGTTGCGGCCTGAGCGACTTCTTCGTATTGGGCGCGATGCGCCATCTGCACCGTTGCAAGGGGAGTTCCTTGGCTGGGATTCATCGACGTGAGCAGCGCAGCCCCCGGAGTGTCGATCCATCGGTCGCCTCCGATGCAAGCGCCTGCATGAGCTTGGGTCAGACCAAAGTGCTTTAAGATTTCTTCCATGATCATTCTCTTTTTTCTTAGGAATTACGCAGGGGGGTCGGTTTTTGTGGGGTGTCACCCCACGCCCCGCCATAGAGCGCGGCTCCCTTGACCCTGTGTTGGCGAAGAGAGCAGATGTCTTTCAAAACAACGACTCTGTCGCTTGGGCGGGTGCGAACACGGCTTTTTTTGGCTACTGCGTGACACCTATTCCTTTTCGGCTAAAAGTGGTTGGTTGGGTTTTGGGGAAGTGGGATCTTTTCAAGAGCGTTGTGCCTGTTTGGCTGGATGAGCGAGCGTTTTGTTTTGGATCACGAGGGCGGCGACAAGTCGGGTAGGTGTGGTTTTGTGCAAGCGTGAGTCGGCAGGAGGCTCGTCTTGAGGGATCTCTCGTTTGGGGGTTCCGCCACCACAACAGCCGCCCCAAGGGGCAACATCGGCAAAAAAAGACAGGATCGTACCGAGAACAACGGTGAGATAAATCTTCACCATGAGATGCTCCTTTGCTTAGATAGGAGTGACGCAGTTGAAAAGGGAAACCCTGAGATATCATAACGTTGTAGGGGCGGTTCGCGAACCGCCCGCGCCCGAACATTGGCCTTTTTCGTATCGGACTGCGTAGGTCCTATTAGATAGAAAAAGCCTGTCAATGCTCCAAGATGGCGGCAGCGGTGCGTGCAGCCATCGTCATGACGGGGATCTGTGTGTTGACTCCGACGCTTGACGGAAAAACACTACCGTCTGCGATCCACAGACCTTGCACATCAAAGCATTGTCCCTCGACATCGACCACAGCGCGGTGCGGATCGGCCCCCATGCGGCAAGAACCGAGCGGATGAAAGGACAGGCATTCGATCCGACTTCCCGGCATCGACGGTAGATCGAGATGGCGAAGTTGATCCATGTCCTTGATCGGTTCAAGCCCGATAATCGGGAGCAAGACTTCACGCGCACCCGCTGCAAAAAAGGCTTCGGCCAAAAACCGCATCCCTTCGAGCATCGAGGCTTTGTCTTGTGGGTTGAGCCGATAGGTGATGACGGGTTCGCTACCAAGGCGCGTCCAGATCCGCCCGCCCGCCTTGTCATGAACCATCCCCCCAAAGGTCGCCATGTGCCGCATCTGAGAGCGCAGCCGTTGGACCCACGCAGGCCCCAAGCCCGGGACAGTCGCCGTTAAGAAGTTGACGGGCGCAGAAGCCCCGATGAAGATCAAGCGGTCGTCAGTTGGATGCGTACAATACGCCCCTTGTAAGGCTCCCCGCCAGTTGTAGATCGGATCGTCAAAGAATGCACCCACCCGAAAGGCCGGATGCAACGTGATATCACGCCCCACCTGACCACTTCGCCGACCGATCCGACTGCGCATCAAGATCAACGGAGAATGCAACGTACCTGCCGCCATCACCACGGTCTTGGCCCGTATCGTAAAGCGGTGGGCCGCACGCCGATCAGGTTCGCGTAAGATCACACCTTCCGCACCCACCGCACGCCCACCCTCCACCAAGATCCGTTCCACCCGAAAGTCCGAGAAGATCCGCGCCCCTGCGGCTTGGGCTTTCGGTAAAAAAGTTAAGTCGACAGAGAGTTTGGCTTGGTTGGGACAGCCAAAGTTGCAGCGGCTACATCCACAACATCCCTTGGTATTGCGCGAGATCGGGAAGACTTCGCGTCCGAGGCGCTCGGCTCCTTTTGCAAAAAGCTCTGTCCCTCGCGTACGCATCTCGATCGGCACAGGACTTACATGGCTCATCGCCTCAATGTGTTCATAAAACGGAGCCATCGCCTCCGCAGACAAGGAGGTTGTTTTGAGACTTCGTACCCATTCTTCGTGGACTTCTTCGGGGATGCGAAAACACACGCCACCCGTCAACACAGACGAGCCACCCACACACGAACCCGCCAAGATGTTGATCGTCGGCGAGTCTCCGATGCCCAAAGCCACCGTTGTTCCGCCCGCTCGACCGATCCGCCGCAACGTCTGTGAGGGCCGCCATTGTCCGTACACTTCGGGGCGGATATAACGGCCTTCTTCGACGATCACCACTTCGCGGCCTGCTCGTGCCAACTCGTGGGCAACGACGGCCCCTCCGCTGCCTGAGCCGATCACCAGTACATCTGTCTCCAGCGCAAAGTCCCGTTGAAGCTGGGAACCCTGTAAGATCATGGTCGACAATCTCCGTCTTTCTCGCGTGTTTTCATGCAACCGTACTGTTTTGGCCGAAGTCACCAAATGACCTGTGCCATTTCTTTGAGACAGGTTTTAATGCAGCCATGCTGTTTTGGTCGATGGTTTGTCGTCTAGGCACCGACCGTCAAAGTCAAGGCGGGCCAAGGCTTCGGGGTGTTCAAAAAAGATCGAGCAAACCAAGGTCTTTGCCATAAAGGCTACCAAACCAAGGGCAGGCAATGGGCCGTGTTCCATGCGCGTCAAGCACCGCAAACGTTGGGGGCGAGACAACAAGGAAAAGGGCAGCAGATGCGAACCCGACAGCCAAGGCGAGGTCTCCAACAGCCAAGGCAGCGCATACAGCGCAAGGCGCGGTAGCCCCGCAGAGGTCGCGAAAAAGTCGTTAATCTCACGAGAAAACCAAGCCAACTGAGCGGAAGTGGGGGTACCTTCTCCGTCATCAAGCAGGGCTTCTGCAAGGGCGATCCACACACGCATCGAACGCTCCGACAACAGGCGCTGTGGGGCTTGGCTTTCATCCCAGACGCCGTCTGTGGGGCCGGGGTAGGTCTCACGCAAGGTTCGGGCTTTTTCTGCGATCTCTTCGCGGAGTGCTTGAAAACGTTGTTCGCGTGCTGCTGAGGTCATCTCGGGGCCTCCTTTGCTTAGGGATGGTGGCGGAACTCGTCGGATAGAGCGGTGCAGCGGCCTTTTCTGGATCGCCAAACGCAACGACACGATCAGTCACGTTGGTTGCGAAGCTGCTGCGCAGCCGAGAAAGCGCCTTATACGATATCCGAAAGATCTGTGATCGAAGGGTCGTGCGTAGATGCCCTGCTATCGGGCAGCCACACCTGTCTGCCCCTACGTTTTGCGATCACACGATGAGCGGATTTCGTATTAGTCGCCGAACTCATCGACATAATCGAGCATGGCGGCTTGTACGACACGTTGGGCTTCGTCCGCGTCGTAGATGCCGTCGAGGGCGACTTTGGCGGCTTCTTGGCCGGGGACAGACTTGTAGGTCAAAAAGTAGTGTCGGAGGCGATCGATCAAAACATCGGGTAGCTGAGAAAAATGCTCGATATCGGACCAGAAGGAGTCATTTTCAAGGACGGCGATCACCTTGTCATCGGCTTCGTTGTCATCGATCATGCGTAAACCGCCGATGACACGGGCGTTGAGCAACACTTCTGCGCGGGAGATCGAGCGCTCGGAAAGGACGCAGATATCCATCGGATCGCCGTCACCGCGCTGAGATTTGGGAGAAAGTTGACCGACACGGGTTCCGCAGTAGGTTCGGGGGATAAAGCCATACAGGGCAGGAGGTTGAGAGGAAAAGCGTTGGGGGCGATCCACGCGCAAGTAGCCGGTTTCTTTATCGACTTCGTACTTGACGCTGTCGTAGGTGGTGATCTCGATGTAGGCATGGACAACACGCGGAGGTTGCGGACCCACGCTCAAGCCGTGCCAAGGGTGTGGACGCCAACGATAAAAGGGTTTGGGAAAGCTCATGATCTCAGACGGTCTCCATCACAAAAACAAGGCCCTGTTGTGGGTTTGGGTTCGCTTGCAAGGGCATCTATGGCACAACACCCACAGCAACGCAAGCGCAGTATGGCAGAAGACAGCGGCCACAAGAAGAACCTTTTTTGTTCGTTAAGGATGGATCGTGATCTTTCGGATGGTGTGGTTGGAAAAATCCGCAACGTACAGATCGCCGCGAGGGCCGCGTTGAACACTTGCGGGGCCAGCGAACTGCGCTAGATTGCCGAACCCATCGCGGTTTCCACGTGTTCCTCCAGCGACGGAGATCACCTGTCCAAGGGGGTTGATCATGCGGATACGGTAGTTGATCGAATCCGCAACAAAGACCGCGCCGTTGGGTTCGCTCACGAGGCCGAGCGGCGCATAAAAACGTGCGTTGAGGGCGTCACCTTCGGCAAAACCGCGTTGGCCTGTACCTGCATAGGTTGTGACATAGCCGTCCAAGAGGCGGATCCGTCGGATCTGATGGTTGTCGTTGTCTCCGACGAAGAGGTATTGGTTGGTTGCATCGATCGCGATATCGGGGGCGATCGCAAGCTCGGTGGGATAGTTGAATTGAGCAGAACGCCCGAAGCCTTCGGCGAAACCGCGTTGGCCGTTTCCTGCGATGGTACTTACACACCCAAGCAAGCTCTTGCCACCGTCGATATGACCATCGCAATCTTCGTCCGTGCCGTCGCAAGTTTCGGTTGTGGGGAGAATCGATCCCACGCAAGGCCCCCAACTACCGTCGGCTTGGCAGGTTTGTTTTCCATCTCGACAACGCCCGATCTCGCGTGTGTTTTGTGGGCCATCATAACAAGGGCGTTGTACGCCTTCGACACAAGGCCCTTCGGGGATGGGTTCGGGGATGGGTTCGGGGATGGGTTCTTCTCGATATTCGGAAGATTCGGGGGCTTTGGGTTCGGGGAGGGACTCAATGGGGCCTGCTTCGGCGAGAGGTTCTTCGGCGAGAGGGTTCTCGTTTGGCAGGGGGGCTTCGTTTGTCCGTTCAAGCGACGACGTGGATTCTTTCGGTGGTTCTAAGACAGAGATGCTCTCTCTCCCTGTTTCGCTTTGGCTTTCGGAGCAAGGGCCGATGCAAGGTGTACAGCGATCGACAACACAAGACTCGCCAACACCACAGGAGCGGTCTTTTCCGCACAAGGCGCGATCGCACCCCACCCACGCCCAGACGAGCCAAGCGCATCCTACGAAGATCCAAACGAGCGTTGCGAGGCGTTTGCGGGCAGAGGGCCGAGCGGAAGGTTTTTCTTGCTGGAGGGGGTCGCTTGCGGTGTCGAGGTGTTTGCAGGTAGAGGACCGAACGGAAAGGGAGTGGTTTGGCGTCGGCCATGCGCGCCCTGAGCATTCATGGAGTCTGTTCGCCCACCATACGAAATCTGCCCGTTGTGTGATCGTAAAGAGGTAGGGGCAGCCACAGGGGGCTGCTCTATTACAGGGCGTCTACGCACTCTCCTTCGATCACACATCACTCGGATACCGTGTAAAGCCCAAGAACATTCGTTTCGGGTCGTTTAGGAGAGGATATCCAGATCCAAGGTGATGTGCGGGCCAAAGCCTTTTTCAAGCCGTTTCAGGTCTTTGTCTTCGATCTGATCGAGAACCAAAGATACACGGCGCAAACTGCTGATCTTGAACAGCACAGGCAACAAGCCTTTGGGGAGTTCTTCGGCAGAAAAAGCGAAGTCTTCGAGCGAAAACAGCTTCTCTAAAAATCCCCAGTCTACGGAGGATTCGGATTCGCAGTATGCCAAAGCAAAGGTGCGCATCTCGGTCAGTGCTGCGAACGCTTCGAGAGCGCCTTTTTCAAAAAAGCAATCCTCGCAATCCAACTCCTGAAGTCGCGGGGCCAACGAGGCGATCTGTTGGGCCTGCTTTTCCGAAAGCGAGAAGCATTCGAGTTCAAACGAGCGCAAAGCGCGCATCCCTTGGAGGAAGGAAAAGTCTGTATCTTCGGCCAGAAGCCGTAAAGACTCTTCTTCATCGTACTCTTGATCTTCGGCCTCGTCGGAGTCTTCGAGCTCTTCCTGACCGTAAAAATACAGCGAAAGAGACGGCAAAGCCTCCATCTCGCTCAAGATCCGCCAACCTTCGGCGCTGAAGTTGCTTTCAAAGGCCAGAGAGAAGGTTTCGAGCCATGTCATCTTGGCGACATCGCGCAACAGAGAGGCCGGCCCCTCAAAGGCCGAAAGAGAAAGCGTCTTAATGCGTTTTTGCTCGGTAAGCGGGGCCAAGATCCCTTCGGTTTGTTCGAGGGTTCCGAGATGTAATTCTTCGAGGCGAGTGGAGGCCAACAGTTCTTGCAGTTGTGCAGGGCGCAACGGTTGCTGTGCGGCTCCGATCACCAGAGAAGTCAGGTTCGGAAACTGCGATAGCTGCGCAAAGACGCCTTCTTCGATCTCTTCGTCATGCAAGAGCAACAGGCTGTCGATCGCAGGGAGGCTTTTGAAGAGCGATTGAATATGCCACACACGGATCGTCGGACATCGCAGTGTCACTTCGGTGATCTTGCCCTGTGGTAGCCGTTTATGGGCTTTTCGACCCGCTTCGTAAAGTGGCCCCTGCTGATCGCTCATCTCGACCGAACCATCGTCGATCTCGGACCACCAGATCTGTTCTGTTTTTGTCATCGCTCAAAACTCCTCGGATGAATGCTTGTTGCGTTTCTCGTGTGATGCGCAGCCTTTGGCGGACAAGTGCCTATTTTTCGCGATCCTCCTATGGAGGAGTTGTCGGTTTTTGGCAAGATGCGATGCGGGCGTCTGATGGATAGGCGCGATGGCTAGAGGCTCTGCGCAAGAAAATACGAGAGATGACGCAGCAGCCAAAAAACCCGTGTGCGAGAAAACAGAAGCGCTGACGCAGTAGACAAAACCCCCCGTGTTCGTGTCGTTTCAAGCGACAGCGCCGTCTGTGTGTGAAAACCGATGCTCTCTTCGCCGATACGGGGTCAAGGGGCGTAAGTCCCTTGCGGGGCGTGGGGCAGAGTCCCATACGCGCCTTGTTAAGGTGGAAACCTCGTAGAGTCGGTCTTGATCGCTTTTTTTTTCTCCCCCCCCTCAATCCCCCCGTGAACGGGGGGAAGTTGGAACGGGCAGTGTCTGCATTTCGTGCATACAGCGTGCGTCATGAAAAAACAAAATCCCCGAGGCTTCCGACTTTCGCTCCCTCCCCTGTTCACGGGGGAGGGCGGGGTGGGGGGCTTTCCTCCGCTTCACCTAACGCCTATGGGGCAGAGCCACCCAACAAGTCCCAACAAGCCCAACAGTGCTATTTTTTGAAGAGCTGCTCGAAGGGAACGCCCTGTTCAGCGGCAGAGTCTTTGCGTTTGGGGAAGACAGTGTCGGCGGTGCCGGTTTGGATCCATTCGCAGATCTCGCCGAATACCCGCTCGAAAGAAGTGCGGCCTTCGATATCTTCGCCCGGCTGTTGGAAGCGTGGGATCTCGCTTTGGGGGAACATCTCGCCGTAGATCCCGCCTTTGACTTTTTCACCGATCAACAAGACGGTATTTCCGCGCCCGTGGTCCGTTCCGCGATCACCGTTGGAGCTAAGTTGCCGCCCAAACTCTCCTGAGATCGCGAAGACCACGCGCTCTTGGGCTTCGGGCATCGCGGTTTTGAGTTCTCTCATAAAGATATCCAAGCCGCGATCTTTGCCAAAGATATCCTTGAACTTCGGTTCGATCGAGTCCTTCTGCCATTTGTGGCTATCCCATCCACCATAGATCAGCGAAGCGATCCGTAGATTGACGAGATCCGCACAAGCAAAAGAATCGTAAAGGTTTCGGAGTTCTTCGCCAAAGCGCTTGTTGGCCATCGCTGTAGCGGCATCGCTGCCGTAGAAGGCTTTGATCGGATCGGGGATGGCGATGTTGTCGAGCCGTTTGGAGATCGCGTCTCCAAACTCGCGCAAGGCTTTTTCGTGCGTCAGAAAACGTGCGTAAGGCGAGTTGGCATCGAGTTCTTGGCGCTTGGCTTCATAATAGCTGCGCAGAGCGCGTGCCATCACAGCATCATCGCCCATGTAGGCGGGTTCAGTTTTGAGTCGGTCGGGATAGGCCAAGGCAAAAGGTCGGGTGGTGGCGGCGGAAAGGACGACGCTGTTGTCGTGGCCGAGGGCATTGGTGGGGTGGGGACCGTTGCAAAACATCGTGATATGGGGCGTCATCGACAGGACGTTGCCTTGGGCGGCTTTGGCCAGCCGTCCTCCCCAGCCGCTGCGACTGACTTCGTGCGGAGAAGTGGCGTAGTCTCCGCTTTGAAGCACAAGCAGCGAATGGGCGTGATCGCGGGTGTTTGAATGTAGGACGTTGTTGACGATGGCGACTTTTCCAGCCTCAAACGCCTCTTTGAGCCAAGCGGCTGTTGGGTGGATGCCAAACACCACACCATCGCGCTCCACACGCAAGTACTCTTGCCAACGCTTTTCGAAGGCTTCGTCTTTGAGTTCAAGCGCGTGGGACGTGGCGCGTGCAGACCAATACTGGTAGCCATAACTCTGCTTGTTGGAATCAAACGGTGGCACAAAAAGATGCCGAAAGTCGGGGCCTCCTTCGAGCAAGAGGTTGACAAACACCGTTTTCTCATGGGTCGGAAAGGGCGGAGCAGCCAAGATCTCCCGCAAGTGAAGCCCACCACCCAAAAAAGCAGCACCCCAAAGGGCCGATTTGATAAAGTCTCGTCGATTCATCCGATTATTTCCCTTCTTGTGCGAACATATAAGGGGTGGCTGTGATAAAGGCGATGGCAAGGCCGATGCGCTTGTTTGCGGTTTGTTTTTCTTTGGCGTCTGCGCTCGATAGACCGTCCAGTCGGGCTTTTTCAACATCTTGGATCCGATCGATCAACAGGCGATCCGTTTCGATCTCGGTTTTGGTGTAGACCTTGAGCGGATCGTTTTTATTGATCCAGTACGCAAAGTCCGATCCGCTCGCCAACAGCGCATAGACATGAGCGCGCTCCAAACTGCCAAAGTTCTTTAAGCCATCCGCAACAAACCGATTCCACAACCATTCTGCCGTGTCTTTGACGCGATACGAGCCGTCCGCGTTTTTCGGCAGATGGGAGGTCCAATCTTTCTCCCACAGGATCTTGTTTTTGTCTTGCTTGTCTGTAATCGAGATGCGCACATATTCCCAAACCCCCGAGACGCTGCGGTTGTAGGCGCGTTTGAAGATATCTGCCGTGAGCGAGGCTTCGCGCCCCGTCTGGCTGCCGAAGACATCGTGGTTGGGGCGGAAGGGTGAAACGCCTTCGTTGTAAAAGGCATTGGAGAGGTCGAAGGCACCGAGATACGTCTCTTTATTGCCGAGCGTCATCAAGTTGTGGGTGAGAACGAGGCGATTGATGCTAGACCAGTATTTGACGCGAGTTGCGTTGTGAAAGGCGGTGGAGATCGCGTAACGTCGGAGGAAAGCGAGCAGGTCTTTGGTTTGGAGATCAGCCCAGATCTTTCGGATGATCTGTAGTTTTTCATCGGTGAGGTTGTCGTCTGCGAAGCCGTTGACGATGATCACAGGCAGATTCGCCAAGGATTCTGAGTGCTGGATGGCGACTTCTGCGAGTTTTTGAATTTTTTCTTTGGCGGAGTTCCCAGCGATCTCTTGCTTGAGGATCTCGAGGCCACCGGGATAATGGAACTTGGTTCCATACTCGATTTGATCGTCCCAAAAGCTGTTGGTTCCGTCTTTTCCGCGTTTTACTACCATATCGGTGAGGGCTTTGGCGGTGTTTCGGATGGTGGTGAACTCGTGGTAGGCATGATCATAACCGCCGAGGATACCAAAGAAAAGCTGATGGAATTCTCGGGCGAAGTCTTCGTTGCCTGAAAACTTGCCGTCTTTGAAGACGTTGTCTTTGTGGTTGTATTGTGTGGCGACAGCGGGAGAAAGAGCGGCTTCGGCGAGGATGGTTTGGTAAGGCTTGTTTTCGGCGATGGCGTCCATGATCCGATCATAGTAAGCGAGGGCCTGTTGAGGACTCACACCCACCGATAAGTTCACGCAAAGATGGTAGTTGGTTTCCCAAAATCCGAGGGCTTGTCGGACGGGGTTAATGCCTCGGCGTTTGACGGCAGAAAACCACGTTTCTGCAGCCACGTTCCATGAGGCAAAAGAATAGTTTTTGATCGCATCGGGTTGTGTGGGGTTGGAGGCGTCTGTCGAAGCCCAAAAGTTGCGCAACGTCTGCAATGTTCCACCGCGATCTTGCAGATTGTCCACGGGATCAGGGGGAGAAAGCCGCTTGTTGAAGACCTTTGCGCTCAAGATATCTTCGATGGCGTCTTGGGGTTCCATCTCCGACCATGCTTTGATTTGCTGATCGCTTGCAAAACCGCCGTAGGCAAATGTGTGAAGGACTTTTCGGACGGCTGTTTCCGTCCATTCTGCTTTCGAGATCGTGTATTCGGTGCGGTTGTTGCCGCCGTCGGGCAGCGGATCCGTTTTTTCACCGCATCCTCCCATCCAAACAAGCCAAAGAGCGATCATCCAAACACAAAAAAGATTCAACCTTTGCATCACAAACCTCAATTTCCTCCCTGTCCGAGCGCTTCGTCTTGGCTCGGAGCAAAGGGAGATAGCGTATGTGGCTCGAAAGCAGCGATAGAGCGGAAAACACAGCGAGTCGGCATTTGTTTTGTGGTAGGGCCAACCCGAACGACCAAAAAGTACAAGATCTTGCGTTGGCCTGTCAAGTTCACCGTTTGTTGTTTACAGAACGGATATTCACTATGTATAGGACTTACGCAGTTGGATGGTGTTTGTGGGGTTTCACCCCATACGCGCTAGGTTAGCGCGGCTCCCTTGACCCCGTATCGGCGAAGAGGTCGATCGTTTTCTACTCGGAGGGTTCTGTTGCTTGAAATGCCTCGAACATGGGGGGTTGCAGAAGCGTCACACCTATCGATAGCAGATGTCGATTGAATATCGAAAATCAATAGGAAACATCCGAGATACCCGACTCTGGATCCGTCACCCAAACCGCCCTTCGACTATTTGTGTTTCTTTTTTTGTAGGTGTTTCTTTTTTCGTAGGTGTTTCTTTTTTCGTAGGTGTTTCTTTTTTCGTAGGTGTTTCTTTTTTCGTAGGTGTTTCTTTTTTTGTATGCGCTGTGGCTGCGTGCGTGGTTGTGGGGATGTTTCTTTTGTGGAGAGCATCCAATCATCCAAATTTGCAGCGAGTTGCGAGGGTCCGACAGCTTTTCCGATCAGGCGGTTTTGATGTAACAAAACAAATGTAGGGATCGAGCGAACAGAAAATGATGCGGAAAAAGTGCCAGATGAATCAATGGCGTGCAAAAAAGGCGCAGCATTCGGGTGCTCTTTTAGCCATCTCTCGATGCGCTCAAGGGGCTGGGATGAGATGGCGAAAACATGAAGATTGTGGTATTTCTTTTGGAAATCCCGAACCAGTGGAAGAGATGATTTGCAAGGAGAGCACCACGTCGCCCAATAAAACAAGAGTACAGTATCTTTTTTTAAATCAGGAATCTTGCCTTGATCGACAAGTAATAGTGTACCGTGTTGTGTTTGTAATTTTTTTTCGATGGTTTTTATCTTTGGTGTAGGTAAGGCTGAAAACGCGGTTGCAAGAAGGTGCCGATAAGAAGCAGAAATAGGCGAGAAAAGAAACCATACAAACCCAGCGAAGACCCCTATCCAAAACAGAAATAAAGTCAAAGAAGCAAGCCAACCTTTTCTTTGTGTTTGGGCGTAGTGGTTGGGGTAGAGCATACATCGAAGCGTTAAAGCCAGCAGCAGAAGAGCAGGCAATAACAAAGCAGAGAGCAAGAGCAGAGACAGAGCTTCTACATCAGAAAAAAAATCTAAGAATAAAGCAGAAACAAAACAAAAAATTACAACAAAAGCGAGAGGCACACCCAAAGCGTTATCATTGATAGACAAGTTTCTGAGGCGATACAAAACAGCAAGAAACCAATCGATAAAGCAGAAGAAGGCCATCAGCATCGCCAAATAAGCATACGCTGCTTCCTCTAAAACAAAGCGCGCCCATGAGGCTTGAAAGAGAGGAAAGAACGAATGGCGTTGAGCGAGATCTACTTTTTGCCCGTCTACTGTTTCCGAAAAAAGAAAGACTGCGCAGCCCAAAAGCAAGATGAGTCCCAAAAGCCAGAGATTGAATATTTTACGAGTCGCTTGTGTTCGTTGCTGCTCAGGTCTGCTCTGTTTTTTTTGTTCTGGTTCGGGAAGATCGAATTGACGAAAATGGCGCTCAAACGCCTGTTCTGTGGTTTGATTTGTCATCAAAAAAGCCTCCGACATCTAAATTCTACCACCTATCAAACGGAACTTTTGACAGCGAGGCGGAGATCGTCTTTTTCAAAAGAGTCGACAACGAGGCCATCTTTTGCGTAACGATAAAGAACAGCTCGAAAAGCTGAGTATGCTGTGACGTTGATGGACCAGATACCAATCGCGCCAGTCCAGAATAAAACCGTTGGCACATCGCCGCCAAAGACAAGAGCATAGAGAATATTTATCAATATGCCGTAGTAAAAAAAGAAAGCAGCAGCGATCAAAGAAAACGAGAAGTCAGCAACACACGCCTCTCCCCACCTCTCAGATAACAGGCGACCTGACTCGGACAACGCACGAAAAGGGCTAAGCTTTTGTTCAACAAGCACAGGAATCGCCAAAAAAGAGAGAAGAAACCATGCCACATTAAAAAAGATAGCCAAAAATCCAACGTAACGCATTCTCTCCATGATCTTTAAGAGCATTCCAACAAACGCAGACAACAAAGACCACAAAAAGATCAAATGAATGCGTTGTAAAGCTTCCGAAAAACCATCGATTAAAGTGGGATCTTCTCCGTCGATCCGCTTTAAGACGCAGGCAACGATGGCTACGCTAAAAAACGTATTCGAAAAATGAAAAACAAAGAAAATAGAATAAACCAACAAAATCGCAAGCCAATCGCCCATGATCGGAAACAAAATAGAGGAGAGCCACTCCATACAAAAAAGCAGCAAAAAAACCCCTGTCCCCACAGTCACCAAATGAAGAGGGGGGAATAAAAGCATCTCCTTATCTTTGCTCAACAAGCGGTAGCTGTTTTTCACATTTTTCCATGTAAGCTGGATCTTTGACATGAGTCTCTCTTGTTTCGTTTGTTGCTTGTGGTGGGATTGTGGTGATCGGTAGAAGAAGCTTTGGGGGTAAAGTCGATCCGTTGTGTTTTTGATGGGTTACTGTGTCGACACCCAAACTACCAAGGGCTGGATCATACGAGATCCGCCCGTTGTTTGAGCGTAAAGATGTAGGGGCAGGCCCCTGTGGGTACCCATTGGCATCAGGTTAAGAAGTAAAAGCAGATTCTTGTGGCATAATGGCGCACCTCAAAACGCGAAAGGGGAATAGAGATGTTCACACAAAGCGCCGAAGCACAAGAGTTCACCGCCTCATTTGAGAAGATGTTCAAC
>JAKLKB010000065.1 GCA_023150835.1 Myxococcota bacterium | reverse complement strand
GGTGACCTCGCGTGGGTCCGTTCAAACCAACGCCATGAGAGAGGTATCAAGATGCAACACTTCTCAGCGAGGGCAACCACACCTAGTTGCCCCTACATGTTGGAAATCACACGGTGTTTTGTGGGGGCAGACAGGTGTGCCTGCCCTCGATCTGTTGCGTCGGTGACCTCGAATGGGTCCGTTCAAACCAACGCCATGAGAGAGGTATCAAGAGGCAACACTTCTCAGCGCGGGCAACCACAGGGGGCCCCTACGTGTTGGAAATCACACGGTGTTTTGTAGGGGCAGGCAGGTGTGCCTGCCCTCGCTATGTTGCGTCGGTGACCTCTTCATCGCTATCTGTTTTAAACGAACCCCCGAGAGTTTTCGTTGTTTTCTTCAACGGTCATGTCGCGAGACGTTCCTCTGAGACCTCTCATGTCAAGGGCAAACAAGCCATGAAGCCCGAGGATACCACGTTTTTCGAAAAAGACCTCAAAACACAACATGAGCCACCTGTCCGAGTACTTTAGCGACCGTAGGACCCTTCCAAAAAACCTGCCCGAGTACTTTAGCGACCGTACGCCCCTTCCATCAAAGTCTCCCCACAGGCTTCGGCGACCGTACGCCCCTTCCATCAAAGTCTCCCCACAGGCTTTGGCGACCGTACGACCCTTCCAAAAAACCTGTCCGAGTACTTTGGCGACCGTACGACCCTTCCAAAAAACCTGTCCGAGTACTTTGGCGACCGTACGAGGCAAAGAGCTTCAGCCTTGAGGCGCAGGAGGAGGGTTGACGGGGGTGGGTTTCTTGGTGGCGCGTGTGGTGGACGGGGGGAAGAAGAGAGAACCGAGCCGAGCGAATTCGGTGGGCGTGTGGCGCAAGACAAAGCGCAGATGGTGCATGACTTCGTTGTAGGCTTCGACAAGGAGAGTCCAAGCTCGATCACGCAACAGGCGGGCGTCCTTGATCTTGGTTTCTGAAGTGCTGGGTTCGAGGAGTTGTTCTGCGAGCTTGGGTATCCGCTCAATGTCTTCGAACGAAAGAAGCTGCCGTTGGAGTAGCTGATCACGGTAAGGCTGCAAGGCCGCATAGAGTTTTTGGAGATCTTCGGCGCGATCGACATAGCCTGTACCGGGGCGGATGACCTCGAGTACGAATCGGATCTGCGGATCGTCTTCGGCATAAAACTCCAAAGCGCGAACAACACGCTGTTTCAGTGTACCGGCTTGTTTGTAAAGCTTTTTGCGATCGACGGCGGAGGGATCGATGCTTTCGAGTGCGCTTTGGGCGGCCCAATAAGCGCGTGCGCAAGGAAGCAACTGCTCAATAAAATTGCGAGGGGAGTGGACAAAGGTACTGTCGAGTTCTGCCGCGTAGCCTTGGGCTTTTTGTTGCAGTTTCGCGCAATACGCGGTCACTTTTGCCCCTGAGACACGGCCTGTTTTGGTGTCTTCGGGTGAGATCTGCTCGAGGATGGGTTGAAGCGAGGACAGCGCAGAGATCGCGTCGGTTGGGGCTTCTTGATCTTCGATATCGTCAGGGATCTCATCGTTGAGGGTGAGCAAGTCGGCGTGTTCGGACGTGGTTTCGGTCATGTCTGGCTCCCTTGTTTTGGGTGAGAGGAAAGAAGAACGTGCGGTCTGTCGAGCACGATTGGTGGTATGGACAGGCGTCGTACGAGATCCGCAGGATGTGAGATCGAAGGGTCGTGTAATCCGCTGTAGATGCCCTATGGTTGGGCAGCCACAGCGGGCTGCCCCTACGTTTTGCGATCACACCGTGTGCGGATCTCGTACCCGAAATTGTTGTCGATCTAAGATGAAACCAAGAAAGCTTTTATCAGATCACATCCCGCGACGCAAGGCAGCCTGAATCCGGCGAAAGAAGCGTCGCCGAAAACACCCTCATTTGCAGGCGTCTGTCGTGTTTGCAGATGTTTCAAGCTGCGGGTTCTTTCGTAAAAAAAGCCCACAGCCTCACGGAGATGGCGGATAAGGCGGCCACGTTGGAATCCAGCAGCGCACGCTGTCGCGGTAATCTGCAAAGGGCTGTCCGAATCGCTCGAACAGATCGGCTTCTTCGATAGGCCGCACAAAGACATGCCAAAACACCCCACCCAGCGCGACCATCGCCAAGACCCCCCATGATCCAAGCGCCCACCCCACCATCCCCCCCAAAAACAGGCCCGTCAACGCCATCGGATTGCGCACCACCCGATACGGCCCTCGAATCACCAAGATCCGCGCTGTTTCAAGTGGCAGCGGCGTTCCCTCTCCAAAACGCCCCATGATCTGACCCGTCAGGACATTGGCGACCCCCACACCCGCAAACAACACCCAAGGCAGCCATGCCTGCGCAGGCGTTTGAAAGCGCGAGATCCCCCATGCTGCTTCGGCTTTACACACCAACCAAGGAGCCATCCACAAAGATATCCCCCAAAAGACGCACGTCTGCACAAATGTTCGCAACATATTCACCCACACAGGCCGCACAGGAGCGACTTGAAACAACGCACCTTCCGACCGCACCGTCCATGCCGCAAGACAAGTCCCCAACGACGCCGCCCCCATCGCCATCGCCGCTGCCCACCCTTCTCCTCCCGTCCAAAAGGTCGCCCCCACCACATACAACGTCGGGTACAACACCACCCCCACCACCACCCAAACGGCGCGTTGCGTCCACACGCTTTCCGAACAACGCCACAGCCACCACGCACACAACCACGATCCCCCCATCAACAACGGTAGATCCGGCCACGCAAAGTCCATCAAACCCGCCTCGCTCAACCGACTCGTCCGAAAATATACTCGCACCGACGGCACCCGCACCATCCAAAACCACCACAACCCCACCGCCACACCTTGCAACGCAAAATACAACGCCCCCCCAACCATCCGCCATCGCCGCATCTTCTCCATCGCATCCGCCTCCTCTCCGGCCTTCTTTCCCGCGCTTTCCAAAGTTCCTGCCTCCTCTTCCTACCCCCTCTTCCTGCCTCCTCTTCCTACCTCCTCTTCCTACCTCCTCTTCTGCCTCCTCTTCTACCTCCTCTTCTACCTCCTCTTCCTACCTCCTCTTCCTACCTCCTCTTCTTGCCTCCTCTTCTTGCCTCCTCTTCTTGCCTCCTCTTCTTGCCTCCTCTTCTTGCCTCCCCTTCCTGCCTTTTTTCCGTGCCTTCCGTGCCTTCCGTGGACTCTCCTTTGCCGAGCCGATCACAGACTTGCATCGAAACAAGGCTTGTGCTTTGCTGCGTGTCCACATACTGCACACGGAGCGATCCAACGCCGATCGCCCAATGCACGCTAGACCGATATCGGAAGCGCAGAAGATGCCTCCGTGTCATGCTCCATTTAGTGAAGGGTGTTGTTATGCCAAGAAGAACCGAGATCGCTTCTATCCTTGAACAGGCTCCCCGCGATCAACAAGTGACGGTTATGGGGTGGGTTCGGGCCTTTCGTTCCAATCGATTTATTGCTCTCTACGACGGATCGACGATGAAACAGCTTCAAGTCGTCGTAGACTACGAAAAATTGGATGAGTCCTTGCTCAAGCGCATTCATTTTCACGCTTGCGTCGCTGTGACGGGCAAAGTGATCGCATCCATCGGATCGGGCCAAGCGGTCGAAGTCCTTGCCGAGTCGATCGAGATATTGGGCGAGGCCGACCCTGAGTCCTATGTATTGCAGCCCAAAGCGCAAACGATGGAATACCTGCGCCAACAAGCCCACTTTCGGATGCGTACCAACGTGATGAATGCGGTGTTTCGGGTGCGTCATGCGGTGGCCTTTGCGGTCCACAAATACTTTAACGATCGGGGCTATTTTTATATGCACACGCCGATCATTACGGGAAGTGACGCAGAAGGCGCGGGGGAGATGTTTCGAGTGACCACGCTGCCCCCGGGCTTTACGCCGCCCAAAGGCGAAGACGGGCATGATGATTGGTCTGCGGACTTTTTCCAACGCCCCACCAACCTCACGGTTTCGGGCCAGCTACAAGCGGAGATCGGCGCGCTTGCGCTTGGAAAGGTCTACACCTTTGGTCCGACATTTCGGGCGGAAAACTCGAACACTTCGCGGCATCTTGCCGAGTTTTGGATGATCGAGCCTGAGATCGCCTTCTTTGATATCCATGACGATATGGATCTTGCGGAGGACTTCGTTCAATACTTGATCCGCTACACGCTCGAACATTGCTCCGATGAACTCGAATTTTTGGATCAGCGTCTTGCGGAACTCGAAAAGAACATGAAGAAAGAAGAGCGCCGTCCGATGGGCCTCTTGGAGACCTTGCGCTTTGTGATCGACAACAAGTTCGAGCGCGTGACATACACCGAAGCGGTGGAGTTATTGCGTAGCTCGAAGGCGTACAAAAAGGGCAAGTTCACTTACCCTGTCGAGTGGGGAAAAGACCTGCAAGCCGAACACGAGCGTTGGTTGGTCGAGCAGCACTTCCAAAAACCAGTGATCGTCCGAAACTACCCGAAAGAGATCAAAGCCTTTTATATGCGCCTGAACGAAGACAACAAAACGGTTGCGGCGATGGATGTGCTGTTCCCGGGTATCGGCGAAGTGATCGGCGGCTCACAACGTGAAGAACGCTACGATGTCTTGCTACAACGTGTGCGAGACTTCAAGATCGCCGAAGAAGAACTCTGGTGGTATCTGGATCTGCGTCGATTTGGGGGCGCACCGCACGCTGGATTTGGTCTTGGCTTCGAGCGGATGGTGCAGTTTATCACAGGCATGAACAACATCCGCGATGTGATCCCCTTCCCACGCACCCCCGGTAACGCACACTTCTAATCCATGCACACGAGGTCGAAACCATGAGCTTTTCGAGAGAAGACGCCCTTGCTTATCACGCCAACGGACGCCCGGGAAAGTTGGAAGTCAACGCCACCAAGCCCTTTGCGACGCAGCTTGATCTTTCGCTGGCCTATACACCGGGGGTTGCGGAGCCTTGCCGAGAGATCCACAAAGATCCTGATACGGTCTATGATTATACGATCAAAGGAAACTTGGTGGCGGTGATCACCAACGGAACAGCGGTTTTGGGGCTCGGAGATATCGGCCCGTTGGCGAGCAAGCCCGTGATGGAAGGCAAAGGCGTATTGTTCAAACGCTTTGCAGGGATCGATGTGTTTGACCTTGAATTCAAGAGCAAGACGGCTGACGACTTCATCCTTGGGGTGAAGATGTTGGAGCCGACGTTTGGCGGGATCAACCTCGAAGATATCGGCGCACCCGATTGTTTCTACATCGAAAAGCGGCTGCGCGAAGAGATGAATATCCCTGTGTTCCATGACGATCAACACGGGACGGCGATCATCATGGGGGCGGCGCTGCTCAACGCCCTAGAGATCGTGAACAAGCGCATCGACGAAGTGAAGCTGGTGTTTTCGGGGGCGGGTGCTGCGGGCTTTTCGTGTGCGCGGTATTGCCTATCCTTGGGCGTAAAACGCGAGAACCTGTTTTTGACCGACGTTCACGGCGTGGTCTACAAAGGGCGCGAACCTGAAGGTTCTTATCTCGAAGAAGTCGCCGCCGACACTCCCCACCGCACACTCGCCCAAGTTATCGAAGGAGCCGATGTATTCATCGGTCTATCGGCCCCCAACATCCTCAAGCCTGAGATGTTGCGAGGCATGAAGCACGACCCGATCATCTTCGCGATGGCCAACCCCGTCCCCGAGATCGACTATGACCTCGCCGTCCAAACAAGGCCCGATGCCATCGTCGCCACAGGCCGCTCCGACTATCCAAACCAGATCAACAACGTCCTCGGCTTCCCTTTTATCTTTCGCGGCGCGCTCGATGTCCGCGCCACCACCATCAACGAAGAGATGAAGCTCGCCGCCACCCGCGCCCTCGCCGAACTCACCCGCGAAGATGTCCCCGACGATGTCTTACAAGCCTACCACAAACAGCGCTTGCAGTTTGGCCGCGACTACATCATCCCCAAACCCTTTGACTCTCGCGTGTTGTACCGCGTCGCTCCCGCCGTCGCCAAGGCCGCCATGGACAGCGGTGTCGCACGCAAACCCCTCGACGATCTGGAAGCCTATCAAGAGCGCCTCGAACGACTGATCCACCCAACACGCGAGATGGTTCAGCGCTTTATTGGGCAGGCTCACACCCAAAAACGAAAGATGCGCATCGTCTTCCCCGAAGGCGATCATCCCACGATCCTGCGCGCTTGCCACGTCATGATCAACGAAGGCATCGCCCACCCCGTGCTGCTCGGCAACCAACAAGACATCCTCCAACACGCCCAACACCTCGGCCTCGACTTCGCCCCTGATCGCTACGAGATCATCGACCCCCGCAAAGAAGGCAGCATCCCCGCAAACTACATCGACACTTACATCCGCCTGCGCGAACGCAAAGGCATCACCTGTAGCGGCGCACGACAACAACTCCAAGACACCCTGCGCTACGCCATGATGATGGTCAAATGCGGTGACGCAGACGGATGTGTCGGTGGAATCGCTCACAACTACCCCGAGATCATCAAACCCGCCCTCCAGATCGTCGGCCTCTCCCAAGGCAACCCCATCGCCTGCGGTATGTACATGATCCTCGATAAAAAAGGCAAAGCCCGCTTCTTTGCCGATACCACCGTCAATATCGACCCCAACGCCGAACAACTCGCCCACATCGCTGTCGCAACATCCGACTTGATCCGACAGCTTGGCATCACACCTCGCGTCGCCATGCTGTCTTTCTCTAACTTCGGAAGCGCCCGAAACAGCGAGTCCATCAAGGTTCAAAAAGCCACACAAATCGCCAAACAGATGCGCCCTGACCTGATGATCGACGGCGAGATGCGCGTAGACATCGCCGTCAACCCCAAAGCCTACCTCCATGACTTCCCCTTCTGCACCCTCAAAGATCCCGCCAACGTCTTCGTCTTCCCCTCCCTCAACGCCGGAAACATCAGCTACCAACTCATGCAATACCTCGGCGAAATGGAAGTCGTCGGACCCATCCTGATCGGACTCTCCGAACCCGTCAACGCTCTCCCCCGCAACTGCGACCTCCAAACCGTCATCAGCGTCTCCGCTGTCACCGCCGTCATGGCCAAAAAATTCCGCAGCGAACGCAATCCCCCCCAAACCGCCCCTTGAAATCGCAGCGAACGCAATCCCCCCCAAACCGCCCCTTGAAACCGCAGCGAACACAAGCCCTCAAACAAAAATCGCCCATTCGCTATCGCCCCCGTATCCGCCTCCACGAACACAAGCCCTCAAACAAAAATCGCCCATTCGCTATCTCCCCTGTATCCGCCGCCACGAACACAAGCCCGCCCGCTTTTAACTCGCTATCTCCCCTGTATCCGCCTCCACGAACACAAACCGCCCCGCTTCTACCCGCACACCAGCCCTTTTAATGCAACCTCCAACCAAGCAGGGACGCGCCCTGTACTCGCCGTCTCTTCGACCGCTTGCGCGATCTGCGCATCGCCAAAAAGCGCCCAAAAGACCAACGGCGGAACCATCGCCTGATTGAGATCGTTGGGTTCAAACTTATCCAAGGCCGCACCGTAGTTGCGCATCGACAGCGCCATGATCGCTCTCCCTGTCTGTGAAGATAGATACAAAAACAACGCATCCACGAGCTTTTCGCCGCACGCATTGGGTTGAAAACCATGAAAGCACGTCAAATGCAGCGCATGGCTCTTGTTCAAGATCACCTTGTATCCGCCTCTTGAGAACACACTCAGCCACAAAGGCGCGATCTTGCGCTGTTCCATCTTGTACCAAGGAGTCCGATGCTTCGTCAAAAAGCGATGATCCAACTCCTGTGCTTCTCCCACAGAGACATAATGCTCTGCTGCTTCCGAGAGTTCGGCAGAAAGCGACAACAACAACACAGGCTGATCGGCCTCCCACAACGCTGCGTAATCGCGTTCCCGAAACACCAACCGTTTGACCTGCGCGCTCTTGGTCACGCAAGCCACGCACTCTTTTTGGGGATCAAGTCCCAAAGCAGCCACACGCGAAGGGCGCAACGTAAAAAACGCATTGGCCCCCGTCGCGATCCCTCGCTGAAAACGCCCATACACCGACAACTTCACCATCTGCCTCAGATCGAACACGGGCGTCTGCGCTCGAAACAGCGAAAGCCATTTGTCTTCAGGGTCGAGCGACGCCAACGGGATCTCTTTCACCCACGACTTCGCTGATCTTGCCAAAACATCGGACTCCTGTGCATCCACCGCCTCCAACACCGAGGCTTTTGCCCCCCCCCAAAAAGCCTCTCCTTGTAGATCTTCGCGGCGTGCGATCACGCCAAACCTCACGGATGTATGCAAAGCCCCCGCATCAAACAAAAGGATACCCACCGAAGTCGTGACATCGGGAAACAGGTCTTTTTCGCAATCAAGGCGCAAGATCGCATACAGATGCCCCGACAAACACAAACGCTCCTTCACCAGCCGCCCATAGCCTGTGTTCAAAAATTCCAACGGCATCAGGTACGCCATCCGCCCGCCCTCCAACTCCGACAACGACTTCAACAAAAAAGCCGAGGCCAGATTGGTATGCCCCGCCAAACGCAAGCCCGTATGCTCTGCAAAAGCCGCGTGGATACGATGGCGCTCCGCAACGTGCTGAAAACGCGCATACGGTGGGTTGCACACGATATGCCGATGCTTCTGCCCCCATGAAAGCAAGTAATCTTGTCGCTGCACAAAAGACGCTTCTCTTTGGTGTGTCGCCTCCCAAAACTCCAGCACGACGGGATCGATCTCGCACCCTGAAAACCTGACGCCCGAAGGCGTCTGCGCATAAAAAGCCCCCATCCCAAAAGCAGGATCAAAGATCGCCCCAGCCTCTGCCTCCAACGCTCCTACCTTCGCTTTCTCCCAAACATCCGCCTCAACCGCTCCTGCCTTCGCTTTCCCCCAAACATCCGCCTCCACCGCTCCTGCCTTCGCTTTCCCCCAAACATCCGCCTCCACCGCTCCTACCTTCGCTTTCCCCCAAACATCCGCCTCCACCGCTCCTGCCTTCGCTTTCCCCCAAACATCCGCCTCGACAGAGCCTTTCTCTAGCCCTCTCAACACCCACGCGATCATCCACCTCGCCACATCGGGCGGCGTAAAAAACTGCCCAAAGCGCTTTCGGTGTGTTTCTCCTACGTATGCCGTGTACTCTCGCATCGTTCTTTCTTAACGTACCGAACCAGCACTCACTGGATCGCCCACAGTCCGGCAGGATAGAGAACACCGATCAAGACAAATCGATCTGCGGGGACAGGGGCCGCGCCTGCCCACGACAACCCCAAACGCATCCGCCAATGGCGTCTTTTGGTGCGGATATTCACGGCGTACAAGTAGCGGTCTTGGCTCTTGAACAAGACTTCTTCTCCCCAGATCGCAGGCGAAGACAACACCTTGCCGCGTGTGTGAAAACGCCACACCTGCTTTCCCGAAGCCCGATCGATCGCATACACCGACCCATCATGACTGCCGATGTAGATCTCTTTTTCCGAAACTGCGGGAGAAGCCGTGATCTCTCCGCCCGTCTCAAAGACCCAACGCTGTTTTCCTGTCAACGCATCCACCGCATAAACAGACTGATCGCTGCTGCCAAAGTATACCACCCCCCCCGCCACCGCAGCCGCACCCGAGATCCGCCCTTTGGTTTGAAAACGCCAACGCTCGCTGCCTTTTTTCGCATCCATCGCATACAAAAAGCCGTCGTTGCTGCCCACAAACAACGCATCTCCCGACAACGTCGGCGCAGCGCTGATCAATCGCCCTGTCTTGTACTTCCACACCAAACGCCCATTTGCCCGATCCACCGCGTAGATGTGATAATCGTCGCTGCCAAAGTATACTCGATCGCGATCTGCCGCAGGAGCCCCATCGATCGAGCCTTTGGCTTTGTGATGCCACAACGTCGCCCCATCTTTCCGACGCAGCGCATACAGCGAGTGATCCCACGATCCGAAATACACCACACCATCAACCACCAGCGGCGAAGACACGATCCGCGCCCCGATCTTCCGCTTCCAGATCTCTTCGCCATCCGCCAATTGCACCGCATAAAAGAACCCATCATCCGCACCAAAGTACACCGCACTTCCGACCACAACGGGGCTTGTGTTCACGTTGCCTTTGGTCTTCTTGCGCCACACCACCCGACGGCGAAAGCCTTGGAGTCCCTTCGCATCATAAACCCCTGTCCGTTGGGCATCTCCACGCGAAAAGACCACCAGCTTCGGAACAGGTAGCGGCGAGGCAGGCAGCATCGTCGACGGAGACATCGACGCGGCCTCTTTTCCAGCGTCGGTGAGGATTTGATGATCAGGCGCAGAAGTGGCCCGTTGTTCGGGCAAGATCGCAGATTGTCCCGCATCAAGCGAAGGTTGCGGTGGTTCGGACGCGATGGACCTCTCTTCGAGAAAAGACGAAGGTTCAGAAGCCAGACGCCCCGATGAAACGAGCGGACGCGATGGTTGATTTCGTAGCGCAAGGCTGTTCGGTTCGGTGGGATGGCTTTGTTTGATCGAGGGTTCGCCGCTGCGAGATGTGGACTTTGTTTGAAGCGGCTGTGTCGACGAGCCAAACCATTGGGCTCGCTGCGTCCAAACCCCTACAGCAACCGCCACCATCGCCAGCAACAGCACAAAAACGGCCCCACGCGAGGCCCCTGCTCGCTCCGAAGACACCTCGATTTCTTCATTGGCGCTCTGTATTCCATCGGAAGCAAGGGCCGCAACGGAAGGCAAGAGTTCTTCGTTCTCCACGCCCACAGGAACCGTCGCAGACAGCGAATCAAAAGAAGGCGTTGCTGGCCGATGCTCGGGCAAAACAAAGTGGTGGACTTCTTCGGTGGGAGCAGCCGATCGCAAAGCCAACACCTGTTCTGCCGAAAGCTGCGGAGGAGCCAAAAGATCCGAGTCCTCGGTAAAATGCACCTCTTCTGTTCGATTTTGATCGAACATCCCGTTTCCATCAGGAGGCAGGCTAGACGAAGAAACCAGCGGATGAAACGGCGAAGCCCCTCCTACGCTCTCCAATACAGGCGAGAGACCCGCTGCCTTCTGCGAAACAGGCGATAGATCCGCCGACATCTCCAAGACTGGCGAAGCCCCCTCCGACAAAAGCAACGGGCGCGAAGTCTCGCCACGCGAGGAAGCCATCGCTCGCATGGCAGCACGCAGATCGTCTACACGCGCTTCTCCATGCAAAAAATCCAGCGCATCCATATCCAAAGGCATCGTATCTTTGGGATGACCGGCTGCGCTACGTCCGTTTCCTGCGGGTTTTTCCGATCCGCTGCCCCCCACAAACAGAGCAGGAGAGACCCCCAACCACGCACCCGCCGAAGAAACCGCGACCTCCGACGCAGGGCGAGCAGATAGCCCCGCAGGAGGCTCTGCCGACACAGGCTGCTCGATAGGATCGGCCAACATCTCGTACGAAGTCGGAGAAGAAGGCGGCGGAAGCTCCACCTTTTCATCCGAAGAGCGCTTCGCTCCTCCGACCTCTCCGGCCTCTCCGATCTCCCCAGCCTCTCCGACCTCTTCGGGGACTTCGCTCAAAGCATCATCTGGACCCAGAGAGACGGTGGCGGGTTTGACGGGATTTCTGCGCCGCATATCGAGCGCACGGATCGCGACGGCTTCTGCCAACAGTCCTTGGAGTTCCGACAAAGACGAGGGCGGCGGTGCAAAGGGCCGCAGGGCCGCCCAAAACGCAGCCGCCGTTGGATAACGATCATCGGCCTCTTTCTCGATCGCTTTTAAGACCACGCGATCTAGCTCCTCAGATATCGGTAGATCGGGGCGCTTCTCGCGCATCGGCATCGCAGGCTGCGAGATCTGCGCCTGCATCACCGCAAAGTCAGAACCCCCTTTTAACTTTTGGAACGGATGCGTCCCCGTACTCATGTGATAAAACAACATCCCCAACGCATACAGGTCCGAACGCGCATCGACGGGCTCGTTGAGGCATTGTTCGGGTGACATATAGTGCGGCGTCCCCAAGATATGCCGCGTCACACCCGCCCCTGTCTCCGAAAGCGGCTTGGCGATCCCAAAATCGAGGATCTTGACGAAACAAGGATTTTTGTCGCGCTCGATCAAAAAGATGTTGGGGGGTTTGAGATCGCGGTGAACGATATGCTCGCGGTGTGCGGCATCCAAAGCCGAACAAAGCTGCTCCATCAACAAAAAGATCAGCTTCGCATGCAAGGCTTTTCCCGGACACATCACATGAGAAAGCGGCTTGCCACGCAGATACTCCATCACATAGTAATAACCTAGCTCGGGCTCACGACCAAAGTCGTCGTAGATCCGCACGATATGGTTGTTGCGCTGCGACAAACTTGATGTCAATTCCACTTCGCGCCGAAAACGGATCTGGCTTTCTTCTTCGGCAAACATCCCGGGCTCGATCACTTTGATCACCCGCTCTGTGTCTCGCGTTAAGCCCGTGTGATGGGCCAAATAGACCGTCCCAAAACCTCCTTTTTCCAACGCTCGCTCCAAACGGTATTTTCCCGCAATCAACATCAGCGGAAACGAGCATTTCGGACAAAACAAGGTGCCAGCGTCTTGAAGCGGGGTCTCACATTGTGGACAGGCCGACCGTTTCGAGGACATCACCAACGATATCTCCAGCGTAGAGGGGGAACAATCCATCCTTGCGTACCGTCCCGTATACGGCACGTCCCGCAAACTTTGCGATCCAACTTCTTACCATGTTGCATCCTCACCTTTGCGTCAACAACGTGCGCACAATTGCCCGTCCCTTCACCCTCCAACACGCGCTCCAACGATGCACCGCCTCCCACCGCCCTCTCACACCCCACAGGGGTTGACAACCCGAGGCTTTCTCGCACATGAATCTCCGCCCGTATCCGCTCCCATCAAATCGCGGCCCCCTTAGAGTTGACACGATCTTCATCGTACGCCAATCTCCATCCACTCACCGAGGCCCGGCCCACAAACAAAGACCTCTTGCTCCATACACAGAAACCAAGACTTTGATTGAACCCAACCTTTGCGCTGCGCAGTTTGACGCATCGCCCGAGACGCGGAGACCAAGACTTCGATGGACCCAAAAGCGCCCGCCCAACTCTACCTCGATTCCGAAAAAGACGAACTCTTTGAGCGCGGCCCTTGGCCCAAACCCTTCGCCTTCAACGAAGAAGTCGTCCGCGTCTTTGATGATATGGTCTCGCGCTCTGTCCCGATGTACCGCGAAGTCGTCGCTTGTGCTGCGCATTGGGCCAAAGACTACCACCAACCCCACACCCGCATCGTCGATGTCGGTTGCTCGACAGGCACTTTTCTTGAGTTGCTTGGCCGCTTCCTCAAATCCCCCGCCATCCTCGTTGGCCTCGACAACGCCCAACCCATGATCGACAAAGCCCGCGAAAAACTCGCCCACATCGCCTCTCACCACAAAGTCGAACTCCATTGCCTCGACGCCAACTTGTTCTCTTTTGCCGACAGCAGCGTCGTCGTCATGAACTACACCCTCCAATTTTTGCCGATCAACCAACGCACCACGCTATTGCGTTCTGTCTTCGATGGCCTTCTCTCAGGGGGATTGTTGTTTTTGAGCGAAAAAGTCAAATGCCACTCGCCGCATTTTCAAGAGACGATCACCCGCCACTACGAAGCCTTCAAAGAACGCAATGGCTACGCACGCAGCGAGATCGAACGCAAAAAAGAAGCCCTCGAACACGTCTTGATCCCCCTCTCTCAAGACGAACAACTCGCCATGCTCTATGACGCGGGCTTTCGCGAAGTCGATATCCTGCTCAAGATGCACGGCTTCACAACCTTTGTGGCACGCAAAACCACCCCCGAAACTCGGCCTCTGTGAGACAAAAGCCCATCCTCTACAACATCCGTCCATTCGACGTCTACCGAAACTCAGCCTCTGTGAGACAAAAGCCCATCCTCTACAACATCCGTCCATTCGATGGCTACCGAAACGCGGCCTCTGTGAGAGAAAAACCATGCAGATCCCCCCAGCATATCGCGGATACCAAGCCCCTGATTATCTCGAACAATGTTCCCAAAACGCCCTCCACCACGAAGCGATCCGCCACCTGCGCACACAACGCAACGCGCTCCTCGACGCTCCAAACCTCGCACACAGCCGCACAGTCGCCTACCAAACACGCCACTTCTCACCGTCCTGCCTGCAACTCGACCAAGACAGCGTATCCATCGGCCAAAGCACCGACCTCTCCGAGTCACAACATCTTCTCCTTGCACAAGCCCTCGACACCTTTCGACCGTGGAAAAAAGGCCCCTTTACGCTGTTTGGAACCACTATCGACGCCGAATGGCGCTCCGATTGGAAGTGGTCGCGGATCGCCCCTCATGTCTCCCTCCAAAACAAACGCATCGCTGATATCGGCTGTCACAACGGCTACTTTATGTTTCGAATGGCCCAACACGATCCCGCTTGCGTGATCGGTTTTGAACCCTACGCCAAGCACTACTGGGCCTTTCAACTTCTCCAACAATGGACCCGCCTCGATAACCTTCACTTTGAACTCTTCGGCGTCGAACACACCGACCTGTTCACCGGCTTCTTCGACACGATCTTTTGCCTCGGTATCCTCTACCATCACACCGATCCCATCGGCCTCTTGCGCAAGATGCACCAAGCCCTCACACCCCAAGGCGAGATCATCGTCGACTGCCAAGGCATCCCGGGAGACGATCCCGTCGCCCTGATGCCACGACAACGCTACGCAAAAGCCCGTGGTATCTGGTTCTTGCCCACACAAAGCTGCCTCGAAAATTGGCTGCTGCGCGCTGGATTTACCGATCTGCGCTGCCTCTTCGCTGCACCCCTCTCCACCCAAGAGCAACGACGCACCCCTTGGGCCGATATCGACAGCCTCGCCGACTTCCTCGACCCGCACGATCCTTCCCTTACCGCCGAAGGTTATCCCGCACCTTGGCGCTTTTATCTCCACGCACGACGCAGCTAATACGATATCCAAATGATGTACACCACAAAGGAGAGTGCGTAGACGCCCGACAATCGGGCAGACACAGGGGTCTGCCCCCATACGCGCCTTGTTAAGGTGGAAACCGAACGGGCAGCGTCTGCATCTCGTGCATACAGCGTGCGTCATGAAAAAACAAAATCCCCGATGCTTCCGACTTTCGCTCCCTCCCCTGTTCACGGGGGAGGGCGGGGTGGGGGGCTTTCCTCCGCTTCACCTAACGCCTATGGGGTCTGCCCCGACATCCTTACCATCACACAACGGGCGGATCTCGTATCATCTTTCCGCCGCATCGCGTCCTGCTCTTGCGTCGACACCCTTTTGCCTTCATCATGTCGCGCTGTTGTCACGCAGGCAACCCCATCTCCTCTTACCAAACAAGCAACCTCGGATACTCGATGACGACCTTCTCTGCGGCCTTTTGGTGGGCCTCAACGATGCCCACGACACAGAAAACATCCATCACATGGCACTTGTTGCTGATCGGACTGTTTGGCGGGCTTTCGATCTTTTTGTACGGATTGGACCGCCTGTCCGAGTCTTTGAAAGCTGCAGCTGGCGATCATCTCCGCGACACCTTGCAACGACTTACACCCAACCGATTCGCAGGGCTTCTCACAGGCACGATCGCCACAGCACTCACCCAAAGCAGCACCGTCACGACGGTGTTGTTGGTCGGCTTTGTTGGCGCGGGCTTGATGACCATGCAGCAAAGCGTCGCCATCGTCATGGGCAGCAACATCGGCTCTACGCTCACCGCCCAACTTGCCGCGTTTCAAATCGCCAAGTACGCACTTCTGTTGGTTGCGATCGGATTTGCCGGCCAAGTCTTTCTCCCTTCCGAACGCCTCCGCCATCTTTTTCACGCACTGCTCGGACTCGGATTGCTGTTTGTGGGCATGGAGATCATGAGCCAATCCATGCAGCCTCTCCAGCATTATCCGCTGTTTCTGCAATGGATGGCCCAGATGCGTTATGCGGCCTTTGGCTTGCTCGCAGGGGCGATCTTTACGGCTCTCGTCCACAGCAGCGCAGCCACCGTCGGCGTCGTGATCGCCTTGGCCTCTCAAGGACTACTCGATCTCAAAGCCGGCCTTGCCATCGCCCTCGGTGCCAACGTCGGAACCTGTGTCACCGCTCTGATCGCCAGTTTGCGCCAAACCGCTGAAGCCCGCCAAGTCGCCATCGTCCACATCCTCTTTAATACCCTCGGCGTCCTGCTGTTTTTGCCCTTCCTTGGGCCTTTTAGCCGCTTGGTCGCCGCCCTCTCCCCCCAAGCCCACCACCTCCAAGGGGCCGCACGCATCGCCTACGAAGCCCCCCGACAGATCGCCAACGCTCACACCCTCTTTAATGTGATCTGCGCCGCGCTCTTCATCGGTTTTGTCCCCTTCTTTGCGTGGTTGGCTTGCAAGATATCCCCCCCTCCACCCGAAGACAGCGAAGAAAACGACGATCTCCGCTATATGAAAGATGCTTATCTCAAAGACGCCCGCACCGCCCTTGTGATGATCCGAAAAGAGATCTTGCGCTACGGACAGCGCGTCATCTCCATGATCGAACGCATCCCACAACTCCACAGCCCACAACCCGATGCCGCCATCCGACAAATGCGCCAAATCGGCGGTCGCATCGGACACATGCACCAAAAAATGTCCGTTTGGATCTCTCGCCTCGGCGTCCACAAGATGAACGCCTCCGAAACCGAAGAACTCCTCTTCTTGATCCGCGTGATCAACACTTACCAAAGCATGGCCTCGCGCATCACCCAAGAACTCTTGCGCCTTGATTGGGAACACGCCGCTCACCAACGCCGAAAAACCAAAGAACACGAACCCACCGACCTTTTTGTCGAGATCCAAAAACGCCTCATGAACTCCACCCAACTCACTCTCCGCGCCGTCACCGAAAAAGACGCCCAAGCCGCTCAACAAGTCATCGATCTACGCGATCAAATCGACAAATACGCACGACAAGCCCAGATCGAAAGCATCACCCGCCTCAAACAACACCCCGAACGCCTCGAACAAGATCCCGCCCTCCTCGAGATCGACAGCCTTGATATCCTCAAACAACTGCATTACTTCAATCGCCGTATCGCACGTCACCAACTCCGTCTGCTGAAGCCCGCGTGACTCCCCCCACTCCCGACCTTTGGAGACAGCTTGCAAACGAGCTGTGATCGCTGCGATGCAGTCGGTTTGTTTTTTGTGGGGCGCTGCCCCATACCCCGCAAGGGGTCGCAGCCCCCTTGACCCCGTATCGGCGAAACGACCATCGCTTTTCAAACAAACGGCTCTGTCGCTTGAAATCTCGCGAACACCGGGGTTTTGTCATCTTAGATCTCGTCCGATTTTGTCATCTTGGATCTCGTCTCGATCGGCTTTCTCTCTGAAGTCATACGATATCCGCAAGATATGTGATCGAAGGATCGTGCGTAGATGCCCTACGGTTGGGCAGCCACACCTGTCTGCCCCTACGTTTTACGATCACACACCCTGCGGATTTCGTATCAGCCACCACGCTCCAACCACCACGGAGACCCCTCATGCACGCCACCTTGCTTCCGGCCCCTTTCTTCCGCAGCCGCCTGATATCCGCTCGAATCCCTCCCTCCTTCGCTCTGTGCTTTTTCCTCTCCAAAGCGGCGCTGCTTCTTCCTTTTCCCTCAAACGCCCAATCCACCAGCCGCCCCGCACCACCTTCACCCCTTCCTCCTGTCGGAACCCTCTGCACCACACGCATCGAAACACAGATCTACGCCCCCCTTCCTTCCGCTCCTTCACCATCCCCTGCTCCTCCCGCTCCTTCACCATCTCCTGCTCCTTCCGCTCCTTCCAAACACGCCCTTCCCTCCGCTCCTTCCAAACACGCTGCCTCCACCACACCACATCTCCATATCCGAGCGGCCTATCAAATGGCCGTCGTTTCTTCCGACGCAACGGGCTATATCGTCGAAGGGCAAACCATCGAATACACCCCGTTGCTTGTGATGGGCCGCCCCGCCAACAACACGCTCAAAGGCTTACTGGCCGTCTACATCGGCGCGATGTGGCGCGTCCACCTCGACCCCCACAACACGATCCGCACCATCCACTACGGCCAACCCGCCGAACACACCAACAAACACAAAAAAGCCACCGAACGCGCCATCCAACTGATCTTCTTGCGCTGGCCCGCCCCACCCCACCGACCTTTGCGACGTTGGCGCTACCAACACACCTCCCGTCAAAACGGCTCTTTTCCTTGCACCCAAGTCCACTCCCTTCAATACAAACTCCATCGCCTCAAACAAAACCACCTCTCCCTCCAAAGTACCTTGCGACAAAACACCCGCTGCTCCGACACAAAGCGCACAATCCAAAGCCAAAGCTCCTACCAAGGCACCGTCCACCTCACCTATCGCGGCCTCCCACAACGCACCCACTGGCGCGGCTTCCAAAGCGACACATCCACCACCCTCACACATCCCACCCAGCCCCAACACCACGCACGCCCCGCCCGCATCGACGTCCACACCACTTGCGCCCCCCCTCTTTGAGCTTTCCAATCACAACGCTCCGCGCTTCAATACCAACAATCCCATGAAGATCAAGGAAATAGAACACGTTGCATTTTCTCTCCCAAAGATTACATCCGCCTGCGTTTTTTCATTTACCTCACTAATGTGCAAAAGAAAATCCTTGCTATCTCGGTACGTTATCAGCAAAAATAGACTCGCGTACAACAACAGCCCAGCCTGTTCACCACAACCCACAAAACACAAAGTGAGCGCAACATGAAGATACCTGCCCCCCACATCCCCGAACGCAAGCCGCTACCCCAAGCAGACTCCATCGCCAAACCACGCAAACTGGCTCCGCCCCCCGATCCCACGCCCAAACACCACGAGGGCCACGATCACCCTCACGCCCCTCACGCCCCCATCCCCACCCCACCCGCTGCGGCTCCCGCCCTTCAGCGCGATCTTGTCGGCGCACCCGCACCCCAAGGCTTCGCTCAAACACCTGCCGCACAAGCCCGATCACGCACCGCCGCAGCCTCCGCCAAATCGGGATTTGACGCACCCAACGTCACTCTCAAAGAAGGCGCAAAGGGCCAACACGTCGAAACCCTTCAAGGCCGACTCAAAAAGCTCGGCTTCGATCCCGGACCCATCGACGGCGACTTTGGACCCAAAACTGAAAAAGCGGTCAAAGCCTTCCAACGAGACGCGGGCGAATACGTCGACGGCATCGTCGGACCCAAAACATGGGCTGCCCTCGAAAAAGCCAAACCGAATGCGCCCCATCCACCGACACAACCAACACCAGCACAGCCCACTCCCTCCTCCGCTCCCAAAGACGGCTTTGATGCGCCCGACGTCACGCTCCAAGAAGGCGCGAAAGGCCGTCACGTCGAAACACTCCAAGGCCGACTCAAAAAACTCGGCTTCAATCCCGGCCCCATCGACGGCGACTTTGGACCCAAAACCGAAAGCGCTGTGCGAGACTTTCAGCGAGACGCAGGACTCCCTGTCAACGGAAACGTCGGACCCAAAACATGGGCCGCACTTGAAAAAGGAAAAGAAGTCCTCAAAAATCCCGATACCCCCCTCAGCCGATTTGAACAATTCGACCAAAAGCCCCCCACCGCCGATTATAGCCACGTCAACTTTCGCGGTGTCGCCATGAACAAACGCACCGTCGAGATGATCCGTCGTGCCGAAGAGATCATGGAAAAAAAACACGGCCACGAAAACTTCCAATTCTCTTTCAGCCAAGGCTCTTATAACCCGGGCGGCGTGCGTGGAAGCGCTGGCACCCACGACGGCGGGGGTGCCCTTGATATCCGCACCGTCATGCACTCACGCGGTGTTGTCGACGACATGGTGCGCAGTCTCCGCCAAGCAGGATTCGCCGCATGGAGCCGTGGACGCGGACACGACACCTTTTCCCCCCACATCCACGCCATCGCCATCGGCGACCGCGACCTCTCCCGTTCCGCCCGCTCCCAAGTCTCCGAATACGGCTGGGGCGGTGATGGCCTAAGCGGCAGCCGACCCGATGCCGATCGCGATCTTGGCCGTCCCATCCCTTCTTGGGCCAAGCGCTACCTGTGAACCACCCAAGGCTGAAGCTCTTGGGCTTTACGGGCTGACCAGTAAGCGTTTCTCCACCACGCTACTTTTACACAAGGCACTTTCCGAAAAAATCCCCAACCCCGCCCTCGTTTTTCTCCATATCATACGAAATTCACCCATCGCATATTCGTAAAACGTAAGGGTAGCCCCCCGTGGCTGCCCAACAACAGGGCGTTTGCGCACTATCCTTTGCTGCGTAGATCATTCGGATACCGTACAAGCCACTCTTACATCCGCTTTTTCTGGTGAAATCGCAGAAGAAGAAAGTAGTACGCAAGAGAAGCCATCAACCAAATAAAGAAGATTAACAAAGTGAGAGATTGTTGCTTCACTTGAAAAAGCGTTGGATTCCACCAATAGCCCGGGATGTAGGCCCATCCGTCATTGAAAATGCCTAACAATTCAACGGACAGTGCCGAGATCTGCCCCCATGCCAAAAAGATCGCCAGTTCCTTCCAAGAGAACCGCCTGAGCGCAGATGGCGAAAAAAGAAAAACAAGGCCAACTCCCATCAGAAAAAGTCCGCCATCCCACAGCGCATGACAGAACATCACGATCAGGTGATGGACTGGCAATGGTTGAAGGTATCGAATGATCGGGTATCTTGCGTTCTCTGCGCTCAACAAAAAGATCGGGATTTCCCACAACAAGCCGATCCCAACGCCTACCCAAAAAAACGTCCAAACCCATCGTTCGATATGTCCTGTTTTGTACAAGAAATAAAAAAACACTGGGAAAGAAAATCCAACGACCAGATCCGTCCCAAAAAAGTGGGTTCGCAAAAATTCCATAAATCACCCGATCTCCCGCCCTTTGTCTGGGGCGTCCGGTAGGACTCCCTTTGGTCGTCTTGCGCCGTTATACGAGATCCGCCCGTTGCGTTATCGTAAAGAGGTAGGGGCATCCCCCTGTGGATGCCCAAACAATCGGGCTTCTACATACTCTCATAAACACCAAAACACCAAAACACCAAAACACCAAAACACCAACGTTCAGAACAACTTGCTGCGGAAGATAAAAAACACGGCTCCCAACAAACAAAGCCCTGCCCACAAGTAATCCCATGTCGGTTTTTCTTTCATATAAAAGATGGCAAATGGCACGAAGATCGTCAGCGTAATTACTTCTTGCAGGATCTTTAGCTGTCCGACGGTCATGACTTCGTGACCGATACGATTGGCAGGAACTTGTAAGAGATATTCAAAAAGAGCGATCCCCCAACTGACCAACGCCGCCACAATCCACGGTCGATGCGACATATCGCGCAGATGCCCATACCATGCAAACGTCATAAACACGTTGCTGCAACACAACAACAAGATCGTCACCGTATAACGGCTCATCCGACACCAACGCTCCTTTGTTTGGGGTGTTGGCGTACGAAAACCACCAACGCCGATTATCCAACGGCTCGCTGTTCGGCAGCGAGCAAACGAAGACCTTGTTTCCGATGCGGCGCAAGAAGGCCACGCAAAGGAATCGAATAGACGGGGTATTGTTGCAGACCTTGCGCGGAAAGCAAGTGATTTGCAGCGATCATCCCCGAAGTATGCGCTGCTTCCATCAACATCGCAGGGCAAGACAGCCGCACCCAATCTCCCGCCAAAAATAAGTTCGGGATCTCCGTCTGTACGGTTGGACGGCCCGCATATTCACCGATCGCAAACGAAGCAAAGTCTTGCCGAAACTGCATGAACTCGTGACGGATCACGGCCCCTTTGATCTCAGGGAAATACGTCTCAAACTCCCGAATCAACTGCGCTCTTGCTTCTTCTTGATCGCGGATCGCGTCAGGAACAGCATACGAGTGCAACTCGATCACACTCCCCCCGTTTTCTTCGACCCAACGCCGTGAAGTCTCTTGCATCCGATGATACAGCGATATCGAATCCAACAGCACTTCGCGATCCGTAAAGACAAAGATCGGAAGATCCGATCGGATATCGCGATCCAACCACAGCCGCAACACCGCGTATCGCTGCGACGGACGCAACGCGGACATCTGCGCAGCAAGTATCGGAGCTTCTTCGCGCAACCACGAACTTTTTTCCGCGATCTTCCGTGTTCCAACCACATCCGTCGCGATCACCAGATCATCGAACGGCACGCCATTGACGCGGTATCCCTTCCCTTCTCGCTCGACCGATTCAACAGGCGCGTTGAGATGCCACGAGACGCCATGCTTTTCAAAATGGGCAAACACAGGCCCAAGCAGCGATACCGCAAAGTCTTCGTTCATGTAGTCATACAACAGGCCAAGATCATTGCTTAAAAAATAAAAATGAAACCCTTTCATCATCTCCGCCATCGACATCCGCGAAGGCTCCGAGAAAAACGCTCGTGCAAAGCTCGTAAAGATCCGCACCAGCCGATCAGGTAAGGCCGCCGAACGCGCAAAATCCGCAAAAGACACCTGATCGTATTGCGCAAAAGTGCTTTCTGGCTCATAGCGAAACAACGCCTGCATCTTTTGCGCTTTTGGATTCAACGCCATCCTCGGCAAGCTGTAGATGCCTTTGCGCGCCATCGACAACAAGTTGTAGATCGGCGTGGTGTCGATGCCTTGGAAGCTAAAGTTGCCGTGAGCTTGTGTCAGGATCAGATAATCATCGATCGGCTCAAAGTATTTTTCCGCACCGATCCGCTTCAAAAAATCTATAAAGTTATAATACTGGCGAAAAAAAGCATGAAAGCCGTGTTCGATTTGCATCTCGACACCGCCTCCCACATCCGCTTTCCAAGAGCCGACTTTTCCGCCAAGGTACGACTCTTTTTCAAACAGCGCCACACCAAATCCCCGTTCGGCAAGATGTGATGCAGCGGATATCCCCGCGATCCCACCTCCGATCACCGCCGCCCGACGGGCTTTTCTCATCTGTACGGGTTTGTCTGCCTCAACCACGTTGATCTGCTGTTTGTACCCACCCAGCCGCTCGCGAATCCAACGCTTTCCAAACGATTCTTTTGCCATCTCTGCTCCTTGCTTTGCACAACCGCCACGCTCGGATTTCCTGTTTTTCTCAACATAGCATCGGAGTGACGCCGTTGCCAAAAAAAGCCGTGTTCGCGACACTTCAAGCGACAGAGCCGTTGTGTTGAAAACCTGTGCTCTCTTCGCCCCTCACGGGGTCAAGGGGACGCAGTTCCCTTGCGGGGCGTGGGGTTCCAACCCCACACAACCATCCAACCGCGTAAGTCCTTTTGACCCGTCGTTTGGTAGTGCGTCACCGTTGGGGTTCCAACCCCACACAACCATCCAACCGCGTAAGTCCTATTCTGATAGAAGTCTATTTTCCCGCAGCAGGGGGATAAGTCCTATTCTGATAGAAGTCTATTTTCCCGCAGCAGGGGGATGTTCGGGCTTGTAAGCGCGAAAGGTGTGCAAGATCGGCGCTCGCCAAAAAGGCAATGGCTGCGCAGAGGCACGCACAAAGCCCGTCCGTTCGAGGGCTTGCACAAAAGCAGTAGGCCGCAAAAAGCGATCGACGCTTTTGATCAAGTAGCGAAAGATGCGCGATGTCCCCGTCAAGACCGTGCAAAACGGCACCACAAAGCCGTACCCCAACACCCACCAATAAGGCCGCGCATACCAACGCTCCGCCAAGGAGTATTCATGGAAACACACCTGCCCACCCGGCTTGAGCAAACGATACAGTTGGCGCAAACACGCCTCGGCGTCTGACATATTGCGGATCCCATACGCCATGTAGATCGCATCAAAGGACTCGTCTGGAAAGTCCAGCGCCATCGCATCTTGCAGTTGAAACGATACACGTTCTCCGTACGTCGCAAGCAGATTCTCCCGCGCCACCGACAGCATCCCCTCCGAAAAATCCACCCCCACCACCTGCCCGTTCGGAAGGGCTTCCAAACAAGCGCGTGTAGACTTGCCTGTCCCACAACACAGATCCAGCACACGCTCATCCCCGCGCAGTCCCATCCGCTTCGCACTCAAGCGCAGATCTTCGCTGTAGCCTTGGTTAAGAAACGTCGCAAGATCATAGCGCCTCGCGATCTTGTTAAATTCTTTCGGAACAGCGGGCTTGTTTTCAATCAATGGCAGTGCATGGGCTTTTGACATCTCGGACTCCTTTTTGGTTGGGTGGCTGTCATCGAACGAGCTTTTTGGCCTTCGTTTGGTTGAGTGGGGCTTTGCCCCACGCCCCACAAGGGACTGTCGCCCCTTGACCCCCGTGTTGGCGGGGAGATCGAGCGTTTTTCAAACCAGCGACTGCGCCGCTTGAAACACCGCGAATTCGGGGGTTTTTACCGTTGCCTCTGCGCTTAAAGGGTGTTTGCGAAAAAGGTTTATGTTGGAGAGTCGCGACCGATCTGGGTATTGCTTGATGAGGCGAGGTACCAGACCCCGCTTCCAAGGGCGCGGCTCTATGGACCCCGTATAAATGGGGCGATCAGCGTTTTTCAAAGCCAACAGCTCTATCGCTTGAACGCTTGCGAACACGGCTTTTTTGGCTACGGAGCGCTCCAGTATGTGTACGCTTCCAACAGATATCGCTATGTTAGACCCCCTCTTACTCGTTTGGCGCATCGGCTGCCTCAAAAGGCGGTTGTTTCTTTGATATCTCGGGGGCATCCGAAGAAGTCTCTTTGAGTTTGGCTCGCCAATACTTGCGAAAAGCCAAGGAGATCGCATCACCACGCACCGAAACCTCGCGAACACGGCCTTCTTGTTCTTTCATCTTGTCCATGATGGCGCGTTGTGCCCGCAGCAGCGCGATATCTTCGCCCACGATCTTGTCTGACTTTCGGCGCATAAAGTAGCGCGCAAACCAAGGAAAAGGCCGAAAGATATTTTTCCACAACGTGATCTGCGTCATGCTGACGCGCTGATCGTCCACCTGCATGATGTGTTCAAGGATCAGCAACACCCGATCTCGAAACACGATCTCTAGGCGTGAAAGATTCGGATAAAAAAAGCGATAGTGGACTTGAACCTGCGGAGTATTACCAAAATACTGCTTTTCAAAGAAAGAGCTTGTATTTTCACGCTGATAACGCCCGATCAGTCCATCCTCGACCACTTCGATATGAAAGTCAGGATTTTGTGGCAAGCCTTCGATCGAACCCAACAATGTCCCGATCGAATCCCGATGCGTAAAAGCGATATGGTACGGGTCCAACAAGCTTTCCGCAGCCGACTCCAGATCGGCCTCAAACAGATGTTCGCGTGCCACAAACGGCCATTGATCCATCTCTGGAATCGGCGGTGGAGCGGTCTTTTCCGCACGCGACTCATCTCCCACAAACACCCACAACAACTTGTGCTGCTCGCGTACAGGATAACAACGCACCTTGGCCGTCCGTGGGATCGGATCCTCCGCTGCCAACGACGGGATATGCACACACTCGCCCGCACCGTTGAAGGTCCATCCATGATACGGACAGACCACACACCCGCGCTTGATCTCTCCCATCGACAACGGCACATTGCGATGACAACACCGATCTTCGATTGCTGACGGAACGCCCGCAGCATCGCGAAAGATCACGATATCCTCTCCCAAGATCCGTATCTTCTTGATCTTGTTTGCCCTGATCTCTTCGGTCGGTCCGATCAAATACCACTTGTCCGTCAACATCCGTTTGTTTCTCTCCATCCAAAGATCCGCTCGAATCATCCGCACCACCGACGCTACCGATGCCAGCCCAACGAGTCCTTACCACCGACGCTACCGAGGCCAGCCCAAAGAGTCCTTACCACCGAGGCCAGCCCAAAGAGTCCTTACCACCGACGCTACCGATGCCAGCCCAACGAGTCCTTACCACCGATGCTACCAAAGACATCGTCTTACCTCGGAGAAGGCGAGACTTCCAGTACAGACGGCGAACGTTCGACCATTCGATGCGTCGATGGGTAGGCCACTTCAGAAGGATAACGCAGCTTGAGCCACTCAAACAACGCACCGCACCAAATCACGTGCGATATCCCAAAGAAAAAGTCTTCAATTGGGATCGTACCCAGTCGAAGATCAAGCTGAAACGCCGCATCATAGGTCACGATCGGACGCGCTGTCAGATAACCATTAAAGATCACCGTCAAGCCGATCACCATCAACAAAAAGCCGTAAAAACGCGGCATCAACAGCAGATCGCTCTCGATCCAACGATCAAACCACGCCGCACTCGCCAAAGCCAAACAGACCAAGCCTGTGTACTGTTTGCCCCAAGCATACAGCGCAACTCCCAACGGAACAAGCACAAAGATCCCAACGCTCCGAACCGATCGCAGCCATTCCACACGAGATGGCTGTGGCGTCGGCTTAAACAACGTCTCCCAGCTAAACAAACACGCAAACGGCACCCCAAAAAAGAACAGGATCTCACCCAACGGCAATCCCGCCAAACGAAACGGCAGCGTGTATTGCGCGTTGAAAAACCAATGGCTTCCCGTCACCCAACTGTCCCACGCAAGATAGGGCAACGCCACGATCGCCACACTCCACCACGCCGCTTTCCATCGATGCAAAAAATACGTCGGACGCAAAAAACTTAGAAACATCGGCCCCGACAAGATCACAAGATTAAAGAGTACATACTCTGCTTGCATCAGCGACCTCACCTTACACTTTTTTCGGACGGCATTACGCAGAAGAAAGAGCACCTTTTTCAGGCATTCCTTGACGCGAATTCACGAAAAGATAGACCACGCCAAAACGATGCCGATTGAGATGCCAGAACCCCCAAAAACGCTGCGCTGTTTTTTTTAGCTTGTTTTCTTTCCGTGCCTTCCGTGTTTTCCAAAGCGCGAAACTTCCCGTAGCCGCGTTCTGTAGCCACAGCTTGTTTTCTTTCCGTGCCTTCCGTGTTTTCCAAAGCGTGAAACTTCCCGTAGCCGCGTTCTGTAGCCACAGCTTGTTTTCTTTCCGTGCCTTCCGTGTTTTCCAAAGCGTGAAACTTCCCGCAGCCGCGTTCTGTAGCCACAGCTTGTTTTCTTTCCGTGCCTTCCGTGTTTTCCAAAGCGTGAAACTTCCCGTAGCCGCGTTCTGTAGACACAGCTTGTTTTCTTTCCGTGCTTTCCGTGTTTTCCGTGGACTCTTTTTGGAACGGGAAGTGTTGTGCGAGTGGCGAGAGAGGCGTTTAGCGGGCGGAGGGATGGCGTCGTCGGACGCACAAGGCCAACAACAGCAGCAAAAACACCGCAAGAGACGGAGCAGTCGGGGTGGAAGACTGGCAATTGCAGCCGCCGGAAGCGCCGTTGATTGTGGTGCAACGGCCATTTTGACAAAGCTGTCCGTTGGGGCATTCGCTGTTGAGCTTGCAGGGTGTATCGCTTTGGCCTTTGTCGACTTGGGCGGTCTCGGGGAGTGACTCAAGGACGAGACGGTCTTCGCGGTTGTCTTCGGAAGCGTCGGTGGGAGCGGCTTCTTCGGGAGTGGCGGCTTCTGCCGAAGGTTCGGGGGAGTCTTCGGCGACGGGTTCTTGTGTCGAAGTGAGAGTAATAGAGATCTTGGCTTCGCCTTTGTTTCCAGCGGCATCGAATGCAGCGGCGGTGATCGTGTGTACTCCTGCGATCAGAGAAAGCGTCGCAGAGAACGTGCCATCGGCATTCAAGGTTGCGGGAGTGCCGTTGACTTCGACGCGATCGACTTTTACATCGTCGGTCGCTTTTCCGCTGACATCGATATCTCCTTCGGGCAGGCTTGCGCCATCTTTGGGAGCGCTGAGGATGACGATGGGGGGCTTATTGTCGGGAGTGGCGGCCTTTTTCATCGCGATCTCGACATTTGCGGTCTTGGCGTCTTCGACGGTGGCTTGGGCGGTTGCGGTTTGGAAACCTGATTTGGAAGCATTGATCGTGTAAACGCCCGTCTTGAGGGTAAAACGAAACTCGCCTTTTGCATTGGTCTGGGCGGTTTGGCCGTTATTGAGTTTGAGGGTGACGGCCTCAAGGCGCAGGCTTTTGTCGCTGTTCGCGTCGTCGTACACAAAGCCCTGAAGCGTCCCTTCGGGGGTAGGAGCAGGACCGCAATCCGTACAAGGCGCATAATAGGCCGAGATCCAGCCCGTCACGTTGTTGTAGGAGATCTCGTACCAAGTGGTATTGCCCGAGACGGACTGCCCTGTGGTGGTTTTGTTGAGGACTTTGAGGCAGGTGTTTTGAGGGATGGTTCCGATGGGGGGTTGGTTGGTGTTGGACTGGGGTCGGATATTCAAGCTGGCCGTGTTGGTCTGGACATAATCGCACTTGGGCGGGGGGGGGGCAGTACACGTTCCCGAAGAAGACATCTGGATCATGTTGGTCACTTGCGCAAGTAGCCGATCGCCCGGACATCCTGTGCTTTGCGATGGAAACTCGCGGTGTCCCATAATCGACGTGCGTGTACGCGGAACCCCAAATGTCTTCACGCCCCAATCCATCAGCTTGGAGCCTGTGCAAGTCATCACCGAAGGCGGCTCTGTCGAAGTAAAGTCTCCGAGAAACGAGATGCCCAACGTTCCCGTATTTTGGCCGCCGACGTGTGTTCCCAAAAGCTCTGCGGGGGTTCCTTCCCAAGCCTGACCGTCCCACGAAACAAGCAGATGGTAGCCGATATCGCACCAGCCACGAGTGTTTTGATGAAAGCTCTGGATCCCGCGCAGCCGCGTGACAATGGTCGAACCCGTTTCGTTGTTGGGGGTGACGGTATGATGAACAGCGATGCGATTTTTCGTCGGATTTGAAGTCGTGCATTTGGCAGCAGCGGCCCCCCACACGCTGCGAGCGTTGAACGGCCCCGTGAGAGCTTGGTTCGGCAACAAGCTGATCGGCGAGGATTGTTGGCTATGCGGAGCGGCAGGACCAACGCGATCGATCGCTTCAACCGCCACAAAGCGCGGCCAAACCGACCCCAAGAGGCGCAGTTGAACTTCTGTAGCGCGCCCATCGGGGACATCGATATGGCCGTTAAAGGTCGATGTATCGACATCCAAGGAAGCTCTCCACGTCACAGACAGCGGCAACCACACGCCCCATGTTTTGCCTTGGCTCCGAAAACGCGCCTCCCATTCCAGCGACGGATGGGCATCCCAACGCACACCCACACGCGAAAAGCCCTTGGCATCGACGATCACAGGCGTCATTCGACCACGCAAAGCCCGATCCATCTCTTGGGGGTGAGCGTACCACACCGCTTCGCCAAGCTCTGAATGCCCCCACTGCCCGCGCTTCTCAGACGCTGCTGCGACACCAATCCCCCACCAAGCCACCCACAACACAAACCACGCGCAAAGACCCCATACACGCCGCAAACAACACGCCCGCTGTGTTCTCCAAGCACCACCCAAAACCCACCCAAACATACGACCTCCTCTGCATCATCCCTGCAAAACAAATACGCTTTTTTTGAAGGCGACGACGAAGATATCCAACAGACCTCTGCATCATCCCTGTACCGCAAACACGGTGCAGCGCACAACGCGCACCCGATCGACCAAAGCCCCCACCCTAAAAGAAAACCCGCATCACTTCAAGACACCTCACCCAAACAGAGACGCGCACCGCACCATCCAAACAGAGGCGCAACCGATCGTGTCGCCCATGCACGTTCTAAACACTCGCATACACCATCCAAACAGAGGCGCAACAAGACATCACGCACCTCCGCTGTTTTCGAGTCCAAGAACCGACAACAGATCCGAAAATTGCGAGATCACCACGTTCGGCTGCGGAGGCCCTTCACTTGCGATATCGTGGAATCCGTACGTCACAGCACACGTCCACGTCCCCGCTGCGTGGCCCGCTGCGATATCGTACGCGCTATCCCCCACCATCAACGTCTGCGCCGCCTCCACATCCAATAACTCCATCAACAATCGCAACGGCGCAGGATCTGGCTTGCGCTTCTCCAAGCTGTCTCCTCCCAACAAAGCCAGAAAATATCCCGAAAGCCCCAATCCATCGAGAACTTTGCGCGCAATACTCTCGGGTTTGTTGGTGCAAACCGCCATGTCAAAACCTCCCAAACGCAAACGCTCCAATGTCTCACGCACCCCGACATACAAGTGCGTGTAGCGCAAAGCATCTTGGCTGTAAAGCTGACGATACCGCTCCACCGCCGACCGCAGCGCATTCTCGCCTGCCACACCACACGCCGCCAAACACTGACGCACCAACCAGTCCACGCCTTGCCCCACAAAAGACATGATCTGCGCCGAACCAAGAGCAGGAAGATACAACTCGCGCAGAAGCTGTTGCATCGCCGCCACGATATCATGCGACGAATCGATCAACGTGCCATCCAGATCGAAGATGATCAACTGTATCGGTCTCAAACAAACCTCCTATCCTCCGAGCCTTTCGGATGCACTCTACACACCTTCCACCACAGCACGCAACACAAAACGCTCTTGACGCACGCCCCCCGACGACTCCATCCTCGCACCCGCAGCACGCGGCGGCCCACAGCCTCCGCAAAAAAATAACCCGCGAAACCGCAGCCCGACCCACAGCCTCCGCAAAAACAAACAGCCGCTGCAAAAGCCCTGTGTTGTGGGTGGCGATCTTTCTACCGCATCCGCAAAAAACAAACAGCCGCTCTCCCCCAAACACCAGACCCCCTACACGGAGACCGCTCTGCATGAACACACCGCCTTTCCTCGGCTCGATGCCGGTGAACTGAACGATCTAATCCTCTACACGGAGACCGCTCTGCATGAACACACCACCTTTCCTCGGCTCGATGCCGGTGAACTGAACGATCTAATCCTCTACACGGAGACCGCTCTGCATGAACACGCCGCCCCCCCCTTCAACACAACCTCTCCGCCGCCGTCGGTGGTTCGGAATGCTTTTGCTCGCCTTTCTTTTGTTAGGAGTGTCGACGATGATCTGGTGGAAAGCATGGTGGCCCCGCTCCACCGCAGAACTCGGCAAGTCATGGGGTCGCCCGATGTTGCTTGGACATCGGGGAGCCGCAGGAGAAGCTCCCGAAAATACAATGCTTTCCTTTAAGGCTGCTCTGGAGGGCGGTGCGCATGGCGTCGAACTTGATGTGATGATGACCGCCGATCGACAACTCGTCGTCTTTCACGACTACACCCTCCAAAAGCGCCTCCCTCTCCAAGGCGTGATCCGCAAGCTTACTTTCCAACAACTCCGCAATGTCGATCTCTCGCAGTACTTTCAGATCCGCACGCGCCAACCTGTCCCCCCCCCTTTCCGAGGCGCTCTCGCTCCGACTCTCGAAGAAGTCTTGCAGTATTATCAAAAACATCCGAAAGCCATCTTGAATATCGAGATGAAAAACGAAGATATCTTCGATCAAGGCCACGAACAAGAAACCTATCGTCTTGTGCAAAAGTACAAGATGCAAGATCGCGTGATCGTCTCTTCTTTCAACCCCTTTTCGATGTGGCGTTTCCGACGTATCGCCCCAACTCTTCCACGCGGTCTGATCTATAGCAAGGACACCGCCTTCTACCTTCGGGATCTGTGGCTGCTTTCTCTCGCTCGCCCTGATGCCCTCCACCCCAACTTCAAGATCGTCGACGAAGCCTACATACGATGGGCGCGCAAACACGGATTTGCCGTCAATGTCTGGACCGTCAACGAAGAAAAAGACATGCAACGCATGATCCGCCTCGGTGTGGACGCCATCATCACCGACTTTCCCCAGCGCCTCTTGCGCCTCGCCAAACAAGAACGCTCCGCCTCTCCCAAAACCCCCTAGAACCCGCCCATCAAGGCCCCAAAGGTAGGATACGTGGGCGTTTGCGTAGCGTGATCCCAAGCGGATACGCAGACGGCCCTCCCCCACAAAAATACGCAGGAACAGACAACGACATCACCGTAAACCAAGAGGCCTTTGAAAAAGCCATCGCCGTCCCGGGCGGACCCGACTCTGTCGCGCTTCCGCACTCGACCTCCAGCCACTTACCGTCTCGATCCAAACGCTGCCACGTCCCTCCTCCGCAGCCTTGCTCGGCACACACAAAGTCTCCCATGATCGTCGTATGCGCAGGCGTCCCAACAAACGCATAGATCTGTCCGCTCTCTTCGTACAAAGCCGAGCAAACTCCCCGATTGATCGCCTCTTCGCTTTCTTTCTCAGCCAAGGTTCGTACCCATCTCCATCGGCGATCTGCACCACGTAACGCCAAGAAAAAGTGACGATCCGAATGGGGACGCTCTCTCACCAGATCGCCCAAGACAAGGCGATCTTTGAACTGCCCACACAACACCCACTCTCCCGTCTCCGTCACCCAAAACAACGGATCAAGGATCCCCACTTCTCCAAACGCCTCAGCTTCCGCCCATCCCTGTTGCGGATCGATCCGCGCCACAACTCCCCGATACTCGGTGCCTTTATAAGGTAGTTTGATCGTCCCCAACGTCGCCTCCGCTTGGAACATCCCACCCGCCCACACTTGCTTTTGCGCAGTCACCTGCAACGTGCGGATGTACACAAAGCGCGCGTTGATCGTATGCACCCAAAGCCACGTCCCCTCCGCCGTCATCGCCCCCACAAAGCCATCCACCCACCCCACCAACAACCGCCGAAACGCACCCAACTGGATCGTTCCCCCAAACGACCCCGACACATACACCGTCCCTTCCGCATCGATCGCAAGCCCTCCTGCATCTTCATCTTGCGCACTCCCAAACGTCCGAATAAATCGAACACTTCCGTCTCCACGAAGCCTCGCCAAAAATAGATCCGCACGCCCCACCGATGTCACTTGTTGGCCTTCGATCTCCAACATCCCCGTATAATGGCCCCATAACACGATATCGCCATCCGGAGCCGCTGCCACCGCTCGGATCGTCTGTCTGCCCTTCCCTCGAATGCCCAACAGCCACCGCACACTCCCATGCTCATCCACCCGCGCCACAAAGTTCACATCCACCCCCGTCTCATCCAACAAACGCAATCCCGCCACATCCATTCTCCCCAAATAACAGCCCACCACCACCAGATCGCCGTCCTTGGTCCGCGCCATCCGCGCATGTTGCAAACTCTGGTTGCGCGCAAGCCCCAGCGCCCAAGTATCCCCGACAAACCCCACTTCGACCGTCTCTTCGAGCGTATGGCCCGCTTGATCTTCGATCTGCAACACCAGCACACACCGATCTTGCGTGGGTTTTTGCGACGGAGCCGTCCACTGCGGCAATGCTCGCTCGGCATGGTCAAAACGCCCCGCACATACGCCCCCACCATCTGACCAACGATAACGCAACGCACCGCCATCTCCTTCTTCGATACCGACCTCAAACCCCGTGGTCATCGCAGGTTGCAGTCGGTGCCGAATCGCCCGTGCGTTGTGCAAAGTCGGCCCACGCAAAAATACCATCTTCTCGGTCAATCCGGCACGAAACACAGGAAGATGCACCGAGGCGACCGTCTTCCCTTGCCGATCATCCAGCACACGCAGCAACAACCGAACCTTCGCGGCCTGTACTGTCGCAGCCATCTCCCAACGAAAGTGATCTTCCGCAAGCGCCTTGACCTCCCCCACATCCGCCTCCCACAACACACGCACTCTTTCTTGCGCATCATCCGAAGCCCACACGCGCAACTCGATCGATTCGCCACCTTTGGCTTCGGCGCGATCGACCCACACCCCCCACAAACGTGGCGCTCGGTTCACTGCTCGCATCTCCCCCATCGCAGGCCGCAAACACAACCACCACACTCCCTCTTGACCCTCTCGGACTTTTGCCCCTCCCACCTCCACGCTCGCCACCACCCGCCCCTCCGCGTCCAGCGCCTCCGCCTGCACCGCCAACGCCTCCGCCTCGGACACCCCCTCCACCACCGCACTCCAAGTCCCTCGTTCTTCGGACAGATCCGCTGCTCTCTTCTGCTGCCCTCCGCTCCACCCAACCCGCACAACCACCTTCCCGATCCCAACTCCGCGCAAACCCACCACCACCGCGATCACACGCACTCGCCCTTTTTCTCTCGTCACCTCCGAAATAGCCTCTGACTCGATCATCCGTGATTCGCTGTGGTCCTCAGCCCCTTGCTCTTGTGTTCCCCCCTCTGCCGTGTTTTCTGAACGATCGGCTGTGTTCTCTTGTGTGGTGGGTTCCTGCTTTTCTCTTCCTTTTCGCCCTACGCACGCCCCGCACACGCATTGCTCGGACGCTTCGCAACCTTGGTCGCTACGACAAATACTCCCCATCGACGGGCAGGATACGCACACACCACACGAACAGATCTGCCCCATCACGCAAAGACGCGACTCGTCGCATACGTTCCCCAAAAAAGAACACGGCAGTTCGCGGTCTTCACAAGAAAACAGTAAGCTTCCCAAGAACATAACAAACCAGAAAGTACACCGCCCTTTCTTTCGTCCGAGCGCTCTTGTACTTTTTCTCCACATCTCGCTGTACTCCATCTTTAAGGCAGAGAGACTACTCTAACCAAAAGTGTCGTGTGTTGGAAAGCATGGGTGCATTTTTTTTTGTTCTCTCTCGAACGATACGATTTGCTGGGGTTATTTTTGTGGGGCGTTGCCCCAAACCCCACAAGGGACGTTCGCCCCTTGACCCCGTGAGGGGCGAACAGATCACGGTTTTTCAAACCAACGATCCTGTCGCTTGTGCTCGTACGAACGCGGGCTTTTTGTCAACAAGTCACGTCTTCCTCCTCTCGCAGTCCTTTTTCACGAAGAACAGATCCACAGGCTTTTTATCAACAAGTCACTTTTTCCTCCTCGCGTTGCTCGCTTGGTTCGCTTTGGCGGGCTGCATCAATCAAAGCGGTCAATGCCGCTCAAACCGCCAATGCACCAACGGATTTTCTTGCTTTCGCGGCCTCTGCTTACGCTCTCCCAACTCCGCTGAGCCGTTACCACCTGATCTGTCCGATGCCTCCACATCCGAAACCTCCGAGTTCCCGCTCCCAGAAACCACCCTAGATGACCCTGCGGAAATCCCCCAAGAGTCCACATCTTCGGAACCTTCATCCACAGAACACACCCCCGAACCAGTCCACGAATCCGGCGCAGAACAACCCCCCTCCAATCTCCCATGGATACGCTTTTTCCGAGCCGATCAAGCCATCGCCATCACCGATCAACAACGCCACCCAAACGGAGACCTTCTCGTCGGTGGGTGGCTTCATGCCGATCAAGCCGAACTAGCGGGGCTTTCCGTGACTGACACAGCAGCCAACCGCCGCCAAGCTTTTTTGTTGCGCCTTTCACCCACAGGCTCGGCACGATGGGTCAAGGTATGGGGAGCCGAAGGCGACGAAGCCCTTACATCCATCGCCATTCATCCACAAGCAGGGATCTATCTACTCGGAACGTACACCAGCGCGGTGCTTACGCTCGGCAACCATCGCCTGCCCAAGCACAAAGGCATCAGCAGTTTTCTGATGCGCCTCAACGAAGACGGTGATGTCCTGTGGGCGCGTTCGGCAGGCGGAGAGGGTGATGTCCTCGCAAGCGCCCTTGCGATCGCAGAAAGCGATGCCTTCTATGTCGCCGGACAATTCTATGGAAAAGATCTCCTGCTTTTTGATGGTCGCCTCTACAGCACGCCATCTCCTTCGGTGTATCAAGGGGCCGACTTTCTCTCGCGGCTTGACCTTGATGGCCGAGACCGTTGGACGTTGGCCTACGGAAGCGCGACCCAAGGGTTCCTCCTCCCAAAGATCGCTCTCGCTCAAACAGCCGCCTCTCCTCCCTCGCACAACCTCTACATCACCCATCGCTTTTACTTGACGCTCCCTGCACCCTCCATCAAAAGCGCCGGACTACGCGCCATGACAGACGGACAAGATCCCTATATCATGCACGTCCGATCCGATGGGCATCCTGTCTGGGCCGATCTTTTCTATGCTGTCTCAGGCGATGAGATCCCACAAGCGCTTTATGCCGCAACATCAGGGGTTTTCTTGGCCGGAACCTACCGGGGCGAACTGTTCTCTTCCGAACATCTCTCCTTGTTTTCTTCCCCCCAAGACAGCGGATTCATCGCCCATTGGGATACACAAGGCAAACTTCAATGGACACAACAGCTCACCGCCACCACCGCCACTTCAGCCGTACGCCTACAAAGTCTTGCACAAACCTCCCAAGGTATCGCTCTTTTGGGTGATTTCCAAGGTGATATCCAACTCCCCGCTGCGATATCGCCCAATCACAAAGCCCAAAGCAACCGCGATATCTTCCTCGCAACACTCGATCCACAAGGCCGCTGGCGTAGTTTCCGAACCTTGCACGGATCCCACACACAGACCGCCCAAGGGCGCTTGCTCGCTCAACCCGACGGCAGCTTTGTTCTCTCAGGAACCACAAACTCCCCTACACTTGTTTGGGCAGACTCTCGCTTCCCTACGCCGCAAAACAACCCGACTCAAACCGTCGTCTTTCTCCTTCACACCGAAAGGCTTTTGCCATGACGATCATTCGCGAAGCCACTTTTTGTTTCTCGCTGGTTGTCTGTATGGATGCGACTCTTGCATGACGATCATCCGCGAAACCACTTTTTGTTTCTCGCCGGTTGTCTGTATGGATGCAACTCTTGCATGACGATCATCCGCGAAACCACCCCCGACCCGCTGCAATCCTTTCTCTCAAACGCCAATAGGATCATTCCATGAAGCCCACACAACACATCACTTCGTACACCGCTTCTTCGCGCCTCGCGCCTCTCTCAAATGTCCGATGGTTCGGATCTCTTATCGCCTTTCTCTTCGTTGTCAGTACATGGTCGGCTTGCCAAGTCCCCACCAGTACCGAGGCCACCACCGAAAAAACCACCGACGCATCACCCGAGAGCGCCAAAGAACCCCAACCCACCGAAGTATCCGAACCATCCACCGAACCCTCTTCACCCGAGAGCGCCCAAGAACCCAGCCCACCCGACACCACCCCTTCCGAATCGATCTCCGACGCCTCCGAGCCGATCTCCGACACCACCCCCTCCGAATCAACCTCTGACGCGATACCCGACGCCCAAGAACCCCTCCTTCCCGACCACAACGAACCCCTCGCGGATCAACAAAACCACGAACTTTCTTCTGACACCCCAAGCGAACACAGCAGCGAACCTTCTCCCGACACCCCAAGCGAACACAGCAGCGAACTTTCTCCTGAAACACTCAGCGAACCTTCTCCCGAACAAGCCACCAAGACCTTTGTTTTGGAAGGTATCGTCGCAGACTTCTTTGCGCCCGGAAACCCCACACTTGGCGGTGTAAAGGTCTGCCTCTACCAACGCCCGAGTACACCGTGTGTTCTCTCTGCCCAAGACGGAAGCTACGTCCTCTCAGGGGTTCCCTATGATACAGAGATCGCCGTCACCTTCGAGGATAGTGTGCGCGATCTCGTTCCCATGATGTTTCCTTTCTATGTTGATTCAAAGACTTTTTCTCGGGGCATCCCAAGAATCCGTGCGGAGATGTTCACCAAAACCACCGCAACCCAGATCGCCGCTTTGCTTGGCGTCAACACTCTCGACTGGACAAAGGCCCAAGTCGGTGCCGAGATCCAAGAACTCGATCCCTTCCTCAAGCCCGTGGTCGGCGGGACTGTCGTGATGACACCCGCCTCAGGAACAGGCCCGATCTACATCCCTGACCCCGGGCAAAGCAGCGCCACCTCCACCCAAAGCACAGGACTTGCGGTCTTTTTCAACGTCGCTCCCAACAAAGATTACGACTTTGTCTACTCCCATCCCCAACGCCGATGTTATCCCGACGACCGCACCCGACGCACCGCCACCACCTCCCGCATCACCACCCTCGCAGGATGGTTTGTTGTCACCTCTTGGCTTTGCGATCCCCTCCCTCCCACCCCTTAAAAAATGCGGGGTCAAGGGAGCCGCGCTCCCTTGTGGGGTGTGGGGTGAAACCCCAAAAACCGTCCAACAAGCGACTCTTATCAGGTCAAGGAGCGAGAAGAGAAAGCCGCCCGTGGCAACGGCATGGGAAGAAAAAGGGCTCAAAACAGTAAGCGGTTGGGGCCAAAGCGAAAGCGAACGCCCACGCGCAGGCTGTAGGTCGCAAAGAACCGAAACACGCGATGTTGCGCTTCTTGCACAAAGGCAGGATGCCCGCCACCTTCTGCGGAGACCAACAGCGCCCATCGCTGATCCAACCAGATCCCCAATTGGCATAACAGCCCGCCTTGAACAGAAAAGGACGGGATCGCTTGTTCATTGAGATCATGCAGCAACACGCCCACCCCAAGATACGCCCCGACAAACAAGTCGAGGCGATCCCACTGATGGCGATATCCGCCTTCACCGCGTAGGTTCAACCAGTTCTGCCAAAAAGCCTTCGAGGTTCCGTCTTGTTGCAGAAACGACACAGGTCCAAGCCCCGTGCCCACCGAGATCGCTGCATAGCGCCAACGCATCCCCACCGACAACATCCCCATCCGATCGCCTTCTGGAAGTTTAAACAAACCGTTGCTGCCCCACATGCCGCCCTGCAATTCGAGGCTCCAATCTTCTGTCAGGTCGGCCTGTTCCATCAAGTGCATGGGCAAGATCGGCTCTCCTTTGGCTCCCACACCTATTTGATGGCAGGGGATCTCCTGCCAAAGCGCGGGTAGAAGCTCGATCCGTTGCGAAGGGGCGACCTCCAACGCATACGAGCGACAGCGTTTGGTCTTTGCGTCTTGGTGGAACAAGATGCCTTTTCCTACGACCACAGGCAGTTTCGCAACCGTGCGTTGCGCGGTATTCCACGAAATTTGGGCGTCACCGATCAGGACTTTGAAACGTCCTTGGAGGGCTGTCGGGATCTCAAGGATGCTTTTATACGTGGCAGCCAAGGCGTAGGCATCGCGGCCTTGATGAAGCTTCCATTCGGTGGGCGTTTGCCCGTGAGTGTCGCGGGCCACAAGGGGACGCACATAGTTGGCGAGATCGTCCATGGAGATCGTCCCTTTGTTGCCGCGTTCTGCGCGCCCTGCGAGTCCACGCAAAAAATGATGTGTAAAGATCGATCCTTTCAGCTTTTGGGATTCAAAGGCGAGTTGATCATCTGCGGTCGATGCAAGGATATGGATGGTTTGCGCGTTGGGATCGTTTTGATGTAGGTACTTTTTGAGATCCGCCGACACAAAGATCGGCTCGACGCCTTTGGGGAGTTGTTGTTGCGCGATGGCGCGGCGAAAGTTCACAGCGTTACCAAAATGCTTGGCGATCATGCCGCTATAGCAAGCATCGATCAATGCAAAGCGCCTTGGGATCCGCAAGTCTTGTAGAAAGGAAGCAAACTCTGCGTAAGAGATCGGGGCTTTGGGGTCTGGCGTAAGCGGAGATGCGCTCCCCCAAGACATCGGTGGAGGCCCTGTGTGAAGGTGGTTTTTGTCGGCATGGCCACTATAATAAAAGAAAAACGTGGTCACGCCTTTTTCTTGAATCAAACGCTTGACAGTCGCAAAAGCAGTACGGATGGCTTGAGGATCTTGGTTTCCCAACACCAAAGCAGGGGGTAAAAAAAAGCCCAGATGCCGCAAAGCATCACGCATCCGACGAAGATCACCTTTGACAGCATAAGCAAGGCGCGGCTCGGCTCCCCATCCGTGTTCGTTGGCGATCACCAGCGCCAAGCGAACATCGCGCCCCTTGTGATGTTTGTTGGGATTGCTGTTGGTTCGGGGCTTTTTGTGCTGGTCTGCCTCGGCGCTTCGATCGGTCGAAGCTTCGGCCTGTGCTCCCCACAAAAGAGTCCCAAAGATCACAAGAGAAACGCACTTCAACGCTCGTTTGACATCCCGACGGCTGCTTGCTCTTCCCATTTTAGATGCTCTCTACTGTTTTTTCGATCAATCTTCGCGTGCTTTTTTGACAAAGTACACAGTATAGATCGACCAAACAGTGGAGACAAGAACCATCTTTTCTATCTTTTTCTGACTAATCTCCCAAGCAGAAAGCAACTCTCTTTTTACTTCTTGAAAAGAGAAGGGCTTCGAGGATTGGAACACAAAGAAACGCTCGGCACCGACGTAGTGATCCAAGCGGAAGGCGCGTGCTTCTCCGTCCGCTTGGGGTAGCGAGCCTTGGAGGCGTTCGAGACGGATGGCAGATGGTTCGGGAGGCTGCGGCAACAGCGGATAGATCTCGCCTTCTCGGTTCATTCCCACCAAAAAAACATAGACAGGCGCGCTGATCTTGTAGGTCCACTGGACAAGATCGCCGGGGTACAAGACCACACCATTGCGCAAGACCCTCGATTGTCTAGGCAGTCCTGCTCCTCGTTGGTGAGCGTACAAGGGCTCCCATAAGGTGCCTTTGGCGACAAGTCCCGAAGGAGAAGCCGCCATGCGACGCAACACAGGCGGCTCGACTCTACGCAACGTTGGTGGTGTATCACGCCGAACGACAGGCGGCTCGACTCTACGCAATGTTGGTGGTGTGTCGCGTCGAGCTACGGGCGGCTCGACTCTGCGCAGCGTGGGGAGCGTATCGCGCCTTACGACCGACGGATGGGAGATGCGTTGTGTTGGCGGGGGGATCGGTGGAGGAAGCATCGAAGGAGTCGAGGAGATCGGGTCGATCGGCGGTTGCCCAATGAAAAGGAACACCAACACAGCGGCCACTCCTGCGATCGGAAACAATGCCGCCCACATCGTGCGAGAACGCGGGGCAGATCGGGGGTGTTGTTGTGGAATGGCACGCAGCCGTTGTTGCAGATCTGCGGAGGGCCGAGGGACACCGAAAGCTGGGTCTTGCATCGCCTCTCTCAAAAAATCCGAGAACTCAGATTCTTTCGAGGTATTTACATCTTCTGTTTCGTCTTGTTTTTTGACCACGATCATCTTCCCTACCCAAGGCTTCTTTGTGAAGCTGTCCATCTCAACTGGCGCGTCGTGCCTGATCACGATCACTTTTTGCGGTGATAGGAACGACCCAACCGCTCACTCTTAGGATGCTCTAAAGAGCCGATGCAAGCGCCTCCTTGCGTGGTTGAGTCGCGTGTGAAGCGTGTGTCTGTTGATCTCCAATATCTCGGCCATCTCGGGTTCCTTCAAGTCTTCGACGTAGTGCAGGTAAATTAACTCGCGATCGGTAGCAGTAAGCCTCTTCATCGCGGAGATCAAAGCGCGAATCTCGCTGCGCGCTTCAAGGGTTGCGCCCAACCGTTCGTCCGCCGCCTCATGTTCAAGCGGTGCGTTGGAGCGCAGCCCAAAAAAGCTGCGGATCTGCTGCCTTCTGACATACCGCCATGCCATCCGACGGCATATCCGCAAGATCCACCACAACACGCTACATTCCGACCGAAAACCGGGCAAAGCACGCCACACTTCCAAAAAAGCTTCTTGGGTGAGTTCGTCTACATCCGCTTCCGAAAGCCGCCACGCATGCCAAAAATAACCACGCACACGATCCGTATATGTCCGAACGAGATCATCAAAAACTACTTGCTCATCCATTCCCAAACACCACCTGCCACACGTTGTTGGGGATCTGCGTTGTGCATCGATCGGGAGCGACGCGGTTGGATCTGTTGTGTGGGGTTTCACCCCACGCCCCACAAGGGAACTGCGTCCCCTTGACCCCGTATCGGCGAAACGAGCAGGCGTTTTAAAAACAAACGGCCCTCTCGCTTGGGGTGCCACGAACACGGCCTTTTTGGCATCCGCGCAACTCCTCTCTGTACTGAAGAGTGTACTTGCGAAAAAAAGCGGGTGAATAATTGTAAAAAAACAGGAGGGAGTGCAGACGAAAAGCGGCGGGGTTAGGGGGGTTGGGAAGAGCGGCTGCTCGGATACTTCGCCGAGTTCGACCGCAAGGGCGATATGGGTTATACGAGATCCGCCCGTTGTGAGCGTAAAGATGTAGGGGCAGCCCCCTGTGGCTGCCCGATAACAGGGCACCTACGCACGACCCTTCGTGTACACATCACTCGGAGATCGTATTAGGGGGATTGAGAAGAGCGGCTGCTCTCATTCCCACGGTAGCGGATCAGACCTTCTTGAGCGGTCGAGGCGACCAGTTGGCCGTGTTGGTAGATCTTGCCAAAGTTCAAGCCACGCGCCCCGCTGGCAGAGGGGCTTTGCGTGACGTACAACAACCATTCATCCATCCGAAACTCTCGATGAAACCACATCGCATGATCGAGGCTGGTCACCTGCATATCGGGTTCCCAATAGGTGTGGCCGTGTGGATACAGCGAGGCCGAAACCAGACCAAAGTCCGAAGCGTACGCCAACATGTAGCGATGGATCACAGGATCGTCAGGCATGGGGTGGATGGCGCGAAACCAAGAATAACGTACAGGAGGTTGTTTCCTCGGATTGAAGGGGTTCACAGGATTGACCACTCGGATCTCGATCGGGCGTTCACACAGCAGTTTGGGCCGGATATTTGGGGGGATACGATCTTCCATGCCACGCGCCCAGTCCAACCACGATTCGAGCCCTTCGGGTCCGACGACTTCTGGCGGTGTGTCTTGATGCTCAAAGCCCGATTCTTCGACCTGAAAAGACGATGACATCGAAAAGATCGCTTGCCCTTTTTGGATCGCCACCACACGACGGGTCGTAAAGCTCTTGCCATCGCGGATACAGTCCACTTCGTACACGATGGACATCGCGGGATCTCCCGGTCTCAAAAAATACCCATGCAGGCTGTGTACGCGCCGATCTTTGGGAACCGTCTGGAGCGCCGCAGACAACGCTTGTCCCAAAACCTGCCCCCCAAAGATATTTCCAAACCCCAGATCTTGGCTGCGCCCTCGAAAGATATTTTCTTCAATCTTCTCCAGATTCAGCAACATCAACAGCTCATCCAACACATTTTCCCGAATCTTCTCTTGCGTCACCTTACGCTCCTTCGCACCATCCGAGCCATCTCACGGGCGTTCCCCTGCCTTGCCGCTCGTACACAACAAGCCTTGCTCTGTCAACACCCAGTCCAACGGCTGATCACCCCCATCGGCAGGCAAACTTGGATGCTCTTGCATAGAGTAAGCGACTCCTACCGTCAAGAGCGGACCTTGGGCGCGCATCGCCTCCAACGTTCGATCATAATAACCCGCACCGTACCCCAAACGGTACCCTTTTCGATCAAACGCCAACAACGGCACCAACAGCGCATCTGGAACACAGACATCGGCTGCTTCGGTCGGGATCATTACATCAAAAACAGCCCGCTGCATCGGTGTCTGTGGCGTCCAACGCCGAAAACACAACGGACGGCGCGGCCCCACCACTACCGGCAAACCGATCACCACCCCCCGCGCCTCCAAATGCTCCAATGCTGGCCGCAGATCCACTTCATGCCCGATCGGCCAAAATCCCCCCACGCAACGCGCACCCTCCAAAAGCCCCAAACCAACGACTTGATCGCTGATCCTGCCGCTTGCTTGTGCAACCCACTCCCTCTCTAACTGCGATCTCCTCGCTTGGTACGCAACCCGCAAACGCTTCTTTTCTTCCACCACATCCACGACGCTGTCTCCTTCTTTTTTTCGCTCCATTTTTCGCTGCCGCTGGTCTTGTTTGAACATAGGACTTGCGCAGTTCGATGGTTTTGTGGGTTGGCACCCCACGCCCCGCCTCCTTAGCGCGGCTCCCTTGACCCCGTGTTGGCGAAGAGATCACGGTTTTTCAAAACAACGACCCTGTCGCTTGAAAGTCCACGAACACGGGGGCTGCCAACTGCATCATTCCTACAGCATCGAAAACAAATCAATCGGCCCGAAACAGCCGATGCGCTACTGTTCACCGCCCCCCTCGATCGAAAAACAAATCAATCAGCCCGAAACAGCCGATGTCCGTGAGGGGGTTTGTGTGGCTTCCATTCGCGCAGCGCCTTTTTCTCTAAATCCCGATTGTACGCTTTAATCGCAAAATAGGTTTTTTCTTGTGCTTGGATGTTGAGCAGCATCGACCCATACAACAAGGCCAAACCACCAAACAAAAGCGAGGCATTTAACACAGCCCGAGCGGGCCGATGTTCAGGCAAAAAGCCTTGTGGATCAACCGCAAAGATCGCGGCCCCTGTCGCACTTGCAGCGATGCCCAAGATCGACAAGATCGTCGCACTGATCGCCATCGCATGGGCCTGACTTCCCGCTTTTTGCGCCACTTCGGAACCTTGAAACAAACTGTGATAGCCCGAACCCAACACGCCCAGATGCGCTTCTTTGTCCCCTTTGAGCAAAGCCACTTTCCCCTCCTTGTTGAATCCATAATGCAGCTTCTCTCGATGCAGTTTTTCTGCAAACCGCCTTGCATCCGAAGCATTCGCCTGCGTTGCGACCCCCATAACCACCCAACAAACACCACACCACGCGCCCAAACGCACCCATCCACCAAAGGTTCGAACCCGCATTCTAGCCTCCCATCCAAAGAAGAAATATGTAAAAGAATAAAAAACTTAGCTAGAGAAAAAACTGCCTACGCTCATCTAAGAGATGACGATGAAGAAAAAACCCCCGCGTTCGAGGACGCCCAAGCGGCGACGTCGTTGGTTTGAAAAACCTCTATTCGCCCCGCCAATACGGGGTCAAGAGGGCTTTGCCCTCTCGTGGGGTGTGGGGGTGAAACCCCAAACATTATCCAACCGTGTAAGCCCTACCAGAGATAGGAGTTACGCAGTTGAAGAGGGAAAGCGTGAAGAATCAACCCGTTGTAGGGGCGGTTCGCGAACCGCCCGCGCCCGAACATGGGCCTTTTTCGTATCGAACTGCGTAAGTCCTACAGAGAAAAAAGTTTTAAGCCGTGAACGACCTAGAAATGCAGCAGCCATCCCAACGAAAAAGACAGCACGCCGCGCCATCGAGTCAAACGGCGATCCTCGATTGCACGCAACCCCCGATAATCCAACAAACCGATCAACCGAAGTTGGCGTGCCACCGATAGATGGATCTGCGCCGTTGTCCCGATCCCCCACGAGATCCCACTCCATAGACCTGCTGCTTCACGCAGTCGAAGATCGTGTAAAAAGGCCATGTACCCGCCTAAATGGATCTGCACCTGCCCTTCTTCTGCCCCCTCCCTCGCCGCAAAACGGCCTTCCCACACCGTCCACATCGCCCCGATCTGCCCTTCGTATCCACCCATCGGAACGGCCTCTGCAAGCATGGATGCCTCAGGGGCCACCACGCCGCGAAGTCGCAAATACCCAGCCAACGGAGTCCACCCCAAAGGCCGCCCACTCCACAACAATCCCTCCCCCTCTAACCAAGCCAACGCACTCCCCCACATCGGCATCTGCTCGGCTTGTGGCCGCCAGACTTCTTCGTACAATCGCACTAAAAATCCATCCCGCTCCCGATCGCCAAAAGACTTGCGCGGCCCTAAAAAAGCCTCCCTCTCCAAACGCATCGGTACAACCTCTCCACCGATTGCGTCTGTATCTTCTGCAACAGCCCAATCTACAGGGATCACAAACGCTTGCCCCGTCGACAAACGCAACGGATAACGGCGCGCCCCTTGGGTTCCTCGTGTCTCGAACAGATAGGCTCCTGCGGGAAGTTCCAACACAACAGCATGGCCAGCGCGTTTGGCAACCCGCGTAGAGGGCCGCTGGCGCAACTGATCCCAGATCACAAAGTCACCCTGCAACTCTTTTGGAAAACGCACCAACGAAGCCACCGTCGACGACTCTTGTGCGGGACGCCAGACCAGATGCGTTGCTGTCTTGGTTTTCAATACGATCTGCCGTTCGGTCCGTAAATCCAGCGCCATCCGACTGTATGACGTGCCTTTTCGCCAATCCAATATGTACTGTTTTGCAGACAGCGCCACCGAGAGAGCCGATTCTTTTGGCCCGTGTGTCCACTCTGCAAACAACTTTTCGCGTTTTTTGTCCCACAAAAAGAATCGCCCCGAAACGCCTTTTTCGACCGTCAAACGCGCTGGACTCCCCCGAAGATGCGCCAACACAAGATCTCCGTACCCCGAAAGCCTTTGTGCAAAACGCGCCCGCTGCGGTCCATGCACCGAAAACATCGAATGTTGCAAAGCCCGCTGATACACATACGGGTACAATTCCCCCAACGTCACGCGCTGATCGCGATCTTGATCTGCAGCGCCGCGCAAGCCTGATATCAAGAAGTGTGTAAAGATCCCACCCTTGAGCGTTGGATCTTCGTGCGCTTGCTCGCTTTGTCCTGTCGCCGTCAAGATCACCTCGCCCTGCGTCATCTGCGGATCTTGTAAAAAAGGCACCGCAAACCCTTCGCGCCGATACGTCAAGCCTTTTTGAAGCATCCCCCCTGACTCACACGCATCCACCACCACAAAACGTAGATCCGCCCCCATCCCTCGGATCATCCCAAGCAACCGCGCAAATCCCAAGCTGCCGCGACCCAACAACAAACGGTCTCGTTTCACATGCCCCGAATAATACACAAACAACCAGATCGCTGCGTGCTTTTCCGCCCGACGCACCCGAGCGATCCGACGCTGCAATCCCGCCAACGCTGCCATCACAGACCGCGCCTGTGTCTGGCGAAGTAAGACGATATCTTCTTTCTGAAATCCTGAAACCGAGATCAAAAGCTCTTGCATTTTTTCTGCATCCCGACTCGCATAGTGCAGTCTTGGCGCACGTGCGCCTGCATCATCTTGACCCACCAACAACGCAAATCGCCGAACCACCGAAACTTTCGTGGACGCCTCCGCAAGTCGCACGTCGGGAACAAGCCCTCCACTTCCACAACACCACAGGAAGAAGCCCATTCTCCACCATGCAAACCGCGCACGCCACGGGTCCATCACTCTCTCCGCACCAAAAAATGCAAACGATGATCACACACACTCAACGCATGACGATCCATCTTTTTGGGCAAAGACACAAGGGCCGCTCGCAATCGCCCCAAAGAGACAGGCCGCCGCGAAAAACAAGCCACCAACCACTCTTCCTCTCGGCCATCCCCCGAAACCTCCAAAGAACCCGGCAACAACATCATCTCCCCTGAGACGACTTGCACGCTCTCCATCTTCCCCTCACGCGGATACAACGGCGTCACCGTCTTCCCTTGCCGATGCACCCAAAACACATACCCCCCCCGTTCCCACCGATGTGCCAATCGCAGCCGATCCCCCTTCAAAAAATGCTGCCCCGACCGCGCTTGCGTGATCTTTCCTCCACGCATCAACGCCACAACCATCGTCGGCTCCGTCCCACTCGCCCACACGCGGTCAACACTCCCTTTCGTTCGCATCGGCCCGATCTTCTTTGTCCCTACATCCTCCGACTTTTTCGTCTGCATCGGCTCGCTCTTCTTCGCCCCTACATCCTCCGCCTTTTTCGTCCGCATCGGCTCGCTCTTCTTCGCCCCTACACCATTCGCCTTTTTCGCCGCTCCCACACCAGACGTTCTCATGGTGTCTGGAGCGGGCGTATTCCTCGCATCCTTCGCATCCGCAAGATCTCTCCCCGCATCCACGAGATACCCTTGCACCCGTGGCCCCATCTCCAACGGCATCCAAAACACCGATCGACTCCCCCACAATACCAGCCCCAAGACAGCGACCGCCATGCTTGCACGCAAGATCCCCCATACACGGCGATTTTGAATACTTGACGCACCCGGAAAAACAGGCATCCGATGGCGTCGCTCATCAAATCTCTCGGCTTCCCACGATGCCTGAAAACGCTGAAACTGCGCACACACCGCCTCATCCATCTTCAACATCACCTCAAATGCCGATCGTTCGCCCTCGTTCATCAAGCCCAACATATACCGACTCATCTGATACTCCGACAGCCTACCGTGACCGCCCTGCTCTCGGCCTCGCCGCACATCTGGAGGTTCCATCCGTTCTGTTTTCATACCCTCTCCTCCAATCCCATCCAGATCTTGGCTTTCTGCGCAAAGGACGACAGCCACTGCCTTACCTGATGCCGTGTCGTTCCCATCACCTCTGCGATCTCTTCTTGGGCCATCCCATCCAACAACCAATACAACACCGCTTCTCTCTGAAGCGGCGGCAGCTTCAACAAGACTTCTCTTACCACCACATCCGACTCAAACTCCCCCACATCCGAACCAAACATCGCTCTCTCTTCGCAAACAGCTTCCACCACCCGATCCCATCGACGTTCTCGCTCCAGCACCTTCAAACAATGGCTCGTCGTCACCCGATACAACCAAGCCATCAACTGGCCTTCATTCCCTTGGAATCTCCCATACCCCCGACACAAGGCCCAAAAACTCTCTTGCATCGCATCATCCACCAACACTTCATCTCGCAATATCCGCCGACAACGACGCCGCATCATCGGATGATATCTGCGGTACAACGCTTCGGCTTCTGCGTACTGCCCTCGATCCTCACCCAACCACCGCGCTATCCACTTCATCACTCACCCAACCACTGCGCTATCCATCTCTTCATCACTCGCCCTACCACCGCCATCTTCGCGACACAAGCCGTTGTTGGAAAGACTCAACCTTGGCCACAACAAAAAGAATACTTACCACGCCAATAGCCCGCACTTCTTGTCTCTGCCTAGGGTTGAATCCTCCCAGCAACGGCCTTTCTTGCTGCTTTCATCTTCTTTAGATCCCGCCCCCCTTCTCTCTCGGCGACTTTTTTTCAAACTTCTCTCTCAACGGCTTTTTCTTCTCTCTCAACGGCTTTTTCTTCTCTCTCAACGGCTTTTTCTTCTCTCTTGTGGGATAGGACTTGTACGATAGAGCTTATACGAAATCCACCCGTTGTGTGATCGTGAAGAGGTAGGGGCAGCCCCCATACGCGCCTTGTTAAGGTGGAAACACCGGATAGTCTAGCCTGATCGCCGTTTCTTTTGTCGCCCCCCCTCAATCCCCCCGTGAACGGGGGGAAGTTGGAACGGGCAGCGTCTGCGCGTCGTGCA
>JAKLKB010000064.1 GCA_023150835.1 Myxococcota bacterium | reverse complement strand
ATCACACATCTTGCGGATATCGTATAAACAAAGAAAACCAACACCCAAAAACCTCCGCCCCCTCCTCGCTCGCCACCTCCCCGCCTGCTGTAGAACACATCGTCGATGCGCAAACCTGTTGCGCTGCGGTACTTTCTATTCCGAACACTACATCAAAAATAAGAAATAGAGAGATTGACAGCAAAGAGAGAACAAAGTACAAAGCGCGCGAATCGCCAAATGGGTGGAAGATCAGCGACAAGGATCGGCTGTTTCTGCCCCGAAAGATCGAAGAGAAAGAGGTAGAAGATGTCGGAGAATCCATCGACGCGCAAAGTGATCTTGCAACTGTTGACAGCGGCAGGGCCGACGTATGTTCCAGTGCAGGGGCTTGTGTATGGGATGTCGTTGTTGGGCGTGAACGAGAACTGTTTGCGAGTGACGTTGGCAAGGCTGAAACAAGAGCGGCTTGTGGAGTTGGGGCGACGGGGCGAATATCGTCTGGGGCCTGCGGCACGGGCCTTGAGTGAAGAGATCGCGGCGTGGCGTCAGATCGAAGAAAAAGTCGAGACGTGGGATGGGACTTGGATCGGGGTGCATACAGCGGGGCTGTCTTCGCAGCGCAAAACGGCTCGTCAACGGCAACGAGCACTCAAGCTGCTGGGTTTTCGTCAATGGTGTGCGGGACTTGAGTTGCGCCCGAACAATCTGCGCGGTGGGATCGAGCGAACCCGCGATCGACTTCGCAATCTGGGGCTCGAAGCACAAGCGCCGATCTTTCGGCTTTCCGACTGGAATCCTGCCCCCGAAAAAGCCATCACCAAGCTGTGGTCGATCGAAAAGCTGCATCGCCAATACACGCAGATGATCGAGCGCTTGGAGTCTAGCGTGTCTCAATTTCCGCATCTCACCCCCGAAGAAGCAGGGCGAGAGAGTTTTTGGCTTGGCTCCGAAGCCATGCGGCTTTTGCTGCTTGATCCGTTGCTGCCGCCGCCGCTTTGCCGCGAAGATCTGCGCCGACGCCTCCGCGATACGATGCTGCATTACGATCGACAAAGCCGCTTGGTCTGGGAACAGATCATCCAACCGATCTCCCATATCCCCACCCTCACAGCCCCCTATCGCCCGATGATATCGCAGACATCTGCTTTTGTGTAATACGATATCCGTGTGATCGAAGGGTCGTGCGTAGACGCCCTATGCTCGGGCAGTCACGGGGGTCCCCTACTACATTTTCACGACAGCACAGACGTCCGTGTTTGTATAAGCCGCCAAGATCCTCGATGGGGGTGTTGATGCTCGATCCTCAGCGAATCCATGAAGCCCGCGAAGCGATCGCACCATATCTTGCACCAAGTCCGTTGCTCTATTCGGAACCGCTCAGCCGCCTATGCAAGCGCCCTGTGTGGTTAAAGCTTGAAAGCCTGCATTTGACGGGATCTTTCAAGGTGCGGCCCGCTTTTTTTGGGCTATTGCGAAACCTCGCGATCTGCCGACAACGCGGTGTCTTGACTTCTTCTTCGGGGAATTTCGCACAAGCGGTCGCTTATGCAGCGCAACGCCTCGATGTATCGGCTTGCATCGTGATGCGCGAAGACACCTCACCCTTCAAACTGGCGCGAACCCAACAATGGGGTGCAGAGATCGTCTTTTGCGCCCCACACCATCAAGCGCGATGGGAGACCACGCATCGCCTCCAAGAAGAACGCGGCGTACCGCTATTGCATCCCTACGATACAGCCGAAACCATCGCAGCCAACGGCACGATTGCGCTTGAATTGTTGGAACAGCTCGATCAAGACTTTGATATCTGGGTGCCTGTAAGCGGGGGGGGACTGATCGGCGGGATCAGCCTAGCCCTCGAAGCCCACGGCGGCTCGTGTCGCGTGTATGGCGTTCAACCCGCAGTCAATGCTTCGATGGCGCGGTCGCTTGAAGCGGGCTATCCACTCACAGTCGAACACTTTACGACACGCGCCGACGCGCTGGTGGCAGCGATGCCGGGCACACTGGGCTTTGCCATCACCAAACGCAATGCCGCTGTGGTTTCTCTTGTCGAAGAAGAGGCGCTTGATTTGGGGGTTTCGTTTCTCGCTCAAGAACACAAGCTGATCGCCGAACACGGGGGAGCCATCGCGATCTCAGCGCTCCTTCAATCCTCCCCCATGCCCACATCCCGCCCCCTTGTGATCGTCGTCAGTGGCGGAAATATCGCGCCCACCACACTTGCAAAGATCCTCCAAGAGATCCCCTAACCCACCAAGTCATACTTGCAAAGATCCTCCAAGAGATCCCCTAACCCACCAAGTCATACGAAATCCGCAGGGCGCATGATCGCAAAGGTGTAGGGGCAGCCCCCTGTGGCTGCCCAAGAATCGGGCGTAAAGGTGTAGGGGCAGCCCCCTGTGTCTGCCCAAGAATCGGGCGTAAAGGTGTAGGGGCATCCCCCTGTGGCTGCCCAAGAATCGGGCGTAAAGGTGTAGGGGCAGCCCCCTGTGGCTGCCCAAGAATCGGGCGTAAAGAGGTAGGGGCAGCCCCCTGTGGCTGCCCAAGAATCGGGCGTAAAGGTGTAGGGGCAGCCCCCTGTGTCTGCCCAAGGATAGGGCGTTTACGCGCTCTCCTTCGATCATAGATGACTCGGATATCGTATTAGGGTCGGACGTGATGTGTGCTAAGCAAGGCGATCTGTGATTGGAGTTGTTGCGCGACGTCGCGTTGTTCGGCTTTTTGGGCCTCGCGCAGGCGTTCTTGAAGGGTTTGTGTGGCCTTTTCGCAGTTCGCAAAAAACTCGACCATCCGCAAGATGCACTCCATATTGGCGCGCAACATACTGCGCGAGCGAGCGATGAAGTAATAATCTTGTTTGTCGACACTTTGAAAACGCAGGGTGACTTCGGCCTCCGCATCGGTGGGATGCTCGCGATCCGAATCAGGGATGCTGCGCAGTTTTATCCCCGCAAAGCGGATGCCTTTTAAGCTCGGATACTGCGAGGAAAAGCGCTCTTTAACTGCCACAAAAAAAGCGTCAAAGGCCCCTACTCCTGCGCCTTCGAGCGTCACCGACTCTTCTTCAGGAAAGCGCTTGAGCGTCGCCAAGATCCGACTGGGTTCTTCGCCCATGCTCTCGTCGATATGAAAAGAAACGAGCTCCATCCGCAAACGATTTTCTTGCAGGGTTTCTTGGATCAAACGCACAGAGTCTTGATGTCGTATGTGCATGGCCGTACTCACGTCTTGTAAGAGGTCAGAGGAGAAAGCTGGGAGATAAAGATGAGATGTGCGCTGTGTTGCGCCTCGTCCCTCCCCCGCGATGCTTGGAGACCCGTCGGGCCGTCCGAAGCAGAACATAGGAAGCCCCTCGGAAAGTGTCAAGCACGCAGCGACGGCCTGTTTTTTTAGGCTTTTTTTTGTGTTTCGCCCCCCAGCACATCCATTTCCAAAAAATCCTGAGAGCGTCAGGGACGAGCGGCAGGGGAAGAGGCAGGCATCGAAGAGGGCTTCAACAAGGGCAGAACAGGAGGGCGCGGAGGCGTCGGGCGTGGAGCACCTGTTTTGGCTTTTTGGATAGACAAGAAGCTCTGCAATACGGCCCGACGGACGCGGATATCGGAGTCGCTCATCATCTTTTGCAAGGTCGGCAACGCAGAACGTGCGTCGGTTCCAAAGCTACCCAAGGCCATGACCGCAGCAAGGCGAACTTGCCAAGCCTTGTCCTGTGTTGCAGCCACCAGAGAAGGAAGCATCTCCGCACCAAACAAACGCAGCCCAGATCCGCCTTGCAAGGCCAAGGCACGAACCTCGGGTTCTTGGTCTTTGAGGGCTTGCGCCAAGACGACTTGGGCTTTTGCACCGTAGCGCAAGATCAATTCCAACGCGGTATAACGCACGTGAGGGTGTGCGTCTTTGAACATGGACAGCAAGACAGGAAACGCTTCTGGCGAGCCTCGCGTGAGATGACCATAAGCAAAGCATGCTGCCCCACGCACCAGCCACTCGGGATCTTTGAGTGCGTTAGCCACGAGAGGAAGGGCTTTTTCACGAGATTTTTGCCCCAACGCACCGATAGACCACAAACTCGCACGGCGGAGCTTGGGTTCTTTGGATTGCGCGTGCTTGAGCAAGACGTCAAGCGAGGAGATCGCGTTGGGTCCGAACAACCCGATGGTTCGGATCGCGTTGTTGCGCAAACGTAGGCTTTTGTGTTCAAGGTTCTTTTCCAAGACAGGCAGCGCGACCTTGGGTCCCAAAAGAGTAATACCTGCGGAGGCAGCCTGACGCACGTCTGCGCTTGCGTGATCGAGGGCGTCGACCATCTTTTGCGCATAAGCAGCCGCGTTCTCTCGGTGCCTTCCGATCTGGACCAATGCAGGCGCGAGTTTCTTTGGATCTTTTTCTTGTTCGAGGATGGCCACAAGTTCCGCCAAAGGCCGCAACGGTTGGACTTTGCGCTGCGGCCCCATCGGAAGGGCTTTGAGGGTCTGTTCGATCTCTTTTTTGAGTGCGTTGTCGGTGGTTTTTTTGTACAACCCCGCCAGCGCAGGGCGTGCGGGCCAAGCCCCGTTGCCCACCGCACGCAAAGCTCGCACCGAGGCCGACACCACACGCGGCTCTTTGTCTGCCAGCGCACCGATCAGCGCAGGTACGGAATCTTCTGCAACAGGGCCGAGCTTACCCAGTTCCAGCGCGGCGACTTCTCGCTCCTTGGCGTCCACCGAACTTAATTGCTTTGACCACTTGGCCGTCTCACTTTCACGGCAGCCAACCGCCCCAAGGCTCAACAGGACGACACAGCCCATGCGACACAACCAACCACCCCACAACGCTCCTCCCATCTCTCGACCTCGCGCCTGCTCTTTCAAAAACATCTCGAACCGCTCCATCACATGACGTGCAAAAAAATGTTATGCTGCTTCGCAGAATCTTGCGATCTGGACGACCGCTTCAGCGAAAAGACGTTGTAGCACCAAGACGCCAACTCGCCAACCTCCAATTCAACCGCCCCCCCATCCCCAACCGAAAGGAGCCTTTATGGGAGAACTCGCAGCACTTGCATCCGCAGCCATGTGGGCGATCGCGAGCCTTGTGTATGCCCGCCTTGGTCTGACGATCCGTGCGCTTGCGCTCAATCTTCTTGAGTGTACGTTCGCGTTGTTGATGCTTTCTCTTGTGTTGTGTGTTTGGACGCTCAATGACCCCTCCGTCGCACGCTGGCCCGATGCGCAAAGCGCCTATCTCTTGCTCGGAAGCGGCTTGATCGGCGTAGCCTTCGGAGACACCGCCTATTTCCACTCCCTCAACCGACTCGGCCCACGCCGCTCCTTGATCGTTTCAGCCCTTACACCCGCCCTCACCGCCGTACTCGCCTCGCTTTTTTTGCGCGAAGCGATCACTCTCGCCATGCTTTTGGGGATGGCGCTCACCTTGGGCGGGATCTTTTGGGTGATCCATGAAAAACACCACCACCCCCAAGCCGATGCCTCCGAACCTTCCGAACCACCCGATTCGCCCACCTACACCTTGATCGAATGGCGGGGTGTGGCGTGGGGGCTTCTGGCCGCGTTCTGTCAAGCGGCAGGGAATATCCTGACCAAAAAAGGAGGTGGCACACTCCCGGCCCTTCCGATCGCGATGTTTCGACTTGCGGCAGGAGTGTTGAGCTTGTTTCTGTTGGTGCTTTTGTTGGGCCGCCTGCGGGAGAGTGTTGTTCCGCTACAAAACAAACACCAAGTTCAGCTACTGCTGTTGGCGACGTTTTTTGGGACTTTTTTGGGGATCTGGCTGCAAGTCGTGGGGCTGCGTTATGCGCCTTCGGCGGGGATCGCTTCGACCTTGTCTTCGACAAGTCCGTTGTTTGTGCTACCGCTGGCCTTTTTTGTCTTGCGTGAACCGCTGGGGGTCAGGGCGATCCTTGGGGCCTTTTTCGCGATCTGCGGGGTCGCGATCCTTTTTCTGATCTGATCCAAGTGACATCAAAGGACCTTTTCTGTTGGATGACGCCATCAACGCAAACAAGACGCCTTGCGCGAGCCAAAACGCTGCTTGTAGGGGATGTAACGCATACAAGATCCTTCGCGACAGACCCACTCACAGGTGCGAAAACGCTGGTTGTGTTCGATCTTTTTGGATGAGCCATCGCGGGTCGAGATCAAGCGGATGTAAGCGCTGCGATAACGCGCATTGCGGCTGTGTACGCTCGTCACAAGGTACGCAGGAACACCCTTAGCCCAGATGCCTCTGCCCTTGCGTTGAGCTTGATGCTGCCACGCATTCCAGCGCGCATCAGCGGGGCCTCGGATACTGTAAGTGTGCGCCAAGCCACGCAACAACAAAGCTCGCGCAAAGCCTTCGCAACGCACCAAGGCACGGCCATATCCGCCCCCCTCGGGCAAGGTCTCACAACGCCACGTCCGCGAACGCGCCAACTCCGACGCTTTGTCATTCACGCGATCCAATTCTTCCGCTGTCCACGTCCCCCACCGATGGACAGGACCGTAATTCTCCAACGTGTTGTAACCCTCCAAACGCGCTTTGATCCGAGGCCGCCCCACCGAATGAAACGTATCCCCATCCAACCAACGCACCCGCAATAACCGCCCATCCAACATCACCGTCGAAGTAGGCGGACGCTGCGACCACGCCGTCCCTTCCGCCCACAACGCACCGATCCCCATCCACACACTCAAACACCAACGCTTCCACATCGCTTACTCCTGCCAAAGATGGACGCCCCATCGCGTCTGCCGATCAGACGCACAGAGATCCTTTTTCGATCCAGACGCGCAAAAAAAACGACGATAACCGAAGTCCCCATCCAACAACCAGACCCTTGCCAAAGCGCACCGTGTTCGGCTTGTTCTTCATCCTATCCACCGGCTCGACACCCTTTTTGCAGGAGGCTCGTTGATGACGTTGAAACAAAAAGCACGCAAGATCCAACAGATCCTCGATCAGCTTTTTCCTGAAACCCCCATTCCACTCAAGCACCAAGACCCTTACACCTTGCTCGTTGCGGTTGTACTTTCGGCCCAATGCACCGATCAGCGCGTCAACCAGATCACGCCCACGCTGTTTCAACGCGCCGATACACCCGAAAAGATGGCGGCTTTGTCTGTAGACACCATCCAAGAGATCATCCGTCCCTGCGGTCTTTCAGCCTCCAAAGCCAGCGCGATCCACCGATTTTCCGCCCTATTGCTCGAAAAACATCACGGCCACGTTCCAAAAAGCTTTGAAGAACTCGAAGCCCTCCCGGGGGTCGGCCACAAGACGGCCTCCGTGATCATGTCACAAGCCTTCGGTCAGCCGGCCTTTCCAGTCGATACACACATCCATCGACTGGCCGCTCGCTGGGGCCTGAGCAGCGGAAAGAACGTCCAAACCACCGAAGAAGACCTCAAAAAGCTGTTCCCCCCAAAAAATTGGAATAAGCTTCACTTGCAGATCATCTATTTTGGGCGCTCTTATTGCCCTGCACGCGGGCATGATCCTTCGCAATGCCCCATCTGTTCGTGGGCATCGGCATCTGAAATCTGATCGAACTGGCAAGTCACAGGGGCCTTTAAAGAAGCAAGAGAGGAGGGGTTTCGAGCGAGGGGGGGCGGATCTCGCCGATGTGAGCGGCGACCGACAGGCCGCGTTTGTGGAGGGCAGCCAAACAATCCGCCGCGTGCTGTGGGGGGATGGAGAACAACAAGCCGCCCGAGGTTTGGGGATCAAAGAGCAGATCGAAACGGGCCTTGTCTACGGCGTCACCACCGACAACGAAGGGGCCGTAGAAGCGTTGGTTGTCCCGCAAACCGCCCGGGATCATCTGTTGTTGCGCAAAGTCCGAGGCACCGCGCAGCAACGGGATCGAAGCGACGTTCAAAGCAGCCGATACACCGCTGCCTTTGACCATCTCGTGCAGATGCCCGATCAAGCCAAAGCCCGTGATATCGGTGGCTGCGGTGACGTGATGCTCCAACATCACGTCTGCGGCGACGCGATTCAATTGCTTCATCGAGGCGGTGACTTCGAGCAACAGATCGTCGGGCAGGCGTTCGCGCTTGAGCGCGGTCGTCAACACACCCGTCCCGATGGCCTTGGTCAAAAAGAGTTGATCGCCCGAGCGTGCGGTGGAATTACGCACGATCTGTTGTGGGTGAACCAGCGCAGTGACAGCCATCCCGTACTTGAGTTCGGGATCTTTGACCGAGTGACCGCCCAAGATCACCACACCTGCTTCGCGTGCCATCTCCCAACCACCACGCAAGATCTCCGCCAACACGTTGAGCGGAAGTTGCGTCGTTGGAAAGCCCACCACATTCAACGCCGTGATCGGCTTGGCTCCCATGGCGTAAGCATCGCTAAGTGCGTTGGCAGCGGCGATCTGACCGTATTCATAGGGGTTGTCCACGATCGGCGTAAAAAAATCCACCGTCTGAACCAAAGCAAGGTCATCTGAGAGTTGAAAGACCCCAGCATCGTCGTTGGTATCGATGCCCACCAAGACACGCGGATCCGCGATCTCTGGGAGGCCCGAGAGGATATCGCCTAGGTCACCCGGACCTAGCTTGCTCGCTCACCCCGCGCAAGTGACGAGATGCGTGAGTTTGAGGATCTCTTCGCGTGTCATGTCCTGTCCTTCGTCTTTGCAAAGTCACGGTGAAAGTGACGCTGTTCGGCTTGTTTTGTGGGGCTTTGCCCCACGCCCCACAAGGGACCAAAGGCCCCTTGACCCCGTGTGGACGGAGCGATCATTCGTTTTTCAGACAAACAGCGCTGCCGCTTGAAGGGGTACGAACACGGGGTTTTTGGAAACTGTGCGATAGCGTAAATACCGGGAGTGGTGGGATGCACAGTTCCCGTTTCATCGAGCTTTTTGGAAAAAGCCCGCGCAAGAGAAAGCACACTCTACGCCCATCGTCAAGCAAACGAAGGTTGCCTTCTCTTGCTTTTTCTGCAAACGATACGAAACAGCAAGGCCGCTACCCTCGAACAAAGGACTTTTTTTGATGAAACGAACGACTCTAAACCAGATCATCGACCTTTTGGCAGCGGTGTTTTTTCTTGGGATGATCGCGACGGGATACATCTTGTATTTCCCGCTTCCACCCGGCACAAACAAATCGCATCTATTGTGGAGCTTGACGCGACACCGATGGGGCGAGATCCACGCTTGGCTCGGCCTTGGAGTGCTGGCGATCTTGTTTCTGCATCTTGCGCTGCATTGGTCGTGGATCGTGGTCGCCGTATCTCAGCGCCTTGGCCTCACAAGAGACCCCCAAGCCAAGCACCTCAAAAGCGGTATCATCACGGCGCTTGTGTTGCTCGGCATCCTAGGCGCTTTTGCGTGGATCACACAAGTCTCTGTGAAGGAACAAACCACGCCCTGTTGTCCGCCGAAACAACGAAGGAAAGCCCCTATCTCGACGACGCCCTCGCGCCATCCCTCGTCGCCAGCGACCCCACACACCGCACAGCCACGAATCCAACCGACGATCCCGACACAGCGCGTCCCCGCTGCGCCTCCGATCGAGTATTGGAAGGATGTGTATCCGCGCCTCGCTTCGGCTTGTTTGCGATGCCACGGCCCGAACAAAACACGCGGCGGGTTTCGCCTCGACAGGCGAGAAGATTATTTCGGATCAAACGAAAATGCTGCCCTTGTCCTCCCTCGAAACAGCGCCCAAAGTCCGCTACTGAGCATCGTAAAAGGCGAGCGCCCTTCGATGGCTGCGGCAGAGGCGCACAAACTTCCCCCTCGCGATATCGACCTGCTTCGGGCTTGGATCGACGCGGGCGCGCTGTGGTCGCAACGCGCAGCCCCCAAAAAACAGGACGCACCATAAAGCGCAAACAGCCGCAACGACCGACATCTATCGCAGCGGTCGCACGCAAAAGACCGCAGCAATTGTGCGAGATCCCCCCATGGTGTGATCGAAAAAGGTAGGGGCAGTCCTCCTCGAAAAAGGTAGGGGCAGTCCCCCTGTGGCTGCCCGACTACAGGGCGTTTACAACGGATCGCATCGCCTCTTCGTGTACACTTCTCACAGATATCGTATGACACGCAAAAGACCGTAGAGCGGGAAGTTCAGGAGGAACGAAGGTAGGCGAGTCGGAGGGGATCTTTCACCCAGAGGGCCATGACGATCTCATCGACATAATGGCCGTGATCGAGTTTAAAATAGGCCAACCGGCGGCTTTCTTCGATAAAACCAAAGGAGGTGTAAAGGGCTTGGGCGCGAAGGTTGTTGGCCCACACGCCGAGATAGATCTTTTCGATGGTGGGGTGGCGGTGAGTCCAATCGATCATGGTTTGGATCAAAGCACGCCCGATACCTCGTCCTCTCCAAGCCAAAGCCACGCCGATGCCCATCGTTCCGTGGTGAGCGAGTCGCAGCCAAGGATGCCCATAAAAGTCGAGCATCCCGACGACTTCGCTATTTCGGGGATCGAGGGTCTCTGCGATCAAGCAGAGTTTGTTCGGTTCTTGGATGTAGCTAAACAACCATTTGCGTTGAAGTTCTTCGTCGTCCTTGATCTCTTCGGCGGTGACGACTTCAAAGTCGTGGGTGTGGGCCTCCTTTTTTCGGTAAGCGAGGATGCGGCGGGCATCGGCGATGCCGGGATTGCGGAGGCGAATTGGTGTACCGTTTTCCAGATGGATCAGGCGGGAATCCATAAACCCCATCAGCGGCTTGCCTCCTCAAAGTGTCGGAGACGCCGAAATATAGGACGGTCCAAAGCACAGCGGTTGAAAATCTTGATCGAGGCCAGAGCCTGTATAATGAGGTGTCCAGCCCGAAGGGTCGAGAAAGAGGCGGATAGCGCGGATGGTGCGTTCTTGGCAGAGATCGAACCAATGCAGCGTGCCTTTGGGGACATTGATCATATCGCCTTTGAACATCTCGATGGAAAAGACGGGGCCTTCTTTGGGGTGGATGTGAAAAACACCGCTGCCGTAGACGATAAAGCGAACCTCGTCTTCGTCGTGCCAATGTTCGCGGCTGAATTTGGCGAGCATCGCATCGAGTCCGGGAGTGGTGGGTTTGACGTTGATCACATCGGCGGTGACGTAGCCGCCTGTACGCTTGAGTTCTTCGATGGGTTCGCGGTAGGCTTCCAAGATCTGCGAAGCATCGGCCTCTTCGGGCAGTTGGTCCGAGCCTTCAAATTGGCGAAACCAGATCCCAAACGGTTGCAAAAATTCGATGACCTCTCGTGTTTCGCGCAAGGTGCGCCCTTGTTCTTTGATGTGGATAACCGCCATCTCTCGCTCCTTCGACAATCCAACGACTCCATACAAACGCAGCGAAACAATAGCCACCTTGTGCAGCCTGTCAATCGTCGCCGCATCCAGCGATGTCTAGGGCCATCCCACCGAACAGAGCAGCGATACGAGAGCAGAGAGATCACAGAGGTTGAAAGGAGACCATCAAGCTGCGGATCGAGCCGATCCCTGCGCTGATGTACTCACCTGTGGCGTCTTGAAGTCCTTGTTGTCCACCAAAGATCAACACGCGGTTGGGGCCAAGTTCAAGAACCGCCGAATCTGTGATGCCCGCAAATCCGTCTTTTTGATCTCCCACCGCCAGACGAGAGAACAGCAAAAAAGCACTAACATAACGGCCCGTCGTGCGGGAAAAAGCTTCGGCGGAGTTGCGGATCTGATCGGCGCGATCGTTGACTTCGCCTCCGAGAAAGATCGTCCACGGCCCGAGGTTGACAGGGACATGATCTTCGCGAGAGAGGGTCATCGCATCACCGTGAACAAACTGATTGTTTTTGGGATCGAAGATCTCGGTAGTATTGACGGATCGTTCGTTGTGATCGGTTCCACCGGAGATCAGGACGCGCCCATCATCAAGAAGCGCCATCGCGTGATCTTCGCGGGGTGTGATCATGCGCGGTCCATCGGTCAGTTCGAGCGTCTTGGGATCGAGAAAGTAAGTGGTTGCGTAGGCTTGGTTCGAGCCTTCGCCATCAGGCCCCCATCCGCCCGAGAGAAAGACGCGACCGTCTTGGAGTTGGATCGCTGCGGCGCTTGAGCGGCCTTCTTTCATCCGCAAATACGAGAGAGAGCCGTTGGGATGGACGGGCGACGGTGGAGAAAAAACCTCGATCACTTCGGAGACGATGGTCTTGCGGTTGCCCCACTTTTGCGGGCAATCCTTTTGGACGGTTTCTTCGCTGCATGCGTAGTTGTTGGTTTTGTCGAAGGGACCGCACGTTTCGCCGATACAGTAGCGGCAATACCCTTGGACGCAGCGTTTTTGGGGGGCAGGATCTTGGTAGCGCATGTACGCGCCGATGCGAAGGATGCGACCGTCCTCGATCTGAAGAGAGCGATCAAAGGCCCGTTGCATCAGCGCGGGCGCATCACCGCGCAGGGGAGGCTGGCCGGGTTCGTTGTTTTTGGGCCGATAATAGGGAAAGACCGTCTTCTTTTCAAGATCAATCAACACAGCCGACACAGGCCAAGAATGATAATCTGGATCTCCCGCGATCGGCTTTCCTTCGGGATCATCAGAGGCTGCGTGAAACTGAAAGCCCGAAGAAAACGCCAACAGACGGCCATCTCGCAACAAGTACACTCTTCCAGCGATCGGATAAGGCACGTCGATATCCGCCAGATCCCATTTGCTCCAATCCGCCCGCAAGATCTCGATGGCTTGCTTTCCAACCAACGGTCGGAAGGGGGTTTCAGTAGGCGAGCCTCCGACCACAACGACTCGCTTGTCTGGCAAAGCCACCGCTCCAAGACTCGCAGACATCCGACCGAAATTCAGCGTTGGCCCTTCGATGATCGACAAGCGCTCGGTCAAGCGTTCGGCCACGCACGCGCCCTGACTCATCCACACCATCAAGGTCACAATTGCGGTCAAACCGCCGAACAATCGGCCTCTCCAACGCAGCGGAGGATGGGTGTTTCGGGGTGGGTGGGGGCTGTTTGTGGGTTTGTGCATCGCGGGGCTCGTCCATTTCGGAGAGAAGGGAGAGGATGGGAGGGGGCTGTTTGTGGGTTTGTGCATCGCGAGGCTCCGATCAGCCGGGAGGCCAGAGCATCGCACGTCCGCCCAGAACGTGCAGATGGAGGTGATAAACCGTTTGCCCACCGTGTGGATTGCAGTTCACCACCAACCGATAACCCTGTTCTGCGATGCCCGATTGGGCGGCGATCCGCCCCGCAACAAGGACAAGATGCCCGATCAAAAAGCGGTCGTCTTCTTGGATCGCATTGAGGGTGGGGATGTACTTGCGCGGGATCACCAAGAGGTGCGTCGGTGCGGCAGGATGGATATCTCGAAACGCGATGCAATGCTCGTCTTCGTACACACGATCGCTGGGGATCTCGCCTCGTAGGATCTTGCCAAAAAGGGTGGGGTTTTGATCGCTCAACGTTTGCGCTCCTTTTTCCGGTGGGTTTGTGATCGCGATATCTTTGATGGGGAGTGAGCTGTTTATGCGTCGACGGCAGAAGCAGGCTCAAGGACCGGGAGGACACGTCCCAACATCCACACAGGTACCTCGGCAATCTTCCTTTCCAGCGGGGCAGACGCAGTTTCCGTTGCTGCAATTTTTGCCTTGCGCACAAGCGTTTCCACAAGCCCCACAATGCGCTGGATCCGTCTTGAAGTTCACGCAGTTGCCGTTGCAAAAGTTTTGCCCTGTCGGGCAAGTACAAACGCTGTTCACACAAGTGGAACCGCCTTCGCACAGTTTGCCACAAGCCCCACAATGGCGGTTGTTGGTTTTGAGATCAACGCACTCGTTGCCACAAGCCGTCCCGCCGCTTGGACAGGCACACACGCCGTTTAAACAAGTGGTCGGTGCGTTGCACACCACCCCGCAAGCTCCGCAATGTTGGTTGTTGTTTTGCGGGTTGATACAGAGATTGGAACACCACAGATGGCCATTTGCACAACAGCGTCCCGACGTGCAAACTTCGGCAGCAACGCACTTGAGGCCACAAGCTCCACAATTGTTCTTGTTGTTTCGCAGATCGACGCACGTTCCGCTGCAGCAGCTTTGACCAGAGGGGCAGATCTTGCCGCATTGACCGCAGTGATTGGGGTTGTCGCTGAGAGCCACACAATCCGTCCCTCCGCAACAAGTCAAGCTACAGCAGGTCCGCGAAGCACCGCTTCCGCAAGAAGGGGCGTTGGTTGGGCAGTTTTGCTCACAGACGCCCTTCGAGCAGACCTGTCCTGCGGCGCAGGCTTTTCCGCAGACGCCGCAGTTGTTTCGGTCGTTTTGCAAGTCAACACAAGCGTTGGTGCAGCAATTCAAACTGCAACACGTGCCGTTTGCGCCACTACCACACAAGGGCGCTCCAATAGGGCAAGAGGTTTGGCAAGTTCCATTAAAGCAAAGTTCCCCGCTCTTGCAGGCTTTTCCACAGGCTCCGCAGTGATTGGGGTTGGTTTTGAGATCGACACAAGCGCCGTTGCAATCGGTGGGGGTTTGCGCGGGGCAAGAGACCACGCAGACTCCGCTGAGACAGCGTTGGCCGTTGGCGCAGACTTTGTTGCAAGCACCGCAATGGTTGGGATCGTTTTGAAGATTCACACAAGCATCTTGGCAGCTTGTGGGGGTTGCGACAGGACAAGAGGGTGCGCATTGGCCGCTCGAACAGCGTTGGCCGTTGGCGCAGACTTTGGCGCAGGTTCCGCAATGTTGGGGGTTGCTTTGGATATCGATGCACGCACCGTTGCAATTGACGGGTGTTTGGGGCGGACAATCCAAAACGCATCGACCATTTGAGCATTTCTGACCTGCGGGGCAGACGTTGTTGCAAGCCCCGCAGTGCAGGGGGTTGCTTTGGATATCGATGCACGCGCCGTTGCAATCGATCGGCGTACGAGCGGGACAGTCGGGGACGCACTTGCTGTTGGAGCATTTTTCGCCCGACTTGCAGGCGGCACCGCAAGTACCGCAATGGTTGGGGTTGATGGCGAGATCGACACACGCGCCATTGCAATCGGTGGGAGTTTGCGCAGGGCAAGAGATCACGCACTTGCCGTTAAAGCAGCGCTCACCGCTTTTGCACACAAGGCGGCAGCGTCCGCAATGGTTGGGGTTGGTTTTGAGATCGACACACGCGCCGTTGCAATCGGAAGGCGTACTATCGGGGCATCCGAGCACACAAGCGCCGTTGGCGCAGTACTCGCTTGGAGCGCAACGGCGGTTGCATGCCCCACAATGCGAGGGATTGGTTTGCAGATCGATGCACGATTCATCGCAGTTGGTGGGTGTGCGTTGGGGACAAGAGATCAAACAATCGCCCCCTGCGCAACGATAACCATCGGGGCAGATCCGACCGCAAAAGCCGCAATGCTTGGGGTTATCGGAAACGTCGTAGCAGCCTTGGCCGCAAACGATCGGTGTATTCGGAGGGCAGCCGACTTCGCAACGCCCGTCTTTGCATCGATAGCCTTCGGGGCAGACGCTACCGCAAGCACCGCAATGGTTGTTGTTGTTTTGCAGATCGACGCACGAACGCGCACACGGAGTCGGCGTACCATCGGGACAATCGAGGACACACAAACCTTTTTCGCACTTTTCTCCAGACAAGCAGCGACGTCCACAATCGCCGCAGTTTTGGGGATCAAGCAAGATATCGGTGCAAAAGCCACCACATTCTTTGCGCGGCGAAAAGCAGGGGGGAGGTTCGCAACGAGCCGTGATCTCGCTTTTGGGATTGTTGGGATCGCTGAGACCTGACTGACACACAAAGCCTTCTGGGCAAAGTGGCGTGCTGCCGTCTTCTTCGTCGGTGCGTCCGTCACAGTCGTCGTCCTTGCCGTTGCAGACTTCGGTGGTTGCGCGGCGATCGCTACAGGTCCCGTATCCACCGCCGCGCTGACAGACCTTGGTTCCAAGCTGACAGATGCCAAGAGGCTTTCGCGTTTCAGGATCAAGCGTGTCTTTGGAGCCGTTGTAGCAGGTCTTTGCGAGAGTATAGTCCCCTGTGTTGTTTTCGTCTTCGTCGATCTTGCCGTCGCAATCGTTGTCTTCGTTGTCGCATACCTCGGGAACGCACAAGCGGCAACTGCGAAACAAAGCCTCTCGCTGCGTGTCGGGGAGGTCTTTGCGAAACTCTGCGGGCAAGCGCAACGGCTTGTCGCCAAAGGTGTCCCATCGTTTGATCTTGAGCGTCCCATCGGGATCTTTGGGGAAGAGGCGCAAAAACCACAAGCACCGCTGAGAGCCTTCTTTGGAGAAGCATTGGAAGGTGGGCGACTGCATCAGTTTGCAGGTGGCGTGGTGAAGATCGGGGAGAGAGAAGTCCTTACGCACAAAAAACAGCGTAAAGGTGATATCTTCGGCTTTGTCGGAGTCTTTGGGCAGGCGCAAGATCGGCTCGTTGCGATCTTGGATCGGATCGAGGTGGGTCATCGATCCATCTGCTTTGACCAAAAGCCGCGTATAATGCTTGCGATCGTCGTTGGGTTCACGATTGCGCCAAGAGGTCACAAGGCAAGCAAACTCCACCCCGTCCTTGAAGATCGTGCGGTAAGGTTCGGGGGATTGGATACCAAGCAGCGGATCGTCGTACTCACGCGCAAAGGCTTGGTGCCAGATCGCTGGATCACACGCTCCCTCCGAAAAGATCAACTGCTTGCTCGGAAAAGTTTCGCAACTCAACAATATCAAGCATCCGATCAGAAGGGACAAACACGCTGCCCATCGCCATAACATCGGACCGCTCTGTCTTTTGGATTGAATGGATAACAACACAGCCCTATCACCCCAATCTTCCGAGAAAAATGCTCAACATTGTGAGAGTGGCGCAGTTGGCAAAAACCCCGTGTTCGTGTGGCATCAAGCAACAGAGTCGCCTGTGTGAAAAACCTCTGGTCGCCCCGCCAACACGGGGGTCAAGGGGCGACAGTCCCTTTCGGGGTATGGGGCAGAGCCCCACAAAACCATCGAACTGCATCACTACTGTCTTGATCTGCCGTCGATACGCTCGCTTATGCTACACGCCAAGCGATGGAAAAAAAAGAGGGATGATCAACCAAAGTGTTTCGCTGCACGCATCTCACCACGCGTCACCCACCAAAAGCGAACGCCTAGCAAACAAGCCGCAGCAGCCAAACCTGCACACAACCCCCACCATAGACCCATCGCGCCCAAAGATGTCCCAAAAGCCAACACCACGCCCACAGGCACACCGATCAACCAATGCGACAACAAGCCCAAGACAAGGGGCGTTCGAGTGTCCCCAGCCCCGCGAAGCGCCCCCGTCGCCACCACTTGCACACCATCCACCAACTGAAACAACGCCGCGATCCCCAAAAAAGCCACCGCTGCGTGGATCACCGCCGCTTCTTTCACAAACAACCACGCCAACGGATACGCCATCGACACCAAGATCAACGCACTCATCGACATCAACGCGATCCCTACGCTCCCCCCAACCCAACCCGCACGCCGCGCTCCCGCTGCATCGCACCGTCCGACCGCATACCCCACACGCACCGCCGTCGCTTGCCCCACCCCAAGGCACACCGTGAACGTAAAACTTGCGATCTTGAGCGCGACTTCGTGTCCACCCAACATCACCTTACCAAAATGCCCCATCAACAAGGTCGTCAACACAAACAGCCCCACTTCCGCAAGATGTTGCAGCGCGATCGGCCACCCCAACCACCACAACGCCCGAACACCCGCCAAAGACGCGCCTTTTTTTTGATCTTTTGGTGCAAGAGACCGCACCACCCACCACAGCAACGCACACTGCAACAACGTCACCAAGGTCGTTGCGATCGCCACTCCCGCTGTCCCCCAGCCTTGGGAAAGTCCCCACGGTAGCCACGATCCGCCCACCCCCATCTGTCCTCCCCACGCCAAACCGATGCTCAGCGGGATGTTCGCCACATTCGCCAACAACGTCGCGATCATCACAGGGCGGCCCATACTCAACGCTTGCAGATAACCCCGATAAGCCGTGTACGCCAACAGCGGAAACAACCCCGGCAAGCGGCCCCACAGGTACAGATGCGCTTCATGACGGGTCTCTGCATCAAAACCAAACCACGGCAAAACCTGTAAGCTCGCAACCATCAAAAAAGAAAGCGGGATCGTCAGCCCCACCGCCAACCACAACGAATCGCTCAGATAACGCCTTGCTTCCGTCGGTTTGCCCGCTCCCACCGCCTGCGATGCCAACGGATCAAGCGCCATCATCACACCCATCCCAAGGATCGCGATCACAAAAAACAATGATCCCGCTGCACTTGTACCCGCGATCTGCGCGCTGCCCAAACGCCCCACAATCGCCGTGTCCACAAGGCCCATCATCTGGTTCCCTGCGTACGCCACGATCAACGGACCCGCAAGATGGAGTGTGTCTTTGCCTTCTTGCCAAAAAGCCGCAGAATGCGCTCGATCAGGCAGAGCTTCTGCCGCTTGAAGAGGTGTGCTGTTCATCGGTGTGTGGGGTCTAACCGCGTGTAAAGGCTTGGTGGCGTCGCAACACTTCGAGGCTCAAGCGGTTGGCGTAATCGCTTGGTCGTGCGACTTCGTTGAGGATACGAAAAAGCTCGTGCCATTCGAGATCTTCGAGAAAGATCACGCGGCGTCCATGTTGGGGGGAGTGTGCGCTGCGGCCCAAGAAATAACCGTGTTGTCCGTTAAAGATCGAGACTTCGCGCACCAACAATTCACCATCGATCAGCTCTTCACGCAACAAAAAGATCTCGCGTGTATCAAGCAGATGGAAAAACACCACCCGCGTATAGGGTGCGAGCGTGTAAGTCTTTGGCGCGACTTGCTCCAACAAGCGATCTTTGACCAAGGCTGCAACCCCCGGCAAGATCGCTTTCGGTTCATCCAACAAGACGCCCGCAAATTCGCCCGACAAACGGCCAAGAACTGGCAAGATCAAACCTTCGGCGCTTTGCATTCGACGCAAAAGATGCGTACACAACGCCTCTTCGGAGATCGAATCAGCCCCTTCTCGACGGGTCAGGTCCGCCATCAAGCAAAGGGCGATATACTCGTCTTCAAGGAGGCTGATCTTGTTTTTGGACAACGGCAATCGGCGGTCAGGAAAGATCTTGCGCAGATGTTCGGCGAGATCTTGTTCGCGGATCGAACCAGAGATGGAAACCCCGTGTTTGTCGCTAAAAAACACCAGATAGCGTTTGTAGCCGTAAAATTCTTGGAAGGGGACTTGTTCGTGCGCACCCGAAAACAACATGATCCGCGCAGTCGGCTGAAAGACGGGGATAAACAGAAGCTGGCCCTCACGGGTAAGTTCTTTGCGTTTGAGTTCCCACAGATCTTTTTGGGCGAGCAACGCAAGCCCTCGTTGCGGATCGTTGTCGGCTCCTGCGTCTTGCAGCTGGAGTTCGTAAAAGGGAGAGAGTTGATTGGGAGCCCGAAAAAAGGGCAGATGAAGCAAGGCAAGAAGTTCTTCTTGGGAGAGGGTAATGTTGCGATCCACCGCGAATGTCCTACAATCCCTGCGAGGCCCACTACAGGTCGTGTTCACGTTATGGAGAAAAGGCCCATCACGCGGGCCTGCGACGAAAAAGCAGCCTAACGCCCCCCTGTCGCTGTGTCAAGGCAAACAAAATTCAACGAAGATTCGGCGTTCGCAGTTGGGGAGAAGAGCAAACGAGGCAGAAAAGCGGAGGGGGGGGTAGAGATCAGAAGCCAACACGCGGGAGATCGTCGCCATGCCTTGGCTCGATCCCGAAAAGTACCATGCCGGAGTTGTAGAGATCAGAAGCCAACACGCGGGAGATCGTCGCCCCAGATCGGCTCTGCGACTTTGGATTCGATGGGTGCGGACTCTGCGACCGAAGAGACTTGCTGCGAAAACACCGTACGGGGTTCTTGCGCGGTGCGTTCAGCAGCGACACGAGGTGCTTTGCGCTCGACGGTTTGGGCTTGACGGACTTCGGATGGGGCGGTTTCGGAAAGACCGATACGCGGAAGTTCGGCGGCTTCGGCACCAAGGAGCCGATCTGCAAAGATGCCTGCATCACGCAAAGGCCGAGGGCGTGCTTGTTGTGTCATGGAAACGCCGGCAGCTTCGCGATGAACCGCAGCGCCCAATCCATTGGTGCGTGTTCCCCACGGATCTTGGGCTTGGATCTCTTGGAGGGTGGGTTTGGCTGAGGCACCTTGGGTTGCGCTGTCGACGTCGGATTTTTCGACCGATTGATTGCGCCCACCAAAGAGGGTTTCACGCAAGTTCGAGAAAAAAGAACGGGCGCGGTCTTGGAGTGGAGCGACGAAAGAGTTTAGCGCACCAAGCGGCCCTTGTTCGGAATCGGCGGTGGTTTGGCTTTTTGGGACGTCTTCGCGTCGGACTTCTTGGACAGGGCCTTCTTTGTGGAGCTTGGGGGATTGTTTGATCTGGCCTTGGCCTTGGATCTGTGCAGCGTCCTTGGATTCGGCACTTTCGGTCGGGGTCGAAGGGGTTTGGGCTTCGTTTTCTTTGCGCTGTGCTTCTTTGCGCTGTTTGATGAAGTCTTGGCGCAACGTATTGCGGACGTTGGTGGGGATGTGACGGGCGGTGGTTGGGATTTTTTGTGAAGCCACGACGAACTCCTTGGCGATGCGCACGACGGCGAGAAGCCCCTCATCTTGGGGGGAATCAGGTGGTGAGCGAGATCACAGACCACCCTTTATGCACAGTATCGAAAGCCCTCCGCGAAATGTTGCCTTTATTCCTTTTGCAGAGTTTGCAACAGAGCAAAAAAATCGCGCATGGGAAGGTTGGGATCAAAGACCGCAAGAAATTCTTGCACGAGTCCGAGACGGGGTGAAAGCCCTTTGGCTTCGGCCCATTGCAGAAAAGGCACCAAAAAAGGGCGTGCATACTCGATTTCTTTTTGAAGAAGCGCAGATGTCGCTCCGCCCCACGCAAGAAATCCGCTCTCTTCGTAGATCGCAAACAAAGCCCCGCGATCATAAGGCACACAACGAAATTCCACGTCCCATTCGGCCTCTTGACCTGCCAAGATCGCATACTGCGCACGCCAATCCCCATTAAACGGCAATCCCACCGATCCTACGTTGACGATCACACCTTCCGAAAACACCCGATGCAAGGGACGATGCGTGTGCGCACAAACCAACACACGCTCCTCGATCTGCCCCAAAAATTCCAACATCTCTTCGTCCGATGTCCACGAGCCGATGCCTTGGGTGTTCGACAAGGGACTCCCATGTACCACACGGATCTGAGGTGCAGAGGGCACACAGATCGAAAAAGGCAACGCTGCGATAAACGCCAACGCATCGGGCGCAAGTTCTGATGCCATCCAGCGCGCCGCTGCCCACCCTTCGTCAACACGCCAAGCATCCGGGATATCCCCCCGACAAAAGGAGATCATGTAATCCTCGTGGTTGCCACGAATACAAGGCCACCCTTGCGCAACGACCTCGCGCACAACAGCCGTGCCTTCGGGGCCACGCCCCACAAGATCGCCCGCAACGATCACTTCATCCACAGCCTGCTCCTTCAGATCATCCATCACCGCATACAAGGCGGGCATATTCCCATGGATATCCGCAAGGATCGCAACACGCTTCATCCAAACACCCCGTCACATCGCCAAAAACATCGAGACCCTCACACCATCAAACCGACCCACGCTCCGCATCGCCCTCCCAAAAGGGGCCGTACAAGCAAGAACCTTGGCTCACACCATCAAACCGCCATCTACACTCAGCGTCACTCCGTTAATAAAGCCCGCTTCTTCCGAAGCCAAAAACAAATACGCTTGCGCGATATCTTCGGGCTTACCCAAACGGCCCACCGGGGTTTTTTGAAGCATCGCCTCAATCACTTTTTCTGGCACTGTCGAGATCATCTCCGTCGCAATAAAGCCGGGTGCTACCGCATTGACCGTGATCCCCTTCCGGCCCAACTCACGCGCCCACACCTTTGTCATCCCGATCACCCCTGCCTTCGTCGCCACATAATTTGTCTGGCCGTAGTTTCCATACAGGCCCACCACCGAAGACGTGTTGATCACGCGCCCACCTTGCCCCATGTAATTCGTTAAGGCTTGGGTACACAAAAACACACCCGTCAAGTTCACATCGATCACTTGTTGCCATTGGGCGACCGTCATCTTCTTGAGCGAAGCATCTCGCGTGATCCCCGCATTGTTGATCAACACATCCACACGCCCACAACGCTGCTGCAATGCCGATGCAGCCGCGTCAACTTGTGCTTGATCCGCCACATTCACGCGCTGAAACCAGCCCGCCAACCCTTCCTCCAACAGTGCTCTTTGCGCTTCCTCTCCCTTCGCTTGATCGTAATCCCAGATCGCCACAAACGCCCCTTCTCGCGCAAACCCCAAAGAAGCCGACCAACCGATCCCTTGCGCTCCTCCCGTGATCACAACAACCTTCCCAACAAACCGCTTCATCGCCCAACGCTCCTGTTCCTCTTTTTTGATCACGCCGATCAGACCGACATCACAACAACACAACATTCGGTGCGCAACAAACACACCTTCACAGTTCTTTTGTGCGCCGAAGAATGTAGCCTGATGTGTGACCTCTCACAAGACCCATCCCATCGCCTTCCTACGATGGTTGCTGCCGCCCGCCCTTTTCGACGATGGGCCCTTCTGCCTTCCAACACGACCGCCACAACCACCGCTCACTGCGAGTTCTTGCTCAGCGGTATCTTGCAAAATTTCTCCTGTGGTGCCTATTAAAAATTGTGTGACATTTGTCACGGCTTCCAAAATCTTTTTCGAAAGATGCCGTTGTTTTTAGAGCGAAGGCGGCCCAAAAAGCAGCATCCGCTCCGTGCGCCTGCGTTGCTACCACAAATTCCACATCCCGCCGTAGAGAACAAAAAGTATGGAAAAGAATTCTTCGATCCCTCACCTGCCTTCGATTCGATACACATCTTCGACAAGCAACCCCACGCCCCTCGCGGACCCACCTTTGTGCGCCTTCCCCAGCACCGACCCCCACCTACCCCTTACGCTGGCCCGACAATGGAATAGCTGTCTTCAACAAAGCTGCGCGGGGCTGTGGTACTGGTCACCGCCAAACACCGAATCGGCTGTTTCCCACGCCCAATTCCCTGTTGGTGTCGCCTTACAAGATTTTCTTGTGCGCCTCCATCCTCAAGATGCCTCGCAATTAAAAGAAGAATTACAGATTTATTACCAAAAAGACGATATAATCGATCCTTTTTCTTGTACTGTTCGTGCAAGGCAATACGAAAAAAGCAACGAAGAAGCACCCGAATGGCACTGGCTTCTTTGCCGAGGAAATCTTCAAAAAGTGCCTTGGTCTACGACCAAAGAGATCTGGGGATTTTTCGTAGACATCACCTCCTTCAAAGAAGAAGAAGAGCGCCTCGCTTACCTCGCCTCCCATGACCCTTTGACGGGACTCAACAACCGCGCCCTCTTTACGGACCGCCTCCAACAAACCCTCGAACGCATGAACCGCCGCCCCGATCTCCCCGTTGCCTTGCTGTTTTTGGATTGCGATCACTTCAAGAGCGTCAACGATCAACACGGGCATACGGCAGGAGATCAGCTTCTCCAACAAATTGCAAAGCGCATCACACGAACCCTGCGCTTGGTGGACACGATCGCAAGGTTCGGCGGAGACGAATTTGTTGTATTGCTCGATAATACCGCCACCCTTGAACACGCTCGTCTGGTGGCCGAACGACTGCGCCAAGAGATGCACGCCCCTTTTGTCTTGGATCGTGTGACGTTGCACGTGTCTGTGAGTGTGGGGTTGTTGTGGCATGAAAAGCCCGGATTATCGGCCAAACAACTAATCGATGACGCTGATCGAGCCATGTACCAAGCCAAACAAGCAGGCGGCGATCGTGTCGCGATGATTCGTTCGTGTGCGTAGCTCGATCAAGATTCGAGAGATTGTTTGTTTTGTTTTTGGAGGATAGAAGCAGCGATAAAGCCCGCAAAGATGGGGTGGGGATTGAGGGGGCGTGAGCGAAACTCGGGATGGAATTGGCAAGCGATGAAGAAAGGATGCTGTTCGTGGGGGAGTTCGATCACTTCAACCAGTGATTTTTCCGGCCAGATACCCGAGATCACCAAGCCGCTTTCTTCTAAACGCGCACGATAGGCGTTGTTGATCTCGTAGCGATGGCGGTGACGTTCGCTGATCTGGAGGCTGCGATAAAGCTGGTGTGCGAGGCTGCCTTCTTTGAGTTGGCAAGGATAAGCGCCCAAACGCATGGTTGCACCCATCTGCTTGATCTCGCGCTGTTCTTCCATCAAGGCCACCACGGGATACGGGGTCTTTTGATCAAACTCCATGCTGTTGGCCCCCGTCATCCCGCAGACATGGCGTGCGTACTCCACCACCGCCATCTGAAGCCCCAAGCAAATTCCGAAAAAAGGAATCTTGTTTTCACGGGCGGCTTGCACCGCACGGATCTTGCCCTCTGTTCCGCGCTCTCCAAACCCCCCCGGCACCAAGATCCCATCCAACTCATGCAAGGGCAGTCGTTCATGCTCGAATTGTTCGGCATCCAAGTACACACGCTCGACTCGGCAATCGTTGGCGACGCCGCCGTGGATCAGCGCTTCGCTCAAGCTCTTGTAAGACTCGGTCAGTTCAACATATTTGCCCACGATGCCGATGCGCACATGATGGCGAGGTTGACGGATCTTTTCGACGACGGCTTCCCACTCCCGCATCCGCGCAGCACGCGACCACATATTCATCTTTTCCGCGATCTTTTGATCGAGTCCTTGATCGCGCAAGATCAGCGGCACCGCATAGATCGAGTCGACATCTTTGACGGAGATCACTTCTTCGGGCGCAAGGTTGCAAAACAAGGCGATCTTGGATTTGACATCCGTTGCAAGATCTCGATCACTTCGACACAACAAGAGATCAGGTTGGATACCGATTGATCGCAGTTCCTTGACGGAGTGTTGTGTGGGTTTGGTCTTGAGTTCGCCCGCGACGTGGATATAGGGAACCAAGGTGACATGAAGATAGAGGACATTCTCTTTACCCACATCAAAGCGGAATTGGCGGATCGCTTCTAAAAACGGAAGACCTTCGATATCACCCACCGTTCCGCCCACTTCGCAGATCGCCACGTCGTGACCTTCGGCGGCTTGACGGATACGACGCTTGATCTCATCCGTGACGTGTGGGATCACCTGCACCGTCCGCCCCAGATAATAGCCTTCGCGCTCACGATCGATCACCGACTCGTATACTTTGCCCGAGGTGAAGTTGTTGGCGCGGTTCATCACCGCGCTGGTGTAGCGCTCATAATGCCCCAGATCGAGATCCGTTTCGGCCCCATCCTCCGTCACAAACACTTCACCGTGTTGCATCGGACTCATCGTCCCGGGATCTACGTTGATGTAAGGATCCATCTTCAAGATGGTGATATCCAAACCTCGGCTCTCCATCAAAGCCCCAACAGAGGCTGCGGTAATCCCTTTTCCAAGCGAAGACACCACCCCGCCTGTAATAAAAATGTACTTGGTTTGCCGTTGCATGGATCGTGATCCTTTCCCCAACCTTGGGCTGTTTTTGTCTTTCCCTGTCGGCGGCGTATTAGACGAGACCGCGCAAAAACGCAAGTCTCGGCCCTCCCCATTGCGACAAACTTCATGATCGATCCCTTGCTGTATCGGCTGTTTTCGACGACGCTCAACACATCCCCCGCCTCGGTGGCGTGACCCATTCTCGATCGAGCGCGGCCTATCCTTGATCGAACAGATCGTTGCCATCGGCAAGCAAGATCGCGGGTGCAGCCGCATCATCCAAGATATCGAGCAACATCTCGTGCATCGAAACATCCCCGCCTTCTCGCCAAAAACGCTCAACATTCCGCTGAAACAGCGTGATCTTGATCAGATCACGACCGATATCACGCGGCTCGATCACCAGATGAAAAGCTGTCCACGGATCAAAAGGTTCCTCAGGGATCGCTTCTTCGACCATCTCCTTGGAAGGCATCGGTTCGCAAACGACCGAAAAATCGAGTGTGACGCCTTCTTCTCGGATATAACCTTCCAACTCTTGCCATGCTTTTGCGCTCATCGCCGAAAACTCTTGCGGATCAAAAAACAAGCCGTACGGGTTCTTGGCTTCTTTCAGCGCTTTTTGTTCGAGTGCAAACAAACGGCTGTACAACGTGCAAGCCTTGTCGCCTTCCTCGATCCGCTCCATCTCTTCGGCTTGTGCATGCAGCCAAGCCATCTTTTCGGGCATACACTCCAGCGCTTTGTTGCGAGATTCCACCGCTTTTTCGGGCTGGTTCATCAGACTGTAAAAATCCGCTTCCAACGCCCATGCTTCGGCGTGTTCGGGATCTTCGTCCAAGATATCTCCCAAAGCTTCCAGCCCGTCTTGAAAGATCTCCACAAGCTCGTCGGGGATCTGCATGACTTCGGGGACGTCTTCGTCTTCTTCGGCCATCTCTTCGACCATCTCGTCGATCTCGACTTGAGCCTCCGCCAAAAGCGTGCGCGCTTGGCTCAACAGCACCGCATGCCCGTCTTCTTCGGTCTCGGCTTCGTCCAACGCTGCATTTTCCCAGTCTTTCGCTTCGTCAAGATTGCGCAACTCCCGCGCAAACCAAGCCTGCAACAACAGACTATGAACGGACTTGGGCGATTGGAGGACAGCTTGTTCGACAGCGTACGCTGCGGTGTCCAGTTCTTTCATCCCTGCACGCAAACGTGCCTCAAGCTCCCACAACAACGGGTCTTGCGCATCTTCCACCAACAATGCACGCACCAGATCTCCCGCTGCCCGTAGATCTCCCAAATCCGTCCATCGGCGAATCGTTTCTAATTGCTTCTCTGTCATGGCTTTTTTGTTCCTCATTTTTTCCCAAAAACAATCTTGCTGGTTTGGCGCGCTGCATCATACGCACCCACAAACCAAGCGCAAGCCTTTTCCACCACCTCCCCCATCTCTCCAAACAGCACGCCTTTTCCGTCCTACAGGGCGAAGCATCCGTCTCACCGACACAACCTTCCCAGCAGGACGCTGTTTGCTCTCGCTCTCTACATCTTGCCAAAGCACGGCGATCAACGGACGGATCACAGCTTGGCATCGCTCTTTGGACTCGCCCTCCCTCTGCGCGTCTTGCCTCCGCTGCCCACCTCAGCTATCACAAGCCCGCACCGCGCTCTTCAAACCTCCGTTGCGGGGCAGAAGCGCGATAACGCCGAAGCCAGCCACCGCGCCTCCCTTCGGTCTTTTTGTGTACACAACCGACTCTACCCATGAATCCGGCTTTTTGAGCGCAAAACACCAGCATCGCAACAACGAGGCAGCACATCATCATGGATCTCGCCTTCCTTTGGCTTTTTTTGGTCGTCTTTTTGGCTCACTTCACGGAGGCCGTGTTGGGCTTTGGCTGTGGACTCTTGACGCTCGCCCTTGCGAGTTATCCTCTCTCCGTTTTATTACCCGTGATCATCCCGCTCAATCTGATCCTCAGCCTGTCCATCCTCTCTCGCGATCGACAAGCGATATCCCCCGTCCTCTGGAAAAAAATGTTGCCTTGGGCTGGACTCGGACTGCCCCTCGGTTTTGCCTTGTTCCGCACCCTTCCCGAACGGCAAACCCGTGTCCTCTTTGGGGCTGTTCTGTTGGGATTGACGCTCTGGGGCATCTGGCGTTCGAGAACAAAAGCCTCGACACTTTCGCCTCTTCCTGCATGGCAAGCAAACTTTTTTTTGTTTGGCGGTGGGCTGATCCAAGGTTTGTATGCGACGGGTGGCCCGTTTATCGTGTACGTGGTGAGCCGCCTTTCGCTGGACAAAAGAACTTTTCGTGCCACGCTTGCTGGGCTGTGGTTTTTGCTCAACGTCACCGTCTTTTTGGGGATGTTGGTACGAAGCGAATACACGGCCCAACACGGATGGTTGTTTCTTGGAACCTTGCCTGCGGTGCTGCTTGGTCTTTTCGTGGGGGAGCGCTTTCATCACAGCGTCGATGAGCGGATCTTTGCGGGGCTTGTCCAAGCCTTGCTGTTGTTTGCGGGCGTGCGTTTTCTGCTCAGCAGCTAATCAAAAAAAGGAACAAGATCGCGCATCACTGTGTTTCGATCCACATCTTTCTCAACGAGCGCTCCCGCCTCTGCTTTGGGATGCCTCGTTGGTTAACCACCCTAGGAGTTTTTCATGCGCTTTGTTTTTGCCGTTGCACTCGGCCTGTTGTGCTCGCTTCCCGTTTCCGTCCATGCCGCTCCCCAAAAGATCAAAGTCGATCAAGCCGCTCCGGCCTTTACCCTTCCTGATACGTTTGGAAAGAACCATGATCTTTCCCAATACAAGGGAAAGATCGTCGTCCTTGAATGGCTTAATCACGGCTGTCCCTTTGTCAAACGACATTACGACAGCGGCCACATCCAAGCCATCCAAAAAGCCTACCGAGACAAAGGCGTGATCTGGCTCTCGATCGTGTCTTCGGCCCCCGGCAAACAAGGCTACTACCCCGCCAAACAAGCCAACGAGATCAACTCCGCCAAAAAAGGCCAAGCCAACGCCATCTTGCTCGATCCCGAAGGCAAAGTCGGCCAGCTTTACAACGCCAAAACCACCCCCCACATGTACGTCATCGACGCCAAAGGCATCCTCGTGTACATGGGAGCCCTCGACAGCATCCGCTCCACCAACCCCGAAGACAACAAAAAAGCCCAAAACTACGTCACCGCTGCTGTGGATGCCGTATTGGCAGGAAAGCCTGTTCAAACCAAACTCACCCGTCCCTACGGCTGTTCGGTCAAATACAAATCTTCTTGGCGTTGGTAATCCAAACCTCTCCCAAACCTCCCCGCCTCCCTCTCCGTCAAACGTACGATCTTCGAAAGAAGGGTGATCGAAGGGTAGGTGCGATCCGCTGTAGATGCCCTGTGGTTGGGCAGCCACAGCGGGCTGCCCCTAATTTTTGCGATCACAACCATGTGCGGATTTCGTATCCCCCCATACCTATACAAACCCGTCGAGTACAGAAAAAAACAATGAATCATCCGAACACAGAAAGCCTTTGTTTTGGCCCGATAGAACACGCCCCGCGTGGTTTTTGGCGCGATCTCCCGCGCCCGTTTCATGTGCTTGCACCGATGGAAGACGTGACAGACACCGTATTTCGCCGATTGATCGCACGTTGGGGACGCCCGCACGTTTTTGTCACCGAGTTCACCAGCGCAGAAGGTCTGTTTTCTGCGGGGCGCAGCCGCGTGATCTCTCGGCTTCTCTACACCGAAGAAGAACGCCCTCTCGTCGCGCAATTGTGGGGCAAAGATCCAAACGCCATCTTTCGGGCCGCCCAAGAAGTCCAACGCCTCGGCTTTGATGGCGTCGATCTGAATATGGGCTGCCCTGTCGAAAAGATCGTCCACAAAGGCTGCTGTTCGGCCTTGATCGAAAATCCCATGCTCGCACGAGAACAGATCCTCGCCGCCCGCGAAGGCGCACCCGCTCTACCGATCAGCGTCAAGACACGCCTTGGCTTTCGAGACAAACGCACCGAGTCATGGGCTACTTTTCTGTTGGAAACAGGGATCGACGTCCTCACCATGCACGGACGACTCGCCAAAGATATGTCCAAATATCCCGCAGATTGGGACGAGATCGCAAAAGTCGTCGAGCTCCGCGATCAGATGGGCGTATCGACGCTGATCATCGGCAACGGCGACGTTCTCAGCCTTGAAGAAGTACACCAAAAGCACCAGCAACACGGCGTAGACGGCGTGATGATCGGTCGCGGGATCTTCCAAGATCCTGTCGTCTTCCATCCCCAACGCAACTACAACGACCTCCCGCTCGAAGAAAAACTCAGGATGCTTCGCGATCACATCACCCTGTATTTCGAGGTGTGGGGTCCAAAACGCCCCTTCAAAATTATGAAAAAATTCCTCAAAGTGTATCTCCAAGGCTTTCGCGGCGCACATACCCTTCGGATGGCCGCGATGGAATGCGAGGACACCACCACGTTGTTCGCCCTCCTCGATCAATGGACCCCACCCACTCACGACGAAGATCCGCCCTCTTCCCCAAACAGCCCATAGGAGCTTGCTTGACACACACGCCCCAACACCCTGCCCTCCAACGCGCCATGCGCCTAAGCCTCGCAGTATCGGTCACCATGCTCGTTGGAAAACTGCTTGCGTGGTGGTTGACCAACAGCACTGCGCTGCTCTCTGACGCCGCAGAGTCCGTGATCCATATCCTCGCAACCAGCCTTGCGGCCTTTAGCCTTTGGTATGCAGCCCAACCCCCCGACCGAAAGCACGTCTACGGTCATGGAAAGATCGCTTACTTTTCGATCGGTTTTGAAGGCGTGATCCTTGCGGTCGCTGCGCTTGGTATCTTGGCCAAAGCGATCCACGACCTTTTTGTGCCAGCCCCGCTACAACGCCTTGGTCTGGGACTTTTACTCGCCATTGGATTGATCGCGATCAATCTCGCTCTTGGATGGCACTTGCTCGCCGTAGGAAAAAAGCACCAATCTTCGATCCTCCGCGCCAACGGAATGCACGTCCTCACCGATATGTGGACCAGCCTCGCAGGCGTCCTTGGCGTCGGGTTGGTGTGGTTCACCAACATCCGTATCCTCGATCCCATCGCAGCTATCGTAATCGGACTCCATATCCTCCACTCGGCTTGGGAACTGCTCGCAGAAGCCTATCAGGGCCTGATGGAACGCACCGACCAAGAAACCACCGATCGCATCCTCCAATGCCTCGACACCTACACGACTTCCCATCAGATCGAAAGCTATCATCAACTCCGCCACCGCCTCGTCCACCGCACTCTCTTTGTCGAACTTCACCTGCTTCTCGATCCCGGGCTGCGCCTCGCCGAAGCCCACCGCCGCGCCTCCCTCCTTGAACTCGACCTCCAACGCGCCTTCCCGCAAACCGAAGTCATCGTCACCACCCACCTCGAACCCGCCTCCGCCCCTTGTCACCCCAAAGGCTACGAAGAACCCACCTCTGACCCCCTCGCCCTCGGCGACGCATGGAACCCTCACTCACACACACAAGACTAATCACTTGAACGGATCATGAACTTTTCCACCCGAACCCACTTTTCTCTTCCCAACTTTGGTGGTTTTTGCGTGCGTCTTTTTTCCCAATAGCCGTCCCACCGAAGTTTTCTTGCTCTTTTTGTCCCTTTCCTTTTTCCGCTTCTTTTGCTCGGCGGTGAGTTTCCCGGGTTTTCCGCGACTGTAACGCTTTCTGTATTTGGGCGGCTTTCGATGATTCTTCGGTGACTTTACGCTGCGCTTGACGTTGCGCGCCAACACTTCCGAACATGGGGCGATCGCGGTGATAACCCAGACACTTGCAATCAGAAACAAAACCATACGTTTCATGAAAAACTCCTTGAGGTGTGGGGTGCGGGACATTTCTTGGTCTGCCCAACACAAGAGGCCACCTAGAAAACCCGTGACCCTTGGACGCCAAGAACGTGCGGATATTCCGATCACAAACAACACGACGGGGCGATGTATGTTTCCCCCAAGAAACACAAGCCAAACAAAATCCTCGTCTGAGAGGAGTGACGCCGTTGGCCCCAAAAAACCCCTGCGTTCGCGACACTTCAAGCGACAGAGTTGTTGGTTTGAAAAACCTCGCCACGTCCGCCAATGCGGGGGCAAGGGGCCTTCGGTCTATGGCGGAGTTTGGGGCAGCGCCACACAACCCCCTTCAGCCGAGCAAGATCGTTCAAAAGAGAAGATGCGTTGCTTTGCGCCAAAACCTGAGATAAAGTGCCGCGTTGCGCTTGCTGCGAGAGCGACGAACCTTGCATCCGCAAGCCTTTTCGTGCATCCCAAGCAGCACGATGGCCCGAGTGTCTCGCTTGCCCCGCAATACAGGACACCCAAGGTCCAGCCCCACACCCTACGCCTACCCCCAACAAGGCCAACCATGCAGAGAGGTAAAATCGTGACAGAGAAGCCTTGGAAACAGCCGATGCCCGAAGAACAATTCGCGATCATGCGCGATATCTTGGCCGCCCCCAGTCCTGTCGGCCTCGAAGCCGCCATGACGTTCGGCGTTCTCATCCCCTACTTTGAAAAATGGATGCGCGCAGGCTGGAAGATCCACACCTTTCGTGGAAATGCAGGAATCGTCCTTGATACCGCACCCGACCGCGACGATCTGCTGACTGTCCTGTTTGTCGGACACGCCGACAAGATCCGTATGCAAGTACGTCAGATCGGAAAAGACGGCAAGATCTGGCTTGATACCGATTCCTTCTTGCCCACCACCCTGATCGGACACGAAGTTCTGTTGTTCAGCGAAGATCCCAAAAATCCCGGGCACTATCGCACCATCAAAGGCGGAACCGTCGAAGCCATCGGCGCGATCCACTTTGCCAACGAAGCCCTTCGTTCGGGCAAAAGCGGCATCAAAAAAGAACAGATCTATCTCGAACTCCAGATCCACAGCGAAAACAAACAAAAGCAGATTGAAGCCCTTGGTGTGCGAGTGGGCGACAATGTGTTGCTCGATCGCCCGATCAAGCGCGGCTTTAGCCCTGAGACTTTTTATGGGGCCTACCTCGACAACGGCCTTGGTTGCTTTGCGACCGCTGAGATCGCCCGTCTTGTCGCCCAAGCGGGAGGGCTCAAAAATATCCGCGCACTTTTTGGCATCGCCACCCACGAAGAGATCGGACGTATGGGTAGCCGTGTGATGGCCGCCGTCACCAAACCCGATATCCTGATCGGGGTCGATGTCAATCACGATTATGTCGCAGCACCCGGCATCGAAAGCGAGCGGATGCCACCTCTCGCAATGGGACAAGGCTTTACGCTTTCTGTCGGAGCCATCGCCAGCGAAAAACTCAACGCCCTGATCCAACAAGTCGCCCTCGAACACGAGATCCCGATCCAACGCTCCGTCGTCGGACGCGACACAGGCACCGACGCCATGGCGGGTGTTCTCGCTTCCATCGACTGCGCCGCCACCTCCGTCGGTTTCCCTATCCGCAATATGCACACCATCTCCGAAGCCGGACACACGGGCGACTTGCTCGCCTCCATCTACGCCATGTTCTATCTCCTCCAAAGCATGGACCAAGCCGAAGACGGACAAGGTCTCTCTCAACACGCCTTCCATCGCGGCCACCCACGCCTTGACACCGCCCCCGCACTCACCCACCTTTCCCCCGCAAACAACGCCGCAAACAACAAGTCCTCCGACGATTCCAACGCTTCCTAATCCCATACGCACAAGGCAAGATCCGCATGGCCCACCCACCAAACCACAACAAACCTTCCACCCCACTCTCTCAAAGCGCCACCACCGCTACACACGAATTCTTTGACTCACAAGCGGCGAATCCACCGACCTCTTCGACCGATACGCCGTCTTGCCACCCCACCCAACTCAAAGAACGCCTCCTTGCAGGCGACAACACCGTCGTCCACGAATTGATCTACTGTTTTCACGACGACCTCCTACGCTTTTTGCGCCGAAGATGCGGCGAAAACAGCGATGCCGAAGACGCGATGCAAGACACTTATGTCGCCATGCTCCGCTACATCGAAGGCTTTCGCGGTGAAAGCTCTGTCAAAAACTGGCTCTATCGCATCGCTTCGACTTCTTGCCAACGTATGCGGCGCGGCCAAAAAAACAACCCCCACCTCCACCTCTCCATCCATGCCGAAGATGCCCCCGAACTCCCCCAACAGATCGAACGCTTCTCTGGCGAACTCCAATCCGATCTCCGCCCTCTCTCCGAAGCTATCGCACAACTCTCCGAACAAGATCGCGCCATCCTCTTGTTGCGCGACCTCGAAGGCTACTCCACCCAAGAAACCGCCGAAGCCACCGGCCTCACCGAATCCGCTGTCAAATCCCGACTCCACCGCGCTCGCGCCTTCCTGCGCGATATCCTCGATAACCAATTCCCCGATCAATCCGACAAATCTTAATCTCTCCCCGCTGGAAGTGCGTTGTGGGGTGGCCACCCTACACCCCGCCACGGTTGGTTGCTGTTTGTGGGGTTTCACCCCATAGGCGTTAGGTTAAGCGCTTGTTGGCCCCCCCACCCCAGCCCTCCCCCGTGAACAGGGGAGGGAGCGAAAGTCGGAAGCAGCGGGGATTTTGTTTTTTCATGACACACGCTGTATGCACG
>JAKLKB010000063.1 GCA_023150835.1 Myxococcota bacterium | reverse complement strand
AGGGTGTCGTGTTGGGTTCGGCTGTTTGAAACGGTGTAGGCTCCGCATTTTTCTCAGAGGAGATGGAAGAAGGGCTTTGCTCAGGCGCTACCTTTTTTTTTTCCTCGGTGGTGGTTTGCGTGTGTGCGGCGAACCGTTTTCGGGTTTCGTCATCGACGACGAAGGCGTCGAGGTAGGCGGCTGTTTCTTTGACGGGAGGGGGTGTTTGGGCAAAGTCGCCGGTTTGGGTGACGGGAGCGGGAGGGGGTGTTTGGGCAAAGTCGCCAGTTTGGGTGAGTGGGGCGGGTGTTGCGGCAAAGTCGCCAGTTTGGGTGAGTGGGGCGGGTGTTGCGGCAAAGTCGCCAGTTTGGGTGAGTGGGGCGGGTGCGCGAGGAGCGGCAAAGTCGCCAGTTTGAGAGTGTAAGGAGTGGACGTCGGTGGAGGTTTGGAGGTCGGGTGGGTTGGCGGTTGCGTCGAGGAAGTCGGTGGTTTGGGAGCTTTGGGAGGCTGAGATAGCGGCTTGTTCGCGGGCAGCGCGGGCGAGTTCTGCGGAGCGAGCGAGTTTTTCGGCGCGTTCTTGGGCGATGCGTTTTTCTTCGGACTGGACGCGCTCGATGGCGGCGAGAGATTCTGCTTCGATGGCGTTGATCTCGCTGCGTCCGTTTTGGAGGACAGAGCGTAGGGCGAGATCGTCGTGCTTTCGGAGGGCATCAAGGGCTTGTGTGACGGGAGTGGACTCTTCTGTGACGCCCTTTTTGACGGCAAGGATGACGTGTTCAAGGGATTGCGCCATCTGGTAGGTGCAACGGATGAGTTGTTCAAATTCTTCGTGGGATAGGGCGTCTTGGAGGGTATGTCCGTAGAGGATCGCGACGGTACGACCGCGCACACGGACAGGCAAGAGGTAGACGTGTTTGGGAGGTAGCGAGAAGAGGGAAAACAGAGGTCGATCGGCATCGTCTTCGGAGGGTGAGCCGCTGTAGGGGACAAGGGCGTTGAGCATAGCGGAGAAGAAGGCGCTTGCGTCGAGCGATATCTCGATGTTTTGGAAGGCTTTGTCGAGATCGGCGGGGCCGATCATGCGGAGACCTTTGGCGGATTGTTTGCGGATCAAGAACAGTGCGGCGTGTTGGAGTTTGGTGGCAAAGAAGTACAGGCCCAGCTCAAGGACGCCATCGCGTGTTTGGGCATTGCGCAACAGGTATTCGGCTTCGTAAACGCCCAAGGGAAGGATCACGGTGGGCATGCTTTCCAATCCGACGAGCGGGGCTTTGGTGACGGGGGCCGCTGTTTCGGTGGTTGCGGGCTTTTCTGTTTCGATGGGGGAGGTGATCGGCAGGTCAGTGAGCGAGCCTGTGGTGGAGATCGCAGGAGAGGAAACGAGCAGGTCGTCCAATTGGAGGGCGGGTAGGGTTCCACCGAGGAGTTCGGTCATCTCGAAGCCAAGGATATCCGTCACATCCATCAGCGCAAGTTTGGCCTCTTCGGAGGCACGTTTGGCTGGATCTTGTTTTTTTAGGGGGGGTTCTGGGGGGGACGCTGTTTTTGCGGGTGTGCTGGATTCGGTGGATGTTTCGGGCTTGGTAGATAGGGCGGATTCGGTGGATGTTTCGGGCTTGGTAGATAGGGCGGATTCGGTGGACGTTTCGGGCTTGGTAGATAGGGCGGATTCGGTGGACGTTTCGGGCTTGGTAGATAGGGCGGATTCGGCGGGGGGAAAGGAGCCGAAGGCTTGAGTGGGTTCGGAGAGGTCGGTGTTTGCGGGAAGATCAGCGCTAGAAGGGCTGACGGGGAGAGAGACCGCAGAGACTTCGACGGAGGCGTTGGCGGGTTCGTCGCTGGTGTGGGGATCGGTGTCTTCGGAGCGACCGAGGGTTTTGGTTTTCTTTTTGATTTCTTTGGGGGGAGGGATGTAGATCATATCTGCGGCCTCTTCGGGGATAGGGAGAGGCCATTCATCGATCAAGGGGATGAGTTCGTCGGGGGGGGCGATTTGGTAATATTGCTCGGCAAGAAGGGCAAAGTAGACTTGGTTGAGTGCGGATATCTTGAGGTTTCGGCCTGTGGTTTCGCTGAGCGTTTGGATGCGAGTCAAGCGGAGGGGGAGGGCAGCGACGATCGAGAGATGTTCATCGTCGACGGCGTAGGGGAAGACTTGAAACTTGGAGACTTGTTCGGCGTCGAGGAGGGCGAGGGCTTCTTTTTGAGGGGAGAGGACTTGGGGGAGGTCGACTTTGGGGAGTCGGAAGGCTTCGGCGAGGAAGTGATCGAGTTGGACGGGTTGGGCGAAGCCGTTTTTGCAGATCAAGGAATCGAGGGTGAGGGGTTCGGCGTTTTTCTCTTGTTGGAGGAATTCGTTGGCAGCATCTTCGGGGAGGAGGCCGGCTTCAGTCAGGAGCTTTGTCAGCTTGCGAGACGACATGTGTAACCTCTTGTACCTACAGCTTGGGGGAAGGTCAGTGAGTTAATTTTGTTTGGAGACCACAATGGAACCAGCGACACGATCATAGAGGCTGCGGTATTCGCCGTCCATCAAGATCCAAAAGACACCAAACAACCCGAGGAAAAAAGAAGGTAAGAACGCGATCGAGCGGACCATTGCGCCGAGAAGACCGAGTTTTTTACCACTGCGATCAAGCACTTCGAGTCCCAAGAGAGACTTGCCAAGCGAACCGCGCCAAAGCAGCAAGCCGAGCATACTATACAAAATATACAAGAGAGAAAAGGCGATCAATCCAAAGCTGACGTGTTGGCCGTAATGTTCGAGAACAAAGACAAGCAGATCGAGCGGGTGGAGATCGGGAGGGGGGGACTTGGCGAGGGCGGGGCCGAAAAGGCGGGTGGAGAGGAAAGCGAGTCCAGAGAGTAAGGAGAGGTCGATAAATGCGGCGAGGGCGCGTCTCCAGAGGGAGGGGAGAGTGAGTTGCGCAGCGAAGACAAAGTTGGGTTTGATGCGGGGTTTGGGGAGTGGTTTGCGTGAAAGGGCTGGGGCGTGGGCAGTCATAGGTTCGTCTCGAAGGGTCGGTTGTTCGGGGCGGATGTTATTTATTGGAGAGTCTTGTTGCAAAAGCGACGTATCTGGTTGTGCGGTGTTTGGGAGAAGAGGAGAAGGGTTGTCTTGGATCGGGGCGATCTGTTCTTTGTATGACGGTGGTTGCGAAGGCGGGAGTGCGCTGATCGGGGGGGTCTGAAGGGGAGGAGTTTGTCGGGAAGAGGTACGGAGCGGGTTGGGTTCTTCGAGGGTGGGAGGGGGTTCGGGCCGTTGGGTGAAAGAAGCGGAGGGAACGGCAGGAACGGTGAGTCCTTGGAGGATTTGGTCTTTCGAGACTTCTTCTGTGGGGCCAGAGACGTTGTAGTGGGCGTCTGTGGGGTCGGAGACGTTGTAGTGGGCGTCTGTGGCGTGGTGATCATGGAGGGGGCGAGCCTGTGCGAAGGTGTGTTCGCTGTGTTTGGTGGGGCGTGGTGTGGTGTCGCGTAAGGGGCTGCGTGGGGGGGGAGGGGGCTGTTGAGGAGTGTTGTCGATGTCGAAGCCGTATTCTTCGTTGAGTCGGTGATCGGTGGGGATTCCTTTGGTGGAGACGGTCATTTCGATGGAGTCGCGGCGGAGCGGTGTAGCGGCGGGGTAAGGCAGCATCCCGGGTGCGGTGTGTTTTTCGGTGGTTTGGGGTTCTTGGGGTCCGAGGTGTGTGTCGGTGCCTTTGGGGAGGGTGTCGCGTTCGAGCGAAGAAGGCAGGGGGACAAGGTCGCTGATCTCGGACATATCCCATTCGAGGTTGGGATCGCTCGGTCTGTTGGCGGAAGCCCGTTTTTGGGCGTTTCCTGCGAAAGTGATCTCGTTGTCGTCGTAGGCGTCGGAGGGAGCGGGTGGATGAGGGGGGGAATGAAAGTTTGAATGAGGGTAGGTGGCTTCGGGATCAAAAGGGTGCGCAGGTTCGACGAGGGTGTCGACTTTGGGCCGTGTGATCGGGGCAAACGGTTCGATGGGTGGGGAGTGCAAGGAAGACATCGAACCGCTGGAAGTACGCGACGCGACAACGCCTTGTAGCGGGGTGTTGCACAGGCTACAAGATTTCCGATCAGGCAGGTTGGGGTGGCCACATCGTGGGCAGATCATAAGCGCATGAGCCTTTGTTGTGATGGAAAAAGCGAGAAAGCAAAAAACAGGCTTTTGTTGGTAGCATACTCGGTGGGAAGGGGTCAAGATTTCGGCCTTGAGGCGTGGCTTGTGTGGGATCTGTAGGGGCAGCCCCTCGTGGCTGCCCAATAAAAGTCAAGATTTCGGCCTTGAGGCGTGGCTTGTGTGGGAGAGCGTTGGGAGGGGTGATCGGGGCCACTTGTTGCCAAAAAAATCGGGAAGGTGAGGTCAAGGGAGGTTCGGAAGGTTGGCGGTGTGTGGTTGGTTGGGGGGGGAGATCCATTGGATCTGCTGCCCGGGCAGGGTCCATTGGAAGCGCAACGGAGAGGAGTCAGCGAGTTTTCTTTGAGATTGGCCGTTGTCGTGAACAGCCCAGAGGGCATCTCCGCTGTCGTAAACAAGCCAGTATCCGGCCCAAAGGATGCGTCCAAGGTGAGGTGGTGGGACGAATTGTGCGGGGAGTCCTTGTCCGAGAGAGAGGCCTTGGTTGGTGATTTGGCGGGGTGTTGTTTGGGAGAGATCGAGCCGCCAGAGGGAAGCGATGCCTGTCCGTGTGGAGATGAAGATGACAGCGTCACCGCGTGGAGACCAGATCGGCTGTGCGAGACCGGGTTCTTGGGCAAGAAGCTGTCGGATAGCTTTGGACTGGAGATCGTAGATCTGAAGGCTTTGCGAGATCATGTCCTGTTTTTGGCTGAAAAGAAGCTGCGAGCCATCTTCTTTCCACGAAGGGAAATACCCGGATTGTTGGCCGATGGAGGTAAAAGGTTCTTTTCCATCGGGGGCAGAGATCAAGATCTCTTGGTGTGGGGTGACTGCGACGATCCGCCCGTGTTTTGGGTCGATGCGAGCGGTTCCGACTTCGAGATCGAGGGAGATCGGTGCGAGGCCGCTGCGCGGGGAAGCCCGCCATAGCTTAAACCCAGCGGGTCGTTCTGCGTGGGGGTGTTTGTGGGGCGGGTGAGGTTGGCGCAGGGCGACCAAGGAAGATCCATCTGGAAATCGCCCCCAGTATTCGGCGGTTTTCAACATCTCGCGATCGATCTGACGGATACTTTTGCGGAGTTGTGCTTGCCATGCGCGGTTGATCGGAGGTTGCAGCAAGGGGCGTTGGGGTGGTGCGGAGCGCGATCGATCTGCTGTGATGGGGGACGGGGTGGCTGCGCGGAGGATGCGCAACTGCCGAGAGGGGAGATCTTTGGCGGTTTTTGGGGGAGGCGAAGGGCGTTGCCACCAAACCAAGAAGATGGACAACAGAACAACTGAGATGGCGAGGTGTCGGCGGTTTTGGGATATGTTTGGTTTCATGGGTGGCTCGTTTTTCGTAGAGGGTCGGAAAGACGGATTGGTTTGTTTTCTGGGAGCGCCTTGACGTGCGGATCGGATCAAGATAGCAAACAAGGCACGTCACGGCGAGAGAGGTTCTTTTTTCGTCGGTGGGCGTTTGCTTGTGGATGCAAAAGGTTCGAATCGAGCGATGTATCGAGGCGTCTTGGGGTGTGCGATGTGGAGGGTGATCGAGTGGAGCGCCGAGCAACGAGGAAAAAGAGTGACGCGGTGGCCAAAAGCCTTCGTGTTTTCGCCCGTTCAAGCGACAGAGTCGTGGGTGTTAAAAGCGAAGATCTTTTCGCCGACATGGGACCAAGGGGGCAGTGCTCGATGGCGGGATATGAGGTCGCGCCCCATCGAATAGAGCGGAAGCATCGGCCCGTTCGGAAAAAAATCCGCGTAGGGTGGATGGGGTTGGCGGCTTGGGGACTGATGATGGTGTTTGGGTTGGGTTTAGAAGGATGCGGTTGTGCGTCGGATGCGAATTGTCCGAATAAGCTACGTTGCGGCCCGGGCGGGGCGTGTATGTATCGTTGTTTTCCCGGATCACAAAACGCTTGTGTGGCGGGGTTTGTGTGCAACGCAACGGGCGACGGATGTGTTGCAGCGACACCCAATCCCGATGCAGGGGCCATCGAGTCATAGCGCGGTGTTGGAGGAGTGGTGGGCATGCTTTATCGCGGTCAGATGATCCAGATGAATCGAAATCCGCTAGGGGACGGGCAGCGTCGGTTCTTTGAAGGGAGCGATGGTTTTGCGGATCGCTTGGCATTGCGGCTGTGCGATCGCCATTACTTCCCAAAGAAAGAGTTTTTTGAGTCGTTGTATTTTTCGCGGTTTGCGCAACGTCGGATCAAGCGGCTCGACAAAGAAAGGCCGTGGGTGGCTTTGGATATCGCGTGTGGTCACGGTTTGACGGGGATGTTGTTGGCGGCGTATGTGCGGGCAGATCGGTTGGGGGCGGTGTACTTGATCGATCCGCACACACCGACCCGTTCGGAGGAGTTGACGGCGATCTTTGCAGAGATGTCACCCCAAGCCTCTTCGCGTGTGATGCGCCTCCCGACGCGGTTGGGGGCTTGGATCGAGCGTGTGCAAGAAGACCCCGTGTTGGATGGGCAGCGCTTTTTTTGGATGGGCTGTCACGCATGTGGCGAGCTGACCGATGCGATCATCGCGGTGGCGATCAGGAGGCGGGAGCCGTTTTTGGTGATGCCTTGTTGTCCGAACCGTCGATGGAAAGGGACGTGGCCGCGTGATCTGTGTCGTCCTGTTCGGGCGGATCTTTCGGCGCTGCCTGACCTTGGGATGGCGATGGATCTGACGCGGCTTGGTCGTGCGCAATCTGCCGATTATCGGACGATGATGCGTTTGATCGATGTGGAGATTACGCCACACAATCGGGTGTTGTACGGAGAGCCGATCGAGTTGTTGCATCCAGAAGAAGCGACCGAAGCCGACGAGATGGCGATCGTTTCGATGGATGACGAAACGCAAGGTGGTGTGGCGGGTGGTGAAGAATCGGTCGATTGAGACTTTGTGCAGCGAAAGCACCCTTGTGATACGAAATCCGCCCATCGTGTGATCGTAAAAATGTAGGCAGCCCTCTGTGGCTGCCCGATTATCGGGCGTCTCCGAATGATGCTTTGTGTACGCTTCTTACGGATATCGTATCATACGAAATCCGCCCATCGTGTAATCGTAAAACGTAGGCAGACCCCTGTGGCTGCCCAACCGTAGGGCATCTACGCATGATCCTTCGATCACACATCTTGCGGATATCGTATAAGTCACGGCAGTGGGAAGGGCGGGGAAAGTTTTTGTGAGATCAGCGGCGGGAACGACGGACAACAGCACGACGGACAGCGGCACGACGGACAGAGCGACGGACAGCGGCACGACGGACAGAGCGACGGACAGCGGCACGACGGACAGAGCGACGGACAGAGCGACGGACAGAGCGACGGACAGCGGCACGACGGACAGCGCGACGGACAGCGGCGCGACGGACAACGGCACGGCGACGAGCGCGATTGTTTGCGCGGCGAACAGCGGCGCGATGGCGGACACGAGCGTTGATGCGGGCGCGTTGGGCTTTTCGAGCGTTGACGCGAGCGCGGCCTCGGGAAGACATGGCGCGTTTGTGGCGGCTTCCAGCTTCGGCTTGTGGCATATCGGAAAGGAACAAACCAAGTCCCAAGAAGGAGAGAACAAATACTTTGAGAAGATGTTTCATGGCGAGCACTCCTTGTTGTGGTTCGGCACCCGTGTTTAGAGAGGCCGATGTTGTAAGGGAAGCAGCCTTGAGTGGGCTTCTTGTCGAATGAAATGACCTATCTATCGGGCATTTCTCTTTGCGTCGCTGGCTTTGACGGCGGTGGAAAAAAAGCGATGCAACTTTTTTTGCAACAAGGAAGAGGGAGGTTATTTGACGAGGCCGAGGCGGAGTTTCCAGCACATGAGGACGGCTTCGCGAAAGATGGCGGGGTTCATTTTGGATTGTCCGAGTTCGCGGTCGACGAAAAGGATAGGGATCTCCTTGACGCGAAAGCCTTTTTGGAGGGTGCGCCAAGTCATCTCGATCTGGAAGGAGTAGCCTTCGGATCGGACGTTATCAAGATCGATGGATTCGAGGACTTCGCGGCGGAAGCACTTGAAACCGCCTGTGAGATCGCGGATAGGGAGGCCGAGGATGGTGCGGGCGTAGAGGCTACCGCCACGGCTGAGGATCTTGCGGCGTATCGGCCAATTGCGTGTGCCGCCGCCGTCGACGTAGCGGGAACCGAGGACGAGATCAGCGTCTTGAAGAGCGGAAAAGAAACGGGGGAGATCGTTTGGATCGTGGGAGAAGTCGCAATCCATTTGTTGGAAGATCAGGTAGTCGCGATCGAGTCCGTAGCGAAAGCCGTCGAGGTAAGCGGTGCCAAGGCCGAGTTTTCCGGGGCGTCGGAGAACGAAGACGCGATCATCGTGTTGAGCACGTTGTTCGGCGAGATCGCCTGTGCCGTCGGGAGAGTTGTCGTCGACGACGAGGACATGGGCGTGTTCGGCTGCGCGATGGATGGAATCAAGCAAGCGCGGGAGGTTTTCGCGCTCGTTGTAGGTGGGGACGATGATCAAGGTTTTGGGTGGTGTGTCGGGAGTGGTCATCTGGTTTCCTTTCATTGAGGCATGAGCGATTTGTCTGATGGATGGGGATGTTGAGGTGTGTCGTCAGGGCGATTGAGAGGCTGTGTGATGAGAGGGAGGGGGTGGCAGGGACTATTTTTTGAATTGGGGGTCGCGCTTTTCGAGGAAAGCGGAGACGCCTTCGCGGGGGTGATCGCTCGAAAACAGCATGGCGAAGGTGCTGATCTCTGCGGTACATCCGTGAGGGAGGCTGACTTCTGCGCCATGCAGCATGGTTTTTTTTGCGGAGGCGACGGCGATATGGCTGCGTGCGAGGATCTTTTGGGCGGTCGCAAGGCAAGCATCGAGGAGTGCGTCGGGTTCGGTGATCTTGTTGACGAGTCCGAGGCGAAGGGCTTCTTCGGCGGAGATGGGTTCGCCGGTGTAGATGAGTTCGCGGGCCATGCCTTGGGGGATCTTGCGCATCAGGCGTTGGGTTCCGCCAAAGCCGGGCATCAGGCCGAGTTTGACTTCGGGGAGTCCAAAGCGGGCTTTGGAGGAGGCATAAATAAAGTCACAAGCGAGCGCGAGTTCGGTGCCACCGCCAAAAGCGACGCCATTGACGGCAGCGATCACAGGTTGGGGCATGGCTTCGAGCCGCATAAAGACGCTGTGTCCGATGCTTGCGAAGGCGTAAGCGTCAGCGGTGTTAAAGTCTTGCATGGACTTGATATCGGCACCTGCGACAAAGGCTCGATCTCCCGCACCAGTGAGGATCACGACACCGATATTGTTGTCCATCATGGTGTGGTTGAGGGCTTGGTCGAGTTCGATCAAGACGTCTTTGTTGAGGGCGTTGAGGGCTTGGGGGCGGTTGAGGGTGATGATGCGGGTGCCATCGCGATCTTCGATTAGGAGATGTTGCAATCCAGACATGAGAAAGCTCCTTGGGTTGGTCGTTTAGGGGGAAGGGATGCGTTGAAGAAAAGCTTGGAGATGAGCGTGCATACGTTTGGCGGTGTGGCGTTCGCTGCGGCAGATCGAGTGGAATGTTTGGACCGCTTCGTCGAGAGCGTCGTTTTCGACGATGTAATCAAACTCGGTGGCAGCAGGGAGTTCGGTGCGAGCGGTTTGGAGCCGCCGTTGGATCTTTTCTTGGGATTCTGTGCCGCGCCCGACAAGGCGTTGAACCATCGCGTCCCAAGAGGGGGGCAGCAAGAAGATCAGCGTGGCTTGGTTTCCAAAGATCTTGCGGATCTGTCGAGCGCCTTGGACGTCGATATCGAGCAGGACGTCGTAGCCTTGACGGAGAAGGTCTTCGGTGGCGCTGCGGCCTGTCCCATAGTAGTTGTCGTGAACACAGGCCCATTCGAGAAAAGCTTCGCGTTGGATCATCTGCTCGAAGGTGTCTTTGGAGACAAAGTGGTAGTGGACGCCGTCTTGTTCGTTGTTTCGGGGAGGGCGGGTGGTGTAGGAGACGGAGAGAGTGTAGCGGGGCGAGGTGTGCAAAAGCGCTTGGCAAAGGGTGGATTTTCCGGTACCCGAGCTTGCGGCGATCACCAACAACAGACCTTCTCCTTGAAATGGCGCGGACATGGGTGCGGTTCCTTTTTGGGGTCGAGTCATTCGATATTTTGGACTTGTTCGCGGATCTTTTCGATCTCGGCTTTGATGGGCAAAAGCAGGTGTGTGATGGGTCCGTCTTGGGCTTTGACGCCCATGGTGGTGGCTTCTCGGTGCATCTCTTGGCAGAGAAAGTCAAGGCGTCTGCCGATCACACCGCCTGTTTCGAGGAGTTGGAGGAATTGTGTGAGGTGACTTTGGAGGCGTGTGATCTCTTCGGAGATATCGGCACGATCGGCCAACAGAGCGATCTCTTGGTGGATGCGTTGGGGTTCGATCGGTTGTGTGAGCGGAAAGGAGTGTAGGCGTTGTTGAAGCTTGTGAAACTGTTCCATCGGTAGGGAGGGGGCGCGCTCGGCGATCTGGTGGAGGGCGTCTTGGATGGATTGGAGGCGCTGTTGGATATCGAGGCGTAGATGCTCGCCTTCGCTTTGGCGCATCTGCAAGAAGGGTTGGAGGGCGGATTCGAGGGTCTCAAAGAGATGAGAGCGGAGTTCTTCGGAGTCTGTGGGATCGAGTCCTGTGAGAAGGATGCCGGGGAAGAGGAACAGCTTTTCTGCGGAGAGTGTGGGATGGTCGTCGTTGTCGAGGGTGGCTTGGAGTTGGGCGTAGAGACGGCGGTAGTGGTGGACGAGTTCAAGGTTGAGGCGTGGATGGCTGAGCAGTTCGGGGTTGTCACCAAAGCGGATAGAGACTTCGGTTCTGCCGCGAGAGAGGGTGTTTTGCAGATGTTGTCGGATGAGGTGTTCGCAATCGTTGAGGAAAGAAGGGAGGCGGATCTTGATATCGTTGTAGCGGTGGTTGACGCCTTTGATCTCGACGATCAAGGGGATGTCATCGACACGGCGTTCTGCGCGGCCAAAGCCAGTCATGCTGTAGATCGGGAGGGGGGCAGGCGTCCTGTTCAATGAGCTTTCCTTTGTGTGGGGTCTATGGAAGCTGCGGGAGTCCAGCGTTTGGTGAGGTCGTCGGCGAACCAACGGGTGCAGAGATCGCCTTGTTCGTCGATCTTCCATCGCCCGTCAAGATGGGAATGAAAACATCGGAGGCCCGCTTCGATCTGTGTTGGGTGGAAGGGGCTGCGTTGGGGGGTTTGGAGAGCTTCTTCGAGCAAGCGGATCTCAAGGCGCAGTGTACCTTCGACAAGATGTTGAAGGCGGTGAGCCTGAGAGGGTAAAGATTTCTTCATCTTTTTGAGCAAGTTCAAAAGGATGCCGGGGTGTTTGTCAAGAACCCATCCGATACGGATATCTGAGGCATGGGGGCTTCCTGCATAAGAAAAAGCTGGGATGCGACCCGTCACCTTTTTTTCGACAAAGCAGCCAAATCCGAGGATGGTGAGATCGCGATCGCGTAAAAGCGCGAAGGGATCGGCGTTTGTGTCGGGAGTTCCGTAACGGTTGACGATCACGCTATTGACGGCTGTAAAGGCCCCGAAGATCAGTGCGGTTCCTTTTTGTGATCCGGGCGAAGCATCGAGGGTTTCAGCGGGGAGGGGTTCGCCGCTGTAGTTCGCAAACACCGTTCCAGCGCCGATGTTGGTGGTGTTGGGAAGGTCGGTGAGAAGTTGCTCTCGGCCTTGGGCATCAAGGACAGGAAAAGCAGAGGGCGCAACGAGCGAAAGATAAGAGGCGGTGTGTTCGGAAACGAAGCCTGAGCCTTGGACGATGGACTTGGATATCTCGGAGCCGATGTGTGTGCCGGAGGCAAGGGAGGAAAGTGTGACATGCGCATGCACCCGCAGCTGAACCTCGTCTCCAAGTGTGCTGCGTTGGACAGAGCAGCGAAGTCCTTGGCAGTGGCGACCGATCTGTGCGTTGATGATCTGGCTTTGTACAAAGCGGCTGCCTGTGCCGATGCGGGTTCCTTGTGCGGAAAACTGCCAAGGCCCCCAAGCGTGTTTGTAGGTTTCGGGGCTTGCGGTGACGTAGCATTGAGAGAGCGAGACGTGGTCTTCGAGGATCACGGGGGATTCAGGGCAGCCTCGGATCTCGGAGTGAAACAATCTGCAACCGCGTCCGACGTGGACATATTCAAGGACACAGCCAAAGACTTCGGCGTCTTCGGCAAGATGAACGCCTTGACCGTATGGATGAAAGCCACTCAATGCGCGCTCCTTGTGGAAGTGTGTTGTGGGTTGGGAGGTTTGGAGGTCTTGTTGTGTTTGGGGCGGTGTTGTTTCAGGCGGCAGCGTTGTTTGGGGTGAGTCGTGAGCCTCCAAAAGGTCGAAGAGAGGGGCGGTTGTGTTAGAGTCCGGGGACGCGAACACCTTCGACGCGGTAGATCTGGAGGGCTTCGGCCTTGCCTTTGACTTCGGCAGCAGGGAGTTCATCGCACAAAAAGTATTCGCGGACGGCTTGGTAGGTGGAGTGAGAGATGATCACTTCGCCTCCGGCGGCTTGGCTGCAAAGTCGGGAGGCGATGTTGACGTTGTCGCCGATGACGGTGAATTCGAGTCGTTTTTGGGAGCCCATGTTTCCTGCGACGACCTTTCCGCTGTTGATGCCGATACCTGTGCGAAGCGGAGGTCGGCCATTGGCGATGCGGGAGTCGTTGAAGTCTTTGAGTCGGACTTGGATCTCGTGGGCAGCCAAGACGGCGCGGCGAGGATCTTCGGGGCTGCTTTGGGGGGTTCCCCAGACGGCCATGATGGCATCGCCGATAAATTTGTCGAGAGTGCCTTCGTGAGCAAAGATGATATCGACCAAAAGCTCGAAGTATTCGTTGAGATCGGCGACGAGCTCTTCGGCGTCGTAGCGTTCGCTCATGGAGGTGAAGCCACGGATATCGGTGAACATGATGGTGGTTTCGGCGAGTTCACCCCCCATGCGGATGGTGAGGTGGTCTTTGTTGAGGCGATCCATGACGGCGGGGGAGAGAAAGCGTTGGAGGTGAGCGCGGATCAAGGTTTCTTCTTCGATCTTGCGGGTGAGTTGGGCGTTTTCGATGGCGATGGCCGCTTGCGAAGAGACGACGCTGACGAGTTGAAGATCTTTTTCGGTAAAGACGCCGACGGCGCTTTGTGTATCGAGGTGCATGACGCCGAGGATACCGTTGCTAGAGCGTGAGATGAAGGGGACGCACATGGCGGAGCGGATACCTTGGAGGATGATACTTTCGGCGCGAGCAAAGCGTTCGTCGAGTTTGGCATCGGAAGATATCACGCCGGCGCGCTCGCGAACAACGGTGTTGAGGAGGGTGCTGGAGATGCTAAAGTCGTTTTCTTCGTTGTCGCGGGAGCCTCGGCGTTTGACGCATTGGGGGACGGCTTCGCCTTGCGCGTTGAACAAGAAGATGACGCCGCGATCAGCGGGTACAACGCGAAATGTTTCTTCGAGGATCAGATCGAGAAGTTTGTCGAGATTGAGTTCCATGCCGATCTTGCGATTGAGCATGTGGGCGATGCGGAGTTTTTCGTAGTCTTTGCGGATCTGATCCGTGTCGAGGATCTCTTTTTCGGGGAGGAAGTCTTTGTTGACGTCGCGGGATATCTTGGAGATGTTGGATTGGGCCGCGTTGACATCGGCGATGATGGTGACTTGTCGGCGTCCGGACTCTTCGCGTTCGCGGAAAAAGAAAGTGCTTTCGGCCATGGTGTTCATGGCTTCGGGGTGTGTGTGGTGGAGGTCGGAGATCGGGCGGACGTGGAAGCGCAGGGCGACCGTTCCAAAGCGAACTTCGGTGCCATCGGTCAAGATGGCATCTGTGACTTGTTGATCGTCGACGAAGGTTCCGTTTCGGCTTTCGAGATCCGTCACTTTGTAGTGGCCGTTTTCCAGCGAGATACGGGCATGATCTTTGGAGATCATGCGGTCGAGGATCTGGATGGTGTTGTTGGGGTGTCGACCGACGGTGTTGTGGGTTCCGAGACGGTACTGCTTGGTGCTTCCGTCTTCGAGGGTCATGGTCAGATAGGCTTGGGTGAGGGGATTGGCCGCATAGCATTGCGGACAATAAACAACACCTTCTGGGCATTGGGCGGGGTCTACCTCAAAGAGGTAATGGCAACTGAAGCAGGTAAGTCGCATCCTGTGAGAATCCCACAAAGCCTCTCGAAAGGACAGGCGTCAAACGAGAAGGTCAAGCCCTTTGCAAGAGCGTTGATGTACTCTAACATAACGGGCGCTCTCGCAGCGTTGTTGTCTATCTTGCGCGGTTGCGCGGGGGTCAGCACCGATGATGGGGGCGGCTGTTGGGTGCGGTAGGCGTCACAGCCTTTGGCTCGGTCGGCATACGTTAACGGACCTCTTTGAAGGTGTCAAGTGCGACCCGATGTGTGTTGTGCTTGCGGATGCGATGCCTTTTGCGGATGTGGAGAATTGTTTTTGATGAAGCCCTCTTCTCAGACGACTCGCTCGGGTTCCTCGTCTCCCTCAAAGTCCAACGGACACCATCTCTCGAAAGATCCGATGATCCCGACGGATCGGTTGTCAAAGTCTATGTTGGATCCTGAACAACAGGCCCAGCGAGCGCGTTGGATCGTTGCGTTGTCTTTGGTGGTATTGGCCTTTGCGATGCGACCCTTTGTGGGGATTCGTGCGGTCGATCCGGGTTATCGGTACTTTGTGTTGGAACCGGTGGTGGGGCTGGTGTTGTTTTGGCCCTTGTCTCGGGTGATGATGCGCGCTGCGGGTGTTTTTTGGGGAGGGTGTTTGTCTCTGTTGCCGACGGTGATCTTGCTTTTGGTGCGAATCTACGGCAGCCAGCGCGATATCGCGTTTGGCAATCACCCCAACCTTTCTTACGGAACGATGGTGTTTTTGGGGATCTGCTCGATGGCTGCATACATTCTTTTTGGACGAGGTCGTTGAGTGTTGTGGAAGTGGGCTTTTGGGGTGGGGGCGTTGCGTTTTGTCGTGGCGGGCTTTTGGGGTGGGGGCGTTGCGTTTTGCGGAGGCGATTCGGTTGTGCGGGATCGTTGAGTGTTGCGGAGGTTGTTCGGCTATGCGTGGGCCTGTGTGTACAGGCCAAGAGCCCAAAGGCAGAAGGTGCGCCGATAGTTTTCGTAATTGATCAGGGTGGTTTTGTTAAAGACGCCAACCATTGCTTCGCGAGGCCAGTCTCCATCGGCTTGTTGGCGTTGCACGAGGAATCGGGCTGCGCGGTGGGCGGCGGGATGTTGGGCGTGACCTGCCTTGCAGAGGGTCATCAGCGCCCACGCGGTTTGGACGGCTTGCGCGTTTGGGTGATCGACATAATGGCGTTGAAGGCAGCTTTGATAGTGTTCGCCCCATCCGCCGTCTTGGTGTTGGTGATCGAGTAAAAAGGCGCATGCTTTTTGGATGGCGGGTGCATCGGAGGGAATGCCTGTGGCGAGCAGTCCCCACACGCCAAACCATGTTCCATAGGTGAAGCACACAGCCCAAGACCCTTCCCAACTGCCGTCTTCGCGCTGCTTGTCGCGCAAGAATTGTTGTCCGCGCTGTTTGGCGCGTTCGATCTGCCCTGTCAAAAATCCCGGAAAACGCTGTTGTGCGGTATCGAGGGCTTGAAGGCAGGCCGAAGTGCATTCGGTATAAGAATAATCGACCATGATATCGCGAAAAGCTTGGGAGGGATTGAAACGCTCGATCCACGAGCCTGTGCGTTGTCGTTCATAAGAGGCCCATCCTCCGTCTGGATTTTGGAAGGAAAGGATCAAGCGGATGCTGTCGCGCAACAGATCTTCGGAGATCGGATCGGTGGCTTGTGCTTCAAGAGCGACGGCTGCTTTGAAACCTTCGGAGGTGCAATCGGTGATCGGCCACCCATGAAGGCGATCACTAAACGGCCACCCACCTCGGCTTGCGTGACGGAAATAACGGTCTTTTTCGGGGACATCTTCGAGGACTTGATTGTTTTTGATGTAGCGGTAAGCCTGTTGTAGCGCGGCTTGGGCTGTAGAGGTTTCGGCGTGGGGAGTGGCTTGGATGGCCTGCACCGCAAAGGCGGTGTCCCAGAGTTTGCAGGAGTTATAGCCATTCATCTTGAGGCCGTCGTGCCCTTGCCAAAGGTACGTCGGCAGCGTCTCCCAACTGCGCAAATGCCCTGCACCTTGAGGATTATCAAAGTAATGAACAAGGGTGTTGAGGACGGCGTTGACGGGGCCGATGCGGATAAAGTTTGTGGATCGGTCTTCGTGGTCGATGTGGCGTTTGACTTCATCGAGGGCGCGTTTGCGCAACACGGGGGAGTGCAAGCGCTCGAAGGCGTGCATGGCGGCATTGGCGAGATGTGCAAACGGAGACAACGTGTAGGAGCGGTCGTTCGGGCAAAGTGTGTCGCGGTGTTTGGCGAAGCGGATGCGTTCGTAAGGCTGTGTGTAGATCTCGCTGCGTAGGGCCTGAATGCGCGGATCTGCTGGTATCTTGGCTCTTGTTCCGTAGAGGTAGGCCATCGGCAGATAAACTTGGCGTGCGTGACACCACAGATGTCCGGGATGAAGGGGGGCTTGTGCAGGGAGCAGATACAGTTCGGGGAGGATCGGATGTAGGCCGTCGTATTCGTAGAGATGGAGAACACACAAGATCCATTTGGCCCAACTTGCCGCAGCCAGCGCACTACCGTGATCGCGGATCCATCGGCGCATACGGGCCATCTCTTCGCGATCAGGGGCCTCATCCAACAAACGCAGCGCAACGTACGAAAGGACCGTCGTAAACATCATGCTTTCGTCGGCTTCGGCGTGGATCCCCACGCCACCATCGGCATTTTGCGCACTGAGGAAATAACGCACCATCTCGGCGCGTTGGGTCTCGCTTGGAGGGCGTTTGCAGATGGCGGTGGCGGCGACGTACATCGGAAGCAAGAACATTGGACCGCCATAATCACCACACCAACTCCCGTCCTCTTCTTGGATCGATGCAAAAAAGGCGAGGCCGCGATCCAGAGCGTCGGTGAGTGCGCTTTGTGGGATGGGTTGTGTTGAAAAAGCATCGTGTGGTTGTTGTAATCCCGAACAGTCGGGCGTGATCACAGCGTGGGTGTTGGAGGGCGTTTCGTACGGGGACATGACAGCCTCTTGGTTCGGTGTAGTGGAGAACGAGTCGCGTGTTGCAGCATTTGGGTGCGGCAGTCAGCAATAAATAGGCCGCGTGGTGTTGTATTGCAATGTGTCGATGTGACGGGACAAACCGATGACGTGGCATCTTGATGAAAAGGTGTGTGTGTAGCGATCTTGCGCCAAATGTCGCAAGATCGCCGCAGGCGTAGGGGGAAGATGCAGCGTTGGCGACTTGGGCGATGGGATGGGCGGATCAGTTGATCGAGTGTGGTACGAGATCCGCCCGTTGTCTGATCGTACGAATGTAGGGGCAGCCCGCCGTGGCTGCCCTATTACAGGGTGTCTGCGTACGTACACATCGCTTGGATATCGTATACATACATCGATGGGATGGGTGGATGCGTCGATGGGATGGTGGATCGGGAGGAGAATGGGTTGACGGCGTATGTGGGCTTGCGTATGCTGCCCGCCAAAGTGAGGCGTGATGCAGAGTCGAGATTTTTTGAACGGCAAGACGATGGCCTTGAAAGAGTGGATGGATTTTGCGTGTTATTTGGCGAGGACGAGCGGAGCGTTGTTGTTGGAACGCATGGAGGCGATGCGGACGATCGATCGCAAGTCGACACGCAGCGATCTGGTGACGGATGCGGATCGTGCAAGCGAAGCGTTGTTGGTGCAAGAGATCCGTCGATCCTATCCAACGCACCGCATCCTAGGGGAAGAAGGGACGGGAAGCACCAATGACCTCCATCAAAAAGGGCTGTTGTGGGTGATCGATCCGCTCGATGGGACGGTCAATTATGCACATCATCTGCCGATTTATGCCGTTTCCATCGGCTTGCTCCACGATGGTGTGCCGCAAGTGGGGGTGGTCTATCTCCCGATCATGGATGAGATGTTTTGTGCGGGCGTGGGCATGGGAACGACGCGCAATGGGATCGCGGTGCGCGTTTCGGACTGTGCCGCGCTCAGCGATGCTGTCGTGGCGACGGGATATCCGTACGACAAGCACATCGACGCACGAGACAACGTGGAAAATACAGCCCGTATGATCAAGCTGGTTCGGGGCTTTCGGCGGATGGGAGCCGCCTCGGTGGATCTTGCGTACGTCGCTTGTGGTCGTTTGGATGCTTATTGGGAAGAAAAGCTTCAGCCGTGGGATCTTGCGGGTGGCCTCTTGTTGGTGCAAGAAGCGGGTGGGCGGATCACGGGTTATGATGGCGGACCTTGCGGGTTGTTGGCCGGCCATGTCGTTGCTGCGGGACCGACATTGCATCCGCAGGTGTTGGACGTTCTGCAACCCTACGCCCAAAAACACGGAATCGTCGGAGATATCAAACGGGTAGAGGAGTGATGCATTGAAAGTCAAAGTCAAGACGGGGCTGGAGCGGTTGTTGGAAAAAGAGATCGGGCGGCTCAAAGGCCGGAGGATCGGGATCTGTTGTAATCCGACGGCGGTGGATTCTAATCTGCGCCATCTTGTTTCGCTGATCAAGGATATCTCAGGAGTGGAGCTTGTGGCGCTGTTTGGGCCGGAACATGGGATCCGCGGCGAAGCGCAAGACATGATCAGCGTCGATGGCGGCGTCACCGATCCCGAAACAGGCGTACCGATCTACAGCTTGTACGGCCATGATGAAGCCTCTTTGCGCCCAAAACCCTCGATGCTGCAAGGGATCGATGTCTTGTTGTTTGATATCCAAGACATCGGAAGTCGTTATTATACGTATGTTTATACGATGAGCTATCTGATGGAAGTCGCAGGTCAAGTTGGTGTCGAAGTGTGGATCTTGGATCGGCCCAATCCGATCAATGGGATCGGCGTCGAAGGCCCGATGATTCAGGATGATCTTCGATCCTTTGTGGGGCATCATCCGTTGCCCAATCGTCATGGCATGACTGCGGGAGAGTTGGCGTTGTATTTCCGCGATGTCTGCGGCGTTTCCTGCGCGTTAGAAGTGATCCCGATGGAAGGGTGGTCGCGATCGATGTGGTACGACCAAACGGGGCTTCCTTGGGTGATGCCTTCGCCCAATATGCCGACGCTTGATACCGCCATCGTGTACCCGGGAGGATGCTTGTTTGAGGGAACCAACCTTTCCGAAGGGCGCGGAACTACGCGGCCTTTTGAACTGGTGGGCGCTGCGTACCTCGATCCCTTTGCCTTTGCGGACGCACTCAACCGCGAAGATCTTCCCGGCGTCTTTTTCCGACCGTTGCGCTTTATGCCGACCTTCCACAAGTGGGGCCGCCAGTCTTGTGGTGGTGTTCAGATCCATGTGACGGACCGCAACAGCTTTTTGCCTTTCTTGACGGGGATCGCTGTGCTGCGCGCTGCCCAAACGGTCGCTCCCGAAGCCTTTGCATGGCGAACAGAGACCTACGAATTTGTCTCCGATCGTCTCGCCATCGATCTGCTCTTTGGCAGTGAAAACATTCGTAAAGCCCTCGAAAGTGGTGCAACCTTGCGTGATATCGAGCAAAGTTGGCAGGCCGAACAGAATGCCTTTTGCGAACAAAGAAAGCCTTTCTTGCTCTACACATAACCCCCTGTGCGCAAAGATGCGTTTGACAGGGGGGGTTGGGGCGTGTACTTTTTTGTGATCGGCAGCGAGATCACCCGAAGCGCTGCGCACAGAAAATGTGCAGTCAAATCCATCCCTTTTCTTTTTTGTTGAATTGGGTGTCAACTTTCCTCGTCGATACCCGAAGTTGTGTCAAAACACAGACGCCTCGTGCGGGGTCGCATCTGTGGGATTTGCTTTTGTCTCCCTCTTTGAGAGGGTGTCGGATACAAGGAGGCTTTTCGATGACAACACGTTGGGAAGCTTGGATCTTCAGTTTGTTTCTGGCCTTAGTTTCCGTCGGCTGCGGCCAACGCGCCACCGAGATCCTTGAGTCGTCTACGGTTCTCAATACCACCGATGCCAAGGGCCCTTATGAAGTCAAGGCTGTGATCTTGGGCGATTATCAACCCTTTAAGATCAATCTGCTCTACTCGACAGATGCTTGGCAAACCAGCAAGTCCGTCGAGATGAAACAGATCAGTCCACAAGTCTACCAAGGCGCTATCCCCGGGCAGATCGCAGGGCAAGTCATCCATTACTACATCCGCGTCGATGACTCCGAAAACAACATCGTTGTCGAGCCGCGTGATGTCTTGCTTGATAAACCTTCCCCCCAAAAAACTTACAGCTTCCGCATCCTCCGCGATTGAGCATCCTCCGTTCTTCGCTCTCTCTTCTTCGCTCTCTCTCCTTCGCTCTCTCTTCTTCGCGATCCCCCCTGTCGACCTTTTGTTTTCTATCAGACTCGGCGCGATTCCGATCTGTGGAACGGCTGGAGCGTGGTTGGATCTGTGTCGATTTGACGGCGGGATGTGCAAAGAGATCACGATCCAAAAAGTACAGGTATGTCGTTAGACTTCAATTGAAGACGAGACTACGGCGCGGGGTCTTGGGGTCTTTGGGGGCGTGTCTTGGCAAGAGAGCGCAGAGAGACTACAAGGTAGCTTGCTTGTAGCACACGCAGGAGCTCGTCATGTGGATCAAGAAGGTTTGGGGCCTTTGTTTGTTGGGCGGTTTGTGGTGGGGAATGGGCTGTGGCCTCTTTCAAAAGCCCGATTGTCACAAGGATTTGGATTGTTTTAGTGTTGATTACACCTGCGTGGGGGGACGCTGCGTCTTGCGCAGTGGCGTAGAAGGAAGCCACATCGAAAAAAGCTCCGTCGACGGAGATATCTCCGATGGCGGTGGCGGCGACGGTACAACGGGAACTTGCGAAACAGGACAACGCCGCTCGTGTTATTCTGGCCCCGCGACCACCAAAGGCGTGGGGATCTGTCAGCTTGGTGAGCAGCTGTGTGTGCGCGGTGTGTGGGGCGAATGCGTTGGAGAGATCCTGCCCGAAAAAGAGATCTGTGCGAATGGTTATGACGACGATTGCAACGGTCTTGTGGACGATGGTTGCGGTGTTTGTAAAGCGGGTGAGACGCGAAGCTGTTATAACGGCCCGCAAGGAACAAGGCTGCGTGGGTTGTGTCGAGATGGCGTACAGACCTGCCGATCCGACAAGACGTGGGGGAACTGCGTTGGAGAAGTCTTGCCCAAAGAAGAGCGATGCGATGGCGAAGACAACGACTGCAACGGGCAGATCGACGACAATTGTTTTGAGTGCCGCCAAGGGGAGCAGCAGCAATGTTATCCCACAAACACCTCAGGATGCGAAAAGATCGCAACCACCGCGTATTCTTGCAAAGGCTCGTGCAAAGTCGGAGCGCAGATCTGCCAAGCGAACGGTCGATGGGGGGCTTGCGCAGGCTTTGTCAAGCCAACCCTCGAACAATGCAATGGCATCGACGACAACTGCGATGGATTGGTCGATAACGATATACGTGGGCCGTTGTGTCCGAAACAGACAGGGATCTGCGCAGGGGCAACACAGCTTTGCGGTGGAGCCAAGGGATGGCTTTCGTGTGATGATGCGACGTATGTCAAACACTCGGTCGATTATCAAGCCGGAGCAGAGGCAGGTTGTGATGGAAAAGACAACAACTGCGATGGATTAGTCGATGAGAACTGTACGGCCTGCAAAGCGGGAACGACGCAACCTTGCTACAGCGGCCCCGCAGGTACACAAGGCCGAGCCCCTTGCAAAGAGGGGACGCGCACTTGTCAAGGCAACGGAACATGGGGGCCTTGTCAAGGGCAAGTCTTGCCACAAGCCGAGATCTGCGATGGCATCGACAATGACTGCGATGGTTTGATCGACGAAAACTCCCCGAATATGGGGCGCTTCTGCAACACAGGAAAGCCGGGGATCTGTGATCGCGGTGCTTATGTCTGCAAAGCCGGAAAGGAAACCTGCGAGCCGCTCGAACCTCCGCGTCAAGAGATCTGCAACGGCGTGGATGACGACTGCGACGGTCAGATCGACAACGGCGCATCGGGCTTTACCTACTATGCAGACACCGACGGCGATGGGTACGGTGATCCCGCCAAACCACTCAAGGCATGCACAAAACCCGCAGGCTACGCAACAAACAACCAAGACTGCTACGACAAAAACAAAGATGTTTTCCCCGGGCAAACAGGGTTTTTCTCGGTGCATCGGGGGGATGGGAGCTTTGATTACAACTGCGACAACACGCAACAAAAACGCTACACCCAAGTCGGATCTTGTAAGGGTTGCACAACACCTTTGTTTGACCAAGGCTTTGTCGATGGCATCCCTGATTGCGGAAAAAATGGAAGCTGGGTTGACGCTTGCCGCTTTGATGTAGGAAAGTGCTTTCCCTTAACGATCTCGAAGCCGCAAGAGTGCCGCTAATCTTTTGTTGGGTGGTGGTTCTGCGTTGGCTCGCTTGGTGCGAACAAACGGATGTGGCGCGAGTGCCAACGAAAAGAAAGACGGCAGCGCGTTGATGTGGAAAACAGGGTTGTGGGTGATGTTTGTTTTGTTGGGGTGGGGCTTGCTTTCTCTTGCGTGCGATGTTCCACCGTTCGATCCGCGTGGCTACCGTTGCTCCAGCAACGCAGATTGTTTGCAAGGGTACGCCTGTGTGGCGAATGTCTGCGAACTCTCGGTGCCTAGCGAAGAAACTCCCAACGCAGGAGAAGGCTCCGACGCAGGCGAGCCGACCGAAGGAAGTGAACCAAAGCCCGAAATGACCGAACCGACCGAAGGAAACGAACCAAAGCCCGAAATGACCGAACCGACCGAAGGAAACGAACCAAAGCCCGAAACTGCCGAGCCTACGGATGCAGCAGAAGCGGCACCTGAAACGGAGCGCGTGAAAGAAACCACACCAGAGGGGGCGAGCGATGTGTGAAAGAAGTCAGGGGAGGAGTGACGCAGTGGCCAAAAAACCCCGTGTTTGTGTGACATCAAGCGACAGAGCCGTTTGTTTGAAAAAGGATGATCACTTCGCCAAAACGGGGTCAAGGGAGTCGCGCTCTATGGCGGGGTGTGGGGCAAAGCCCCGCACATCGATCGAGAGGCGTCGTTTCTATCAGGAGAAAGATACGGTGCGATGGGCTTTTTGGATCATGCTTGTGTTTTGTGGCGGAGTTTGGGAGGCGCGGGCGAGGGCGGATGTTCCGTTGGCATTGGGGACAAAGCCCGAAGGAGCGTCGTTTCAGCTTTTGGATGGGCAAGGCAAGCGCGTGTTGGAAGGGAAAACGCCCTTTGTGGGAAAGATCGCAGCGGGGGTGTATCGCTTGGTGATCCAGCGAGCGGGATTTTATGAAGAGGCCCGTAGTTTGCGTGCCGAGTCGGGAAAGCCTGTCTTTTTGGACGTTGAGTTGATCGCGCAGACCACTCCTTCTCCGCCGACACTTGGCCCAACACCACCGCCGTTGGTGCGCGGCGTCTTGTTGCCTCCCACCCTACGCGCACCTCCCACCGCAAGACAGCCCGATCCCGCACGCGATATCCCCGCAGCAAGGAGAGGAGCAACAGACTTACCTTCTGTGCGCACTGCACCGACCTCCGCGCCCACGACATCGCCCAACCCCCCACATCTCCGAGACAGATCGCAAGAGCCTACGTCGTCCCCAACGTTCGGGGCGGGAGCGTCACAACACGCGCTGAAAACGCCTCCCGAAGGGAGTCCAGACGCTCCACCAAATCGGGCCTTGCCACCGCCTGTTTCGCAACCAACGACACAGAACAAAATGACCGCCACAACCCAACCCGCCAAAAAAACAAAGACGCCGCGCCCGATCCCTTGGGTTCCGTTGGCGATCGCAGCGGCTTGTGGGATCGCAGGCGGAGTCTTCTTTGGTTTGTCCCAAGGGAGTTTGGATGCCGCCAACGATCGCAAGCGAACGCAGGTGGACGCTTACAGCGAACATCTCAACGCACAGTCCAACCGAACCACCGCCTTTTCTTTGTTGATCGCGGGTGGAGCAGCGCTTGCGGTGGCGGGCTTGATGTATTCTGGGATCTTAAAGTCTCGCAGCGGAGTAAGCCGAACTTCCCGCGATGATCGTTATGCGCCGATGACCTTGCATCCGCGATCGCAAAAGCAACTGCGATCTCAAAAGCTACGGCTCGCATCCAAAAAACCGCCACGCGCCGATGCTGCGGTGGCCTCTTGTCACGCAAACAAACGAAGCACTGTTTGTTTCCCTCCTGCTCGCACGCCCACTCGCTTGCTTTCGATGGATGCTGCGGGAGATCGGCTGTAGCCGAGGGGCATACAACTTACGCGGTTGAATGGTGTTGTGGGGCCCCCACAAGGGGTCTTGCCCCCTTGACTCCGTATTGGCCGAGCAAACAGGTGTTTTTCAGACCCACAGCCGCTCCGCTTGGAGTTGCGCGAACACGGGGTTTTTTGCCCCAGCTTTGAAGGGGCATAAAACGGCGTCGAAATGGTTTTGAGCGTTGTGGGGGACAAGACGACAAAGACGCAACAAGAACACAAGAAGGAGCATTTTTTCGATGAAAAGCCTGATGCGAGGAGTGGCGTTTGGTGTGCTTGGGATGATCGCTCTGTGGAGGATCGGGAGCGGGGCGTGGGTCTTTGCAGACCCGCCTTCTTCTCGGCCTGTTGCTCCGTTGCGACCTGCGGTGGGCGCTCCAACCACGCAGGCGGCAAAACCCCTCGCACAAGAGGTCGTAAAAAAACCAGCGCAAGAGGCGACAAAAGCTCCAACCCAAGAGACGCCAACAGCGACAAAACAGCAGGCCGACGGACGGCCAACAGCGACAAAACAGCAGGACGGTGGACGCCCTTCGACAAACACACCGAGGAAAGGGATCGTTACGTCCGAAAAGCCCTTGCCTCGGGCGGTTTCGGGAGTGCGGACGGGTGTTGTGAAAAAAGCCCCAAGCGTTTCCGACGCAGCAGACAAAAAGAACGAAGTGACGGGCATGATCGCGCAGCAATTTCGGGATGAATTTTGGAACAAAGGCCCACTGTTGGCGTTGTTGTTGATCTTTGGTGCGGGATTTTTGATTAGTTTGACGCCCTGCGTGTATCCGATGATCCCGATCACCATCGCCGTGATCGGGGCGAGCAGCGCGAAGAAAGAAGGAGAACGCGGTCATGCCTTTTTGCTTTCGCTGATGTACGTCCTCGGAATGGCCCTTCCTGCGGCGATCTTGGGGGCTGTGGTCGCCCTGATCGGCAAGCAGCCGTTTATGATGGGGGCGTTGATGCAAAGCACCTTCTTTGTGGTGTTTTTGACGCTGCTGTTTTTGTTGATGGCGTTGAGTATGTTTGGGATGTTTGATCTGGCCCTTCCTACGGGGATACAGACGCGGTTGTCGATGATCCAAGGGCGCGGATATCTCGGGGTTTTTGTGTTGGGCATGATCGGGATCGTGCTGTCTACGCCGTGTTCTGGCCCTGCGATGATCGGCCTGTTGGCGTTTGTTGCGCAGACGGGCAGCGTGTTTTGGGGGGTCGTCTTGCCGACGGTGATGGCTTTTGGGATCGGGGTGCCTTTTCTGTTATTGGGGACGGGCTTTGTTGCGGCGCTTCCGCGCAGCGGGACGTGGATGACCGAAGTCAAAAAGGTGTTTGGTGTGGTGTTTTTGGGGGCTGCGTTTTTGTATGGTCGAGGGCTTTTTTCTTCGGACCCTGCGCTGTATTCGTTGATCTTGGGTGGAGTCTTGATCTGTGTGGGGATCTTTGCGGGGGCGTTGCGCCCGTACCATGAAGAAGACGGATGGTGGGTGCGCAGCAAGCAGGTGTTTGGCGTCTTGAACTTGCTTGTGGGCAGCGTGTTGTTTGTGCAGATCTGGTTACACAAGGGCTATTTTTTGCCCATACCACCGACCCCGAGTAAGATGGCTTCGACGAACGTCGTTGCAACGGACGCCTCTTCGTTGACAGGCCCGGCTCGATCCGCCTCTTCGTTGCCCGTGACCCGCGCCGCGCAGACTTCCAATGCGCCGACCGATCCTGCGCTGGCGGCTTGTCTTCCTCCGCCCGATTATCCACAGCACAAGCCTTTTTGGCTCACATCTGAACCCCAAGGGATCGCCTGTGCAAAACGTCTAAAACGACCGATAATCCTTGATTTTTGGGCAGAATGGTGTGAGGCATGCAAACGCCTCGAAAAGATCAGCTTCGCGCAAGTCGAGGTGGTCAAAGAAAGTCGGCGTTTTGTGATGTTGAAATTGGAGCAGACCGCAAGCCACGCCGAAAGTGAACGTCTGGAGAAAAAATACGGCATTAGCGGCTTGCCGTGGGTGCGTTTTGTCGATAGCAATGGGCAGCTTCTTTCAAAGCCGCTGATCATCGGCTTTGTGTCGCCCACGGATCTCCTTGCGTTGATGCGCAAAGTACATTAAGCCTGCTTGAGCAAATACCGAGAAGAGTGGTTTGTTGGGTTGGTTTTGTGTGGGCGCTGTCCCCTACGCGCCAACCGAAGCAACGTGAGGCAAGAGAACGTCGGCAAAAAGGAAAGACGAGACGAGGTCGGGATCATGCGGATGCAAGTCGGAACAGAGTTATCAGATGGGCGTTATGTGTTGCGCGATCGCCTCAAGCGCACCGGGATGGCCGAGGTATGGCTTGCACAGCAGCGCGGGATGCACGGCTTCTCCAAAACGGTGATCGTCAAGATGATCCATCCCGATCTCAACGAGCAACACGAAGCCCGTTCGCGCTTCTTTGATGAAGCCCAATTTGCCTCGAAGATCCGCCACCCCAACGTGGTCGAGATCTACGACTTTGGCGAACAAGACGGCATCTTTTATCTGGTGATGGAATACATCCAAGGCCACGATCTCGAAGCCTTGATCGAGCAGTGCAAAAAGAAACACAGCAACATCCCCATCGCGCTGATCTGCCGCTTGATGGCCGACGCTTTGAAGGGGTTGCAGATCATCCACACCGTACGCGATGATCGCGGTCAATTGTTAGAACTGGTTCATCGGGATATCTCGCCTCAAAACCTTGTGGTGGCGTCGAGCGGCGTGATCAAGATCATCGACTTTGGCGTGGTCAAAGCGCGTGAAAAAAGCTCGCGCACACGAACGGGCGTGATCGTTGGAAAGTTGCAGTATATGTCGCCCGAACAGCTTTCTTCGGAAGAGCTGGATGCCCGATCCGATGTGTTTTCGCTCGGCTTGGTCATGTATGAGTTGTTGACCTTGGAGCCTCGTTTTCGTGGAAGCAATCTGTTAGAGATCTTCTACGAAGCACTCAATGAGCCGATGCCCGATGTGGTCGCGAAACGCAAAGATTGTCCGTCTGATATCGTCGAATGTGTCAAGCGTTCCCTCGCGCAGAAAAAGGCGGATCGTTTTCAAAACGCCCAAGAGATGCAACGCGCCCTCGAAGCCCACCTGATCCAACAGGGGATCGCGGTGACAGAGTCCGATCTGGCGGGTTATCTTGCGCGGATCTTTGGGCAAGCAGGGGCGGGTTCCAGCCACAGCGATGCTTACACAGGCAACACAACGATGGCGACTCCGCCTGCTGCGCGAGGGGCCTCGACACCCGCAAGCGCGCAGATGGGACGAGCGCCAAGCCATACGATCAGCGCCCAACCTCCCGATAGCAGCGACGAAAACGATCCTGAGATGCAACGTATCCGCCAAGCCTTGGGACCTGCGGCCAATGCTTCGCTGGGTGGCTCAGGGCATACCTTCGATAGCCGTAGCGCTTCGGCTTCGCACACCTTCGATAGCCGAGCGATGGGACAGATGGGCGCTACGGGCGCACCCGCACAACGCTCTCCTGCTGCATCGCCAAGCCCTCAACCCCCTGCCTCTTCGCCGTATGGGATGGGCTATGCGACCGCTCCCTCTCCGTCTTTTGCTCCCTCTTCCTTGCATCCGCCATCCCCATCCTATCCGCCATCCCCACCGTATACTCCGCCCGCTTCGACGCATCCGTCCTCTTCGTTTGGCGGGGGAAGCCCTTTTGCACAGATGGAGCCTTCTTATCGCCCGTCTCTCGGGGGGAGTGGGGGAGCGCCGATGGCAACAAGCGAAGCCACCGTTGTGCTGGATACCGAAGGAATCGGCCAGACACACGAGGCCACCGTAGTCCTCGCTGTGGGCGGAGCCGAGGCTTTGCAACCGCAACAAGGCATCCCCGCTTCGGCGCTGACGTCTTTTGGTGCAGAACCCACCGCCGATCTTTCGCGCTCACGCCCACCGATACAGAACTTTACGGATCGGCGCTCTTCATCCGCGCCGTCTCAACGGCCTTACCAAGAGCCAGAGCAAGAACACGTCGCAACGCAACGCACCGTGATCGCGGCTTATCCACAGCGCCCCAAAAATCGGCTTTGGTTGTGGATCATGTTGGGCGGGCTGATCTTTGGGGTCGGCCTCTTGATCGTCTTTCTTGTTTTGCAATGAGTACAAGACCATCCTCCGCCTTTTTGCAGGAAATGGTCTGGCTGACGTTTTTGGGGGCGTGGGGCCTGTTGCTTTGGTTGGTGTGGGGGCAAAGCAAAGAGACCGCAGGGTGGGTGGCACAACGCGCTCCTGAGAAGCCGATCGCGGGGTATGTGATGGCGCGGGTTGAACCTGCACAAGCACAGGTGCGGGTGGGCGGGAAGGTGTGGGCATGGGAAAAAGGCGGCATGGCCTTGAGGCCGGGTCGATACGATATCCACGCAACAGCCGAAGGGTACGAGGGGATCGTGAAGTCTGTGCGTGTTCATGCCGAAGATGCAACCATGGTTCGCCTTTTTTTGGAGCCGTTGCCTGTTGCGGTCTTGATCGATTCGTTGCCTTCGGGGGCGCGTGTTCTGTTGAATCAGCGCGATATCGGCACGACGCCGATCCAGACGATGCTCAAACCTCGGATGTATCGGCTTCGACTATCTTTTCCTGCGCTGGTGGCCGTTGAACAGGATATCGCGATACGTGCTGCGACAAAACAACTCCAGCGTTGGAGCATCCCGCTCGGCGGAGCTTCCAAGACGGCGGTCGATGGGGGGACTCGGCGTTGGATCCCACGCGGTGGGTTTTTGCGCGGCTTGTCGGAGCAAAAGATCAAACAAGTCCAATCGCTGTGTCAGCGATCTCGAAAGGATTGTCGTGTCTCGTGGTGGAGCGACGAACAACCCGAACGCTGGATCGAAGCAGGTGGTTTTTGGATGGATCAGGTGGAAGTGACCCAAGCGCGCTACAAGCGCTGCGTGGTGGTGGGGGCTTGTTCGGCCCCACGTTATCTGCGCGAGGCGTCGGAGCTTCCCGTGTTGGGAGTGTCGTGGTCGCAATCGGCGGCGTATTGCCGTTGGGCGGGGGGGCGTTTGCCAAGCGAAGCAGAGTGGGAGATGGCTGCGCGTGGTGCGGATGGAAGGCTGTTTGTGTGGGGAGAGCAATGGAAGCAGGGGGCAGCCAACCACGGCGTCTTCTTTCCTGAGCGCCAAACCTCGGGGCCGTTTGCGGGGGATGGGGCGCTTTTTGAGGCGATGGTGGGCCGTTATCCACAAGATCGCTCGATTTACGGGATCTTTGATCTGGCGGGGAATCTGCGGGAGTGGGTTGCGGATTGCTATCACGCTTCTTATTTTCGCGTCGCTCCCGAGAAAAATCCTTTGCACCAAGTACAGTCGTGTCTGATGCGTGTGATACGTGGTGGGGCGTGGTCGAGTCCTCCGTGGGATCTTCGTGTGACTGCTCGCCAGCCCGCCCCCTCGGAGACGCAAAGCCTTTCTGTGGGGTTTCGTTGCGCAGAAGACGCTCCGCCCGAAAAGTCCGTGCCTGCTGCGGAACCCTGAAAATTAGGTTGGAGGATTGACAGCGCTGTGTGTTCAACAAATCTTGAGGGGGCGTCTCATGGCGAGAGGAAGGGCGAAAATGAAGATATCTCAACGTGTTCAGACATCACCATCCCAACGTATCGGGGTGGTTTTGGGGCTTTTGGGGCTTGGATGGGGGTTGTTGGGGGCCTGCACGACGACACGGGTACAACAACGCAAAGAGGTGGACGTTCACGCGCATTGGCCGAAAAAGCCTACAGCCAGCACATCGTTGGTGCGTCCTGCGACACCACCTCGTCCCGTGACGCCTCCCCTGCGTCCACAGCCTGAGCGTCTGGCTGGAGCGCCACAGGCAGGAGGGCGTTGGCGCTCGGCTGCGTTGGCGCATGCTTTTTTGCTCAACGGTGGAGCGCAGCCACAACTCAACTTTTATTCGCATGTGTTGTATCTGCGGATGATGCTTGGGACGCTGCAAGGGCGGGGGATGTCTTCGCCTGCGATGACGGTGTTTGCGTCCGATGGCGACGATCCAAGCGAAGATCTATTGGTCTTGCGCTCTCGCAACGTCGTCGGTTCAGAACTGTTTGCGCACATCCCCGAAAGTCGGTTCTTTGCGGAGAAGCCAAAACTGGTGAATACACAGATCCAAGGGGCGCGCCTACTGGCGGCCACGCAAGAGGTGTTGCGCGATCAAACCCGTCGTATCGCACAGCAGATAGCGCCCGAAGATCCGCGCCCTGTGTTGATGTTTGTCACCGATCATGGGACGCAAAATCGCGATTCTTCGACGCGCAATCATTACATCTCGCTGTGGCGAGATAACCTTGATGTACAGTCCTACCATCGGATGTTGCAGCCTTTTGGAGCGCGCCGTGTGATCTCTGTGATGTCGCAATGCTTTTCGGGTTCTTTTGCGTGGAGCATCTACCCACAACCCTCGCAGTTGAATGTACCGAGTGGAGATCGCTGTGGCTTTTTTGCAACCACGCCCGATCGCCCCGCGTATGGGTGTTTTGCGGATACACGGCTTGGGGAGTCGATTGGGCATGCTTATCACTTTATCTTGGCGATGAAACACGCAAAAACATTTGATGAAGCCCATCGCACCGTCCTTTTGACAGATCGGACGCCTGACGTCCCGATCCGCAGCTCGGATAGTTATCTGCGTTCGATATTGGAGGCCGAGGCCCGCGAACAAGGGGTGACATTGACCGACTTGACGGATCGACTGTTGCGCCGTTATGCCGCGCAAAAAGATACCGCCACACAAGAAGATCAAGCGATGATCTTGGCGGTCGCTCGGCGTTTTGATCTTCCCCGTCCTGTGAGCATCGCCGCTTCACACGAACAGCAAAAGGTTTTGCAACAGCGCTATCAGTGGTGGAAAAATGTTGAAAATCAATGGCAGACGTTGTTTCGTACCGCTCGCGATCATCACCTCAAACGTTGGTACGCACAAAACCCAAAGATGCAGCATTTGGTGCGGATGGAGCTCCAACGCTTGGCACAACACACCCATGCTACGCCTACGCTGGCGCAGTTGGTGTGGCATGGGCCTTCTTGGTCTCAGGAGCGGATCGCGTGTGTGCGCGAACCCTATCGAGGGGGCGGAGATGCCGAAGATTCGGCAATTGGTGAGCGCCTGCGGGACGGCTTCTTGCGGTATGTTCAAGGCGTTCCCGGCCTTGCGCTGCGTCTCAAGCAGATGCACGAAAAAGAACAAGAGATGCACCGTTATGTCTTTTGGCTCCAGATCCAAAGTGCAGCATTGTTGCGGATCGATCATCTGTTGTATCGGATGGCTGGGCGTTTTCTTTTGGAGGCGGATGCACGCCCAGAAGTGCGGGCTTATCGAGGAGGTTTAGCGCGTCTGCTGGCTTGTGAGGCGACGCCTCTTGGGCCGAAACCTGCGCCTTCTGCCGCAGAGAAGCCTTTTTTGGCGATGAAGTCTCCGCCGTTGCCTTCTTGGTTGGGGATTCAATTTCGCCCCTTGCAAGGGGCGATGGGGCTTCCGAAAGGGGCGGTGTTGGTGCGCCTCGTTGGGGTGGGGAGTCCTGCGGAAAAAGCGGGCTTGCGTGTGGGAGATACGGTCGTTGAAGTGGGGGGGGCTCCACTGCACGAACCTTACGAGATCCGTGAGCGAGTGATGCTTGCGCCGGCAGATCAGCCCTTACCGATGGCTGTCTTGCGCGAAGGAAAAAGCCTCACGTTGTCTCTCCAACTGCAACGCATGACGACTGAGCCGCAACTCAAACATCCCCCTGTTCTCGGGCAATCGATCCGTTCGTGGATGACGATCCATACTTTTCCACACGATCCCCAAAAACCTTACGCACGCGAAGCCTTGCCTGCGCTCGCCAAAGATACTGTGCTGTTTTTCTTTTGGGCCACATGGTGCGGCCCGTGCAAACCTCCCATCCCGATGATCCGTCGCTGGCAGAAAAAGTACGCTTCAAAAGGATTCAAAGTCGTTGCGGTAAGCTCCGAAAGTTTGCAAGTCTTAGACGACTGGCTCAAACAACATCCCCGCAAGATGCCTTTTGCCCATGTCTCCGATCCCAACGGGTTCTTCTCGGCACAGTTTCGCATCCGTGCAACGCCGACCTTTGCCTTGCTTCACCGAGGCCGCGTGGTGTTGTATCAAGTCGGGGCCTACAACATCGTTGGCATAGAAAAGACCCTCGGCAAAGTACTTGGTGCTTCGCCCTCGCCTTAAATCGTGTGTGTTTTTTGGAGAAGAAGGCTTGTTTTTGAGGGGGGATGTGGGGTACAACGCGCCATCTTGTCAAGAATTCACGGATGGAGGAGCGTGGGCGATGATGGAGAAGATCGTGCAGATCCCGGAGTATTGGCGAACCGTCGGTCAGATGTTGCTTGGCGGAGGGGTGGGGTTGGGTCGTTTGACTTCTGTGTTGGCGGAAAGCTATGGGGAGCGGCCCGCGATCTTTGCGGATCGTGCGCCGCTTGGCCTAGAAGATCGGTCTTCGTGGACGTACGCGACGTTGGAAGAAGATATCGCACGACTTGCCGCAGCGCACGAAGCGTTCGGTCACGGCGAAGGGCGACGGGTCTTGGTGATCTTGCAAAACCGCATCGACGTTCTTTTTCATTTGTTTGCGGTGGCAAGGGCAGGAGGGGTTCCTGTTCCTGTGAACGCACGCCTCAAGGCCGAAGAGTTGGGCGCGATCTTGGAGGTGACACAAGCGCAGGCGGTTGTTGCCGACGGCGATGTGTTGGGTCGTATGCACGAGGGAGGATTGTTGCGGTCCGATCTGCGGTGTTGCTGGAGCGGCCACGGAGCAAAACCACAGGCAAAACAGGTGCGCGATCTGGTGGATTGGATGGCGTCTCACACCACAGAGTCGATCCATGCGATGGGAACCGACGATCCGAACGAAGTCGCGTTGTTGTTGTGTACTTCGGGAACGACTGGAAAGCCGAAGGCTGCGGCATTGACGAGCGCAGGATTATTGGGAACGTTGGGGCGTTTGTTGGCGGCCCCTGTGGGCCTGCAAGTGGGATGGCGAAAAGGCCGCGATCTGCTGATGTGTGCGCTTCCTCTAACGCATGTCATGGGCCTGAGTGCGCATTTTGCGGCGTTGTGTGCAGGGATTCGGTTGCTGCATCTGGAATCTTTTGAACCCGATGTTTTTTTGAGCCGATTGGAAGTGGAACGGCCCAACGTGATCGTGGGTGTGCCGACGATGTACGCAGATCTCGAACGTGCGGGGGCTGCGGAGCGTGACTTGTCAAGTGTGCAGATGTGGGTCAGTGGGGCGGACGTGATGCCGCCTGATCGAGCGAGGCGTTTCCAGCGTTATGGGGCGCTTACCCAAGTTTTTGGGCGACCGTTGGGAACAGCGATCTTTGCGGATATCTACGGAATGGTCGAACTTTCGGGGCCGATGGCGTTGCGGTTGTACCCTTCCTCGCCAAGCCACCAGATCGATCTGCCCGTGTTGTCGTTTGTTTTGCCGGGTTTTGAAGTGCGTGCCGTCGACGAACAAGGCCGTGTTGTGGGATGGGGGCGAGTGGGCGGGCTTCAAGTGCGCGGAGCAGGCGTCTTGAAGACCTACGAAGGAGCCGCGGATGCAGGGCCTGATGCCGACGGTTGGTTTACCACAGGCGATCTTGCGCGGGTGTGGCCGGGCGGGTTGTTCTCGTTTGTGGGAAGGAGTCGCGATCGCTTAAAGGTCGGTGGCTTCTCGGTTTTCCCCGCAGAAGTTGAAGAGATCTTACGTTCGTATCCCGAAGTCGCAGAAGTGACGGTGGTGGGATTGCCTGACAGTCGCTTGGGAGAGCGTCCTGTGGCGTTGCTGATCCCCAAACGATCTCCCGAACAGTTTGATACAGAAGCCTTTTTGGTATGGGCTGCAGAGCATGTGGCGGGGTATCGACGGCCTCGTCAGGTCTTTGTGGTCTCCGCGCTACCGCGTGGAAATCACGGAAAGATCAACCGCTCCGAAGCGACACGTCTTGCGTTGTCGATCGCCGCACAGTCCGACGCATGACAGGACTCGTACGAAATTCGCCGTTGCGTTATCGCAAAGAGGTCGGGGCAGACAGGTGTGCACTTGGACCAACTCATGCCATTCGTTTGCGATCTGTAAACGCCCTGTGATTGGGCAGCCACACCTGTCTGCCCCTACTTTTTCACGTACTTCACGGACGGAACTCGTAGAAACTGTTTGCTTTGAAAAAAGCAGCCGTCGAAGCGAACAGTCCGGAGCAGAAACCTCGTTACGCAGGGAAAAAAGAGTCGTGTTGTCAGCGAAACGAATCGATTGAGTGGGTCCAAGTGACAGCTGTGGCTGCCCAACAATCGGGTGTCTACGCACGACCCTTCGATCACACATCACACGGATATCGTATCACTCAGAGATCACATCAATCGATGGCGAGAAACACTTGATCCATGATCTCGCGAAAGCGGGTTTCTTCGTGAGCGGCGAGGGGGCTTCGACGGCGCTTGTGTTCGAGACGTCGAAGTTCGATCAACAAGGGAAGAGAAAGCGCGGAAGGTGCGGCGGTTCCAAAGGGAGACGAATGGGGGTGAGAGGTCTCTTCTTCGGGGAGGTTGAGTTCGAGGCCAAGGTGAGTAAGGTCGTGCTCTACGATACCGGCGGTGGAAGGGGAATGAACGCGAACAGGTAATGCCTCTGCCTCGGCGTGGGTGGCGGGGCGTGGAAGAAAGTGCCAGCGGTCTTGGGACGATGTATTTGACGGAGGGACGGGGGGTTGAGAGGGGTGAGGTTGAGAGCGAGATGTTTTGAGTGCAGAGGCTTCGGGGAGTTGATCGATCGAAGAAGGGCCTTGGTTGGAGAGATGGCGGAGCGAGTGGATACTGGTATGGCTTGGGGGATGGAACGCGGGTTGGGGTTGTTCGGTATGGGTGCGTTTGGGGTGTTCGATTTGTTCACGCAGGCGCTGAAGGTCGAGGACTTCGAGAGATGCGGCGGGAAGCGAAGGCCCCGAGGGAATGTAGGGCGCATCTTCGGGCCTTGTTGGAAGAGAAGGTGCGGAAGATGGAGCCTGATAGGTGGTTGATTGAGCGGAAGGTGCGGAAGATGGGGGGCGGTAAGCGGGTGATTGTGTGGAGGGTGCGGAAGATGGGGGGCAGTAAGCAGGTGATTGTGTGGAAGGCGCGGAAGATGGGGGGCAGTAAGCAGGTGATTGTGTGGAAGGCGCGGAAGATGGGGCATGATAGACTGGTGATTGTGTGGAAGGCGCGGATCTCTCTGTTTGGGGGGCTTGGAGAGAGAGCGCATCAAGGTCGCGGTAAGTTTCTTCGAGGTTGATGGGCTGAATGCGCGGTCGGCTTTGGCGGTGGCGTTGTGCGTTGTGTGCGTTGTGTGCGCTGTGTGCGCTGTGTGCGTTGTGTGCGTTGTGTGCGTTGTGTGCGTTGTGTTCGTTGCGCAGATGTTGATCGAGATACAGGCGGAGTTCATCGAGGCGTGCTTGTTCTGGTTCGCTGAGCGGCTGGTTTGAGCGCTTGCGCTTGCGGCTAAGGTTTTGATATTCGTGGATAAGCTCAATGAGTTGCTTCATCGAAAAAGCCTTCAACAGCAAGAGAGGTCGCCCCAGAGATGCGAGATCAAAGATGTGCCGTTCGGGAGAAAACAAAAGATCGAGATCGTGAAATCGTTGGTGCCTCGATCTGCGGGGGCGGACAGCGCGAATGGGCCGCGTTGTGTCAAAAGCGGCCACAAAGGGAGTCTTGGGATAGGGTACGGATTTTTTTGCAAAGACTCAACATCTTTTTCGATTTCAGCGGAGGAGAGGTATTATTCTAAGCGAGACCCGAAAAGCTCTTTGGAGCAAGCCGCTGTGTGCGGAAGACGGCAGGTGCGAAAGGCGCAAGAGATGAGGAGCGCGTCGAGATTGTAGCCAAGTGATCTTGGATCTGCTAGGATGCGATGCACTGCGCGCAAGGGTAGTTTGATAAAGGGAAACAAAAACTTGGATATGCACACGGGCAACGGAGAGCCGGGATGGATCTAAGACCGGGCATCACAATCGGCAACGGAAAGTACCAACTGACGGGTCGTTTGCGCGAAGGCGGACAGGCAGAGGTCTGGGAAGCCCATCAGATGGGGATGGCGGATTTCTCCAAGGACGTGGTGCTCAAATGTGTTCGTGTGGAAGGGGAAAACGAGATCGATATGCAGCAAGCGTTGTTGCGCGAGGCACGCCTTGCTGCAAGGCTGCAACACCCCAACATCGTCGAGATCTACGATATCGGCGAAGAACAAGATCTCGTGTATATCGCGATGGAGCGAATCCAAGGCTTGGATCTGGAGATGCTGCTCCAACATCGGCAACGCAAAAACCATTCTGCGTTCCCGTGGTCTGTTGCGGCCACCATCGTAATGGAAGTGTGCAAAGGGCTTCATTATGCGCACAGCCACATCGATCGAGACGGCAACGCGCTTCATCTTGTCCACCGTGATCTCAAACCGAGCAATATCCTCTTGACTGGGACGGGGTACGTCAAAGTGATCGACTTTGGCATCGCCAAAGCCACCAATGCCCCAAGCAGCGGCGATGAAACTAGCGCAGGACGCATCAAAGGGACTCCGTCGTATATGTCCCCCGAACAAGTCTTATCACGCCCCTTGGATGCGCGCTCTGATCTGTTTGCGTTGGGTTCGATCCTTTACGAATTATGCTGTGGTTATCGTGCTTTTGAAAGCGATGATGTGTTTTCCATCATGATGCTTGTCTCCCAAGGACAGCCCGAACCGCTCGGAAGATGGGTTCGTGGGCTTCCCCCCGAGATCGAAGCATTGATCTTTCGGTTGTTGGCCAAAGATCCCAGCGAACGCTTTCAAAATGCACGCGAAGTCCAACGCGCCCTCGACAAGATCCTCCGACAATACAACCAATTCATCGATCAAGAAGATCTCGCCGGTTTTTACAAAGAGGCCACCGACGAACAGGACGATGACATCGGTGCTTTGGTCGAAAATCTTGCCGCACAACGCGAGCAAGGTTCGTTGGATACCGACCCACGCGGTGCGGACAACAGCAACACCACAGAAAGCCAAGCCCTCCCTGCGAAACCGCCCATCCATCCGCCACCTTCTGCCTATCACGCACCCAAGCAGCCTTCACTTCCCCCTGACTTGCGGGGCTTGCTTCCTGATGAGCCTCCCGAAGAAGCCACGGTGGCCGCGCTGCAAACGGTTCAAGGTTCTTCGCCCTTGATGCTTTACGCACCACCTAGCGAACATGGCGATACGACGGCCCTTGCAGGGGATCTCTCTTTTTCGGATATCCTTGACGACGTTGAACCGACGCTCGCCAACAAAGCACGCAGCCAACCACGCGAACACAATGCGAGAATGAGCAGTGAACCCCATCCGAAGAATTCGGAGGCAGCGGCTTGGCCCCATCCTTCGGCGGATTCTGCTGCGCGCCAAGTACCTGTTGCTTCCTCGAAGACCCAAGTGGTCGAACCGAGCGAGGAGTTGCTCGCTATCCAGCAGGCTGACAAAAAAGCCAAGTCGCTTGCAGAAGCAGAAAAAGCCGCCCGTCAAGCCTCCGAGGCCAAAGCCATCTCGTCGAATGGCTCGCTCTCTGCTGAACCTCTCGGGCGCGCTGTCCCCGCCAACGTAAACGAGATCGCTGTCGTCCCGCAACTATCGCCTCCTCCACAGCCCGATGAGACTCAGCGACCCAACCGCTTGCGCTTGTGGGGAACGATCCTTGTCTTGCTTTTGATCTTGGCGACGATCCTGCTTGCGTTCGCTTTCTTGGTTCCTCAACAAACCCAAGCCCCCGCAGACAACGGCGAACCCCAGATCCTTCAACCCCACACCGATCGCGGAAGAACACCGCCCTCTCGCCCCCGCAACGAGCGTTCTGCTCCTTCCCAAACTCGTGGCAGGCAAACGCTCGGGAAAACATCGCAGACAGCAACCCTTTTCGTCACAAGCGACCCTTCCGTCTGGGTGTATTGGATGAATCGAGGCGCTTCCATCCGCTTAGGCCCATCGGGCGAAACGATCTCTGTGCGTAGTGGAAAACAAGATCTGTGTTTTCTTCAACAACGCGACGCCACCAAACGCCAATGCAAAACCCTTCTCTTCCAAACCAACACGCTGTCTCGCCTCCCTCTCTCGTGGTAGTGCGTTCACCTGATCTGTGGTCGTGCGCTCGCCTGATCTGTGGTCGTGCGCTCGCCTGATCTGTGGTCGTGCGCTCGCCTGATCCGCAAAACTCCCTAAGATGCGTGCTTTCTGCCGTCGGCTTGAATCTCCCCGTCTATTCGGTTTTTTTACGAGGGAGGAGATGACAAGAAGCGATAACCTGCACCGCGTACAGTCAAAAAGTGCTTGGGTTGGGTGGGATCATCCTCAAAAGTCCGACGCAGACGCATCAAAAAATTATCGACCGTTCGTGTGTAATTCTGCCCTGAAACCCCCCAGACTTCTTCGAGCAAGGTTTCACGGGAGACGACTTGATCTTCGTGTTCGGTAAAGTAGCGAAACAATCGGATCTCTAGCGGGGTCAGTTCGACAGGCTGACCGTGAGCTTTGACTTCGTAGGTATCGAAGTTGACGCTGTGTTGGGAAAACTGGTAGATATGTTCGCTGGTTTTGGGAACGGGAGTGCGCCACAGATGTCGGCGCAACAGGGCTTTGAGCCGCGCCAAAAGTTCTTTTAATACAAAGGGCTTGGTGACGTAGTCGTCCGCACCCGACTCAAGGCCCTTGACGATATCTTCGGGGGTGCCTTTGGCTGTCAACAGCAAGATCGGAAGGCGTTTTTGTGCGCTGCGCAGTTCTTGGCAAAGCGCATAACCCTCGCCATCGGGCAACATGACGTCCAAGACGATCAGATGGGGTTCGTTCTGTGCGAGGGCTTGGCGCGCTTCGCGAAGTGTCCCAACCGTTGTGACGGTGTAACCTTCTGCTTGTAGGTTGAAGTTGAGCGTAAAAGCGAGGTGTTCCTCATCTTCCACCAACAAGATCTTTGTTTGAGACACATCAAACTCCTTTGCTTTTTTCAACGATGCTCTCGTTGCCATCGTTTTTTTCGGTTGCGGTCTTGTGGATATCGGCCTGAGCGGGGGTGGTTTGGCAAGGCAGATCCACCAAAAAGCGAGAGCCTTGGCCTTCACCTTTGCTTTGGGCTTGGATGCTGCCGCCTAGACGCCGAACCAATGAGGCGACCACATACAAACCAAGCCCTGTTCCACGAGGCATCGGTGTTTGTTCGCGAGGTATTCGATAAAAACGCTGAAATATCCGCTTTAAAAAGCGTTTGGGAATACCGATGCCCTGATCTTCCACGGTGATGCACACGGAGCTTTCGTGCTTTTCGAGGTAAACGATGACGTGCGCTGGATCGGGTGAGTATTTGATCGCGTTGTCAAGTAGGTTGATCAAGATGGTCTCAAGGGCGAGCGGATCGGTATAAAGGACCGTTGGTGCAGTGCCAAGCCGATCCACACGATCGATCTCAGGGAAGTTTTTTTCGTAGCGACCGCGAACGGCTTGGATGCTGCGCGAGACGATCTCTTGCAAAATCACGGGGTTTTTTTGCATGCCCCAAGCTCCGTGTTCGATGCGACTTGCTCCCAAGATATGCTCGACGAATGTACTCAATCGCTCCACATCTTTCATCATCATCTGCACAAAGCGCTTTTGTAGATCAGGCGAAAGGCTGCGCATCTCCATCGTCTCAAGGCACAAACGGATGCTTGCAAGAGGTGATTTGAATTCGTGGGTGACTCCATCCAAAAAGACATTTTGATGGCGGATATCCAAGGTTTTTCGGATGTTTCCGATCAACAAAAAGATCACCGCCACGATAATCGCCACCAAAAACAAACATCCCAACGCCAACAAAAACCAATATCCCACCCCCAGATCAGGAACCCGATGGATGCGCGTGTGCAGAGTGTAGTAGTAAGTAAATAAAATGCTCCAACCCACAAGGATTGCCAACGTGAAGGAGATCGCCAATACCCCCCACAAGATCGGAACCCACAAGTGGTAGCTTCGTTGCATCCTGCCTCCATGCGCCGCGAGCTGCGCGGGCTGTGTTTGGGGCTGTGTGTGAGCCACTGCATCATCCCCGATGCTAGGCTGTGTGATGTGCTGCATCGTCCCCCCAATGTTGGGCTGTGTGGTGTGCTGCATCATCCCCAAGGTTAGGCGAGAGGCGATTCGCTGCATGATCCCCAATGTTGGGCGATGCGTTGTTGGTAGGGTTCCACCATGCCGCGAACTTCCATCCAAGCGACGTAAGGCTTGGGTTGAAGGTGAGGCAACGGCTCGGCGTAGCTGGTTTTTCCTTTTCCAATGCGCAGGTTCAGGTCGGAGAGGGCGGGCAAAGAGGCCAGCGCAGCGATATGTTTGAGAGCAAGGCAGCGGCTCAAGTCGAGCCGTTCGAGATATCGATGCCCTGCCAAGGCACGGATATCTTTTAACAGCGTCGCACCGACGGCTTGGATCTGTGTCAGAGATGCGGATTGTTCGAGACCTTCGAGCGATTCGATAGCTCCGCAAAAGCTGATATCCAAGGAGGAAAGGGCAGGAAGCAAAGGCAGGCGTTTGAGGGCGGGGAGGCCACAAAGCGAAAGCGACCGCAGGTGCGGAAGTTTCGACAGCAAGTCCAGATCTTGTGTTTCCAATTGAACGCAAGATCCGATATCCAAGGTTTGAAGCGAGGGGATCGCTTCGAGAGGGCGGATCGTCGAGAGGGCCAAGTTCCCGCGCAAAGACAAACGTTCCAATGGCAACGCAGCAAGTGCAGCAACGTCCAGAAGTTGCGGGGCCTCCGTGACATCCAAGGACCGCAGGTTGCGCAAAGAGGTGATCCCGCTCATTTCACGGACTTGATCACATCCTTGCAACCACAAGGTTTGGAGGTGGGTCAGTCCCGCCAACCGCTGCGTATCTTCGAGCCAAACACAGCGTTTCAAGCAAAGCCCGCGCAAAGTCTCCAACTCTTCGAGTCCTTCGATATCGCGGCGAGAAAGCGGAGCTTCGAGCGTGAGGTGGGTGATCTGCGGATAGCTTTTGAGTCGTCGCCAATGGCGACATTCAGCCTCTTTGAGCGTCACCGATTGCGCCAGTGGCCATGCCGGATGATGCGGAGCGATCGACGAAAAACACCGCAACCAAGGAGGCCACCTCCCAAGGTGCCCTCGTGCGTACATGACGGCAGCATCGCGTTCATCGGAGGTCGGCCAGTTCAAGAACACTCCCAACAAGCGTTCCCAATGCTCTTTGCTTGGCTCTTTGATCAAGATGGCCCGTAGTTGCGCAAATCCAGACATCCACACATCTCCACATCAGGACGGCACGGGCAAAAAGACCAGATCTTCGGGCGGATACAACATCTTCACACGCTTTCCTTCGACGGCGATCACGTTGTCAAAGTGCGTGAAGTGTTGTTTGGACAGGATCAACACAGGTTCTTTTAAGCCTTCGAGAAACTTGGGCAGATCTTCCACGCGGCCTCCGCTGCTAAAGTGCGTCACCATCCGACGAAACAGCTTTGGAAAGATCAAGGTCTTTTCTGTAATGCTCTTGAGATCGGGCAGATCATCACCTGCTCTCGAACGATCCGCAGACCATAACCCCGTCCCTTTGTTGCGTGCTTCGTTAAGGGCGGCCACCATCGCCTCGCGCAGATCGGAAAAGAAGCCTTGATAAAACATCGGATAGGCTTGGCCTGCGGCCATCATCTTGTAGTTGAGGCTTTCTTTGAGCATTGCCACATCGAGGTTGACCGATGCCCCGTCTGCGTGGGCCGTTTCTCCCGAAAACACAAAAGCGATCGGTCGTTTGTAGGTGTCTGTTGCGCGGCTCAAGATATAGCCGGGTAAGCCGTCTTGCGCCACGCTTTTGATGGCGCTGCGTCCGCTATCCCATGCGACATCGCGGAAGCCCATGATCTGCAAGAGCGCGTCGGTCGCAGCATCCGCCCATTTGCGCGGCTGATGGGCGTCTTTGAAGTGCGTCTCGGGCGCATCGATGGCCTCGATGCGTAGTTGGGTGTGTCCCCACCAATTCTTCTTGACGTAGCCGCCTTCGAGTTTTCGCCAGAGTGAACCGTCTTGGGCTTTGAACTTGATCGAGTCTCCATCGGGCGAATACCCCTTCACGTGGAAGGTTCCTTTGATCAGTAGCATCGGCATCTGGGGGTCTCCTCTCTCGCTGTGCTTTTGGAGGGCTTCGCGATCCTGTCAAGCAACAGGGATCGAACTGGAAAGATATCTGCTCTTGTACGATATCCGAGTGATGTGTAAACAAAAAAGAGTGCGTAGACGCCCTGTAATCGGGCAGCCACACTTGTCTGCCCCTACATTTATACGATCACACAACAGGCGGATATCGTATGACTGTCGCTTTTGCGGGAAGTGGCGCGTTGGCCTCGGTGCATTGTGATCACGTCGGCTTGCTTTGCCTAGCCCCCTGCTGCGTGAAAGAAGTTGGGGCCGCGTATCTGAGGGGGAGCGTGACGCGGTGAATTGAACTCGCCTCCTGCTGTGCGAAAGAAGTCGAGGCCGCGTTTGTCAAGTGCAAAAGAATGGATTATGTTGTGCGGTATCGTTTGGGGGGGATGTGATCTCTTCAAGTGGTGATGCGATATCCGCAGGGAGCGTGATCGTAAAACGTAGGGGCAGACAGGTGTGGCTGCCCAAGGACAGGGCGTCTGGGCGCTATCCTTCGATCATAGATCACTCGGATATCGTAATGATTGCGGGTTGGATGGGTTCTGCCTGACGTTGTTTGCGGCCTATCGGGCGGAGTGATGTCATACAAAACAGGAGACAAAGGTATGTCCGAGCATCAAGTGGCGCTCAAGTGGGAATTGGCGACTGAGGGGTTTGAATACGAAGAATTCAATCGGTCGCACACGCTGACTTTTCAAAATGGTTTGACGGTGAAAAACTCCGCTGCTGCGGGATTTTCTGGAGACTCTGACGCTCTTGATCCTGAGCAATTGTTGGTGGCTGCGTTGGTGAGTTGCCACATGCTGACGTTTTTGGCGTATATGTCCAAAAAACGCTATCATGTCCAACACTACGAAGATCACGCTGTGGGTGTCCTCGAAAAAAACCAAGAGGGCAAGATGGCCGTCACACGCATCACGTTGCATCCCAAAGCCATCTTTGCAGGCGAACGTCAGCCCGATGCCGAAGAGATCGCTCGCATCCACGAGCGTTCACACGGTGCTTGCTTTATCGCCCAATCCATCAAGTCCGAAGTGATCATCGAACCCGTGATCGCATAAGCCTCTTCGTCTCGTCGCTGCGCGATCTCTGAACCTTGTTGCGAAAAGGCCCGTCTTTGGCGGGCTTTTTGTTTTTTACGGCCCTACACGCACAGCCGCACCAGCGTGGGTCGTATGGGATCGGGATGGATCTTGCGAAAGGAGCGAGGCGATGCGGTTTGATGATCTTGATGCGAAGATGCGCGTTTACGAAACAGCGCACGATCTTTGTGTTCTTCCCGGGCTTTTTATCGTTGCGCGGATCGATGGACGCGGCTTCACCAAGCTGACCAAAGAACGCCATGATTTTGAGGCCCCCTTCGATCCGCGTTTTCGAGACATGATGCACCACACGACGGAACACCTGATGGGATGCGGGTTTCATGTGATCTACGCTTATACGCAAAGCGACGAGATCTCTTTGCTGATGCACCGCGACGAGAACAGCTTTCAGCGAAAGTTTCGCAAGTTTAATTCTGTGTTGGCTGGAGAAGCAAGCGCTTGTTTTTCCTTGCAGCTTGGGGCGATCGCGTCCTTCGATTGCCGCCTGAGTACCTTTCCGACGCCCGAATTGGTGGTCGATTATTTTCGTTGGAGGCACGAAGATGCCCATCGCAACGCGCTCAACGGCCATTGCTACTGGATGCTTCGCAACCAACAAGGACTCAACGCACGTCAAGCCAGCAAGCGGATCGAAGGGCTTTCTGTGAGCGAAAAGAACGAGCTGTTGTTCCAAGAAGGCGGACTCAACTTTAACGATCTTCCCGCGTGGCAGCGGCGCGGCGCAGGCTTTTTTTGGGAGGCCTACGAGAAAAGCGCCCACAACCCCCTCACCCAACAAGAGACCACCACCACAAGACGCCGTATCCACCGCGATCTCGAACTCCCCCTCAAAGAGGCTTATGCAGAGATGATTCGTGCGATCTTGGACGGGCATGGCTCGGAAAAGGTGTGAGAGGTTATACGAGATCCGTCCATCGTGTGATCATAAAACGTAGGGGCAGCAAGGTGTGGCTGCCCAACCGTAGGGCATCTACGCACGATCCTTCGATCACGCATCTTGCGGGTATCGTATTATTTGTGATCGGGGTCGGATTTGTCGGGGCCAGAGGGTGGGGGCGGAGGGACGGGGCCGCGTGGGGCTCCGTCGGGATCGCCGCCCATCCGTTGTTGCATCATGCGTTGACGCCACATCATGCGACGACGCCACATCTGACCACGGTTCCCCCATCGTGCGCGGCGTTGTTTGCGCAGTTCAGCGACTTTTGCGGCTTGTTCGGGGGTCAAGACGGCTTTCATCTTGAGCATCATCAGGATGCGGGACTTTTTGAGTTGGATCTCAAGGCGTCCGACTTTGTCGATCATGGCTTCTACTTGCTTGAGATCGGGGCGATGTTGTTCGGTCAGTTGGCGTAGATCCAATCGTGCGAGTTGGAGTTCTGCACGCAAACGGATCACCGCACGTTGATTGTCGTAACGAAGCTTGTTGATCGCATCGCGCTGTTGGGGGGTGAGGTTGAGCATCTCCGCAAGACGAGTGAATCCGAGGCCACCGCCTCCTCCTCCATCGCCACCGTTGCGGCCCCATTTGCCCGGGCCTGCATACGCAGTAGAAGCGGTCATTGCGGCAAGAGCAGCCATTCCCAACCATCGAAGCATCTGTTTCATCGACGTTCTCCTTTGGAGAAGGATCAGGAGACGGAAAGAGCGCAACATTCGCCTTTTTCGCAGGCTCCTGACGCAGTACAAATTGTTGTCAAGGCACGTTCAACGTGGCGAATTATTCTTCTTCGGAAAGGATGGAGACGCCCTCCAGCGCGGCAGGGATGGTTTGCGAGATCGGGGCGAGTCCATCGGAATCGACGAAGGCGGCGAGGGGATCGTCCGAACGTGATGGAGTTTCGTTGAGTTCAATTTCGGACAGTGCGCTTCCATCGAGGCGTTGCAGCCAAAGGTCGAGGTTGTCTTTTTTGGCGATCGCTGTAGGCGTTCGTGGTTGGATCGAGCGGTTCAACGGCTCGGAGGAAAGGGCGATATCTTGGGCGATCTTTTGGGGCGTCCACCACAACAACATCGCCGAAGCTGCGACCACAACGCCCGACCCTGCGACCTGATAAACGCGAAGCCACCACGTTTTTTGGGATTGTTGTTGTTTGCGTTGTGCGAGGCGCGCTTCGATCCGTTGGAGGTATCCTTGCGAAGACAGCGCGGAGATCGGCTGTTCGCTGCGTTTGGTGCGGACAGATTCACCGAATCGAAGGGCCATTTGATGAAGCGCCCACGTTTCTTGGAGCGTTTCATCTTGTGTGAGGGAGGCGCGGATCTCGGGCGAAAGCTCTGTGGTGTCTTTGGCCTCCAAGATCGCGGATGGTGTTGTTGGGTTTGAGCGATTCATGTCTTTGACCCTTCTTCGGGTTTCGCGAGTCCTTCGTCAGAGATACCGAGCGCTTCGAGGTGTATGCGCATCGCACGCAAAGCCCGAAACAAATGAGACTTGATGGTCCCTTCGGCGCTGCCTGTGGCTTCGGCGATCTCTTGGATGGACATCTCGTGAAGGTAGCGCAAGGCAAAGGCTGTGCGTTGTCCTTCGGATAAATGTTTCATCGCTTCGCGGATGGCCTCAGAGATCGAGTGATCGACGGCGTGCTGTTCGGCGTTTCGGGGGTGATCGCTTCCCCCCATCAGTTGGGCATCAGGGCTTTCTTGGCGCAACCAATCGGAGATCCGATTCCATAAGCCACGGCGTCGGCGGTGGCTCAGGCAGAGATTGATCAAGATCCGCAAGGTCCATGTATCGCGGCTGGATTCACCGCGAAATTCGTCCCATTTTTCGTAAGCGCGCAAAAACGCTTCTTGGCTCAAATCTTCGGCTTCTGCGGCATTTTGTAAGATATCGTAGGCCATCCAATAGGCACGTTGGCGATTGCGCGTGACCAGATCGCGGAAGAGCTTTTCTTTTTCTTTGGCCTGTGTGGCTTGTGTTTGGAGCGTTGTCCCGTTGCTCAGCGATTCGATCTCGGCGGGGGGGAGTCGAAGTTTCTCTGTCGCGATCATCGTCTTCAACCTTCTATCCGTGAAAATCTGCCTCCAACACATCTTTGCCAACAGCCCGTCAGACCCGCCCCAAGCGAAAGCCGTTTACATCGCTGCAAAAAAATCTTTAGCAAAGACGATCAAGGCCGATGTTCTAAGGATAGTTTTCGGGTTGGCCTTGGTGAAGGCGATCGCAGCGAAGCGTTTGTGGAGGAGGGTTAGGGCTGGCTTTGACACCGAGGGCAGATGTGGGTTCCTCGGCCCGCTGTTCGGAGCTTTTGAAGAGTTGTATCGCACAGCTTGCAGGGCATCCCATCGCGGCCATACACGTACAATTGTTCTTGCATACGACCACGCAGACCTTCGGCATTGACGTAATCACGGGCAGAAACCCCGCCGTACTCGATCCCGCGCTCCAAGACTTCGCGTATCTTTGCGATCAGCGGCCTGATCTGCGTTTTCGGGAGCGCACCTGCGGGCGTGGCGGGATGGACCCTGCTCAAAAACAGCGATTCATCCGCATAGATGTTCCCGATCCCTGCGACCACTTCTTGATCCAACAGCACCGCCTTGACGGACGAACGGCTTCTGCGTTGAAACGCCTGATGCAAGGCTTCAACAGAAAAAGCCTTGTCCCACGGTTCAGGCCCCAACTTCGCAAGAAAAGGTTCTGTCGGCAGTTCTGTATCTTCCAAGAGCTTGATCGAGCCAAACGTCCGTTGATCGTTGAAAAAGAGGCGAGCCCCACTCGACATCTCCCAGAACACGCGGGTATGAGCATTGGGAAGTTTGCGGATCAGCGCATCGCTTGGATGCCCGCCACCCTCGCGTGGACTGCCGTCTTGGGGTTGGTAGATCAACTGCCCCGTCATCCGCAAATGCACCAACGCTGTTTTTTTTTGATCGAGTCCGATCAGCAAGACCTTTCCACGCCGTCCCACTTCCCTCACTTTCCGCCCTATCAGCTCCGACCACTCCCCCGAAAAACTCCGCGCCAACAAAACTTCTCCCCCCACGATCTGTTGTCCCAACAACACCCGCTCTAAACCACGTCGAACCGTCTCAACCTCGGGTAGCTCCGGCATCTTTGCTTTCTCCTTTTTATTTGCGTAGGCCGTGGATCTGTGGCATCTCTATGTTTTTTCGTGGTCTGCGGAGTCTGCTTCTTGATACAAAACAGCCCGATGTTCCGCATATTCGATGCGGAAGGACACTCTACTCAAGATGCTCTGTCGACCAAAAAGATGCGCTGCTTCAACCACATCACATAGCTTTCATCCCACCCAACCAACAGAAAATGGACCAACGATGCGAATTGGAAAGAATCGCACTTTTACCATCGATCCAGAAAGAACCGAAGCTGTACGCGAGCAGATCCAGCGCGGGAAGGGGATTTATGGGGGTGATATCACCCGGATGCCCACACGCCAAGGGTTTGCTCATGATCTGACCTTTCAACCCGCCCCAGAGATCCGCCGTCATCCTGAAGATGCTGCCGAAGAAGCCGACAAATCGGCGTTTTTGCGCCACACCCCTATCGAAGTCGAGATCGGTTTTGGTCGAGGTGGGTTTTTGCGCCATCGAGCGGCTCGTTTTCCACACAAACACTTTCTTGGCTTCGAGATCCACAAGCATCTCTGCATCGATATGGCGGACAGGATCCACCAACAGGGCCTCACGAACTTGCGGATATGCTTCGAGGATAGTCGGGCTGCGTTACCGTCGCTGTTGCCCGAACGCAGCATCGACCGCGCATTTGTGTTTTTCCCCGACCCTTGGTGGAAGCGCAAACACATCCCGCGAAGGCTGCTCACCCCTGTTTTTCTCGACCTGCTTTATCCTTTGTTGACGGATGACGGGGTCTTGAGCATCAAAACCGACGTGTTGCCTTATGCTGAGATTGTCGAAGCGATGTTCGCCGAAGATCCGCGTTTTGTGTTGCGCCCTGAATTCGAACCGATCATCTTCGATGACTTTGCCCCAACAGAGCGAGAGGTGTATTGTTTGCGCCAAGGCTTACCCTTTCGCAGCTTTTGCTACGCAAAAAATCCCACCGCACCGAGCTTGTAAAACACAGGAGTCCGTTCGAACACCATCGATCATTTGCCACAAATGCACGTCTTTCGGATATCGTATTAGAGGCGGGCTTCGAGGGAGAGGCGTGCGCTGAGGCCGGGGGCGAGGATGCCTGAGCCGTGATATTTGTAAGGGGAGTTGAGCAAGTTTTCTATCAGGAGCGCGAGGCGGATGTTTCGGTGTAGGTTGGCGGCACCGCGCAAGTTGAGGGTGTACCATCCCGGGGTTCCGCCTTCGGGGATGCGAGTGTCGGTTTTGTCGCGGGCCGAAAGCTGATCTTGGGTGGTGGCAAGCAGCGCAAAAAACTCCAAGAAGGCGAACTCTCCGAAGTGATAGCGCATCGCAAGAGTGGAAAACAGCGGTGGGATGCGGGAGACAGGTTCTGTTTGTCCATTGTCAAGATAGCTGATCCCGCGTGTCCATGTCAGCGATGCCGAAACGCTCCATCCTGCGACGATCCAGAGGCTCAAGCCGCTTTCTACGCCCATGACATCGGCGCGTTGGCGGTTGATGTTGCGTTCGACAGGTTTTCCGTCGATGGTGTCTTGGTCTTTGTAAGTGGTTTTCTCTCGGGTGATCAGATCTTGCCAAAAGCTATAATAACCGCTGACCCAAGCCGTGATGCGTTTGTGGTATTGGCCTCGGATCATCCATTCGAGGCTACGCGATATCTCGGGTCGTAAAGAAGGGTTGGGGACTTCAAAGGAATTGCCCGTGTCTCCGAGCGTGGTGGTTTCTTGGATGTTGGGGGAACGCTGCCCCTCCGAATAGGAAAAGCTGACGTTGAGAAAACGTCGGTAGAGGAATTGGACGCTGCCCGAAAGGGCGTAATTGATCTGTTGGAAGGCGACAGCTTCGATGTTGTCGCGAGCAGGGGCATTTGCCAGATCTCCGCCAAAGCGCCCGCCCAGTTGAAGGTACAAACCGCTTTCGGGTTCCCATCCCCACAGCTTGGCGCGACCGTGTAGGTATCCTCCGAGGGTGTGGTAGGTGGAACCGTTGGCGAGTTCGGGTGTTCGGGGAGTTCCATCACGAGACGCTTCTGTGGCGATCAGATCGCTGTAATGCTCGAAGCCGTAGTGCAAGAGCAGCCATGTTGTGGGCCTTGTCTCTCCGAACAGTTGGGAGCCAAATGTCATGGTGTTGTCTTTGCCCCGATCTGTGCGTTGTAGCTTGAGCAGGGTTTCTTTGTCGTAGCGGGGGCGTTCGAGTTTTTCGTACTGATCTTGAAAAGAAAGGGCCAGTTGGAGGCGCGTGTTCCATTCGTCGAAACGGCCTTTGATGCGCAGGTATGCGAGATCGCGGGTGTTGTCGTAGAAGCGCAGGTCGCCGCTGGCCAACTGGTCGGTGCGTCCCGCGTCAAAGATCATGGCGCGTTGGTAGACGGCGGAAAGCGTCCATCGGTCGTGCAGGCGGGCTTCGGCGTGCAGATCCACAAACAGCGCACGATAGGCGCTGTAGGCTTGTGCGCCTGTTTGGCTGTCGGTGATCAAGTCGCCAAAGGGCGTTTTGCTGCGTTGGAGGGTGGTGTTGTTGGGGCTAGTGAAGACGCCTCCTGCCCGCAAGTCGCCAAAGTCGCTGTACGTGACGCCTGCGTGGAGGCCAAGGCCACCCGCCGAGAACTGAAAGGCAGCGTGCCCTGTACGTTCGTTGTCGCTGCTGCCGTAGCGTCCGATGGCTTCGGCTCCAAAGAGAGGGGAGCCTGAGGACGAAAGCAGCGGGCGTTGGCTTTCGAGGCGGATCACGCCACCGAAGGCTTGGGTTCCATAAGCCAACGAAGCCGGGCCACGCAACACTTCGATGCGTTGAAGAGACCAAGGATCGATGACGTTGAGGTATTGGTTGGGGCCTGAGCGATACGTCGCGTTGTTGAGTCGGATCCCGTCCATGACGAGCAAGACTTGGGGGCCGATGGTTCCGCGCAGGATCGGAGCGCCTGCGCCGTGGCTGGTTTTTTGGACAAAGATCCCGGCTTCTTCTTGGAGGGCTTCGGGAACGCTGCGAGGCCGCTTTTCTTCGAGGCGTTTGCGGTCGAGTAGGTTGTAGCTTCGCGGCGAACGGAAGGCGTCTTCGTGTTGTCTTGTCCCGACTGTGATGGCTTCGTAGGCTGGAGGGGCGCGGCGTTTTTTGGAGGATGGGGCGTGTTTGGGGGATGGGGTGTGTTTTTTTTCCTCGGTGGTTTGGGCTTTTTGGGTGGAAGAAGTTGTGGGGGAAGAAGCGGGGTTGGGTTGTGTTGTGGGTGGGGATGCGTACGATAGGGGGGTTGCGAGGCTACACAAAAACAGACAACAAATGGCAAAGGACAAGCGTTTCACGTTTTCTCTCCTTGGTCGATATGGAGATCGTGGTGGTTGACCGTTTTCAATTCACCACACACCGCGCTTTCTGCCAATCAGGGAGATCAAAAGCCTCTCTTGGTAGATGTCCTTACGAAAAAGTCTGTGGAGTGCAGCGAGCAGGTGGAGATCAGAGCCACAAACGGCCGATAGAACAGGCGTAGAGGCACAAAAGACCGATGCAAGAGGCGCAGAGACACAAAAACTCGATTGTCGATCGGTTGGGCGAGGGTTGTTTGAGAAGGGCGTGGGTATTGGTATGTGTCCGATAGAGCGAGAAAAGAAATATCTTGGAGAGGTACTGGAGCGGATTCGTATCATCGCATCTTACGGAGAAGAAGAGGCCATGAAGGCCACACGGGCCTTTTTGGAAGAACATGATCGGGGGGTGTTGGAGCGGGCAGAACAAGCGTTGTTGGAGAGCGAGGCAGCGTTTCATCATCTTGCGGAAGCGATGCCGACGATGGTGTGGACAGCCAATGAGAAGGGCGAAGTGGATTATGTGACATCGCGTTTTACGCGCTACAGCGGTGTGTCGTATGAGGTGTTGGCGCGAGGGGACTGGGCGGGTGTGTTGCATCCAGAAGATGCCGCAGAGGCGGTCGAAAAATGGTGGAAAGCGTTTTCGTCGAAGCAGCCGTATCTTTGTGAATATCGCTTGCGTCGGCACGATGGGGTGTATCGTTGGCATCTTGTGCAAGCGATGCCGTTAATCTCGGAAGATGGGAGAGCGCGGCGTTGGTATGGTTCATCGAGCGATATCGATGATCTGCGTCGGATGGAGGCGCTGTTTCGGAGTGCGGCACGCGCAACCAGTGATGTGATCTGGGACTGGGATCTGTTGGCGGATGTGCTTTGGTGGAGTGATGGGGTTCACAAGGCTTTTGGTTTGTCGCCTGCGGAACTGGGGTCCGATATCGCGTTGTGGAAACGTCGAATCCATCCAGAAGATCACGACCGCGTGATGGGCGGGATCGATCGAGCCTTGGAGAGTCGGGAGGAAACTTGGCACGCGCACTATCGATTTCAGCGCAGCGATGGGACGTATGCGTGGGTGATGGATCGTGCGTTGATTTCGCGAGACGCCAAAGGGCGTGCGATTCGGATGGTGGGCGGGATGGCGGATGAGACGCCCTTTTTGGAGAACATCGAGCGACTGCGAGAGCAAGCCGAGCTGTTGGATCGTGCGCAAGATGCGATCTTGGTGCGCGGATTGGATCACACGATCCTGTATGCCAACCATGGAGCCGAGCGGGTGTATGGTTGGACCAAACAGGAGATGGTTGGGGCATCGAGCAAAGCGCTGTTGTGTACGGATTTTTCTCGGTTTGACGAGGCGATGCAAAGCTTGTTGCTCTCGAACGAATGGACAGGAGAAACCGTTCATCGCAAAAAAGATGGGACGACGTGTACGATGGAGTGCCGTTGGTCTTTGTTGCGCGATGCACAAGGGCGGCCCCATCGTGTGTTGAGCATCAACACGGATATCACGGAGCGAAAAAAACTCTTGGCGCAATTTTTACGAGCGCAGCGGATGGAAAGCATTGGTACGTTGGCGAGCGGGATCGCACATGATCTCAACAACGTGTTGACGCCGATCTTGCTTGCGATCGATGTGCTGCGTTCGGAGATCCGAGAGACGATGCTGATGGATACCCTCGCAACGATCGAGGCGAGCGCACAGCGCGGGGCCGAGATGGTCAAGCAAGTGCTGGCGTTTGCGCGAGGCGTCGAAGGTGCAAAGGTGGCGATCTCGTTGGATCGGGTGGTTTCCGAACTGGTGCGCGTGGTTCGAGATACTTTCCCCAAAACCGTCACGATGCGAACAGCGTTTCCGCCCGAACTCTGGCCGATCCTTGGCGATCCAACACAGATCCATCAGGTCATGTTGAACCTTTTTGTGAACGCCCGTGATGCCATGCCTCAGGGCGGCTTGATCATGGTTTCTGCCGAGAACGTGGCGCTCGATGAACATTATGCCGCGATGAGCGAAGATGTTTTGGTCGGCAAGTATGTACGCGTGTCGATCTCGGACACAGGCGTGGGGATGAACAAAGAAGTGATGCAAAAGATCTTCGATCCCTTTTTTACCACCAAAGAAGTCGGCAAAGGGACAGGTCTGGGGCTTTCTACGGTGGACGCGATCATGCGTAGTCATGGGGGCTTTGTGAATGTCTATTCGGAAGTGGGCAAAGGTACCACCTTTCGTTTGTATTTTCCTGCGGCTCAACAGAGCGGTCTATCCGCATCCAACAAAGCCGCGATCGAGCTCAAGCGCGGAAATGGCGAATTGATCTTGGTCGTGGATGATGAACACTCTGTGCGCGAGATCACAGAACAGACTCTTGAGGTCTTTGGATATCGGGTGGTGACCGCGACGGATGGGGCGGATGCCGTCGCTGTCTATGCGCGAAGAGGCGATGAGATCGCATTGGTGCTGACGGATATCATGATGCCGATCATGGACGGCCCAACCACCATCCGCGCTTTGATGCGAATGAATCCCCATGTCCTGATTATCGCGGCGAGCGGTCTGGATGGAAATGGCGGTGTGGCTCGCGCTGCGGATGCGGGTGTTCGGCACTTTTTACCCAAACCGTACAACGCACAAACACTTCTCGATACCCTCCATCGAGTGCTCCATCCCACCTCATCCACCTGATCGGTCGCTTGCCTTTTTGTGCGAAACCGTTCATCCTTCGGGATGGCCGCGTGGCCTGATGTTTGTCATCGAAATGGATAATATGTGCTTCTTCTTGAAATGGAGTGTGACGTGATGCTTACCCCCACGAAAGCAAAACATCCCCTTGGTTTCTTGTTGGCCCTCTTGATCGCTGTTTCTGCCCCTGCTGTCTCGTTTGTTGCGGGCTGTGGTGGCCCCCCATCGACCGAAAACACCGCTGAGTCTGTACAAGAGGTAGCCACCGAAGCAGGCCAAGAAACAACCCCCGAACCCCAGATCGAAGCGACTCCTGAACCTCAAGCCGAAATAGCTTCTGAACCCCAAACCGAAGTGACTTCCGAACCCCAAACCGAAGTGACCCCTGAAGCAGGTCAAGAAGCCACTCCCGAAGCGCAAGCTGAGGCGACCCCCGAACCCCAAACCGAAGCGAACCCCGAACCTGCGCCTGAAACGTCCACAGGGATCTCTTTGCAAAAAGATCTGTTGCCGATCATCCAGAGCAACGGCTGTCTTGGTTGCCACGGTAGCAGCGGGCAGTTCAAGATCGACGCAAACAATCTTCACGCAAGCATCGTCAACGTCAAACGCAAGATCGATCCTTCTTCTACGTACGTGATTCCCAACGATCCAAGCAACAGCTACCTATTGCTAAAATTGAAACCCAATCCGCCTTCGGGGGCGCGGATGCCAAGGGGAGGAGCGTTGGCCGCAGACGAGATCCAGAAATTCGAAGACTGGATCAAGCAGGGCGCACAAAACAACTGAGGCACTTCGGACCCCACTGCAACGCAGCTTTCAAATGTTTCTGAAGAGTCGAGTTCTTTTTATGTTGCCTATGATCTGAGCGTGTGGGGGGGGTGATACGAAATCCGCCCGTTGTGTTATCGTAAAAATGTAGGGGCAGACAGGTGTGCACTTGGACCCACTCAATCGATTCGTTTCGCTGACAACACGACTCTTTTTTCCCTGCGTAACGAGGTTTCTGCTCCGGACTGTTCGCTTTGACGGCTGCTTTTTTCAAAGCAAACAGTTTCTACGAGTTCCGTCCGTGAAGTACGTGAAAA
>JAKLKB010000062.1 GCA_023150835.1 Myxococcota bacterium | reverse complement strand
CGGGCTTCATGGCTTGTTTGCCCTTGACATGAGAGGTCTCAGAGGAACGTCTCGCGACATGACAGTTGAAGAAAACAACGAAAACTCTCGGGGGTTCGTTCAAAACAGATAGCGATGAAGAGGTCACCGACGCAACAGAGCGAGGGCAGGCACGGGGGCCTGCCCCTACGAAACACCGTGTGATTTCAAACACGTAGGGGCAACCCCCTGTGGTTGCCCTGTGGTTGGGGTTCGTTCAAAACAGATGGCGATGAAGAGAGGTCACCGACGCAACAGAGCGAGGGCAGGCACACCTGTCTGCCCCTACAAAACACCGTGTCGAACAACTCGAAAAACTTCGGTTCGTTCCTGTGTATGTACGGACCCAAAACCCTCGATCCTCGGCATTAGAAGCCCTCCTCCAAAAAGGAGCCATGCCTTGGCCCGAACCCAGTGCGCCCGAAGACATGGCTCGCCTTTGGCAAAAACAACCCACACCCTCGACAACCTTTCCTTCGGCAAGTCCCTCTAGCCCAACCCAACAACCTTTCCTTTGGCAAGCCCCTCCCACACCTCCCGCCATCGTCGAGCCAAAAGAGGCCCTTTTCCACACCGTCCGTGTGTTGATCACCCACCAACTCTCCAAGAGTCCGATGGATGACAAGGAACTCGCCGCGACCCTCGATGTCTCCGAAAACCAAACCAAAGCATGGTTGGAGCGCCTGATCGTGGAAGGCTGCGTCGTCAAAAAATCCTCCCGCCCTTTGCGGTACGCTTTGCGCTCAACCACAACCGAACCTACCACGCAAAACGCATAGCCGACAGCCGCTTTCACTTCGCCGACAAGCTCCGACCCCCTTGGCTGTTCCGTTTGGCCTCTTCAGGAAACCTGAACGCCTTCGAGCGCTTCCCGCAGCCTCAAAGGGAAGCCTGAACGCCTTCGAGCGCTTCCCGCAGCCTCAAAGGGAAGCCTGAACGCCGCAAAAAAATCCTGCAAGGCTTTACTACAAACATTTTTGGAACAATGCTGCTTCGCTTTTGTATTCATGCAAACCAGAATGGCACAGTCGCCTTTTTTTTTGCCGTTCAACGAACCTGAACGCCTTCGAGCGTTCCCCCCAGCCTCAAAGGGAAACCTGAACGCCTTCGAGCGTTCCCCGCAACCTCTTCAGGAAACCTGAACTTGGATGCGAGGAGCGGTACGAAATCCCGCCCGTTATTAGTTGGATCAAATGTTGGCGAACCGCCCGTGTATCGGGACATCGAGCAGCGAACGGACATACTCACACAACAACAGAAATTTGCGTAGGGGCAGTGGTTCGAGCAAGGAACATCCGCTTTTTTGCGTTTTGTTTGCCTTTTGACGTGCAAACGTGTTGTCTTTCCGACAGCACAGACGAAGTGTCCGAGTGTTCGGGGTGGGGGGCCAACCATCGCTTAACAAGGCGCGTATGGGGCAGCCCCCCATAGGCGTTAGGTGAAGCACTTGTTGACCCTCCACCCCAGCCCTCCCCCCTTACAGAGGCACAAAACGCGAAATAGGCAGAAACATCCTTTTGGGTATCGTATAACGACGTGAGTGTTGTGTGGAGTTAGGCGGGTTGGGGGATATCTTGGGGGGGGTTGGGTTGGGGTTCGGATTTTGGGGAGGGAGAAGAAGGCGAGAGATGAAGGGATGGGTACAGAGCAGAGGTGTCCTTGTCGCGGCGGTGGATGAAACGACCCGCCATGAAGACGTCGAGGTAAGCGTCAGCCAAGAGCGAATAAGCGCGATTGCGCAGGCGGATGGCTTCTTTTTGGTCTTGCTCAAGCAGGGTATCCATGATCTGGATGGAGAGTGTGATGGCGCGATCGATATCGTCGCGTGTGATATCGGTGCGTCCATCGATCAGATCGAGATGTTCGAGGAAAAGTTGTGCGAGTTGCTGCAAGTCATCTGCAAGATCGCGCTGGCTGGTGCCTTCGCGGATCTCTTTGAGGATCTTTTTGACGCGAGCATCGCGCCGCCAGAGGTAATCGGCGGCGTCCAAGAATTCTTTTCGCAATTCGAGAGCTTCGGGGAAATGCACTTGTTCGCTTTTTGGGCGCTTGGTTTTTCGGGCGTGTTGCCAGCGTGCTTGTGCGTGCCACAAAGCAAGGGCGCGGGTACGCAGTTCGATCACAGAAACTTCAGCCAGTTCACCTGACGCGATCAGTCGGCGCAGACGAGCGATATCTTTTTGGGCTTGTTGGTGGAGTTGAAGGGCCAAGGTCACGCTATCCACAACGCTGATGGTGGGGGCGACCACTTGCGCTTCAGGGAAAGCCTCGATCTGCGCGAGGTGTTGTTGGAAAGCAGCGCGGGTGTCTTTGTCGGCGGGAGGGTTTTTGGAAAGGTCGATGGATGCAAGGGATGAAGAGGCATCCTTGGGAGCGGCGACCTCCGAAGAGGAAGAGGCATCCGCTTTGGTGGGTTGCGTGGCATCCGCTTTGGTGGGTTGCGTGGCATCCGCTTTGGTGGGTTGCGTGGCATCCGCTTTGGTGGATGGGACCGTTTTGGAGGGTGTGGGGTTGGCTTTTTTGGGTGTTTTGGGGGAGGGGCTGGCTTGGGTGGTTTTTTCGGTGGACGGGGTGGTTTTTTTGGTTGTGCTGGACATCTTGGACGCTCCTAAAGGTTGTGGTGAGGGGCCTCGTCTTGCGGATCTTTGAGGAAGAGAGGCGAGAGGCAACGGCTTTTGCTTGGCTGTGGCGGCCCGTGCGCAAAGCCTGTGCCGAGGGCTTTGTTTTGGGCATCACCCAAGCGGCGCGAAGTCCGTCTGCACTTGGGCGACTTCCCTCCAAGCTTCGAGGCGTTCAGATCCCGCACAGTCCACAGCGTCCAAAAGCCAAACAGCGTCCAAAAGCCAAACAACGACTGTTCCCCCCACAGTCCAAAAGCCAACCTCCCCTGTCCCGCCACCGCCCAAAACGCCCCGAGTTCGCGCCGTGCCACGCGGATCTGTGGTTGGTTTGAAAAGCGCCCGTTCGCTCCGCCGATACGGGGTCAAGGGGCGACAGTCTATGGCGGGTGTGAGAACATCCCAAGTATAGCGGGTGATACCTGCCGATACGGGGTCAAGGGGCGACAGTCTATGGCGGGGCATGGTACCTCGCCCCATACAAACGAAAGGAGCATGGATATGGACAGGAGAGGGACAAGCCACTAAGATGCGCACGTTGTATTCCCCCAACCCTTCGGAAGAGAGAGATGATGTCAAAGAATTATCCACGAGGCGCAGAACGTATTCAAAGCTTTGGGACGACCGTTTTTACAGTGTGGACTCAACTGGCGCAGAAGTACCAAGCGCTGAACTTAGGCCAAGGCTTTCCAGACTTTTCGCCGCCCGAATTTGTGCGCGAAGCGGGGCGCAAAGCGATGGAGGGTTATCAACAATATGCGCCCCTCAAGGGGCTTGCTGCATTGCGCAACGCGCTTGCTCAAGAAACAGCCCGTGAATGGGGGCGTTTAGTGGATGCGGAGACCGAGATCACGGTTACGGTGGGAGCGACGGAGGCGATCTTTGCGGTGATTCAGGCGCTGATCGACCGAGACGACGAAGTGATCTTGATCGAGCCTTTTTATGATTCGTATCCTGCATCGATCTTGATGGCGGGGGGGCAACCGCGCTTTGTGCCGTTGCGTCCGAATGCTGCGCAGCAATGGACGTTGGATATCGACGAGTTGCGCCAAGCGATCACGCCTCGCACCAAGGCGTTGATGCTCAATACCCCCCACAATCCGACGGGAAAATGCTTTACCGCCCAAGAACTCCACGATATCGCAGAAGTCTGTATCCAGCACGACTTGTTGGTGATCGCCGATGAAGTCTATGATCGGCTACTGTTCGATGATCGCAAACATCTGTCGATCGCGACGTTGCCCGGGATGTGGGAGCGCACGTTGACCATCGGAAGCGCAGGAAAGACCTTTAGCGTGACGGGTTGGAAGATCGGCTGGGTGCTCGCTCCCCCAGACCTCACGCACGCCCTCCAGATGGCCCAACAATGGATCCCGTTTAGTGTCGCCACACCGCTGCAAGCCGCCGTTGCCGACGTGCTCCAACAAGCCCAAGCCAACACGTATTACAGCGATCTGCGCGCCTTCTACCAAAAAAAGCGGGACTTCTTCTTTCGCGTCCTGCAAGAGGCCGACTTGAATCCCTATCCCGCCGAAGGAACCTACTTCATCGTGGCCGATACCTCCGCGTGGGGCTTTGACAACGACGAAACCTTTTGCCATCACCTCACCACCCAATACGGCGTGGTGGCGATCCCGCCCTCTTACTTTTTCTCGCCCCAAAACAAGCACATCGCCCACAAGATGGCGCGTTTCGCCTTCTGCAAAGAAGATCACATCCTCGAAGCTGCCGCCGAACGCTTGCGCAAAAAATGACCTTGTGCGCTCCAGCCCTGCCCTCTTCGAGGGCTGCTTGTGCAAACAAACAATCCAATTGCGAAGATACGTTTCCCCGACTGTGCGCCTTGAGCCTATTCGAGAGCCGCTTGTGCAAACAGATAATCCAAGGCTTGCTTCATGCGGTGGTCGTTTGAGTAGCCGTCACGCAAGCAACGCTGGTAGCCTGCTTGTGCAATACGCCGACGTTCTTCTTCGTGAGCGAGGTAATAGCGGCACTTTTCAAAGAGTTCTTCAAATGAGGAGAAAAAGGCGGCTTCAACGCCTTCCTCAAACAAGCGCAAATGCTCGTCGGTGCGTTCAGCGAGCATAAACACACCACAAGCCGGGATCTCCATCGTTCGGGTTGTTTGCAAGTCTCGATTGACCTTGCGCAGAAACGCAAGGCAGATCTTCATTCCACAGATCGCCTTGGCATAGTCTTCTTCGAGTACCGCACGTGGTTCGATCCGAAGGTTCGGATGCCATGACTTGATCTTCGACCAGCCTCCCCCCCCCCAAACCCTCACGCGGATGCCCTGCTGCGCCAAACGCTTGATCATCTCCGCACGTTCGCATTCATACGCCCCCAAGAATCCCACATCGGCTTGATACAAAGCGTTCTCTTTTTCGGTAAGCACAACGGGGCGGTGAACGGTCGGTTCATAAGCGTTGTCCACAAAAAAGACATCTTGCGCTCCGCAGTCCCGCAGTTCTTGGACGTTATAGCTTTTGGTGGTGACGTGCAGATCGTACCAAGGAATGCACGCAACATAACGAGGCGTCGAATTCTGTGTGTTGAACATATCATCTGGACTGTAATGCACAAACTTGCAATGAGATGCGTGCTTGCGCATACGCCGCAGCACGTTTGGATGTAGGTCGACGCACTTGTCAAACCAGACCACATCGTACTCGTTGCGCGTCATCGTGCTTTGCAAAAGCGCGTTGATGCCAGACACGTCAAGACCCGCATATTTTTTGAGGCGATACAGCCAAGGATCGTGCGGGTATCGATAATTGAGAAACTCGACGGTGTGCCCCAGCCGCACAAGAGCATTTCCCCGATGTCGACAAGTCCCGTCATCTACACCACAATACAAGATCCGAAGCTTCATCGAACGTGACACCCTTTCTGTGCGTTGCGACTGCTGTGTGTTGCGACCGCTCCTTTACCGCTTTGCCAACAAAAAAAACGCCCTCACCCAAACCAATCACGGCGATGCAAGGGGAACAATATAGTCGGTAGAACTTGCGCCGCAAAGCGGAAATCGTATAGTACGCTTGTTTTGTACAGATGCTTGGCATTTTCCGAAAGGATACGCCCCATGTCAGATCTTGAGATCACCCTTGTTCCGATGCTTTCCGACAACTACAGCTACATCCTGCATTGCAAGCAAAGCGGTGTGGTGGCCTTGGTCGATTGTCCCGATGCAGACGCGATGATCCAAACGCTTGAGACGATGAACCTTACCCCCTCGCTGCTCCTCAATACACACCACCACTTCGATCATGTGGGCGGAAACGAAGATCTCAAAAAGCATTGGCCCACCCTTGAGATCGTGGGCTACGGCCCAGACAGCGAGCGTATCCCCGCGATCACCCGTCGCGTTCAAGAAGGCGACCGCGTCTGTGTCGGTCAGCACGAGGCCGAAGTGATCTTTACTCCCGGCCATACACGCGGTCACATCGCTTATTACTTCGCAAAAGCGGGGGCGTTATTTTGTGGGGATACGCTGTTCTTTGGGGGATGTGGGCGTTTCTTTGAAGGCACACCCGCCGAGATGCACGCTTCACTTCAAAAACTTGCCGCACTACCCGATGCAACTCGCGTGTATTGCGGCCACGAGTACACCGCTTCCAACTTGCGATTCGCCCGCCACATCGAACCCAACAACCCCTCGATCGAACAAACGTATGCAGAAGTCCTCTCTCTGCGAGAACAACAACGGCCCACGATCCCCTCGACCGTCGGCAAGGAAAAGCAAGTCAATCCCTTTTTGCGCACCCAAGAACTCGAAGTGATCAAAATGGTCTCCCTCGAAAGAGCAGTTCAACCTCACGATCCCATCGAGATCTTGGGCGCATTACGCGAGATGAAAAACCAATTCTGAACAAGACTTACGCGGTTGGGCTTGTTTTGCGGGGCGAGGTACCACACCCCGCAAGGGAGCGCCGCCCCCTTGACCCCATGAGGGACGAAGAGAGAGCAGGTTGTTCAACACAACGGCTCTGTCGCTTGGGGGAGTGCGAACACGGCTTTTTTGGCGACTGCGTAACTCCTATCTAATAAAGAATAGAGCGACGCAATGATCTCACAAACAACTGTCTATCATCGGGCTTTTGCGGCCCTTCAAAAACGTATCGAAGGCGAAGTCCGAGTCGATTCGGCTTCGCGGATGTTGTACGCTACGGATGCCTCGATCTATCAAGCCGAACCTGAGGGCGTGGTGCTTCCAAAGCACACCCAAGATATCGTCGAAGCTGTGCGGATCGCAGGGCTGCACAAGCTACCGATCATCCCGCGTGCCGCAGGGACATCCCTTGCGGGCCAATGCGTCGGAAAAGGCATGGTCTTGGATGTCTCGAAGTATATGAACCGCATCCTTGAGACCAACCTTGCGGAGCGCTGGTTGTGGGTCGAACCCGGTGTAATCCAAGACGATATCAACGCGCTGATGGCCCCTCATGGACTCCAGTACGGGCCCGATACATCGACCTCCAACCGCGCCATGATCGGCGGGATGATCGGCAACAACTCGTGTGGTACGCACTCCATCCTCTACGGAAAAACGGTCGATCATCTCTTTGAAACCGAAGTGGTGCTTGCGGACGGATCGATCGCTGTTTTCCGCGATCTCACCCCCCAAGAGATCGAGCAAAAGAAGCTACTGAACAACCACGAAGGCCACATCTACCGCGAGATCACCCGTATCTTGCGCGAACATCGCGGCCTGATCCAAGAGCGCTATCCCAAGATCGTCCGCCGCAATACAGGCTATCTGCTCGACGAGCTTTTGCGCGAAGACAAGCCCTTCAATCTCAGCCGTCTGATGTGCGCCTCCGAAGGGACGTTGGCACTAATCACCCGCGCACGCATCAACCTTGTCCCGCTGCCCAAACAAAAAGGGCTGGTGGTTTTGCAATTCGAGAGCTTGCGGGAGTGCATGAAGGCCACGGTCGAGGCGTTGCCCTTTCAGCCCGCAGCCATCGAACTGATCGACAAGATGATCCTCGATCTCAGCAAAGGAAATCGTGGAACCGAGCCGTTGCGCTTCTTTCTGCAAGGCGATCCCCAAGGCGTCCTTGCTGTCGAGTTTTTTGGCGATACCAAACAAGAGATCCTCGACAAGATGGACGCGATGGAAGCTTGCATGAAAGAGCGCAAGCTTGGTTATGCTTTTACGCGGCTATGGGGGAGCGATATCAACAAGGTCTGGAACCTCCGAAAAGCCGGTCTCGGCGTGCTTTCCACCATGCCGGGCGATCCCAAGCCGATCGCTTTTGTCGAAGACACCGCTGTCCCACCCGAATCGCTCCCCGATTACATCGAAGAGTTTCAAGCGATCATGGACAAACACAAGACCTCTTGCGTGTATTATGCCCATGCTTCGGTCGGTGAGTTGCACATGCGGCCTGTTCTCGACATCAAAGATCCCCATGACATCGAACGCATGAAAGCCATCGCCGAAGAAGTGACCGATCTGGTGATCAAGTACGGCGGCTCGATCTCAGGCGAACATGGCGACGGACGGGTGCGAGGCCCCTTTATCGAGCGCTTCTTTGGCAGCGAACTGTACAACGTCTTGTGCGAAGTCAAACGCGCCTTCGATCCGCACGCTCTGCTCAACCCCCACAAGATCGTCCACGCCCTTCCCATCGACCAAGACCTCCGCTATCCCAAAGACTATCAAACCCACGATATCCCCACCGTCCTGTCGTTTGAAAAGCAGCAAGGTTATCTGCGCGCCACCGAGTTTTGCAACGGCGCGGGCGTCTGCCGCAAATCTCCCCTCGCTTCGGGGACGATGTGCCCTTCGTATCAGGCCACCCGCGAAGAACAGCACAGCACTCGCGGTCGCGCAAACGTCCTGCGCAACGCCATCATGAAGTACGGCCCCACCAAAGCCTTCACCTCCTCCGAAGTCTACGACACCATGAAGCTTTGTCTCGAATGCAAAGCCTGTAAGTCCGAATGCCCCTCCAACGTCGATATGGCCAAACTCAAGTACGAATACCTCCAACGCCGTCACGACCTCCAAGGCGCTCCGCTCGCTGATCTCGCCTTTGGCTGGATGCCCTTTCTCACGCGACTTGCGGCACCTGTGGCCTTCTTGTTCAACGCCTTCACTTCTTCGGCCTTTGGGCGGTGGCTCTTTGAACAAGCCCTCGGGGTCGATCGCCGTCGTCAGATCCCCGCAATCCAGATCCCCACGCTGCGGATGTGGTTTCGCTTCCATACGCCCCATCGCAACGCTGGAAAGAACGGAAAAACCGTCCATTTCCTCGCCGATCCTTTTGTGAACTACAACGAACCTCACGTCGGGATCGCAGCGATCACCGTTCTTGAAGCCGCAGGCTACCACGTCGATCTCTCCACCGTCCGAGACGACGGACGTACACTGATCTCGAAAGGCTTTACACGACGCGCCAAACGCCTCGCCGAAGACAATATGTGGCGCTTGCGCGGCCCGATGGAACAAGGCATCCCGCTTGTGGGCGTCGAACCCTCGACCTTACTCACCTTTCGCGACGAATACCGCGACTTTTTCCCCAACGACCCTATCATCGAGCAGATCGCCAAAAACGCCTATCTGATCGATGAATTCCTCGTCGCCGAATCGCAAAAAGCCCACTTTATCCATCCCTTTGCACCCACCCCCAAGCGCTTCTTGGTTCACGGACACTGCTTCCAAAAAGCCCTCGTCGGCACCAAGCCCACCCTCGATATGCTCCGCCTTGTCCCCGAACTCTCCGTCCAAGAGATCCCTTCGGGCTGCTGCGGCATGGCGGGTTCCTTCGGCTACGACAAAGAAAAGTACGATGTCTCCATGCAAATAGGCCGCCTCACCCTCTTCCCCGCCGTCGAACAACGCCAAGATGCCGAAGTCCTCGCCGTCGGTACTTCCTGCCGCCACCAGATCCACGATGGCACCCGCTACACCCCTAAACACCCCATCCAAATCCTCTATCAAGCCCTCCTCCCCTAACCAAAAGCCATTTCATCGTTTGTGTCTTCCGTGTCTTCCGTGTCTTCCGTGTCTTCCGTGTCTTCCGTGTCTTCCGTGTCTTCCGTGTTTTACGTGGACATGGGTTGGGGTTTTGCGTACCCTATCGAAAACGGAACGGGTTTTTTGTGAAGGAGTGGTTGAAGATGTGGAATTGGAGAGTATGGCTGTGTTGGAGTGTGTTGTTGGCGGGGTGCAACTTCAAGGAAGAATCGATCTTGCTCACGTCGCCGCGAGAGAAGACAGAAAGCGAAGGGTGGGGGATCGCCTTGCGATCGCTGCTGCGGGGTGGATTGTTGGGTTCAACGGTGCGCAAAGACGCCCAAGGCCGATATCGGCTGATCATGGAACTCAAACAAGGGTACGCGCTCCCGAAGATCGAGGGGCTTTCGTATGGTGGGCGTGTCGGTTCGGTAGTGGCGGTGCGTGCGACGTTGGGGGCATTGCGACAACTTCGCGGTCATGCTGCCATCGTGCGGATCTCTCCTGCTGTACGGCACAAACCACGCCGAAGCCTCGCCATGTCAAACATGATCACCCATGCAGCGGCACTTTCAGCATCGACACCTACGCTGACTTATGCCTTGGTGCTTCCTGTTGCGGGCAAGCTCACGATCCTCGCGATCCCTGATGGCGAAGAACAACGGCCTGTTTGGACACCGCTCGTCAGCCTGTGCGCCGATACCAACTGCACCAACGTCCTCGACCGCGACTTTCCCTCCTTCGGAAATGGTGGAAGCAGCGACCCCCATCCGTCGCCAATTTCGCACGCCCGCCTTTCGCACAGCACCACACAACCCACCACGCTGTTTGTGCGTGTAGCCTCTCAGGACAACAAGCGCGGCTCCTTCGCCTTGATCGTGGCCTCCGAAGATATCCCCCTCAGCACAAGCCAACTCAGCGGCGGTGCGATCAGCAGTTCTCGACCGCCACGACGCGCAGGGATCGGCGCAAACACACTCAAAAAAGCCCACAGCCTCGACGGAAACGGCGTGATCATCGGCATCATCGACACAGGGATCGATTGGTGCCACGCCGATTTTGTTCAACAGGGCCGCTCACGGGTGCTGTCGTTGTGGGATCAAGATCTCACGCCCCGCCGAGGAGAGCGCTCTCCTCCGGCAAGCATCGTCGGACAAAGCGGATACGGCGTCGAATACACCCGCCAAGAGATCGATGCAGCCCTTCCTTCGTGCAATCGCAACGCTGTGCGCAGCTTTGACACCGACGGTCACGGGACCCACATCGCAGGGATCGCTGCGGGTGGCGGTTCCAAGCCCGGGATCGCCCCTGCTGCCGACTTGATCATCGTCAAAGGATTTAGCGATATCGTGACAGCCCTTGCGTATATCCTCGACAAAGCCAAGTCGCTCAAGCGCCCTGTGGTGGTCAATATGAGCCTTGGGGGTCATCTCGGTGCGCACGATGGAACCCATCTTGACGACAAAGCGGTCGAACAAGCCGTTGCCCCGGGAGTAAACCTGATCGCCGCTGTCGGCAACGAAGGGGCTTCTCCGCTCCACGCAACCGCCCAACTCGGCCCAAACCAAAGCACCACTCTACGCATCCAAGCTACCCCGCCTTACGGAGCCGATTCGTACCCGCTCGTGGTCGATTTTTTCACAGACAAAGCTGACACCTACGCGATCTCGTTCTCAAGCAACGGGCGCAGCGAGACCTTGTTGTGGGGCCAAACGCGACAAGCCAACAACGGCCTCTTCACCTTTGAATGGGCGGCTGGACAGGTGTTTCCCGACAACCCCACGCTTTTACACAGCACCGTCAGCCTCCGATGGAACAGCGAGCCCCAACAAGAAGAGATCATCACCTTTCGCATCACCCGCACAGGCGGCACAGACTCAGGGATCTTTCATGCCTACAATTCTTCGGAAGATGGGGAGTTTCTGGATCTGATTCCACAAAACCCCGATGGCTCGGTCCAAGGGACGCTTTCAAGTCCCGCCACCTCACGCGGTGCGCTTGCGGTCGGTTCGTACGATCTGCACAACGCCGCCGATCTGGACAGCGGTTATTTCTTTGCTTCAGAGTTTTTGTCGCCTGTGGATCTTTCGTGGTTCAGCAGTCGCGGCCCCACTCGTGACGGTCGGGCAGGTGTCACCCTCTTGGCCCCGGGACACAGCATCGAGTCCACCGCCACCCGCTTCGTCTTGGACTGCAAACAAGACCCCAACCTCGAAGGATGCAGCGATCTACTCGCAGGATACACGCTCAACGGCGGTTTTGTATTGGGGGGAACCAGCATGGCAACGCCGATGGCAACAGGCGCTGCCGCACTGATCTTGCAAAAAGATCCCACCGCCTTTGTGCGCCCCCTCTTCCAAAAGACCGCACAGCCCGTCACTTGGCAAAGCAACCCCGATGAAGCGCAGTGGGGAAAAGGCTTGCTCCGTTTGCCCGAAGCCTACCAGTTCTGGCAAGCTTCCACCGCCCCACAGATCAAGCTCGAAACCTCCAACGGAACCACCGAAGGCCCCGCCCCTTTTCGTGTATCGCTCAAAGTGACCGCCCTCAACAACGTCGTCCTCAAAGAATTCTTCTGGAACCTCGACGAAAAAGACGGCAACGAGCGCATCGGCACCGCCCCCACCGAAGAGATCACTCTCGATCAAGTCGGACAACGCACCCTCACCGTCATCGCCGTCTCCGAAAGTGGCCGCACCGCCACCGCTTCACTCACCCTCCGCGCCACCGACCCGACCTCCGAACCGATCCAACCCTCCGAACCCACCCCCACCGAAGACACAAAGGAGACCGCCCCCTCCGAAAGCACCCCAACCACCGAGCCGATCGCCGATGCTTCGCCAGATACCGCCACGACTTCGGATGCGATGCCCGAAACCACCGCAGACACCGCATCCGAAAACACCCCCGAACCTGCCGAGGAGACCGAGCTCCCCAAAGGTGGATGCGGCTGCAACGCCCCCTCGGATGCCTCTCCAATCGGCTCCTTTTTGTGGTGGAGTTTGTGGGTGTTGTTTTTTCTGGGCTTTTGGCCCCTCCGCCGCTGAAAACAGATCTACTTCTTTTTCAACAAAAAGCTGCGAACAAAAACTCGCTCACCCGTTGCAAGCTGTTGTGGGCCTTCCTTTGGGGAAGATAGCGCCGCGAGGATCCGCTTGGCATGGAGGGGACGCTCCGCAAAGAAGGCGATAATCCGCTCTCGTCCAAGCGATGAATCCAACTCCACGGCATCTTGTAGACGGCCTTGGGCTGCGATGGGGATGCTTGGTGCAGCCGAGGACGGATACAGCCATGACACCGACCCTTTCGCATCCACAAGCACCAACGTCAAAAATCCATACCCCGCCCCTTGATAGCAAAAGCCCAACTGATCTCCTGCCTCAAAAGAGGCCCCCGATCGCACCAAGGCTTGCACCCCCTTGCGAGACAAAAAGACCTCCAACAACGGCCCCCCGCCTTTTTTCCGCCAAAGCTCCCCATCATGCCGAACCATCGGCCTCTTTGCCGAGAAAGGTTCAGCCTCTGGACCCAACACTTCATCATGCCGAACCATCGGCCTCTTTGCCGAGAAAGGTTCAGCCTCTGGACCCAACACTTCATCATGCCGAACCATCGGCCTCTTTGCCGAGAAAGGTGCAGCTTCGGACCCCAACGGCTCGCTCTTGCCGATCTCTTTGGGATCTCCCACCGACCCCAACCACAACAACAACAAACCACACGCCCCCACCGAACCCAACCAACCACCCCAACGAAGCCACTCCAACCAACCACCATGCCCGACAGAAACCAATACTTCCTGACGCCGCAACGGGACTTCTTCGGTACGCGCCAAAGAGACTTGTTCGAGGCCCAAGCTGCGGGAGCCTTCGAGGCCCAAGTTGCGGGAGCCTTCGAGGCCCAAGCTGCGGGAGCCTTCGAGGCCCAAGTTGCGGGATCCTTCGAGGCCCAAGTTGCGGGATCCTTCGAGGCTCAAGCTGCGGGATCCTTCGAGGATCTCGACAGCGGGAGTTGTTTGGGTGGAGATCGCTTGGAGAAAAGCAAGGCGAGGAAAGGATTGTGCAAACGCCGATTGTTCTAAGCGGATCAGATGGATGGAGGACTGGCAGTGCGCACATTCCGAAAGATGGAGTTGGAGGCGGGTGCGTTCTTGGGCAGATGCTTCTTCGAGGCAAAACCGATCCCACGCTTGCCGCGAGGGATGCGCAGAGATCGCCGATGTGTTATCCAAAGATTCCCGTACGCTGGGCGTCATCGACCCATCCTTTCCAACCAAAGAGGAGCGGCATTCAGAGAGCCTTTCCAACCAGAGAGGCGCAGATTGTAGCCCCCCCCGTGTTCGCGCCGCTTGAAGCGACAGAGTCGTCCGTCTGGAAAACCATCGATCTCTTCGCCCCTTTCGGGGTCAAGGGAGCCGCGCTCCCTTGCGGGGATTGGGGCAGCGCCCCACAAAAACCATCCAACTGCGCAACTCCCATCAGAAAGAGATCCCGTGATTGGTGCAGTATTTTTGGGCATGTTCGCGGAAGCGTTCTAATTTCATGCCGACAGCGCGCCGAGAAAAGCCTGTTTCGAGGGCTACTTCTTCGAGCGTCATCTCATCGAGATAATACAGATAAGCCATCCGCAAGGTCTCGTCGTCCACACGCAAAGACTGGAACAACAACGTGATCACTTCTTTTTGCGAGTACGTGCGGCCTTGTTCGAGACGGCGCTCTTCCTCCAACAACGTGCGTAATTCTTGCCATGCTTCGCGATGCCGACCACGCCGTTGACGCGCACGCAACGCATCGATCGCACAAGACAGCGCCGTTCTTCGCAAGAGGCCCGATATCTCGGTGACTTCTTCGGCACGTTCGGAAAAGCGCCAAAACTTTAAGAAGGTTTCTTGCAAGGCATCTTTGGCTTCTTGTTCATCGCGCAGGACTTCCCTGCACACACGCAACACCATGTATCCGTATCGTTCGTAGATATCTGCGAGTTCTTGTGCATCCAAGGCTGCGACTACCTCTCTCACGCGCTCTGCTGTCTCAAAGACGACAAAGCAGACCTCTGTGGGAAATCTTTTTCCAAGATCCACAAAACCGATCGTCTTTTCGGTGATGCGACCGTTGCGATCTCAGGCGACGCATCGCGGAGGGGCGTTGACACACCCGCACGCCCCGCCAAAGAATACACCGATATCAACCTTTTGCAGCCACTCTCTGCCAAAAGGCGTAGGAGATGCCGCACCATGTCTCGCTTGTTTCGTTTTTTTCCTTTGCTCGGTGTGACGCGGTGGATTTTGTGTGGGATGCTCTTGTGGGGTATCGGCTTCGCCTACTCGCTCGCACACAGCCAACCGCTAACACATCGTTCGTCCCCAACGGATGGGGTTTTACGCCCTGCGGTCTTTGCTGTACTGGTGGGGAACAATCTGGGTTACCCAAGCGATCGCCCGCTGCGCTACGCCCAAAGCGACACGCTACGCATGGCCCAAACCTTGCGTGAGATCGGAGGGATCCCAAAACATCGGATACAACGCTTGATCGGTCTCGATCCCCAAACGCTGATTGCGGCTCTCTCACAAACAGACGCGGCCATCCGCGCCTTTCGACAGCGACATCCCAACCACCCCACACACCTGCTGTTTTATTACTCAGGCCACGCAGACCCCCACGCTCTTCACCTCGGCTCTCAGGCTCTTGCCTACCCGACGCTGCGCGAGATCCTTCGGCGCTCGTCGGCTCACCTGCGCATCTTGATCCTCGACACCTGCCAAAGCGGCCAGATGCTCCGACTGAAAGGAGCGCGGCGGATCAAGCGCCATTTCGCCCTTCCTTCCGCATGGCAAACGCCCCTCCAAGGCGAGGCCATCCTCACCGCCAGCGGTATCGGCGAAGATGCCCACGAACTCGAAAGCCTTCGCGGCTCGATCTTTACTCACCATCTGATCTCGGCTCTGCGTGGCCTTGCCGATCACAACCAAGACGGCCTTGTGACGCTCGAAGAAGCCTACAGCTACACCTACCAAAAAACCATCTCCCACACACTTTTTCTCTCCAGCGGTGTACAACACCCAAGCTTCCGCAAGTCTTTTCGAGGGCATGGACATGTGATCTTGACTTACCCTCAAAAAGCCCCGTCCCGCCTGATCTTGGATACCGCTCTTGCAGGCCATTACTACGTCCTCCAACCTGAAAAACAGCTTTTGCTTGCGGAGATCAAAAAACGCCTCGGCGAGCCTGTGCATCTTGGCCTTGAGGCGGGTTCGTACACCATCATTTACCGCAGCAAGGGCGGCTATCAATCCAAACAGATCGACCTCCACCAAGGCAAACCCCACCGACTGAAACGCTTCCAAGGCCGCCTGCTTTCCTATGCTGCCGCCTCCAACAAAGGCATCGCTTGGCTCACTCACCCCGCGCAACTCAAACGACCCACCCCCTATCTGACGGCCTTTTACGCTGCCCTTGGGGTGACGCTTGCAGGAGCCGTCGCCACAGGCACGCTGTACGGTGTCTCTCACAAATTGTACGGCGATGCCCGCACTCCCCTCGAACAATCGGGCGGAACAGGCATGATCGATCAATCTCTTGTCGATGCCTCGACACGCACCAATATCGGCGGAACCACCGCCCTCGGTATCACCCTCGCCGCAAGCCTCGCCGCTACCGTCTTTTTTATCCTCCATCACCAACACAACCACCCGCCCTCCGCGATCACCGCCACCCGCCCTCACACACCCGCTCCATCGTCGTCCCCCGCCGTCCACTCCACACCACCGCTTCCATCGACACCACACAACACCACGCGCCTTTATTAAGATGGGGCTTACGCGGTTGGACGCTTTGTCTCGGCCTGCCTCACGGTACAAAGCCTTGCGCCCCGTTCGGATTCGAGTTATTTGCATAAACAAGGCTTTTCGCGAAAGCAGTGTTACACTTCGGCGAAAAGAGCCACGCGCTCGATGGGCGAGCGGTTCACGAATCTTGAGGATCACCGATGTTACCCCATTGGCTACGCTCCCTGTTCTCTGCATCGACCCAAGCACCTGCCCCTTCGGCCTCTCCCGTGGCTCCTCCTGCGCTCTCTTCCAATCACTCCTCTTCCTCTACGATTCCCTCTCCGCCCGCCAAACCGTCCAAACTTTCTGCCCCGCTTTCCAACGGATCTTCCGTACCTGTCGAAGCGCGAGACTCCCTTCGGTCGCCTGATGCGGACTCTGTCGAAGTCCCCAAGGCACAGCAGCCGTTGGTGTATTTTGGCGGGGCAGCAGCAGACTTGATGAAGCCGCCACCCCCCCCGCCCCAAGAGGTCTACTTTGTGGTCTTTCTGCAAGGACTTGTGTGTGCGCCAGCGATCCAACATGAAGACCTGACGATCTATCCGCTGTTGCGGCATGAAGCCCCCTCCTCCGACGTGCTGTTCCTCCAAGAGGCGATCCGCCAAAACAAAGCAGCCATCGAAGAGATCAACGCGATCGGCCATCCGACCAAACTGGTCATCCACAACCACAGCACACAACCGCTGTTGATCCTCAACGACGAGATCTTTTCATCCCTCAAACAAGCGCGGATCGCCAACGCCTCCTACCTCTTGGCTCCCCAAAGCCGCCATATCATCGAAGTCTCCCCCATCGAACAAGAACTCCGCAAACAAACATCCCCCATCGAACGCCTCGCTCGAACAGAACTGGGCTTGTTTGCTGCGCTCGGACGCGCACACAAACTCCACAGCGTCAGCCGATCATTTCGCCGAGAACAAACCTTCGCAAGCGACCTCCACAACCTTCGAAAAGACACCGAACGCTATCTTGCCCACTCTCAAGCTCTTTCCGTCTCCCACAGCTACCTCGACGCCCAAGAAGCCCACCATCCAACGCTCGAACACTACCTCAAGGCTCTCCCTTATCAAGAACATCAAGTCGGCCAGATCGCCTATCTTCACGGCCATCTCTTGGCCCTTGATCTGCTCGATTCACCCGTCACCGCAGCGTTCTATTATCCCCATTGGATCGCCTCTTATGTACAAGACATCCATGTCGCCCCTCCCACCGCTCCTTCCAAAGGCCCTCATGGAGAAGCATTGCTCGAAGCCTTATGGCAATTCACCGCCGAAGCCCGTCCCTCCCTCTCGATGGGCCTCGATCTGCGCCTCCAAAATGCCGGGCTGATCGGCGCGGGCCTTGCTTATGAACAGAAATTGTTGCACTTGTGCCTTTTTCCTGCAAAAACAAAAGACTAAACTTTTCTGCGAACGCTCTCTGCTGTTGTGCCGATATCAAAGGCGAAAGCATCCCGCCCAAAGCAGGGTCTTGCGATCGGTCTAAAGCGACTTGTTGGGTTTGTTTTTGTGGGGCTTTGCCCCAAACCCCGCAAGGGAGCTTTGCCCCCTTGACCCCGACTCGGCGAAAAGATCACTGTTTTTCAAAACCAACGGCTCTCTCGCTTGCAACGGCGCGAACACGGCTTTTTTGCAAAACTGCGTCACTCCGAAAAGGAAAAGGATCGACGATGCGCTCTTTACATTTTCTGTTTCGTTTGTGTGCTTTGTGTTCTTTGCTCTTTGGGGCCGATCATGCCCATGCCTACGAGTACCTGAAAAACGGCACAACCCCCATCAAGTGGCCGATGGGAAAAGCCATCGAATGGAAATTCAACCCCGACGCTTACACCCAAGTCCCGCAAACCCAACTCGCACAGATCTTTCAAGACGCTTTTTCCGAATGGACCAAGATCAAGTGCGCCCAGATCAGCTTCCTTTATCGCGGCCCCACCACCCAACTCCCTGTGCGTGGCGACAGCACCAACGTCGTCGGATTTCCGGGGAACTTTGAAGTGACCTACGGACAAGGCATCGTGTTTGTCCCCAACTTCTTTTACAACCAAAAGAACGAACTCACCGAAGTAGACGTCTCGATCAACCCGAAGATGGGGTGGTCATTGACCCCGACCAGCGGGCAGTTTGACCTGATCAGTATCGCAACGGTCGCAGCAGGTTCTTTGTTGGGCCTCCAATCGAGCAAAGTCCTCACTTCGACGATGGAAGGGACGTTTTACCCGGGGGCGATCAAAAAACGCAGCCTGCACCCCGATGATATCGCAGGAGCCTGTTTCCTGTACCCTTCAGGACAACCCCAATGCGCCCAAGACACCGACTGCCCATCGCAACTCGCTTGCCAACAGGCCAGTTGCGTTTCTGCTCCGCCTGCCCCTTTGCCAAACGCTTGCAAGCCCTGCAATACCACCCAAGACTGCGGTGCAGGGATGACCTGTGACTTCGTAGGGACGGGCAATTTCTGCATCCAGCTTTGTAACTTCGATGGACTCTGCCCTTCGGGATATAGCTGCAACGGATCGAGCTACAACGCCCAATGCCTCCCACCCGGTTTTGTCTGCAAAGGCTCCGCTTGCACAAAAGACACCGATTGTCCGAGCAAACAAAAATGCGTCAACGGAAAGTGCGATATCGTCCCCTTTTGCACCCAAGACAGCGAGTGCAACTTGCGCGAGATCTGCGACAACGGCACGTGCAAGCCCCGCCCGGGAACCTGCAACAGCGATGCAGATTGTAAGGCCGGTGAGCGCTGTATCGGTGGTGCTTGCAACATCGCCTCGGGCTGCCGACAAGACAGCGATTGTCCCGTCGGGAAGTTCTGCGACAACGGTATCTGCAAAGACAAAACCACAGGATGCACAAAAGACGCCGACTGCCCGCAAGGTCAACGCTGTGACAACGGCACCTGCAAAACCTCCACCACAGGATGCACAAAAGACACCGACTGCCCCGCCGATCATGTCTGCCAAAATGCCCAATGCCAACCCAAAAAAGCCTGCACCCCGGGCGCATCCCAAGGCTGCGTCTGCACGGACGGCAAAAATGGCAGCCAGTCCTGCAAGCCCGATGGTTCGGGCTTTGAGACTTGTACTTGCACAGGCCCCCAATCTTGCACACCCAACCAAAGCCGCGCTTGTGTTTGCACTGACGGAAAAAATGGAACCCAATCCTGCAAGTCCGATGCGTCGGGCTTTACAGACTGCGTTTGCACCCCCACAGGAACTTGCACCCCCAACCAAACGATCGCTTGTGTTTGCCCCAACGGGACCAAAACCACCACGTGCAAAGCCGATGGTTCGGGCTTTGATGCTTGCCCTTGCGATGCGCCCCAAGCCTGCGTCCCGGGCGTCAGCCAAGGCTGCGTTTGCACCGATGGCAAAAATGGCAGTCAGTCCTGTAACGCCGATGGCAAGAGCTTTGGTGCGTGTACTTGCACAGGAACGCCCCCCCAAGGCTGCCAAAGCGCTGCCCAATGCACCAACGGTCTCGATTGCATCAACGGCATCTGTCAAGCCAAGCCCAAAACAGGCTGCACCCTCGCCTCGGACTGCGCAACAGGCCAAAACTGCCTCAACGGTCAATGCGTCGCCAGCGGAACGGGAAAAAGCGGCTGTAGCTGCCAGATCGGACCCATCGCTCAAAACACAGAAAGCGCGCTTTGGATGCTCCTACTCGTCGGCTTGTTCCTGCGCCGCCGCACTCTTCGCCCCCGTCCCACCCAACCAAATCCAACCGCGTCATGCGATCTCCGAGAGATGTGTGATTGAAACGTCGACACGACTTGCTGTAGCAGTTCTGTGGTTGGGCAGCCACGCCTGTCTGCCCCTATATGTTTCGAGCACACTCTCGCTCCTGTACGAGGAGCAAGAAAGGAGAGCCCTCTTGCAACGTCCGACATCACCGCCATTCGCGTCTCTACTGCTGCTCGGCTTGTTGTGGATCGCATGGCTTGTTGTCGCTCCGCGTGCGGGCTATCTGCTCGGTGGGATCGCCTTTTTCCTAGCGATCCTCTACGTCGTCCATCCATCCACCCGCGCAGCCCTCCATCACCTGATGGCGTGGCCGCTCCAGCCCGCTCGCCCACAATGGCCCCTTGCAACCGCGATCTTGGGCGCATTGTCCTTCGCATGGCCCTTGTATTCACCCTCCTCACCCTCGCAACACTCGATTCCGCGACATCAACTCGCCCAACGCCCCCACCTGCCGTCTCCCACAAACTCCCAAACGCCCTCTCCACGCACCTCTTCCGCATATCCCGCTTCTTCTGCTGAGGCCACCTCCGCTCGCGCCCCCTCGAAACGTCACCTCCCCCAACCTTCTAACACGCTCTCTTTGCCCACGCCCCCCACTTCTTCCTCGGATTCTTCGGCTCCTTCGCCGATCCCCACCACCACCGATCGGCCACGTCCTGTCATCCAAGCCATCCAAAAAACCCTCGAACAACTCGCACGATTTCGGACCCAAGGCGCACAACAACAGCAACTTCGAGAACGCATCGCCCAAGGCGACCCCCTCGCCAAAGACGAATGCCTGCGGATCTGGAAAGCCCTTCAACCCGAACTCAACGCCTACAACAAACGCCTCGACCGATTGCCTGACGAGATCGGTATGCACGCACGCCCCGCTGGACAACTCCTTGAGACTTGCCTCGGATGTGGCCTCCCCATCGATGGGAAAACCTACTGCGGGCAGATAGATGCCTTCGAACGCGACGCCACACAAGCCTTCAAAAAACTGTACTAATACGAGATCCGCCCGTCGTGTGATCGCAAAACGTAGGGGCAGACAGGTGTGGCTGCCCAACAATCGGGTGTCTACGCACTATCCTTTGTGTACACATCACTCGGATCTCGTATCAGCGGGTGTCTAACATAGCGATATCTGTTGGAAGCGTACATCTACCGAAGCGATACGTAGCCAAAAAAGCCGTGTTCGCGGCAGTTCAAGCGACAGAGTCGTCTGTGTAAAAAAGGATGATCTGTTCGCCCCTCAAGGGGTCAAGGGGCCTTCGGTCCCTTGCGGGGCGTGGTACCTCGCCCCACACAAACAAACCAACAGCCTCTGTCAGATCAGGCGGAAGGAGCGGAAGCAAGGGAGGTACGGGCGAGGTCTTGGATGCGCCCAACCATCGAAAAGAAGCCGTTGCGTCGGTTGGGGGTGATGTGCTTTTCGAGGCCAAGCCGCGTAAAAACGGCGTGGATATCGATATCAAGGATCTCTTGGGCTGTTTTTCCCGAATACACAACCATCAAGACGGCGATCAGTCCTTTGACGATGTGGGCGTCGCTGTCGGCCAGAAAATGCAGGATGGGCGGAGAGATGCGGTCATCGACTTGGGGGAACATCCAGACTTGGCTCATGCAGCCGCGCACTTTGTTTTGCTCGGTGTGTTGGTCGTCTGGCAAGGGTGGCAGTTTGCGTCCGAGTTCGATCAGATAACGGTAGCGCTCTTCCCAATCTTCGAGGAGTTCGAGGTTGTCGACCAGTTCTTCGATATCCATCAGGGCGGGCCTTTCTTGCGGGTTCAGAGATCGAGGAGGGCCTCGGTATGTTTGCGTCGTTCGATGCGATCGATTGTGGGTTCAGAGATCGAGGAGATCCTCGGTATGTTCGCGTCGTTCGATGCTGTCGAGAAGGTGAAAGGTGCGGATCTTTTTGCGTGTGGGTGGGCCGATCTCGTGGAGAGAAAAGCAGAGGATGCGCAAGCCCATGCGCGCAGCGATCTTGTGAAACCACGAACGACACGGGCGTTTGGCGAGATACAACACATAAGGCTCGACGGCATAATCCAACGCAGCCAGCAGCAACACTTCGGCGGGGCTGCGCGCCAACCGATAATCGATATCGCTCCACACGTCAAACAATCTGCCAGAGGGCGCACTCAACAGCAGACCACCATACTCACATCGGTGAACACCCGCCCCCCCGCTTTTTTCATCAGGAGGGGTTGCATAAAAAGCCCGATCGGGGGCGTCTTCCGATTCTCCAAGCCATGTGCCTTTGTACGGATAGCGCGAGGTCTCGGGATCGTTTTCAAAGATCAAGACAACGCTTGCGATCTTGCCCATGACACGGCCTGATTCGCGCACATAGACTTGGCCTTCGTTGGGGTGGCGTAGCGTTTCTCCAAGCTCCACACCATCCAACATCCCCGAACAAAAGGGGCGGATCAGAGTTCGCTCTTGGGCGAGACGACGGAGGGCGATCTCTTGCAAGGTTTGGAGGCAAGAAGCAAGCGCCCGATCTTCGGGTGGATAGGTAAAGATCGTTTCGCCCGAGACATATCGTTTCCATTCGTCTGCGGAGCGTCGGACAGGCCGAGGGCGGATGGGAAGGCGGCGCTCGCTTTGTCGGCGTTGTTTGAGAAGTCGTGCAAGCAAGCGTTGTCGGGCATCTTCAACGATCTCCTCGGCCTGATCGACCTCGACCATCGGCATCGCGGTGTGGTGTTCTTGCCAAGGATAACGAGTGGCGAGATCCCACACCTCGTAGCAAAAGTCTTCGTCCACACAAAAACGCGCCGCTGTCAAAAGCTGGAAAAGATCCGAAACAAGGCGTTGTTCGATCGCGGCATAACGCGCAGCGTAGCGACGAAGCACTGCGCGCTGTTCTGCGCTCACGCGCTCGCCGATCTCGGCTTGGTATCGATGGGCGGCTTCGGAGATCAGGGCTTCTTGCACAAACAAACGATCCAAGGGAAGCAGGTACACAGGACATTTTCGCGAAGGTTGGGCAGGACCGTGAGCCTGACGTGCAGCGCGGTAAAGCGCATCGAGGTACAAGCGTTCGGGGTCGGAGGGGCGGCCTCCTTGGAGAAGTTCAAAACGCTCAAAGCGTGGTCTGTGCTTGGGCAGTCGGGGTGGAGGTTCAGGCGGAAGGGCGTGTCGTCTCAGCTCGTAGACCGCGATCAAAAAGGGCGTCTCGATGGCGATCTCACGAACGGAGTCAGGATGAAGATGAAAAACATGGATATCTTCTCGATGGCGTCTTGAAAACGGCATCGGTTGAGGAGATTTGAGATCTTGTGTAATGGCCTCGATATGCGCCATCCCACCGACAAAAAGGATGCGTTTGTGTTGGCGTTGCAGGGACTGGAGGTGGTAGGCCATCGCTTGCTCACGACGCCGATCTTCGGGTGTTTTGGGCTGTTGGCGCAATGAAGCCATGACTTTTTCGCAATAAGCCCGAAGGCCCAAACGCAAACAAGCGTAAGCATCGGGTACAGGGTCGTCGTGTTGGTGCGTATAGCCGGCATCGATATCTACAAAATGAAGCGGGATCTGCTTTTCCATGCCGCTGCGTACGGCTTCGACGATCGCATCGGTGGGTTCGATCTGGAGATAGAGGGGTTGTTGTTCGCTGTCGAGATAAAACAAGACGGACAGTGCGGGGAGATGTTGGATCGCCAAACGCAGCGAAGGAGCAAGCGTCGGGGGTAGTTCGACCGCGATGGCATCGGGCTGATACAACACCACCGCCCGACGGACCGCATCGGCAAACTCGACGCGGTAATGAAGACACGGAACACAGGCGATCCCGGGCGCGATCTCCAACCAAGGCTCTTGGTAAGAAACCTGCGAAAGCTGCACGATCGCTGGATTGGTGGTTCTTCGGATCGAAGCCATCGGTTTATTCGATGTAGGCATGGGCCTCTTCGCCAAGGATCTGCAACGTCGCGATGTAGAGGGCTTCTTCGTGAGGTAGCGTTTCTGAGTCGAGCAGCTTCGCGGCGTAGCGTGCGATATTGAGACCATCGCGCACCGTAAAACGCTCGTCATCTTCGTGAGCGCGCTGCAAAAAGTCCACAACGTACTCGAGGATCTCTTCATCCACAAAAGGCAGCCAAGCACGCAAGATCGCCATCTCGTCCTCGGGCGTCGGAAAATCAAGCCGGATCTGCGGCTGTAGTCGTGCATGGATATACGCTGGGATCTCAAAAATTGCGGCATCTTCGTTCATCGTCACCCCAAAGCGAAACGACGGATGGGCCTTGATCTTGAGACCTGTCACGATCGACTCGACATAACGGCGCTGATCGAGCAACGGCGCAAGCGCTGCCCACGTCCGCTCTCCCATGCGATTGGCCTCATCCAAAAGGCACACTCCCCCCCGAATCATCGCCGTCACCAACGCAGACGCAACATAACGGATCTGCCCACCTCCCCCAATCACGGGCGTAATCAACAAGTCTTCGGGACGCATATCCATCGTCGCTTGCAACATATACACTTCTTGCCCACGCTGCTTTGCGGCTGCACACAACAGCGTCGTCTTCCCCGAACCCGATTTGCCCATCACTCGCGGATGCAGCGGCAGATCGCCCTCGCCCAACACCAACCACGCCGCCAAAACCTGCTTGAGAACTTCTTCTTGTCCCACCCACCGCGAAACGACGTCGTCTGGATGCGCCAAGAGCAGCTTGACCCCGCCGAGTTCGTAGATGCGCGCCGCTTCCTGCTCTGCCATGCCCGTGTCCTTCTTGTTGCCAAAAGCACAACCCCATCTCCCCTCAGCACTATCCGCAGATCCCCCACCCTGTCAAGGCACACATCCCCCCCTTCAACACGAAAGATCGGAGATTATCGCTCGACGGTGACTTGGAGACTGTTGCTGCGTTGGCCGTCGGGGTTGGTGATGTAGACTTGGACGCGCTGAGGGGGGAAGGGGAAAGGAATACTTGGAAGTTGCGCGGTGACGATCAAAAGAGTGTCGTTGATGTAGTTGGTGGGAAGTCCAACCGCCCCAACAAAGGGCAATTGCAGCGACATCACAGCACCCGATTGGAAGTGCTGGCCGTTGAGATAGATCGGTTGGTTGGAGCTAAGTTTGATGGTGGTGGGGGTGACCGAGATCAAGATCGGTGCAGGCAGCTTTTGTCCCGAGACGGTAAAGAAGGCGGCGTTAGAACGCTTACCATCGGGGTTTTCGACCACCACAGGATACGTGCCTGCGGCGATGTTGTTGAGGTCGTACACCACGCCAAGAGACGAGGCATTGATAAAGGTGGTGGTCATGGCTTGGCCGTTAAAGAGCACTTTTGCACCCGTCACAAAGCCCCGTCCATCGACGATCCCGTTGACTTTGGTGTTGGTGGTTCCGTCTTTGGGCAGGAGCTGAACGATCTGCGGTCCTTGGGGGGCTGTGACCGTGAACTTGAGTTTTTGGGAGATCTGGCCGTCAGGGTTTTCCACCCAAACCTCGTAGGTTCCGGCGCTTACACCATTGAGCGAGATCGTCATCCGCAAGGTTTGCGCATCCACAAACGCGGTGGTCTGTGCGGCTCCTTGGAAGACCGTCACAGAACCAGAGCGGAAGTTGCTGCCTTTGAACTCGATGGTCAGGGCTTTTCCAACTTCTGCGGTGGTTGGATCGATCGAGTTGAGGACGGGTGGAGGGGAACGGAAGATCTCGATGGTTCCTGTGTTGCTCTTTTGGCCGTCGGGATTGAACACCACCACAGGATAATTTCCTGCGACAAGGTCGGTGGGGACTTTGATACGAAGCGTGTTGGCGCTGTCGAAGGTCGCGTTGAGCAGGCGTGGCCCGATCTGGATCTGAGCGCCACTAACAAAGTCACTTCCGCTGACGGTGATCTCGGTGCCTGCGCCTTGTTCGACGCGAGCAGGGACAATGGTCGCGATCTTGGGTGCGGGCGGCTTGGGCGTCACGGTCAAGGTGACGGTGTTGCTCGCTTGGTTGTCGGGGTTCAACACATCGACGCTGTAAGTACCGGCCTTCACGGTATCGGGCAAGGTGACGCGGATCTCTGTTGTGGACACAAAGGTCGTTGGATAGGCCGAGCCATTGAGGCGACCTTGTGCGCCACTCAAGAAGCCTGTGCCGTTCAGACGCAAGGTGATCGGCGTAAACTCTTGGACTTGCGCGGGATCGACAAAACTCAGCTTGGGTGCAGCGTTCTTGACGATCAGTTGCAAGGCGTTGGTGGTGCTACCATCGGGGTTTTGAACGACGACGGTGTACGTTCCTGCGGTCGCAAGGAGGACATCGACTTCCATGTTTGTTTGCGTCACGCTGGTGGCTGCGAAGCGTTGGCCCGCGATCACCAGTACGGCTCCCGCCACAAAGGCATCGCCCGTCACTTTGAGGGCGGTTTTCACGCCTGCAAAGATCTCTGTGGGAGAAAGGCTGATCAGCTTCAAGACGGGTTTTTGGGGCGTGATCGTCAGCTTGACGACATTGCTCTTTTGGCCGTCGGGGTTGGTCACTTGTACATCGTAGGTGCCGACCATCAGGGCCACCGCAGTCAGTCCAGAAAGCTCTTTGGAAGAGTTGAAGGTGACGGAAAACACGTTCCCAGCGAGGGTTGCGGTAGCTCCAGACACAAAGAACTCACCAAAGATCTTGAACTGGATGGGCGTACCCGACTCGATCTGCGAAGGATCAAGCGCATCGATGCGCGGTGCTTGGGCGACTTTGGCCTTGACCACAAAGTCCAAGATCGCGCTCTTTTGGCCGTCTGCATTTTCGACTTGGATCTTGTGGGTTCCGACACTCAAGCCGCTGGCCTTGATGCTGAGTTCAGCGCTGTTCACAAAGGTGACGCTCTGTCCTGCCCCATCGACCGTCACTTTGGAGTCTGGTCGGAAGTTTGCACCAAACAACGAGACGTTAAGCGGCAGTCGATCGGCGGTGGCTTCGTTGGGAGCGAGTGCGTTGAGGACGGGAGGAGGGAGCGCGCTGTTTTTGATATCCAAATCGACGGTCGCGGGCTTGCTATCGACTTTTCCGTCGTTGACGATCAGTTCGATGGTGTAGATCCCCGCAAAGTCGGGGATGAACGCAGGTGTCGAGATCGCGTTGTTGTCGAAGCTGGCTTGGCTTCCTTGGGGGCGTTTGGTGATCCGCCAACGGAAGGTCAAGGTGTCGCCGTCTGCGTCTTTGCTGTTGCGCCCGTCCATCGTGATGCGATTGCCGACTTGAGGCGCATCGCGGATCGGATCAATCACCGCGACGGGAGCCGTGTTGGAATCAGGCTCGCTGCACACGCCTTCTTTACAGGCGATCTTGGTGCCGCAGGTCGCTTGTTGGCACTCGGCATCCGAAGCGCATTTTTCAGGGCATTTCTGGATCGTACCGCATTTTCCGGCCACACAGCGCACGCGCTCGCCACAATCGGGCGTACGGCATTGTTCGTCGCTGGTGCAAGTGTCGGGGCATTTTTGTTGCGGAGGACCGCACACGCCGTTGAGACACGCGATCCGCTCACCACACGCTTTGACCGAACAATCCGCACCGCTCGAACAAGTCAACGGGCAGCGCTCTTCGTCGGGTATGACATCAGGGATCACTTCCGAACAGATGCCATTGCGACATTCCAACGGGTTGCAATTGGGCTTTTGACAATCGCTATTTCCGATACAAACACTCCCAAGGCTCGGGCAAAATGGGATCGTATCCAGATCAAAGGGTTCGCCTGTATCCACACACACCCCTTTGATACACGTCAACAAACTCCCGCACGCTTGGCAAGTCGCATTGTTTTCGCATGGATCACTTGGCTTGGGACAGATGCTCTCAACGACTTTTTCCCCGTTGGTACTGGTCTCTTCACCACCATCCACGCCCGGGTCCCCACCACAATTGCACGCCCACTGGCCCCCAAACAACAACATCCCAAACAACACAACAGAAAGCAGCGCATACCATCGCTGCCGTACAACTACGTTCCTCATAAAACCTCCCAAGTATCCACAAGGCCCCATCGTCCCGAAGCCTTCCTTCGTCTTTCTGCTCAACCCTATTCTTCTCAGATACGCCAAACTTCGCACACCCCCATAACAGAAGTTGCACACAACCGCAAGAATGCGCAAAGAAACCACAATATACGGAAACCATTCCCAAAGATCCAGATCCCTTTGTTTTTCATTGAACAACGGATCAGAAAACGCCCCCTTTGTGAAGCGACAGAGCGCCCCCCCTATCCCACCACAAACCCCATCCCGCCAGCCTGTCTGCATTAGCGGATCATATCGGCTTCTTTGGCGGGCATGATCTTGTAGTTGCCGAAGGTGAGGCCGAGGGTTCCCGTGATGGAAGTGAACTTGTCACCGACAGTTCGGACGTAAGTCATGGCGACGAACAGATCGTCGATGCGGATCTGGGCTGATTTGTTTGCGGTTTCGGCGACGGAGAATTCTTTGTAATCGTTGGCGGGGCCGTCGGGATTGGCGTTGGTGACTTCGACCGCTTCGATCTTGACGATCACACCTTCGAGGGCAGCGGCGCGGGTGGCGGTGGTTGCGTTGATATCGCTAACTTTGACAACCACCGCAGCAGGGAGGGCCTCGGTACCGGGAGTGACGGTCAGGGTGGTGATCTTGTTGATCTGGATCTGGCCGCTGAACTCGTCGGTTGTGCCTTCAAGTGTCACGCGATCTCCAGCTTTCATCGTGGGGATCGGCGTCAAAGATTTGTCGCCCAGATAGACCATGACGCCCGAATAATCGGCTCCGTTGTATCCGGGATCGCCTTGTTTCATCTGCACAAAGACGCGGTTCGACGTGGTGATCTCGACGCCCGTTACAAGGACGTTTACAAGCTTGACGCGGGTTCCTTTGGGTAGTTTCTTTTGCTTGATATCGTAGATGGTTTGGGCGGTTGCAGGGCAAGGATCGCCCGGGTTGGTTTTGGCGTCAGGACAAGGATCGCAGACATCTCCGATGCCATCGCCGTCTTTGTCCGCTTGATCGGGGTTGGCGACGTAAGGGCAGTTGTCTTGGGCGTTGGGCTTTCCGTCACCGTCGCGGTCGTTGGGATCAAAGCCTGTGCATTGCGTCGAGTTTGGAGTCAACGGGCAAGGATCGCAGGAATCGCCGAGACCATCGCCGTCTGCGTCGGCTTGTTTGCCTTTGTCCATCGGGCGGATCGGGTTAAAGATATCGGGGCAGTTGTCTTGGGCGTTGGGGATGCCGTCGCCGTCACGGTCATTGGGATCGCTTTGTCCGAATTGTCCGGCGCGGGTGGGTTTGCAGCTTGGTTCATCTTTGGGCGTTTGATCGTCGCACACAAACAGCGGATAAGCATTGTTGGTTTTGGCGTAGGTTTCGAGGTCTGCGAAGTTCTTGATCTCGGTAATACCGGCAGCTGTGATGCAAGCCCGTTTGGGTGTGCCGCAGACATCCAAGACATCGCAGTCGCTGGCTTGGTTGGGCAGCAGCCCTTCAAGATAGGCTTTGTTTCCATAAAGAGCCTTGCCAGCGCGCAAGACCAACAAGGTATCTTCGGGGCGAGCATCGATCACGGCTCGATAGCCCTTGCTGCGTGGAGCCGCAAACAGCGTAATATCCGCGAACATCCCCTCTTTCAACGATCCAACGAAGTTATGAACCCCCGTAGCGCGGGCCGCATTGGCCGTCACCATCTCGACCATCTCTTGATCGGTGAAGGTGCTGTTGTAGTGATACTTGTTCAAAAAGTCGACGCAGCGGAGTTCGCGGGTGACGTTCATCGAACCCGACAACACCCAGTCCGTTCCGAGCGCGATATTCACACCAAAACGCTTGTACAAGGCCACCGATGCAGTATGCCCATACAGCGAGATATTGGAGCGCGGCGACCAGATCAACGACGCACCACGACGCGCCATCAGCGCGATATCCGAAGCTTGCACAGCAATGCCGTGGATGATCGCGGTCTTGGCTTGGATCAGATCTTCGCGACCTGCACCACTCAAACAACGGAATTCGTTGTAGGCTTCTTCGTTGATGCCTTCGCCGATGTGGGGAAGATACGCATCGGATTTGTCGACATCAGCGATCTTGTCGTAGCCTGTCCCGGGATAATTGCAAGAACTCGCCAGTTTTTCTCCACCATCATCATCCAGCGGAAAGGTCGAATACAAGGCCACCCCGGGCAATCCTTCTCGGCGAGAAGCGATATCCAAGTTGCGCAACAGGCCGGGAGATCCCGTCGATCCTGCGATACTGGTGGCCCCGCTCATCAACATCCGCAACTCGCCCCATCCGATGGCCTTGCTCGATGCGTTGTTGCCCGAAGCCGGGACACGGGGCTTTCCATCTTGGCCTTTGCGCCATTCGTGGCGGTGATCATACACAGGCGAATAGGCCCCGGGTACACCCAAAGACCAGTTCATGTGTTCGTGAGCATTGATCAGGCCCGGGCTAAGGATCACGTTCGAGCAAGTGAATTTGTGCGCTCCTTGGGGGGCTTTGGCACTACAATCTGCCGCCACGCAAGTGATCTTTCCGCTTTGCACCACCAGATGCCAGCCTTCTTTCAGACCCTCTGGCGTGAGCAGATCCGCGACAAACCACAGGCTTTCGTTGGTGCCTTGGGTGACTTGGCAGCTTGCGGGACTGGGGGGGGTATCCGGTCCCGTTTTTTCGGGGACCACTTCCGTCCCGCCATCAGGGGGAGAGGTCGGCTCATCGGGCGTAGACACCGCCTCGTCAGGAGTAGAAGTCTTCTCTTCGGGCGTGTTTTCCGTACTGACGGCTTCTTCTTGGCCAAGTTGTTCTTCGGGGGTATTTTCTTGTTGGGTGGTCTCTGTGCCGGGTTCTTCCGACACTTTGCCATCACGACCACAGGCTGCACTGCCCAATCCCACCCACAACACAAACAACCACAACACACCCCAACCCAACCAACGACGCGCTTGATATCCTTGCTGCATACTTGCTCCTTGTCTTCGATGATCCAGCCGAATCTCTCGCTCTTTGCAAACGACCTCCCGTCTCTTGCAAACACACAAACTCGCCTGAACCATCGCTCAAACCAAATGTGAGCTTGGGCGATCATGCCTTGACACAGGTTGACTTTCACCACAAACTCGTGTAACGCAAATGCTTTGCGATTCCAGACCTTTGCTGTCTTTTCGACCGTTCGGCGCAAGACCCATCCAGAACCTGAATCGCACACAAATCCACATCGAATGCCGTTTCTTTCTCGATCATGAAGGGTTGCCTGTGATGAACACAACCAGTACTCGCCATCTTCGTTCGCCCAACAAGGCGACCTCCAATCGTTCCTCAGCACACCGACGCTGCCAACCTACCACAAACACAAAAGCATGGCGAAGTGCTTTCTTGCGCATCACCCTATTTTTTTTCGTAGGATTCGGGATCTTTTCGCTTCATGCGTGCGTCGATCCCATGCCCGACGGACGCGGCGCCCCCAGCCAGCCCTACACTCCACCCGCACAACGCGATCTCGGCCTTGAGATCTACAAATACATTGAGCGTGAGGCCAGTTATCACCCTACGCTCTCCGCACAGCGCGTCAAAGCTGTCCAAGCTATGCGCGAAGAGATCATCGTCGCCATCAACAAGATCGTCCCCCCCGCGATGGTCGCCGACCTCGAAGCCTTTCTGCGCGCACTGCTTCCCCTCCACGACAACGACACCATGCCCGCTCTCACCCGCGTGCTCGCGCTCACCATGACCGATGCCCTCCAAGATCAAGCCCTCATGGAGGCCGTTTACCTTTTGCTCTTGCGCGTCGGCCTTTCTCCTCCTCTGCTCAAAGGACAAGCCAGTATCCTCCGCCGTGTCGTCTCTTTCCCCAAGATCCGCGAACTCATGGAAAAAGGCGTCGCTTTCCTTCGCGCTCGCGATGGACTCGCCGACAATGGCGTCACACCCGCCCCGGGCGAAGATCGCCATCTTGCCCGACTGCTCGAAACAGCGGGCGACTGGCTCAGCCGCACCAACAACAGCCGCGAAACTCAAGGCACCAGCCTGATCGCCGATCTTCTCCTCCAAGAAGATCCCGGCCTCTCTCACCAAAATCTCGGAAAACGCTGCGTCTTGCGCATCGATCTCGAAGGAAACCCCATCCGCACCCAAGAAGGCGCGGGCCTCTCCAATCCACCCACCCCCTTTGGCCCCCGCAACACCGACGGACGCGGCCTTTGCGGAGAAGCCCTCGCCAACGGAAAGCCTGTCTACGACACCCGCGACCTCTCTCAAACCGTCCTCGGAAGTATGCTCGGTGACACAGGCTCCCTCTTGCTGCGTGACCTTCCCCTCAAAGACAACCGTATCCCCTTCCCTTTCAACCTCACCGTCGGGATCCGCCCCCTGCTCGAACCCCTCGATGCACAACGACAAGCCTACTCCGACAAAAGCCCGATCATCCGCACCCTCCGCACAGGTTTCGCCGCGCTCCTCGGACAGAACCTCGACAAAGTCGTCCAAGCTGTCGCACAGATCACACGCAAACACGAAAGCGATTTTGCCCAACTCCTCGCCCTCCTCGAACAAGTCTCCAAGATCGCCGATCGACACACCGTCAACGTCCGCCTCGAAAGCTCTCTGTTTGAAGATATCCTCCCCATCTTCCAAGAGATCATCGATACCCCCGGGTTTTTTGATGATCTCTTGCTCGCCCTCCAAACCCCCGGTCTTGTCCCCCAAGTCAAGCGCGCCTTTGTCAACCTCCTCGAATACAAAGGCACAGTCACACCACAAGATTACGAAAACTTCAAAAACACCGGAAAAGACAGCGCTGTCTTCAAAGACCGCGTCGACTTCAAATCCGCTGATATCGAAGGCAACCGCTCGCACTTTCAGCGCGTTCTTCACCTACTCGCCGACGTCAACAAACACAGCTACCTCTCTAAACTTGAAGGCCCGGGAAACGTCGACTTGCCCTTCTTTGAGATGCGCATCGACAACCTCGCCCTCTTCTATCTTCGCGCACTCATCGGCAAAGCCAGCATCTGGGAGATCGTCTACGTCAACGGCAACCCCATCGAAGAAGGCTTCATCAAAGATCAACTCCGTCAATCTCTCCCTGCCATGGGCCTTGCCGAAGCCCCCGACCCCGAACAACTCGGCCTCTTCCTTAACCGCGATCTCGTCTTTGAAAACGTCCCCCTTGTGGCCGGACTCAAACTCACCATCAAAATGAAGCCGATCATCGGCAAAGAAGGCTACGAAGTTCGCAACTGGCAAGGCGATGCTTTGCTTTCCGGCCTCGCATCCGGCCTGATCGGAAAAGATGGCGGCGCACTCAAACCCATCGCCCAAGTCTTCCACAAATACAACAAACTCGAACGCTTCCTTGACCTCCTTGGCGTCCTCCACAGACATTGGGGCTCCAACTCCAACCAACACCAAACCAAAGACGGAAAGCCCGTTTATCCGCAACCCCGCACCAACCTCCGCAGCATCGAACCCGTCCTGCTCGATGCCACCAAAGAAACGCAGATCCTTGAACACCTCGAAAAATGGAGCGCCATCCTCCAAAAACTCCCGATATCCGACGCCCAAGGCGCACCCAAAGCCATCACCTTCTTTCAGTCCTACCTCGCCTTCTTGATCGGAAAACCTAAAAGCACCATCCGAAACACCATCGCTGGACGTTTGTGGGATGACCTCACCGAAATGGCCAAAGCCCTCGATGGGGACGCCAAACAAACCGCCCGGGACGCTTGGCTTGGCGCGATCCACGCACTCTATGATCTGATCCTCCAAACCGAAGGCGAAGGCCCGACCGCACGCTTCAAAAACCGACGCGCTCCCATCGTCTTGATCAAACTCCTCGACTACGCCGCCCAATACATCGACAAACAAAACAAAGCCGGCCAATGGGGGCCTTTCCTCAAACGCACCGAAGACACACTCGTCGAACTTCTCACCGATCCCATGATCCCCGCTGCACTCGATCTGTTCGAAGCCTTCACCCAAGAACGCCCCCTCCTTCAACTCGCCACCGATCTCCTCGTCCACCTTCTACCCAAACCCGAAGAAGATCCCCAATCCTTCGGTGAGATCCTCGCGATGGCTGCCGAACTCCTCACCCCTGTACCCGACAAGATCCGCGTCCCCATCGCCCGTTATCTTGGACGCATCCTCCAAACTCGCCAAGAGATCGTCGCCCGTACCCTCGGCTTCCTCCACGCCTCCCTCCCCCTCGACCAAAAAGGCACCTTACTCGAAATCATCAAAAACGCCGCCGTCGCTCACCCCTTGCGCGACTCCTACAACATCGGCGTCTTCCCTTCTCTCTTCTCCACCGTCAACCGCTTTTCCCCCGGTTCTCCCGCCCCTCTCGATGTCCAAGACCTCCGCAATATCCTCCTCGTCGTCGCCAACTTCGTTGAAACACCCAACGATCAAACCGCCTACGGACTCAAACAGTTCTACAACGTCGTCCGTATGCGCAAAGGCCCACCCAAAACTCCCTAATCCCCCTTCTCCCTTTGCCTTTGTGGGGTTCCACCCCATACGCGCCTCTCCCTGCGACGCTCGCAATGCCTCGCTGCTGCCGCGAGGGGGAGGAAGGCAGAAAGTCTGAGCGCACAGAGAAACCCCGTCGCCGTGCCTTCCGTATCTTCCGTATCTTCCGTATCTTCCGTATCTTCCGTATCTTCCGTATCTTCCGTATCTTCCGTATCTTCCGTATCTTCCGTACTTTCCGTACTTTCCGTACTTTCCGTACTTTCCGTACTTTCCGTACTTTCCGTATCTTCCGTACTTTCCGTACTTTCCGTACTTTCCGTACTTTCCGTGCTTTCCGTACTTTCCGTACTTTCCGTACTTTCCGTACTTTCCGTACTTTCCGTACTTTCCGTACTTTCCGTACTTTCCGTACTTTCCGTACTTTCCGTACTTTCCGTGCTTTCCGTACTTTCCGTACTTTCCGTACTTT
>JAKLKB010000061.1 GCA_023150835.1 Myxococcota bacterium | reverse complement strand
TGATATCATCGGAGGAGGGGGGTGGGGACAGGAGGGCATCTTGGCCATGGGCGGGGGTAGAAGAGGCGGAGAGGAGGGGTTCACCGTGTGCGGGAGTACCCGAACGACGGGCTTTGAGGGCTTGTGGGGGAGGCGGTGGGGGGGCGACTTTGGGTTTGGGGGGGAGGGGTTGGACTTCTTGGGGTGCTTTTTGTTGCCAGCGGGGATCTTCTTCGACGGCGAAGGATTCGATCTTTTCGGAGCTTTGGGACCAGAATATTTCTTCGGGGGGGTAGCTATCGGTTTTTTTGGTGGGTGCATCTTGAGCGGAAGGAGAAGAAGCCGAGGGGACGGCGGTTGCGGCAGGAGGAGTGCTTTCTTTTGTACGGGAAGGGAGAGGGGGTTGTGTGGGCTGCGAGATCATCGACGGAGGGGGGATCGCGGGGAGATCAGTACGCGAAAGGCTAGGGAAGGGCAGTTTGCCGCCCATGTGGGGGAGGTGTTTTTGTTCTTCGGGGGCGATCCATCCGGGGAGATCGTCATAAGAGGGAGTTCCGGGGAGGGGGCGGGCGGCGGGGCGGTCAGCGGAGGAAGAGAGCGAATCTTGGGGAGCGATGATTCCGGGCATCTCGGGGATAGAGTGAGCGGGGTTCCATTGACCGACGCTGGGCATCTCGGGGACAGAGTGGGCGGGGTTGAGGACACCGGGCAGACTGGGGTTTGACAGCATCGGGAACGGCAATCTTGTGGAGGCGGCATCTTTGGTGGGAGGGGTCGGGCTTGGTTTGGTGGGGTTGGAGGGGGCACCTGTGGAGGGAGTGGTTTTCACGGAGAGCTGTGGGATATCGGAGGACGAGGGCCGCACCGTTTGAGGGGAAGAGGATGACTTTGCGGCGGAGGGTGCGATGGCTGTAGGCGGATTTGAGGAGGAAGATGCGGAAGTCGAAGGGGCTTTTGCTGTGGATGGTGCGGAAGTCGAAGGGGCCTTTGCTGTGGATGGTGCGGAAGTCGAAGGGGCCTTTGCTGTGGATGGTGCGGTGGTTACGGGAGTTGTGGAGATTGCGGGAGTTGTGGAAGTGGCAGGAGTTGTGGAGATCGCGGGTGTTGTAGGCGATGCGGGGAGACCTTGTACCCGCATGGTTTTTCGTTCGGTCCACTCGTCGTCGTGATCGGCATCCGAGAAGGCATCGACCAAGGCGTCCTTTTTTTCGGAGAGGCTGCGTTCGGTGGTATCGCGGGCGCTGGCTTGGGCGAGGGCTTCGACGACATGGACGGGAGCGACCATGGTTTTTTCGGGGATCTCTTTTTCATCGTCGATGCTCGGGAGTTCTTCGGAGGTTTGGGAGACAGCGGTGGTGGTGGACTTTTCGCGTTGATTTTCGGAGAAAGAAGGCGCATGGCCAAGGGCTTCAAGGGGATAATGGTCTTCGGGCAAGAGGGCTTCGTTGCTTGGTTTGAGGTGAAGATTGGTTTCAAGGTCTTCGTAGGCGTGGGGATCTTTTTTGAGAGAAGAGGGCGGGGGAAGGCGTAGGGGGGCATTGGAGATAGAGGAGGCAGATGAAAGCAAAGCAACATCGTGGAGGGGAGTGGCTTTGCCGATCTCACCCTCATCGGACACATTGGGCGGATCAGATACGTTGGGCGGATCGGATGCCTTGGACGGAGCGGACGCCTTGGACGGAGCGGACGCCTTGGACGGAGCGGATGCCTTGGACGGAGCGAATTGAGTCGGCGCATCGGGATCATCGGGATCATCAGATTGTTCTAGATCATCAGCCATCAAGGACACGGTTTGTTCGGCGTCATCGTCGGCGTCACCGTCGGCGTCATCGTGGGGGGGTTGTTTGGTGTTGCTCAAAGCAAGCAGGGTGTCGCTGTCTTGGACCCATGCTTCGGTGTTTTTTTGTGTGGGCGTTTCGGCCTCTTGGGTTTGGAGGGAGGCGTTGGTTTTGTCGCGGGGGGGGGCCTCTTGGGTTTGGAGGGAGGCATTGGTTTTGTCGCGAGGGGGGGCCTCTTTGGGGGCGAGAGACTCAGCGGTATCGCTGGCGTGTTGGGGTCGTGTTTTTCGGACAACGGCGGGCAACAGCCCTGAGGAGGCTTGTTCCATCAGAGCGCCGATATCGCCTTCGTCGCCGAGATCTTCGGCGGGAGTGGGGGCGGGTCCAAGCTCGTTGTCGTCGAAGGACAGGCGGAATTGGATGGTTTGTGCGGCAGGGTTTGGGGAGGGGGAGTTGTTGTCTTGCTCGACATCGACGGGGCGATCTTCGTCTTGTTGGTAGGCGTCGATATCCTCCAGCATACGTTCGGCAAGCTGCCGATAGAACTCCATGCCAAGACGAGCAAAGATCGATCGGGCTTGTTCGACCTGATAACGGCCACGTGCGATGCTTCCTTGTTCGGCTTCAAAGACGCCCAGTTCGAGGCGGCTTTTGGCTTCTTCGCGAGTATTGCCGTGGCTACGGGCTGTTGCGATGGACTCTTCCAAACAAGCGCGGGCTTGGCCAAAGAACTCAGAGGGGAGATGCTTGCGTTCACCATCGACGTGACGTTCACGGGCGAGAAGATCGGGCGAGATCGCGGCGAAGGCTTGACCCATCAAGCGATAGATCGCGGCCATCGCGGAGCGGATACCGCGTTCGGTGACCAAACGATAGGCCGTGCCGCAGCAATCCAACGCAACCAAGGGGGCTTCGCGCTCCAAGGCCAGTTCACCATACAACCGATAACACTCCGCCAAGATCAGGGTATCGCTGAGCTTTCCTGCGGTCTGGATGGCGCGTTCGAGATGTTGAGCGGAAGCATTCAATTCGCCTTGTAAGAGGTAGACTTCGCCCAAGTTTGCCAAGACCACCGCCAAGGCCAGTTTATCGCCGGTTTTTTCGGCCAGTTCCAAGATATCCAAAAGCTCGGAGAGTGCGGCATCATAATCGCCACGGGCGACATGCAGCAGCGCAAGGTTATTCATCGACTGCAAAAGCTGCGGGGTATGTCCGAGTCGGCGGCGGATCTCCAACGACTCTTGGTGATAGCGCCGCGCTTCGGCCAGTTCGCCTTGTTCAAAATACAGGTTGCCGACATCGTTGAGCGTCCAAGCAAGGTCTCCTGCGTGTTCAAGTTGGCGTCGGATATCCAAGGCTTCTTGAAGGTAGAGACGGGCCTGAACGTAATCGCCCAAGACGGTGTAGACTTTTCCCATGTGCGAAAGCGCCATTGCGACGCCTCGGATGTAGTCGCTTTCTTGGTGCAAACAATGGCCGTTTTTGAGCAGATCGAGGGACTTGTCAAAGTCTCGCATCAAAAAGGCGACCCATCCCATGCGGGTGTAGACTTCGGCAGCAAGGACGCGTTGCCCCATCTGCCAAGACAAGCTCAACAATTGTTCAAAGCAGCGCATAGACTCGGGATAACGGCCTTGTTGGAGGTGGGCTTCGGCGAGGGAGCGCAAGCCTTCGACGCGCTTATGTGAAAGCGTCCCATCGAGATGTTTCAGGGCTTTTTCGAGGTATTCGATGGCGGAATCAAGGGAAAAAGCCTTGACTGCGCGCTGGCCGAGTTCAAGCCAGTACAACGCCGCACGCGAGGAAAGTTCGCCAAGCTCCAGATGATGGGCGATATCTGCACCGAGATCTTGGTGTTTGTTGCGGGCGACCAGTTCCAACCATTGCGCAGCGAGTCGATGGTAGGCAGGCAATAGCTTTTCGGGGAGTTCTTGGTAGACCAGTTCTTGAAGCAGGCTCGGGACAAAACTGTACTGCGCCTCGCCGTCGAAGGTGGTGGCATGATTCATCTGGACGACGCCTTGGGCTTCTAGGCGCGTCAAGATATCTTCGGCGTCATCGTCGCGATCAAGCAGCACTCCATCGGCCACGCGCCATCCGGGTTTGATCTCGCCTTCGTAGCGCAACAACATCTCGACGCCGCCGCGCCAAAAGCTTTTACCGAAAACAGCGGCCTTTTGTAAGATATCGCGCTCATCGGGTTGCAGTCGAGATATCCGCGCTTGCAAGATGCCTTCGATGCTTCCCGGGATATCGATCTGATCGGCCCCCCCTTCTGCGGTCAGCGCGGACAGACCTTGTTCATGGAGATCACGCAAGCACTCACGCAAAAAGAAGGGATTGCCTTCGGCGATCGACAAGACCCGAGTGATCGCGTCTTGAGAAAGTTGGGCGCGCTCAGGCAAAAGGCTGCTGAGCATCTTGCGAGCGGCCTCTTCGGAAAGTGGGCGCAAAGTCAGCCGTTCACCCGGCAAGATCAGCGAGGCTTCTTCTTCAAGCTGCGCCAACAGCGAGCTGCGCGAAGCACACACAAACAAGACAGGCGCGCTTTCGAGATACTGGGCAAGATGCTTCAACAAGCGGATCGAGGAAGTATCCGCCGAATACAAGTTGTCGAGCAAAAAGACGATGGGGCGGCGGGTTGCAGCGCGTTCAAGATAGTTGGTGAGGGCCGTAAAAGCGCGGCGTTCGAGTTGAGTGGGATCTTCGCGTTCGGCGTCGATGTAGGGGGAGTCTGGAAAGTCGACTTGGCACAAAAGCCCGATCAGATGGGTCATTTCGCGCAAGCGGCCATCACTTTGTTCGGTGGTGGTACTCAAGATCCCTTGCACCAGTTTTTGGCGGCTGAGTTCGTCCTCTTCGTTTTCGTAGATCTCGAAAAAGGCCCGCAAGATCTCGGCAAAATAGGAGTAAGGAGTGCGACGCCATCGGTCGATTCGACGGCGCTCACGGGGGTTGCGAAACAGCATCGCCCGACCAGAGATCTGCTGTTGAAACGCCGTCAACAAGCGCGTCTTTCCAATCCCCAGTTCTCCTGTCAGCGTAAAAAAGATCGGCCCCTCTCCCACTTCGACGCGCTCGAACACGCGCACCATCCGCGCCATCTCGCGATCTCGCCCAACCAGCGGAGGATCGTAGGATGCACCCGCCGCATCGACCGAGCTTTCCACCTCATAAAAGGCGGTCGAAGACAGCACCCCGCCGCCCAAACGAAATCGCTTGCAGCGATGGGTGTCTCGGATCATCCGATAGGTCAGACCATCCACCAGCAAACCACCCACAGGACAATGCCAAACCACCTTACTTGCAAGGCGCAATAGGCCATGCCCACCCACGATCTCTTCGGCGTCTTGTTCTTGGGCCAAAGGCTTTTCAATGGACGCCTTCGCGATGCGCCCCGTCGTTGCAGCAAGGCGTAGCGGCGGAAGTTGCGGAGCCACCGCAGACAAGCGCAGCAGCTTCAACCCCAACGTCACCGCGTCAAGTGGATCTTCTTCGGTCGGATCTTGAATCCCCAACGTCGCACTAAAACGACCGCGCCCCATGTCTTCGAACTTGGCTCCTCGCTCTGTCACCACCAAACGAAAACGCCCCATCAACCGCTTGCGCAGCTTGTCCAACGTCTCGGCGTCTCGAACGCCTCCCTCGGACTCCCCAAACACGCCGTACAAAAAGGTCACTTGGATCTGGGGGCCTTCTTGCGTCCCACGCTGAACTTCCCGCATCCGTTGGAGATACGCCTTTAATTCCGCACCACATTGACCGCAAAACCGCTGATCCAGCGGGTTTGCATGGCCGCACAAGCCACAGATCTCCAACGATGAGAACGACGACACCGAGCCACCCAGATTTTGGTTTTCCATCTTGCTTTTCCTAACACGTTGCACAACGCGCTCAACCGCGGACTTCGAGAGGCGCACACCACCCGCACAATTTTTGGCTCGACCCCTGTAAAGATCTTTTTTGTTGAGCGTTCGTATAAGACGAGGCAGTTTTGGATACCACTCTATGCGGAGAAATACAAACCATGTCAACACTCTTACGTTTCTTTTTGTTCACAGGCACCTTGCTTTTTTGGCCTCAACTTGGCTGTGCCACCGCACGGATCGCAGGCAGCGGAGGCGAAGTCTCCCTTGGAGCGGTAAGCGTGCAACTGCGCAGTCACGGAAGCTCCCTCCCTCACTTCTGGCATCACGGCCAGATATTCGTGCTTGGACGACGCGGACAACCCTACTCGATCTTGATCCGCAACCTCACCAACCAACGCATCGAAGTCGTGACTGCTGTGGACGGACGCGATGTGATCAACGGGCAACCCACACGCCCCGATATCCATCGCGGGTACGTGCTGAACCCGTATGCTTATGTCGATATCACGGGCTTTCGCACCAGTCAGCACAGCGTGGCAGCTTTCCGTTTCTCCTCGATATCGTCTTCTTATGCCGCAAGGATGGGCGGTCCGCTCTACGACATCGGCTCGATCCGTGTCTCTGTCTTCCGTGAACACCAACCCATCGCCTATATCCCACACCCGCATCCTGTCCCCTTCCGTCGCGGCGCACACGACGGACGCGCCGAAGAACAACGACAACCTGCAACCCGAGACGCCGACCGCGAACCCGCTCCCTCTCGCGCCAAATCCGCAGCAGGTATGCCCTACCACCGCTGGCGACGCCCCTTCCGCCCCCCACATCAGCCCGGCCTTGGCACCGCTTATGGCGAGCACCAACACGCCCCTTCTGTCTTTACCACCTTCCGCCGCGCTTCGATGGCCCCCACATGGCAACTCGCCCTCCGCTACAACAATTGCGCAGGCTTCCAAAACACCGGCATCTTTACACGTTACTGCCGTCCCTACCACTACCGACCACGCCCGATCATCATCCCTCCCCCTCACACACCTCCCTATTTTCCGCCTTCTCGCTACTCCCCTGCCCCCCCTTCCTACGGCGATTGATCCGAGGCTCCCAACCATCGGATGTCTTGACCTACTCCCTCCCTCCTACGGCGATCCAAAAAACACAGCAAACAAATCAGGGGGCTTTGTCTTTGATGCTGTTGAGTAGCTCGATGCGAGCGCGAGCAAAGGCGACACTGGCGGATTCTTGGGGATAATTGTTAGCAAAGTTGATATAAAGCTGCCAACCAGAGATCGCTTGCGCCCGATTCTTCGAGAGTTCATAACAAAACGCAACATTGTACAGAGACTGCGCTTTTTCGTAAAATTGGCTCTTGTCGTCGAACGTCCCTGCGGCTTGTTGGAAAAGGTCGATGGCGCGGGGATAAAGCCCCTTGGCCTTGTAAGCGGTCGCCATCAAAAACATCGCACGTGCGGACTTGCGCATCCGCAACAAGTTTTGCGTCATCCCGATCACTTGATCATAAGATTGCTGGATGAATTTGATTTGGGCTTCACGATACACCTTCATAAAGTTCACATCAAAAAGCTCGTCTTGCTGAGCTTTTTCTTTGATCATCTTGTCGCGGGCTTCTTTTTCTTTTTCCGTTTCAGCCCATGCCACCGAGCGGATCCCACACAACAACCCCACGCTACAAACCACCCACAAACACCATCTTCTCGCTGACATCGTAATCCATTCCCTTCCTGTTGTGCTGCCTTTGAACCCCAACCCGACGGCTTGCTCGACACGTTGGGCTGCCTTCTTGGAGCCTTTGATTTGCGTTATCGGCCATCTTTTCGCAAAACCCTCCACAGGTCAAGTCTTTCGATCGCGTCCCTTGTCTCTTGCTCGCTGTTCTTTTTTGATGGCCTTGCGCTTCGATCCCCCCCGCCCCATAATACACCGAATTTAATCTACGGCGCGGGCAAAGCCTTTGATCAAAAGCCGAAAAGACCCGATGCTTCGGTCAATTTGAACGCTATCCCTGCAACACTCACGCTTCGTTCTGCCTGCCTTCGCTTGTCATCGCGCACAATGCACCCCGCTCCCCAACAGGCAGAATCTTCGCCCTCTCGAACCCAACACGAGGATATTTGATGACCAAAAATAACCAGCTTACCCCCGAATTTATCCGCGAGATCCCCAAAACGGATCTTCATCTCCATCTCGACGGTTCCATCCGCATCAAAACCCTGATCGAACTCGCCCAAGAACAAAAAGTCCCCCTCCCTTCGTACACCGAAGACGGACTCAAAGAAACCGTCTTCAAAGCCCGATACGCCCACCTCGGCGAATACTTGAGCGGCTTTCAATACACCGTCGCTGTGCTCCAAACAGGCGAAGCCCTCGAACGTTGCGCCTATGAACTCGCTTGCGATAACTTTACCGAAGGCGTCCGCTACATCGAAGTCCGTTTCGCTCCCCAACTCCACAGCCGCCCCGGACTCAATATGGCCCAAGTCCTCCGCCATGTGAACGCTGGACTCGCCAAAGCCAAAAAAGAATTCAACAACTTCCCCGATATCCGCGATGGCAAAGAACCCCCCTTTGAATACGGCATCATCACTTGCGCCATGCGGATGTTTACACGAAACTTCTCCGAGTACTTCCGCCGTTTTAATGATGTCCACACCTACACCGCCACCCCCCGCCTCTATAGCCTCGCCTCCAACTCTCTCGCCGAAGCCATCGTCGCGATCAAACGCGATGAAGGCATCCCCATCGTCGGCTTCGATCTCGCCGGACAAGAAGACGGATACCCCGCCGACGATCACGTCGAAGCCTACCGCTACGTCCATCGCCACTTCCTCAGCAAAACCGTCCACGCAGGCGAAGCCTTCGGCCCTGAAAGCATCTTCCAAGCGATCACCACCCTCCACGCTGATCGCATCGGTCATTGCTACCACCTCTTCAGCGCCGACCGCATCCAAAATGAACGCATCCTTGACCGCGAACTTTACATCAAACAACTCGCCCAGTTTATCGCCGAACGCCGTATCACCATCGAAGTTTGTTTGACCAGCAATCTCCAAACCATGCCCGAACTCACCAGCATCGCCGATCACAACTTCCGAAAAATGCTCGACGCCAAACTCAGCGTGACCCTTTGCACCGACAACCGCACCATCTCCAACACCAGCGTCAGCAACGAAGTTCAACTCGCCGCCGAACACTTTGACCTCACCCCTCACCAACTCCGCAATATCGTCATCTACGGGTTTAAGCGTAGTTTTTTCCCTCAATCGTATATCGAAAAACGAGCGTATGTCCGCCAAATGATCGACTTCTACGAGTCCGTCGAACGCAAACACGGCATCCGCTCCGAAGAATAACCCACACAGAGGACCACCATGTCACCCAAACAAGCTCGCCCCTTGCCTCACGATGAACCCGATGCCTCCCCACGCGCCTCGCGCAAACACAGCCGCAACGGGACTTCTTCGTCACAAGGACCACAACGCCGCGATCCTGCCGGCTCCATGCTCAACTTCTTGATCCTTGTTCTACTCGCCCTTGTCGCATTTCGGATGTTCAACCAACCCAAACCCTCCATCCCCAAAGGCGCTCAAGCCCCACGCTTTGTCCTCATCGATGTCCACAAAGCCAAAAAATGGAAGCCCACTCTCCAAGGCAAGATCACTGTCCTGCACTTTTGGGCCACATGGTGTCCCACCTGCATCCGTGGCCTTGCAAGCGCCTCCAAACGCGCCAAACTTCTCCAAGAACAAGGCATCCAATCCCTTCTCGTCAGCACCGATCTCCAAATGCCCACCAGCGAACTTCAAACCTTCCTCACCAAATACAAGATCCCCCAAAACGAATGGGCCTACCATCACATCGGACCCCGCGCTTCCGCGCAATTCAAGATCCGTGTCCTCCCTAGCCTCGTCGTGATCGGACCCGATGCCCGCGTCGCTCATTACGCAACGGGCGGTCTCTCCGACAACGCCCTCCGCCAACTCATCCAAAAACTCAAGTCGAAAAAACACCCTCCCACCTCTTCCCCCGCTCCCAAACAGCCCACACCACCGCCCTTACACGCCACACAACCCATGTCTGCTTCTCGTCCCTCCGCACCCACGCTGCAACACGGTTCTGCTTCTCGCCCCTCCGCACCCACGCTGCAACACGGTTCTGCTTCTCGTCCCTCCGCACCCACGCTGCAACACGCGCCAAACCAACCCCAGATCGCACCCGCCCTGCAACACGACCCCACACCAAGACCCGCTCCTGCTCTACAACGCGCCCCCAACGCACCAACCAGCCGACCTCATTGAACGCACCCGCATCCGTTCGATCTCTGCGGATAGGAGACCCCACAATGCCCGCACTCCCGACATTGCAACGATCTCTTCAACCCCTCCTCGCGGTGGCCTTGCTTTGCGCTGCCCACACACTTCACGCAGCACCACCGACCACCACCACACCCGCACCACGCAAGCCACCCGCACCGCGATGGTCACGCCTCCAACCCATCCCTCTCCCCTCCACCACAGCATCATCTTCTGCCGCTCCTTCCGCACAAAACAACACTTCATCCGCACAAAAAACCGAACCTTCGGCACAAAGCAACCCATCATCCGCACAAAAAACCGAACCTTCGACACAAAACAACACGCCATCCACACAAAGCCCCGTTCCTTCGGTGCCCACCAACGCGCCCCCCCCCAGCCACAACCCAGACTCGCTGACAGCCTCTTCCGCCCCCAAAAAGGCCGAAGATGCGCCCACCCTCAATGCTGCCCAACTTCGGCGTTATCAGCACCTGCTCACGTTGATCATCGCTCCTTGCTGTTGGGTACAACCCGTCTCCATGCACCCCAGCCCTGCCTCCGATCAGATCAAACTGGACCTCAAAAAGCGCATCGTCGCAGGCCATACCGACAAGCAGATCTTGGATGCCTACGTCAAGCGCTTTGGTGAGCGCATCCTTGCCATCCCTCCCCACCAAGATATCTTTTGGCTTCCCATCGCTGCTGCGGCCTTTATCTTGATGATCGTCTTTTTCCTGATCCTCGACTGGAATGCTCGTGGAAAACAATCCTCACACCACACCCTCGAACACAAACACACCGCCTGACGCCATCCGTTCAACCCCCCCAAGCATGCCTTGGAGAAACGCTCCGATGGCGTGCCTTCACTTCGGAGTTTTTCTTATGCCAAGCCTCCTTCGCCCTTTGCGGTACGCCCCTTGGCTCGCCATTCTGCTTTTCCTCCCCACTTCTCCTGCCTTCGCCCAATCTCTCCCGACTTCTCGACCTCTCTCTCCCACCCCAAACATGCCCCACGCACGACTTCTCCCCACTTCCCGCCCCATCGCACGACTTCTCCCCACCTCCCGCCCCATCGCACGACTTCTCCCCACCTCCCGCCCCACCGCACGCACATCTCCCACCTCTCAATCGACTCAAACGGCCCAATCTTCCGCACGGATCACAAAACAACCCCAAACAGCCCAATCTTCCGCACGGATCACAAAACAACCCCAAACAGCCCAATCTTCCGCACGGATCGCAAAACAGCCCCAAGCCCATCCGAAGATATCCGCCTCCGCTCCTGCTCCCACCCAAGACAAGAGCCACAGCCACGGGCCTTTTGCGCATGCCATCCTGCTCAACGGTGGAGGCTCCCCCGATATCAATTATTACTCCCACGTCCTCTATCTTCGGATGATGCGGATGGTTCTTCAAGAACGCGGCCTATCATCCGAGCAGATCAGCATCTTTTCCGCAGACGGCCAAGATCCCAAACCTGATCAAGCCATCCTCCACAAGCGCCAAGATCCGCAAGGTTGGCTGTTTGACGGGCGTCGTGAGTCTCGTCTCTTTGTCCAACGCCCCAAGCTGATCAACACTGATCTTCCGAATACAACGTTGCTTCCTGCAACCCAAGCCTCCCTCCAAAAACAACTGCCTCGACTCGCAAAGAAACACCCCAACGATCCCCGTCCGCTCTTGCTTTTCGTCACCGATCACGGCACTCGCAACTCCAAAGACCCCAAACTCACCAACAACTCCATCTCTCTTTGGAAAGAGTCGCTCAGCGTTCGCCAACTCCACAAACAGCTTCGGCCCTTTGGGCAACGCCGTATCGTCTCGGTGATGTCGCAATGTTTCTCGGGTTCTTTTGCATGGAGCATCTTCCGAAAGCCCGGAGTATTCGGCATCCCCACAGGCGACCGCTGCGGCTTCTACGCCACCCTCCCAAGCCAATACGCTTACGGCTGTTTCCCCGAAACCCAGCTCAAAAAACACGTCGGTCATGCGTATCGTTTTATCTTGGCGATGCGTGCCGCCAAAGATCTCGATCAGGCTCACCGTCAAGTCCTTCTGACCGACCGCACCCCCGACGTCCCACACCGCAGTTCTGACGCTTACCTCTACGCCATGCTCCAAGCCGACGCACAAGCCGACGAGATCTCGATGTACAAACTCGGCGATCAACTGCTCCAACAATACGCCTCGCTCGGGTATGACGGCATCCAAGAAGATCGCAAACTGATCGGAGATATCGCCCGTCGCTTCGGACTCCAAAGCCCGCTCAACTTCGCCGCCCTCCAACAACAACGCGCCGAACTGCGCAAAAAGCTCGCTTGGTGGGAGCGCGTCGAACGTATGTGGGCCAATGTCTTCCAAACTGCCCGCGATCACCATCTCAACGGCATCTTCAAACAACAACCCGATTTCAAACAACGCGTCGATCGCGCTCTCAGCGAATTCCTCCGACGACCCCGATCCAAACGCCCTTCTCGCCCACAACCGCTCTCTCCCCAACAGCGCGCCGCCCACCAACGACGGCAACAACTTATCCAACGCTACATCGAACTTGATCAACGCCTCCAGCGCCTTCGCGCATATGAGCGCCAGCGCCAGCGATACGCCCCCAAGTCCGCACCTTCCACCCATCCCACGCCGCGCAAAACTCCCGCCACACGCCAAGAACGGCTCCGCCAACTACGCGAGCGGCTCCGCCATCTCCAAAAACCTCCCGTCGGCCCCCCCAGTACGGGCGAACAGCTCCGCCGCCTTGACTTCTTGCGCTTTCTACGACGCGCCAAAAAAACAGGCTTCCAACGCTCTTTTTCTACCTACGCCTACACCGCAAACCAACTCAAACAAACCTTCTTTCGCTACCTTCAGATGCGCCCGATGCTTTTTGAGCGCCTGCGATTCCTCAAGCAGCGCGAAAAAGAGATGCACGACTTTGTCTTCCAACGCAAAGTTCAACTCGCTGCCCTCCAACGCATCGAGATCTTGCTCTTTCGCATCGCAGGTCGTCTCCTACTCCAACACAGCCAACACCCCGATCACCTCGGCTATCGGCGCGGCTTGCACAACCTTATCCAATGCGAACAAACCCCCCTCGGCGAAGAATACACCTCCACCACCGAACACCTCCGCCCCCTCTCCTTTGAAGGCGAGCACATCCCCCTCCCTTCGTGGTTTGGCGTCGCTTTCCAACCCGTCCCCAACCCCGAACGCTGGCTGCTTCCTTCTGGGGCTGTCCGTGTCCAAGAAGTCTACCTCAACACACCCGCAGCACACGCCGGCATCCGCGAAGGCGATATCATCACCACCCTCGGAAAACACGAACTCACCGAACCCTTCGAGATCCGCGAGCGTGTCATGGTCAGCCCACCCGACCAAGATATCCCGATCTTGGTCTTTCGTTATGGCAAACTCCTTGAACTCAATATCCGTTTCCTTCGCCTCACCCACCCGCCCTCAATGAAACGACAAAGTCTCGTCGGACGTGCCGCCCCTGACACCCGTTCCCTGCTCTCTGTCGATCTCAACAAGCCTCTCCCCGACCTCAAAAAAGGCACGGTGATCGCCTTCTTCTGGGCCACATGGTGCGGCCCCTGTAAAGCCGCACTCCCCGCCCTGCGCGCCTTCCAAAAAACCTACACCAACCGCAACCTCCGCATCCTCACCGTCAGCAACGAAACCTCCCGCGTCGTCATCACATGGCTCGCACAAAACCCCGAAAGCATGCCCTTTTACAACACCGTCGACACACAACGCGACTTTTTCACCAAACTGCGTATCAACGCCACACCCACCTTTGTCCTCTTCCACAACGGAAAGATCATCTCCTACCTTGTCGGCTTTTCACACAAAAACCAAGAACTCCTTCGGAAAGCCATCGACAATCTCCCCGTCCTTCCCTGATACTCGACTTCCTTTCTTCACAAACCTCCCTCTTGGCGATCTGTCTCTTTGCAACGTTGTGCGCCCCTTCGGCGATGCACACATCCCGAACACTCCCTCGGCCATTTTTTGGACAATCCCCTGCTCTCGCTTGCTTTGCTTGCTCCTTCCAAACCACGCAACACCTCGACACATAAAGAGAAGGCACTTCTTGATCTCCTGTTGGAACATCCCTTGTCATGGGCCTCTTTGCAGACAAAAGCGCTCGATGCTTTCGCTTCTCCACGCATCGCTCGCGCAACCATCCACACCCCATCGTTTCGGAGGCCACCATGACCATGCAACTCGGCGCAACCAATACCCCACACAGACCGTTTTCTTCCTCTCGTTTCCCCTCACCCGAACACAAATCTCCTGCTCTCCCCGCACTTTTGCTCAGACACACCACCAAAGACAGCTTTTTGCTCTGCCTCAAACATGCCCGTCATGCGGGAGATTACAGCGAGCGAACCTTACTCACCTATCATCATTGGTGCGTGCGCTTTTGGGACGCCTTGCAAAAACAACGGTTGATCGCTCCTGCCTCTGCCGACCAACCCGCCGGTTTTCAATCCCTTTGCGACCTGTTTTTGCAAAAACTCCAACAAGATCTACGCTCTCCAAGCAGCATCGCTCAAGCCCGCGCTGCCCTCAGCTTTTTACAACGCCTTTGCTTTCCCAAGCCCACCCGCTCCCATCCGAACCAACCGCGACTCGCCCCCGATAGCTTGCGCACACGTCCGCTTTCCCGCGAAGAGCTTTCCGCGATGTTTCAAGTCATGGACGAAAACAACCGACTTGCCGCGATGTTGATGTACAACGGCGGGATGCGCCTGTTTGAGGTGTTGCGCTTGCGTGTCCGTGATCTCGATTTCACCCATGCCACCGTCTTGATCCGCGATGCCCGAGGAAAACCTTCGCGTGCCGTTCGCATGGCGCGCAATCTCTACGAGCCGCTGATCCGCCACCTCCAACACGCACGCTGGCGTTACCAAGAAGAATTGAAACATGGTGTTGCTGCCGTCCGACTCCCCGTCTATCTGCGCCGAGGCAACGGCTCAGAAGCCAACGCTTGGAGTTGGAGATACGTTTTTATGTCGCTTAATAGCCCGCTGTTTCGGGCTGAACGCCCTGAATGCCAAGATCATATGCACGAAAGCACCCTTCAAAAGAGCCTTCAACGTGCGGCCCGCGCCATCGGACTCAACGAATCTATCTCTTGCTCCAATCTGCGCGCCAGTTTTGTAGAGCATCTCGTCGAAGAAGGCCATCCCATCGAAAAAGTCCGCCGCCTCTGTCTCCCCCAAGACCTCGCTTGGGAACACGACGCCTCGTGGCACTTGCCGCTTGACCTTCAATCCATCCCAAGCCCGCTCGATGCTTGGAGCCCATCGCCCTGTCCCATCCGCCATCGATAGCCCACCCCATGCCCTTCACATACCCACCACGACCCGCTCCCCTCGCTTCCTGTCCCAACCACCCTCGATAGCCCGCCCCATGCCCCTCAAGAGCCATGAAGAATCCCCCTCAGGATCTGAACAATATGCCAAACATCGTGGAAGCGATTGTACAAGGGCGCCGGTGCCACACGGATCACATCGCGACGCACATCACAGATCACCCCTGCCTCTTGAAGTTTCTGTTGCAGATCCCGCGCTCCTGTGTGGACGCGGATCGAAAGCTGCGCTCCCCGTTGGTTCGGATCTTTGGGCGTGATCTGCGTGTAAGAAGACGCAGGCATCTGCTCCAACAAAAACTCCAAATACCCCGTCAATCGGACAGATTTGTCGCGCAATGCTTCCATCGAGGCTTGCGCAAAAACATCCAAAGACGCACGCAACGCTGCCATCGACAAGATCGGCGCATTGCTCAATTGCCACGCATCTGCCGAAGCCACCGGCACAAACGACTCTTCCATCGCAAAACGCTTGTCAGGATCATTTCCCCACCATCCCGCAAGGCGCAAGAGACTCGGATCTTGCGTATGCTTTTCGTGAACAAAAGCCGCTGCGACTCCCCCCGGCCCGCTGTTGATGTACTTGTACGAACACCACGCCGCAAAGTCCACATCCCAATCATGTAGCGACAACGGCACATTCCCCGCTGCATGGGCAAGATCAAACCCCACAAGACAACCCGCTGCATGCCCCATCTTGACGATCTCACGCATCGCAAGCCATTGGCCCGTATAAAAATGCACACCCCCCAGCATCAACAGCGCGATCTGATCGCCTTGTTTGTCCAAGATATCCGCGAGATCTTCGATGCGCAAGAGATCTTCGCCTGCCCTCGGCGACCACCGCAACACCGCCTCCTCGGGCGCATAACCATGCAGACGCGCTTGACTTCCCACCGCATAACGATCCGAAGGGAACGCTCCCTCTTCGATCACGATCTTGTAACGCGCCGATGTGGGCCGATAAAACGAGATCATCAACAAGTGAAGATTCACCGTCAGACTATTCATCACCACGACTTCATGCGGCATCGCCCCCACCAACGAAGCCATCCCATCGCGCAACAGCTCGTGATACCGAAACCACGGCTCTGGCGGCATAAAATGCCCCTCCACCGCTTGCGACGACCACTTTTGCAACTCTTGTTCGATCGCAGACGCAACCCCCACAGGCTGAAGCCCCAGTGAATTCCCACAAAAATACAGCAGCGTCTCACCATCTTTCCCCGACGCATACGGAAAACAAAACGCCTCCCGCAATCGCCCTAGATCATCTGCGCGATCCTGTTCATGCGCACACGCCTCATCCAAACGCCACTCCATCTCGATCTTTCGCTTTCTTCATCAGCGTCGCTTGCGGACAAAAAACCCCGTGTTCGCACCCGCTCAAGCGACGGCTTCGTTGGTTTGAAAAAACGATGATCTTCTCGCTCCACATGGGGGCAAAGCCCCACAAAACAAGCCGATCCGCGTCACGTTGACCCTCGAACAAAAAACGCACCGACTCATACGAAATCCGCAGGGTGTGTGATCGTAAAAAAGTAGGGGCAGCCCCCTGTGGCCCAAGCACAGGGCGTCTGGGCGCTCTGCTTCGATCACAGATCTCTCGGATATCGTATCAACCAGCCCGCTGCACATACGTCCGAGACTTCGCGCCTTCGGCCTCCGAAGCTGTCGCCTCTGCCCGCATCACCGAACGCACGATCCCCAATTGCCCAAGCCAATACGTCACGATGATCACATAACGAGCCCCCGGGATCGGCCAAACGAACTTATTCAACGCGATCACCGAGTCGCTCGACGCAAAGATCATCGCCCCCAACAAAGCCGACCATGCCGCTTGACGCCGAATATCCGCCTCTTGCAACATCGCACTTGCTCGCCACATCATGCAACAGATCACCAACGTATACAGCGCCACAGGGATCACAAGACGCGGAAACTTCTGTTGAATCGAGCCGTACATATACGCATACAACGCCACCCCATACCCCAAAAACGGCAGCAACTGCAACGCCACCGCGCGCCGTGTCGCCGAAGTATACGCCATCACATAAAACAGATGCGCCGTCAAAAACCAACCCAGCCCCACCACAAACATCCCCGCACTCAACTCCAAAAACATATCCCCCCCGATCGAACACAACAGCCCCAACAAGATCCCCCACTCATACCACCCCTTTTCCTCTTCCCGAAACCACAGCCACGCCGCCATACAGCCCACAGGTATCGGCTTCGTCAACAACCGCAACCAGTACATCTCCAACGCCACACCCACGACAAACGCCGATGCCGCCATAACTCCCAAAACCCACAACCACCGCACCATTCCACACTCCTTGAAAAAAGATCGAGACTTCTCTTGTACACAATCCGCCCTCCCCGCACAAGCCTCCCACTCCCCTCCAAACCCCCCTTCCACACGACCCTTCAAGATCCCAAACCACTCGGCTCCTGAGTATGCTTCGGGCTGATTTGTGTCCACGCGGCCCTTCAAGACCACATCAACATCCCAAACCAAAACCACGTCAGCATCCCGAACATCCGTTGATGGCACTTTCAACCCGATTCACGCCTCCCGGAACACTCGCGGAAAGCCCCGTTGTTCGGTTATTTGCACCACCGCTCACGCTGGAATTCTCGGCCTCTGCCCGATTGTTCGCACCGCCTGAAACGTGGCTGTATAGGCCCGTTGCGACGTTGTTCTGGCCGCCTGATGTCGTCGTGTATTGGCCGTCTGTTGCAACAGTCGCCGAACCAGCCGTGTTTTTATACCCTCCTGTGGTGCTACTGTACGGGCCATAAGCATAATTTTGTGCCCCGCCAGAAGCGAACGAGTGACTTCCTCTTCCGCCGTTGCTGTGGCCTCCTGCGACAGTTGCGTATTGTCCGTCCGATCCACCAAACAAACCCGTCGAGTTGTTTTGCCCTCCCACGATGCTACTATAAGAACCATAGGTTTTGTTGCTTTGCCCTCCAAACACCGAAGAATAATTCGCATCGGTTTTGTTTGATTGGCCGCCGATCACAGCGCTTTGCGATTGCGCCGCGATGTTGCTGTCTCCCCCTCCGCTCAACACAAGTGTACCTTCGCTGCGGTTGTTCGATCCGCCTACGACCACAGCTTGGAGACCTGACGCGGTGTTTGTTTTTCCTCCAAGCACCGCCGATTGAACCCCCGAAGAGATACTGCCCGTCCCGCCAAAAACACCTGCCCCGCTCGCCGTCGCTTGGTTCTGCTCTCCTCCAAAAACACTGGCCTTATTCGCCGTCGCTTGATTCTGCTCTCCGCCCACAACCACCGAACGCTCCCCGCTGGCGGTGTTTCTTTGGCCGCCGATCAAGGCTGAATATCTGCCGCTCAGCGTGTGCCCTTCGCCCGCCACGATCCCAGAATACGAGCTGTAGGAGTGTCCGCTTCCGACGATCATGTTGTGCGAACCCGTACGAACGGCGGTCGTGGCTTCGTTGTAGCCCACGATCAAATTCCCAAGCCCGTTGGTCGTTACCGTTGTTCCCGCACCGTTTTGTACAAAGACATTCACGCCCGTGAAGATCATCGTGTTCTTGCTGCTATCGATCTTGAGCGAGGTTTGTAGTTGGGTCACATACGCAACCGTCGCCGCATCGAAACCATCTCCTTTCGGACCTTGCGGGCCTGTGGGGCCGACCGAACCTGTCGGACCTGCCGGACCCACCGAACCTGCGGGGCCTGTGGGTCCAACCGAACCTGCGGGGCCTGCTGGACCGACCGGACCTACGGAGCCTGTTTCACCCTTTTCTCCGCGATTGCCTTTGTCACCTTTGCTCACGGTCACGGTGCTGGAGGTGCCTGCACAAGAAAAAACGATCTCCGTGTCTCCTTGGGCGTTTTTGTTGGTTGAGGCGATACGGCAGCTGTCGCCGTTTGTACCCGCATCGCCTTTGTCTCCCTTTTCTCCTTGTAAAACATAAACCTGTGCGAGAGAGATCTCTTGTTGTCCGATCAAACCGTAGAGAAAAAACAAACCTGCCACCAAAGATTTCGGCAGCGATACAGTGCGTTGCATGGCGTCACCTCCAGCCTCAAAACGAAGACCGTCTTTTTCTGTAAAAACCATCGAAGCATCTTTTTGCGAAACCAGTTTTAAACCCGTTAATTGATCGAGATGTTCACCCGATATCTTCCAAGAAGTCTGAAATCGGCGCGTGGCTTCTTGGGCTTGCGCGGGGGCTGTCTCTCCTTGTGGGTAGGCGATGGCGGCCTGTGTGCCGTCTCCCTCAATGCCTGTCAGTCGTACCGTTGGACTCGACTCTTTCGCGGTCTCATGGAGCGCTTCTCCCGCGCCGTCGCTGGGCTCGCTGGGTTCGTTAGGTTCGTTGGGTTCACTAGGTGAGGTCTCTGCGCTGCTTTCAGCGGGACTTTCCGTTTGTGTTTCGGGCGGCTTTTCTTGAGCCTCGGGAGAGACGGGTTCTCCCGCAGCTTCTTGTGTTGTGGGCTCTTGTGTCGGTTCTCGTTGTGGCTCGGTTCGGCACTCGGCGGGGACTTGGCCGACAGGAAAAGGCCCTGCACACGGATCTCCGCATCCCCAATGCCCAACGATCAGCAATAAGAACACACTCAGGAGCCAGAATTTCTTTCTCCATTCTGGCATGGTTGCGATCCTCCTTGTGTTATCCAACATGTTGCACTTTAGACACCGATGGTTCGAGGCAGAGCAACGCGCCCAAGCATCCGCTCGGCCTCCAGCAACAAGGCTTCGGTTTGTTGGATCTGTTGTTGAAGCGCGGTGGTGGGCGTGATGCGTTGCGTTTGAAGGTGTTGCAAAAGCTGATCAAAAGCCCGTCGATTAAAGGCCACACCCAGCGGCGCACCTTTTTCAAAGTTGAGCGCGATGGAGGCACCCAACACGCGCACAGCTTCGATCTCGTTGCCTTGCAACAGAAAGAGTTGCGCCAACGCATCGTGCGTGCGCGCCATGCCCGTGAGATCGCCACTTTGCTGTTGCAATTCAAGCGATTGGATCAAACGCTGTTGTGCAGCTTCGAGGCGACCGCGCTTGAGTTCGAGTCGGCCCATCGTCCCCCAAACGCGGCCTAGCGCATGAAAGCGGCGTTGGGCAGCATACCAACGCTCGGCGTTTCGGGCATGTTGGAGGCTCATCGCGATCGCTTCTTCTTCGCGACCGGGACGCAAGGGGACGTGTAGCGCGAGCCGCGCCAAAAGATGTTCGGTATCGGCGCTTTCTTCTTGTGCGGTCGAATGGTTCGGCTCTTTGGCAAGGATATCATCAAACAGGCCACGTGAACGATACAACAGATGCGTTGCTTGCACAGGATCGCCCAAACGGATGTACACAGCGGCTTGCTCGTTGAGCAGGCGCGCCGCTTGAAGCGGCTGCCCTTCCGCAAGCAACTGGCGGCTGATCTGCGTCAACTCACGCAACGAACGCTCCAACACCTTGGCCTCTCCAAGATCACAACTCACACCCGCTTTCAACGAAGCGATCTCTCCGACCATCTCAGGAGGCGCATCAAACGGTAACGCTGCTTCTGCCGCATCCATCGAAGCTAACGCTTGTTGCAGCGAAAAAGTCGCCTCGGGAAAAGTCCCCAACCATTGCAAGCGGCCCAACTCCAACAAAGCCCGCGCTTCCAACAGCGATCGGACGGGAGACTCAGGCATCTCCTCCAACAGCGTGATCGCTTGCTGGATCAACAACAACGCACGTTGGCTCTCTCCCGCCTTCATCGCCTCTCGCGAAGCATCCACGTATTGTTCGGCAGCTTCGGTCAAATGACCTGCTTCGCGAAGATGCTCGGCCATCCGCACCCGATCTTTCGGCATCGTGGGCTTTAACTTGGGTACATCCACAGGTCGAAGGTGCGGGAACTTTCGCGTTTCAAGACCGCTGCCACCCAACACATTCTTTGGACGCGCAGGAGACCACGCCGAAGGCATCGAATGGACCGAACGAATCGGCGAATGTGTGTGTCGCCGATGGTGTGGTTCGGTTTGTGGCTCGGTTTGTTTTTCGTGCGAGGGGAGCGGTGTTTTTGCTGCTGCTCTAGCGGCCTCTTTGATCTCGTCGGTCTCGACAGAATCAAACAATGAAGCAAATAGCCCCGCACGTTCTTCGTCGCTCAACGATGGATCGAACGTGTCTTGAGAGCCGTTCGATGGGGAAGAAACGACTCTTTCTTGTTCGCGGTGGATCTTCCGTTTGTGGTCTTGAGAAGACGATATCGGCGAATCTTCCGAACGTTTCACCACAATGCGTGCGCCTTCTCTTTGAGCCTCTTCGGCCTGTTGGCGCTCCAAAGAAAAAGGAACCAGATTGGTTTCGGTGGTCTCGGGCAACGCGCCCTCGTGCGTGCTGTGAGGTGCGGGGGATTCAAACGATGCGGAAGCCACGGAGGAGAGGTCCGCTTTTGGAGGGGTCTTTGTGGTTTGGACGAGATCCCCCGCCAACCAGACCGTCAACTTTTCATGCCAAAGCGCCCGTAGCGAGGGCAACATCGACCCAAGCAATCGCTCGACGGCTTTGGGCGGCAAAAAAAGATGCCCATCGCCATAATCGACCAACGGAGCACCTAGATCGACGGCCTCTTGCAGCGACATCAACACATCTTGATTGCTTTTCCCGACCAAATAACCCGCAGCATCGACCTCAAAGCTGCTGCCCACCAAAGCGCCCGCACGCAGCACCCGCAAGATCGGTGCAGGTAGCTGCTCCCACCCAAAGCGCTCGGGAGAGACGTATCCTTCGCCCTGCCCTTCGATGCGTACTTCTTCTCCCCAACGCTCGCTCACTTGCGCCAAGAAACCTGCCACTTCGGCTTGAGGTTCTTCGTGAAAGCTTAACACCCACGGCAAAGCCAACGGATCTTTCGCCAGCAACATCCGACGCAGCGCCGACAACACACCTTGATCGGCCCGTTCGACCGCATCAAACCAGATCAACATCCGCCCCGCAAAACGCTCCGCAAGCTGTTGGCTCGACTTGATCAACAACGGCTCCAACATCTGCAAAGGCATCTCCTCCAACAAAGAAACTCGCACAGAGTCTTCTTCTGTCGGATACAAGGCCACTTGCTCGCCAAGCCAAGCGCGCATCTGCTGATATGCCCGATGCAACGGGCCTCCCATCGACCACGCAACACCACAGTTCAACCGCAACACTTTCCACTCAGGAGGCAGGCAACGCACTACGCCTGCGCCGATCCAACATACCGGCTTTCCCGCACGCACACGCACCCACAACGCATCTGGACATCCTGTATTCATCGCCCGCTTTTCCCTTCTCGCCTCAGCGCGATACCACCAAAGATTCCGCACAAAAGCCCCTCCATGTAGAGGGGTAGATCATCGACCTCAAAGCCCCAATGCTTCGCGCACTTCTTGCCACAACGAGCGTTCTCCCACCCGATCTTCCAAGGTGTAATGCACCCGCGTGTACGGTTGTTCGATCTGCACCAAACGCCCCAGATCGACGGGAGTGGCGATCAGCACCGCATCACAATCCACCGCTCGGATCGAAGCTTCGAGATCCGCGATCTGTTCCGCAAAATAGCCCATCGCAGGCAACAATCGCCCGATATGCGGGTATTTCTGCAAGGTATCGCGCAGACTTCCCACCGCAAAAGGCCGTGGATCAACCACTTCACGCGCACCAAACTGCTCCGCCGCTCGCTGCCCCGCTCCAAACGCCATCTCACCATGCGTCAGCGTCGGTCCGTCATCGATACAAAGAACTCGCTTTCCCGCCACAATCGACGGATCTTCCACACGCAACACACTATCCGCCACCACACAGCGCGCCGTTGGATTCGCCGCATGGATATTTTGCAAAAGCGTCTTCAACGCCCAATCTTCGGCAGCATTCGCTTTGTTGACCAACACGATATCCGCTCGCCTTAGGTTGGCTTCCCCGGGATGATAACGCAACTCATGACCTGCACGCAGCGGATCCGCCACCGTAATCCACAGATCGGGCCGAAAGAACGGCAGATCATTGTTCCCACCATCCCACAAGACGATATCGGCCTCTTGTTCGGCCTCGCGCAAGATCGCTTCGTAATCCACGCCCGCGTACACGACGATCCCTGCTTGAACATGCGCTTCGTACTCTTCGCGTTCTTCGATGGTACATTCATAGCGCGCAAAGTCCTCGTACGTCGCAAACCGCTCCAAACGCTGCTTGCGCAGATCGTCGCCATACGGCATCGGATGGCGCACCACCACAGGCGTTTTCCCCGCAGCTTTCAGCGCCCGCCCAAGATAACGCGACACTTGGCTTTTTCCGCAACCTGTTCGCGTCGCCAAAACCCCGATCACAGGCTTGCTTGAGCGCAACATCGTCTGTTCCGCCCCCGGCAAAAAAAACGATGCTCCCGCAGCGATCGACCGACTCGCAAGGTGCATCACCGCTTCATGCGAAAGATCCGAGTACGAAAGCACCACCTCTTCCACACCATACTCCCGCACCAAACGCTCCAGATCTCGCTCTTCATAAATCGCGATCCCTTCGGGATACAGCGGCCCCGCAAGCTCCGTCGGATAACGGCGTCCCGCGATCTTGGGGATCTGTGTCGCCGTAAACCCCACCACCTCGACCGAAGCCTCTTCTCGATACATCAGATGAAAGTTATGAAAGTCCCGCCCTGCCGCCCCCAAGATCAACACTCGCTTTCGCTTCATCATCGCACCTCCTTCTGTTTTGTCTTGCGCCTACGCGCCGCCAAGGATAGCCTGTGCAAGAGACAAAAGGCAATCCCAGAAACGAAAGGACTTTGCTTTCCAATGAGCCATGACTTTGTATACGCCTACATACACGGCTTCGCCTCGGGTCCAAAAGCTCGAAAAGGCGAGATGCTTGGCGAATCTTTCGCAGCCTTGGGGCATACGCTATCGCGCCCCGATATCAACAACCCCTCGTTTGCCAAACTCACCTATACAGGGGCGCTTGCGCGCCTCGATCAGATGGATGCGGGGTCTCGGACAGATGCCCAACGTTGGTGCTTGATCGGCTCAAGCATGGGGGGCTATCTCTCCGCCTACTGGTCCAGTTGTTTTCCCGAACGAGTCGCACGCTTGGTCTTACTCTGCCCGGGCTTTGATCTGGTCTCGCGTTGGCCCAAGATGCACGGAGCCGACAAGATGGCGCGTTGGCAACACGACGGCTACCTGATGCTTCCCGATGCCGATGGCGTCCAAACCCCCGTTCATTGGGGGTTTATCGAAGATAGCTCACGCTATCCCAATTTCCCCGTCGTACCTTGCCCCACGCTGATCATCCACGGAACACGTGATGCGGTCGTCCCCATCGAGTCCTCACGCCTCTACGCAGCACAACACCCCCACGTCCAACTGATCGAAGTCGACGATGATCACGGCCTGATCGCCAGTATGCCTCGCATCTGGCATGAAACACAGCGCTTCTTTTCGCTCGCATCGTAGGCAAGACAATATCCGAGTGATTTATACACAAAAGATAGTGCGTAGACGCCCTGTAATAGGGCAGCTACGGGGGGCTGACCCTACCTTTTTACGATCATATAACGGGCGGATTTCGTATAAGTCTTCTTCTACGATGGTTCTTCTCACCGCCATGTCTTCGCCATGATCGCCTCCGCGACACGCTCGATGCCACAAGGTTGCGCTCGGATCGCCTCTCCCAAAGCATAAGCCTTGGCCTGTAAGTCCCGATCTGCCATAGCGCGTGATAGCGCTTGGTGGATGCGTTTGGCATTGGCTTTGGGGCGAGGCAGAACCACCGCTGCCCCGAGGTCTTCGGTGCGATAGGCATTGTCGAATTGATCGTTCGCAAAAGGGATGATCACGGATGGCAGGCCCGTTTCGAGCGACTCCGCAAGTGAGTTGATCCCGCCGTGATGGATCAAAACCTTCGCACGCGCAAACAGCGAACGATAGGGCGCGTACGGAACCACCAACAATTCACGTTCGTTCGATCCAACCAGATCCGCAGGGCCGCCCACCAAGATCGCCCGCTGGCCGAGGCGACTGCACGCTTGCCAAACTTCTCGGTACAGATCAGGCGCAAGCATCGGCAAGGCCGACCCTAGCCCCATCACGACAGGCGCTTCCCCTTGCGCCAAGAAAGACTCGATCTCAGGCCCAAGCGGCGCAAGCAAGCCACTTCCTCGCGGAAACCCATAGGTCCAAGCGTTCGGAGGATCATCCGCAGCATCCGCCCGCCACGCAGGCGACCACAACCCGACATTGCACGCACACGACGCAACCGACGAAAAAAACGCATCCCGCGAAAGAGAAAGCCCCACTTCCCGAAACGCCGATTGCAACGACCTGCCAAAAAAGACCCGTCCCACCCAACGCATCGGCCCCTTGAGCGACCAACGGCGAAGCCAGTACGGCGCACGTTGCGGCCCCAGATATCCCGGATTCTCCGACGAAAACCAGCTTATCGGAGCCAACGAAACGAAGCCCGTTGCCACCCCTGCTGCTTGCCCCGCAAAATGACCCCCAAAACACCACAGATGGTTCAACACCAAGTCCACACGTGTTCTTTTTAATTCTGCCTCAATCTCCCGATACAGCGGCAAAAATCGCGGCGCATAAAGTTCATTCCATACCCGCAACGGCCCAAGATGCGGATGCGACAAATGGGTTCCTTGCGCAAACACATCAGGAGACCACGACGCACCAAATCCCCGCGCTTCAAGACCTTTCTGCTCCACTCTCTCCACAAAATGCGGATTGGTGTACACCACCACCTCTGCCCCACGCGCCTGCAACGCACTCCCGATCGCCGCCATCGGATCCACATCCCCCAAGGTTCCCCATGTTGTGATGATCACACGCATCGCTCTGCTCTCCCTTTCCACGCCAACAAAGTCCCACGCAAAAACACACCGCACAAGATCTTTTTGCAACCGATCGTGATCTGGGATCTCTACACACGACGAGTACCCAAGCCAATACAACAAACAAACAGAACCTCAAAAAGGAGCAAAGTCATGGGACAAGTGATCAGTTTAACCGAAAAAAACTTCGATACATTCTTACAAGAAAACGACCGTGTTTTGGTGGACTTTTGGGCAGAATGGTGTCGCCCCTGTAAGATGATGATCCCCGTTCTCGATCAGTTCGCAAAAGAACAAGACGTGATCAAGGTGGCCAAAGTCAATACCGAAGAAAACCCGGGCCTTGCAGATCGTTTTCGGATCATGAGCATCCCCAACATGAAGCTGTTTGTGCGCGGTGAAGTCGTCGAAAACCTCGTCGGTCTGCGCCAAAAAGCACAACTGGAAAAAGAGCTTGCGCTGTATCTCGATCCAAACGCCAAACTCTCCGTCAGCGTCGAAGAATTTGGCTTGCGCGAGATCCCTTTCCACGGCATCCCTACTTCTAAAGCCTACGCCAACGAAGAACGCACCCTGTACCTACTCGAAGTCGAAGGCGAAGGCGGTGGAAAGATGGCTCTGTCTTCGGACGAAAAGCGCACGATCGTGACCTACCATCGGCCCGGTTGGGAACCACCGCTCGAATGGGTGTGGCTCAACGCTGCGGGAAAACTCACCAACATGGAAGCGCAGATGGAAGTCGGCGGAACGTCGATCCACTTCAGCAAAAAATCGATGGGCGGCCAGCTTGTCCGTGAACATCTCGACAACATCCGTTCGATCAAGCCCGTCCGCCAGATGGACTGCCAACTCGCAGGAGCCATGTTCCAAGTCGCACGCGCAACGCTCCTTCTTTCCGAGCATACCATCGAACAAGAACGCCACCAGATCAACCAGCTACTCTCCTCCCTCCGTCACGGCGGCCTTGGCGATATCAAATAACAGATCAAAAAAACAAGACCTAGCGCAAGCTCCTCTCGTCCCGACCCCATCCAACCGCTCACTTGTCCATCAACAAGTGACGTTCCCAGATCACGATCATCTCTTCTTGGGCGAGTGATTCGATGCTTGCCGGCCTCGACTGGCGAACACGACGAACCGCCGACTCCGCCGACCAACCCTCCGCCACCAAAAAACACGCCAACATCGTCCCCGTTCGACCACGACCCATCATACAATGCACCATCACCGCCCCCGATGAATGGGCAAGATGACCGCGTACAAAGTCCACAAATTCCTGAATCTGCCCAAGCGACGGCGGCTCATAATCCTCCACTGGGATATGCAAAAACACCATCCCTTCGCTTTCCAATATCTCCGCATCTAAGGGGGATTCCGTCAACGTCACCACCGCAGATATCCCCCGATGCTTGGCTTCTCGCAGATCCGCTCGCAGATCCCCTCCCCTCCCGGGATACCCACAACCCGCCAACTTCCCCTCTAATACATAACCAAAATTGTACAACATCTCGTCGTCCTTTCTCTGTTTGATCTCCGCAGATCATCTTCATTTGCGGGGTTTCACCCCATACGCGACAAGGGAGCGCGGCTCTATGGACCCTGTTTTGGCGAACAGAACGATCGTTTTTCACACAAACGACACTCTCGCTTGAGCGCCTGCGAACACGGGGTTTTTTTGTCCACAGTGGATTTTTTTACGGAAGGCGGCACCACCTAGATCCGAGACAACGGATACAAGCGCGGGCGCGAAGGAGCGGCGTCCTGCAAAAAAGCAGGGATCTGGATCTCTAGCCCGTACAAACCTTCTGGGATCTGTCCTTGAACGCTGATCATCTCCGTGATGGTTCGCGGTGAGGGTGGCCCCTGAAGTGTTCGCTGTCCGAGCGGCAGCCCCCAAAAACGGTGGTGGTTTGGCAAGATCCCTGCGTCTTCTTCCCGATCGATCGAAGGGATATCGACCAACAAGTGCAAGGGATCGCGTTGCAACAACCACGCGATCGCTTGATCGGTCAGGTAGGGAGGGACCTGACCGCTGTACACGCGGCGGTGCGCTTCGATAGCATCGGAATATCCGCAGGTTTGCAAGACCCATGCAGCCGAGATATCCTCGGCCTCACCGAGCGCATCCCAAGCAAGTTGGAGCGCACGAGAAGAGATCACCCGATCTTGCGGATCGTGCGGTGCTGCGTAGGTTTCACCACTCGCCGCCAAAGACTCCAACGGCACACGCAAGAGATACGCAGGAAAAAAGCTCAGACGCAAAAGAGAGTGGATCCATACGCGCTCTTCGACGATATGCCCGACGCATTCGGTGTGTGTACCGTTTCCGTGGGGCGTCAGGCGCAAAGAAAAACAGTTGACGCTGCCCCCTTGCCGCGTGTCTCCCACAAAAGAACCCGCACAAAAGGCCGTCGATTCGGCCCGAGGAAGAAAAAAAGCTTGCGGTTGTTCCCCATCAAAATCCAAGGAGATCCCGATCTCGATGGGTTGCGAAAGATCCGCAACCAAGCGTTTTTTTCCTTGTAGCAAGAAAGAAAGAGTGATCTGACTTGACATCAAGCGGTTTCCTTTGTCACGCTGTCAACATCGCTCGCAGGCGCACGGCAAACCTTCTTGTATCCCTACCATGCTCAGAGGCGCGCTGCAAAAAACAGGATATCCCCACCATGCCGATCTATCGACTCGATAGAAACCTTGTGTTCCCCGATCCACTCAACGCACCTCGCTTTGGCCCCATCGCGGTCGGAGGTGATCTACGCCCCGAGCGTCTCGAACTCGGCTACCGTAGCGGGATCTTTCCGTGGTACAGCAAAGGCCAGCCGATCCTCTGGTATTCGCCTGATCCGCGCTTTGTGTTGTGGGGTCCCGATCTGCTGATCAATCGCAGCCTGCGAAAGCACTTGCACAAACACGCTTACACTCTGCGCATCGACACCGCTTTTGCCCAAGTTATCGAAGCCTGCTCTCATGTCCCACGCCCCGGCCAAGACGGAACATGGATCACACACGAGATGAAACAAGCCTATGTTCAGCTTCACGAGCGCGGTATCGCCCACAGCATCGAAGCATGGCAAGAAGATCGCCTTGTGGGGGGCCTTTACGGAGTCTCGCTGGGAGCGGCCTTTTTCGGCGAATCGATGTTTGCCCTCGCACCTGATGCCTCCAAGATCGCCTTTGTCGCCATCGTCCAACAACTCTTGCGCTGGAAGATCCCCCTCATCGATTGCCAAGTTTACACCGACCACCTCGATCGGTTTGGTGCCCTTGAATGGCCCCGCGAGATCTACCTCTCCATCCTCCAAGAAGCTCTTGATGCCCCCACACGCTTCGGACCTTGGCGATTTGATAACGACTTTGTCCTCCAGCCCGATGGCTTTTCGACCCATTCGACGCAAGACGGCCATCCCACCGAAGAAAACATCTCAAACAATCCAGATGCAAAAACCTGATGGCTTCCATCAACGCAAACAGGCGATATCCGTCGAGGATATCGCCTGTGTTGTAGGGCGAGTGTGGTACGGATAGGAGTTACGCAGTGGTCAAAAAAAGCCGTGTTCGCGGTGTTTCAAGCGACAGAGCCGTTGGGTTAAAAAACCTGCGCTCTCTTCGCCGATATGGGGTCAAGGGGCCACAGTCCCTTGTGGGGCGTGGGGCAATGCCCCACAAAAATCACCCAAATACGTAATCCTGCCAGAAAGACGGAAGGTGAGGGATTCGAACCCCCGGGCCCTTGCGGGCTCACTGGTTTTCAAGACCAGCGCCTTAAACCACTCGGCCAACCTTCCATGTGTTGGATGTAGATACACGCCCCTTTCGGCTCTGTCAACAGCGTATTTTTCTCTCATCGCTCCTCAAAGGAGTCCCTCAGATGATCCGCGCTGTTTCGTTATTTTCCAGCATTTTTCTCGCGTCGCCCCTCAAAAGCGTCCTGCTAGAAACGTCATCGAGATACGTTGCTCGTAAGCATCGCGATAAATCAACGGCAACGGGATACCCATCCGCACACGACCCTCACGAAGGTGAAACAAAGCCCCCATGTGTTCGACTTCTTCGTAAGCCTTTCGCGTGAACAAATACGCCAACATCGCTCCTGTCGCCGCCAACAAGCCATCCGCGATCAACGTCACGATCCGAGCCACCGCAAACCGCTGGGTTCCGCTCCCCAACAACGTGGTCATCAAACCGATCCCTGCCGAAAGCACCTGTCCAGCATAAGCCCCCAACAACATCCACCAAAAGTTCGAATCATAGTTGTTGCTCAAGCGGCTCAACCCGAACAGCGTACCCGCCACCACCCAAGGGATCAACGCGACGTTGGCTGCTGTGTACGCAAAGCTTGCATTGATGCGGCTTTCAGCAGTGTTGTTTGACGGCGTGATCAACAGAAACTCAAACAAGGACTGAATTGCAAAACTCGATACCACCGAGACAATTGCACCAGAAAGCGCCATAAACAACAACAACTGCCACTCTGATGGCGGCGTTCCCTTGGGCCTTTCGCGCTCTCGGCTCTTTGACGTAGAAGCTTTGGTCGGAACGCACGCCCCTCCCTCGAAAAAACCGCACAACGCCCCATCCATCGCAGCGTTGGTCTCGAAGAGAAAAGCTGCCTGATTGTGTTGCGCTGCACTCCGAAACAACGGCCCCATCCTCTCCATCACAGGGGCAGAAGACAACAACACGCCCTTTAAACACTTGGGCGTTGCATTGGTGTCCGAGCGTGCGTTCGCAGGTGTCGGAAAAAACAGAAACAGACTAAACAGAAAGGCACACCAAAAGGTACGCATAGACATCTTCTCGCGATGGTGGGTGGATGAAAAAAGAAAGAAGCTCAAAGAGCCGATGCCGCCGATGGATGGGGAGGATAGGAGCGCCGAAGAAAGAGAACAAAGGAGGTCAAGGAGGGAGGCACAAAGCTTGGTAAGTCACCTTGATGGTCTGCCCGGCTTGTGGGATGGCGCTTGCGGCGAAGATGATGCTGTTGGAAGCCGCATCATACGTCCATCCCGAGGAGGCGTTTTGCGCAACGGGTTTACCGTCTACCTCCACCTTGATCGTGGCGGGATTTGCGGGCCGCGACAAGAAGAATTGACTGCGGTAACCAAACGTCAAGCTCCCCAGTTTCGTCAACTCCGCTCCCCAAGCGCTATTGCACAAGGATATCTGCAAACCACCCAATTGACGGGCTGTTTCCCAATAACGCGCATCCGTCGACACGACCGCAAGACAAGTTTTTCCGGGTTCACCGACGATCGCCGAAGCGCGGATCTTGCTGGCGTCGCGTATGCCTTTGAGATTTTTAAAGAAGTTGATATAAAAGTTCACGGGCTGCGGAGAAAAGTCTTTTTCATCAGAGATGTAAATCAACGAAAGAGCCGCATCTTTGCGATAAAAGCCTTGGTTGCATCCCGAAAGCTTGTTGGATTGAAAGAACATCCAAGACGCTTCCAATCCCATCTCGTCGTAGTGTCCCGTTGTTCCGACGCGCACGTTGTTTTGGAAGGCGGTGATCGCGTTGGGTGTTGCGGGCGTCACAAACTTGGGCGTCCCACGCAAACAGCCTGCCGTCGCGGCTTTCGTATCTGTGGTGATCACGCCAAGATGATAGTCGGCTTGGAGTGTCGAGGCCCATTACATAAAGGTGTTGAGGTTGTTGGCAAGGTTGCTCTGCTTGTCCGACATCGAGCAAGAGTCATCGATCACTAGCAGAAGATCGATCTCGGGCTTGTTGAGTTGTTGGAAGGTGTCGGTCTGTTCGTTGGAGTCGACGCCTTTTCCGACCAAAGAAACGATGATTGGAGATTGGGCGGGTGTGGAGTTGGCGATCTCCAAGGTTCCTGTGTCGGGACCGAGATTGCGGGGAGCGTAGGTCAATTGAAGTTGGATCGACTGTCCAAAAGGCAGAGATTGCGGCATATTAGGGGCTGAGCGAATAAAGAATTCTTGGTTGGGTTGGTTGGTTCCTGCGCCGAACTTAATGCCCGTCAATTGGACGGCTTGGCTACAGATATTGTAAACTTCGAGTGTTTGTTTGAGCGAGGAGCATTGTTGTTGGATGGTGCCAAAGTCGAGCGGATCGGGGAGCGCTTCGATGCACAATTGTCCCGTAGTTCCGATCAAGTTGACTTTGGATTTGGGATTCGCCCCATCGTTCGAGGATATCTCCAGCTCGCCTTGGAAAGAAGTGCCTGATTTGGGCGTAAAAACCACATCGATGCGGAAGAACTGGCCTGCGGGGATCTTTTCACCTTGCGGATTGAAGGCAGTCCCAAGCGAAAAGACCTGTGAGGGATTCACGACCAAGTTGGCTTGCGAAACAAGACACTCTCCCCAGCCTTTGTTTTCAAGCAAGACTTGGCGGGTTTGTGCGCGGCCAAGGCCGACGAATCCGTATTGGATGGTGGTGGGGGAGATCGAAAGCTCGCACTCGCTACCTGTGGGGACTTTTGATTCAAGCGGCACTTCGAGGCTGGGAGCATCGGGATCATCCGACTCGATCAACAAAGCGCCCTTGTCATCGACGTTATCGGAGGGCGAAAAGCGCACCACGATCTGAAAGACTTTTCCCGGAGCAAGGGCTTGTGCAGCGGGGGGAGGCAAAAAGAAAGAAAACTCTTTGCTGGTGGTAGGCGAAAAGCTTGCGCTTTTGTAGTTGCAAGGCTCGTTGCCGACGTTGCTGATGGTCACCGTCAGATTGGAAGGTCGTGTGAAAGACAATTTGTCGGGTGTAGCTTTCAGATCGCAACCTTTGGCGACGGCTTGAAGGGAAACGCGAACGGTCGGACTATCGGGGTCATTGCTTTTAATCTCAACTGCGCCTTGGTCGTCTTGGATATCTTGGGAGTGGTATTGGACCTCGACTTTGATCTCTTCTTTGGCCTTCAATGAAAACGGCGTTGTGGGCGGATTTTTCAGGGAAAAGTCTTGGCTGCTTCCTGCGGCCAAAGCAAGGCCCGAGATCTCCAGATCTTGCCCTCCGACGTTGCGGATCAAAAAGGTCTTGGTGTCTTTGGTTCCGAGCAAGTTCGTAAAAGTCAAGAGTGCCGGATCGACTTGGATCTTGGGGGCTGCACGTTGTCCGACGATGCGGATCTCGTAGTTGGGTCGGCTTGTATCGTTTTTGACGATCAGGATCTCGTCGATACGCGGGCCTTTTGGAGAATAGCTGATCTGCAAGTCAAAGTCTTTTCCGGGCTCTATCTTCAAGGGGAACTGGATCTGCGTGACGATCGCGAGTTCTTGCGAAGCGTTGCTGACAAAAGAAAGCTCCGAGATGGTCAGATCCGCTTGCCCTTTGTTGGAAAGGATCGTGCTGAGGATCTTGGTATCGCCGGGCGGAACATCCCCAAAGTCCAGCGGGTTGGGGGTGGCGAGGATATCCGCCGAGACCAAACTGGAGGCCAGCGTAATCTTGTTGTATCCGTCGTTATCGACGTTTTTTGCATCGCTGAGGATGCGCACGTTCCCACGCGCAACACCCGAAGATTGGGGGGCATAGCGGATCGAAAGCGTCGCAGTTTCGTTGGGTTCGATCCGCAAAGGTAGTGTGGGCAGTTTGCCTTCAGGGATCGAAAAGGCCTTTCCACCCGCCTCGTTGAGGACAGATATCTCACGAACGGTCAGGGCCACTTGGCCTTTGTTGCGGATCAGCGCTTGCCTGATCGTCTCTTTTCCGACAGGGATCGCTTGAAAAATGATGTTGTTGGGGATCAACTCGATCTCAGGAAAGGTGCCCACCCCCGTACCATCGCAGGTACAGGCCACCAGCCCCCCTCCGAACAAGAGCATCACAACCCAAAAAAAACGTTGAAAACGCAACCTCATCGATCCCTCCTTGCCTGTCACCAAATGGCACAAAACGCTTTCGCTTCTTCCAACTCAAAAAACTTCTTCAACATGCTTCCATGCACGCAGATGCCTACACCGCGAGACGTCCGCTCGGGCTGCTTTTGGGCAACCTTTTTGCCGCGCCTCGGCACAAAACGAATCGGCATCGTACGTGCGAGACATACGACAAGTCAAGCCTCTGAAACCAAAAGAGTCCCATTCTTCGACCATTCGGATGAGGTACCCTTTTTCTGGCATTTGGCTTGCTGATGCGGGGCTTCGCTTTTGTCAGGCTCGTCCTCTCGGCCCCTCAACCCTCGCATGGAGAGTTTTTGTTGATGAATCTCAAGACCGTGAAAGATACCTACCGTCGCTACGCAAAAGTATACGATTTGATCTTCGGAGCCGCCCTTGACGCGGGACGCAAGGCCGCGATCCGCGCCATGCACTGCGCAACAGACGAGCGGATCTTAGAAGTCGGCGTTGGAACAGGGATCTCGCTTCCGATGTATCCGCACGATGTACAGATCGTCGGCATCGATATCTCGGCAGAGATGCTCGATGTTGCACACAAACGTGTCGCCGATCAAAAACTCCATCACGTCGAGTCTTTGCGCGTGATGGACGCAGAGCAGATGGACTTTCCCGATCAAAGCTTCGACAAAGTGATCGCCATGTATGTTGCTTCGGTGGTTCCTCACCCCGAGCGTCTAATTAGCGAGATGCGCCGCGTCTGTAAACCCGATGGCGAGTTGATCCTCGTCAACCACTTCCGCTCCTCTCATCGCGTGATCAACGGCGTCGAAGCGATCCTTCGTCCTTTTGCCGGATGGATCGGCTTTACACCCGACGTCGAACTCAGCCAGTTTGTCGCAGACAACGGCCTTGACGTGATCGATATCCGCGACACCGACTTCCTCGGACATTGGAAGCTGATCCGCTGCCGCAACAACATCCTCCCAACCCAAACCACCGCAACACCGCCTTCTTTCCAACACACCAGCCGCCAAGCCGCCTAATCCCCCACTGAACCCCCGCAACATCCGCTTCTTCCCAACGAACCACTCATACGATATCCGAGTGGTGCGTACACAAAAGAGAACACGTAGACGCCCTATTATTGGGCAGCCACAGCGGGCTGCCCCTACGTTCGATATCCGAGTGGCGCGTACACAAAAGAGAACACGTAGACGCCCGACTATTGGGCAGCCACAGCGGGCTGCCCCTACGTTCGATATCCGAGTGGTGCGTACACAAAAGAGAACACGTAGACGCCCTATTATTGGGCAGCCACAGCGG
>JAKLKB010000060.1 GCA_023150835.1 Myxococcota bacterium | reverse complement strand
TTCCGTACTTTCCGTACTTTCCGTACTTTCCGTACTTTCCGTACTTTCCGTACTTTCCGTACTTTCCGTACTTTCCGTACTTTCCGTACTTTCCGTACTTTCCGTACTTTCCGTGTTTTCCGTGCTTTCCGTGGACTCTTCTTTTCGATATCCTCTGCGTGATGCCCGCGTTTTTTCGTATCCTTCCCCACACATCCCCCGGACGCCTCAACTTTGCCGTTTGAGAACTTGACAGCCACTCCCCAAATAGCCCGAACTACCCGCCCCCTGCGCAGATCGCCAAAGTTCACCAATCGCCACGCATCACATCGCCCGTCTTGAGGCGACCACGCTTTTCGACCACTTGGGTGGGTTGTGTGCCTTCTCGGAAGGGGATGCGGATCGCGCCGGGTGTATCGACGTTTGCGAGTTTTCCTGTTTTTGGATCGACACGCTCCCATCGGATCGTCGGTGGAGCTGTCCATTCGTCCCATTCGATGCCTTTCGTCGCTTGTTTCATATACTCGGCCCAAGCAGGCGCAGCCGTATCGCCACCCGTTTCCCACACCCCCAAGGGGTTTTCGTTCTTGTCGAAACCAAGCCAAACGGTGGTGGCATGCAACGGCGTCAACCCTGTGAACCACACATCGAAGGCATCGTTGGTGGTACCTGTTTTGCCCGCAGCAGGTTTTCCAAGTTTGCGCACCTTAAAGCCCGTCCCTTGGGCAACGACTTGACGCATCAGGTTGGTGATCAGATAAGCGGTTTCTTTGCTTAGGATCTGTTCTTCTTCGCGGAAGATCTCGGCTTCAAGGCGATTCAGTTTGGATTCGGGACTTAACGAAGGATCATCAAAATAGCGGTGGTCTTCGAGCACGCGATCCTCGCGATCCAAAACCATCTTGAGCATCGTTGAGCGCGGTTTGCGCCCTTCGCGAGCGACAGATGCGTAAAACTGGGTCAGTTCCCACGGCTTGACACAAGATTGGCCAAGAGCCAAACCAAGCTCTTTGCGAAGTTGTGTGGTAATGCCGAACTTTTGGGCATAATCGACGATCTTGTCGATCCCAACTTTTAGCATCAGTCGGATGGATGGGACGTTCATCGATCGGATCAAGGCGTTGCGCAACATCACTTCGCCCTCGTACTTGCCCGAATAATTGCTCGGTTTGTAGCGGGCCGCCGCAGGGTCCGTCCCCGAGTCGTGAACCAGCGGTGTATCGAGCAAGATCGTTCCCGGGGTGATCGGCGTGACTTCTTCGCGGCCATTGACCTTTTGCGGTTCTCCTTCTTCCATCGCCACAGCGTACACCAAGGGCTTAAAGGAAGAACCCGGCTGGCGGCAAGCGTGCATCGCACGATTAAACTCGCTGCGAGCGTACGAATACCCACCCACCATCACGTCCACATAACCAGAGTGCGGTTGTACCGACAGCAACGCGCCTTCGACTTTTGGATGCTGACGCAGACGCAACAACACGCCTTCTTCGGGGATCTTGCGATCGATCGCTGCGTTGCCTGTTTTGAGAGCCTTGCGATCTTTCACAACCTCCACAAGCACCCAATCTCCCCGCTTCACCAGATCTCCGATGCGGGTGCGTTTGTAATTCTTGGGATTCGAGGAAGAGCCGGGCTTGCGCGCCCACGCCATCCCTGCCAGCGGCAAGGATGCCTTGTGGTCGCCGATCTGCACCGTCACGACTTGTTCTCCCCGATCGATGCCCGTGATCAAACCACCGTACAATCGGCCCGCTTTGAGTGGTTCTTTGCCATAAAAACCTGCGGCTTGTTTGTTTGCATCCGCCCAATGTGCGCGGGGGATATGGCCCAAAGGACCGCGATATCCTTGGCGCATATCCAGCGATTCAAGCGCACGACGCAACGCACGACGGGCGATCATCTGTTTTTCTGGATCGATGGTGGTAAAGATCCGCAATCCACCTTCCATCAGCTTGGTCTTGCCATAACGACGCAAGATATCTTTGCGTACTTCTTCTGTAAAATAGGGCGTTTGTACACGAAAACGATCCGGGATCGACCGTGTTTCGATCTTGAGGTTCAACGCCTCGTCATGTTCGGCTTTGGTGATAAACTCCATCTCAAACATCCGCTTGAGAACGTACTTCATCCGTTGGCGCGCTCGTTCGGGATAACGATAGGGATCAAACTTGCTCGGAGCATTCGGAAGCCCCGCTAGGATCGCGATCTCCGCAAGGTTCAGATCCCATACGTTTTTGCCGAAGTAGTTTTGGGCGGCAGCTTGGACACCATAGGCATGGTGGCCAAAGTAGTTTTCGTTAAGATACAACCACAAGATCTCTTTTTTCGTGAACTTTCGTTCGAGACGTGTCGCCAAGATCGCTTCGCGGATCTTTCGGCGAAGGCTCTTTTTGGCGAAACGGTACACCGACAAAACACCCGGCAAAGACTGGATCGAGCGTGTTTCGACTTGTGCGCCTCTTTCTGCAAAGATCCGTACTTGCTCATCTTTTTCGGTGCGTTCACGAAATAAACTGCCTTCGAGCTTTTGCAAGACTTCTTGGGGACCACGAACTTTGCTAACGACCGCTCCTGCCCGTTGCAAACGATCCAAGATATCCGCGACTTGTGCGGCAAATTGGGGCTTGCACTCGCCCTCTTCGCAACGCTGCCCAAACCCGCAAGTTGCGTTGCTTTGACAAGTCGGTTGCGTCGCCACGGGCGTGCAGATCCAGCGCGGACACAGGCCGCTGTTGTTGGTTTCGCGGTCGCTGCATTGGACTTTGCAGGCTTCGTGTGCATCGCAAGTGGTTGAAAAGCCTTGATAGATCTGCATCGGACGGCCTTGGATGATCCGCGTGATCTTCTTTGCGCAGTTTTTGAAAGAGCGCGCCACACACGTCCCATACGGCGAACCTGACTTGGTTTGACAGCGCTCTCGCCAACCACATTGCGCATCGTTGCGACAAAGACCTTTTTGCATCCGCAGATCGAGGCTTTCCAATAAGAAGCTTTTCGCCACTTGTTGCGAAAGAGTCGATCCACCCGCTTTGAGCCGCCCTGTCTTGAGGTTTTTGACCACAGCTCGCAAAACGCCCAACGGATCGACGCCGCCGTGATGAAAGAAGCGGTCATCTTCGGCTGCAACGAGCGCGTAGATCAGCTTGGTGGGCAGCTTTTCGATCGGCAACAACACACGCCGTTTGTTGGCCACTTCGCCCACCACCTGATCGTCTTCGGCATAGAAAAAGGTCGGTAGTTCGGGATTGTATTGGCTCAAGCTCGTAATCAACGGAATGCCCGTCGCATAGCGAGAAAACACCCACAGTCCGCTACATCCGCCCGTCACAAACCCCACCAACACCAAAAAAACACCAAAACGCAACACTTGGCGAAAAAAACTCTGCCGCCGTGTATTTTCCAACTGAGCAGGCGGGCGGGTTCCTCGCGTTTCTTGCCGATACCGCTGCGGGATATGGATCGGCCCCCCTTTGACTTGGGTCCATCCTCCGCCCTGTTGCTGTTGCTGACGCATCTCCAAGCCTCCCATACGCGCAGTTTTCTCCGACTCTGCGGCTTTTTGAAGGACGTTCTGATCTCCAACGAGCTCTCACGAACCTCCCATTCACGCAGATCCGTCGGAACCTGCGACCTCAAAACACCTCTGTGCTTTGCGCACAAATCATCTTTTTGTTGCAGACTTGGGCGAGAACCACGAGCAGGAATTGTGAAAAAATCGTGAAAAATCCTTGTGTTCGCGATCACGAGCGCACACGTACGCACAACGACTCCCCAAGCCTGCGCCAACCTACAAAAAACGCACAAGAAACGCAAGTTTTCTATCGCACAGGGCAGCACATTTAGGAAGCTAAGGACGGGTAGAACGAGATGATCGCGACAAGGGTCGGAGTGGAAGCCGCGTTGGGGGATGGATCAAGCGGTAGGAAGGGACAGAAACGACTGTTCTTGGTTGAACAAGAGAAGGGTGGTACATCCGCAACAGGCGCAAGGCTTGGAGGCGTTGCGCTTTTTGGCGTTCTTGAGCGCGCTGTCGCAACCATGCTTTGTACTTGCGTGGGCAACGCAACAATCGCGTGTCGTTTGGCGTCGATTCGGCAGGAAACATCGACTCAGACGGAGCATCACGGTTTTGTTCGTTCGCGGAGGGCCGCGAGCCTTCGGCGACGGGTGTGCTACCTTGAACGAAAGGCTCGGTCGCAGCTTGAGTTGGCGTCGCTTTTTGAGCATCGCTCCCCGCAAGACTCGGACCCACCGAAAGATGCGGGGAATCGGACTGGCGGCTCCAAAAGAAGATCACAGCAGTCATCGCACACGCCATCCCTGCGGCCATCCCTGCCTGCCAAAATCCCGTCCAACGGGTTGTTCGCACCTCTCCCTCCAAACGCGCCTGAATCCGCCCTGCCAACGCGAGTGAAGCCAGTTTGCGTGGAGCTTCTTGCAGTTGTTGGCGCATCTTTCGATAAAAACGCAGTTCTGCGCGCAACGTCGGCTCTGCATCCAAGGCTTCTTCCATCTCCACGCGCTCTCGCGCCCCAAGCTCGTTGTCCAAATAAGCATGGAGAATTTGTTCTTTTTCTTGCTTCGTCATCGACCGAAACTCCGTCGCATTCTTCAAGATTGCACTCACGCGCCCCCCACTTTCTGCTTCTCCGCACGCACGCGCCGAAACGATTCCATATCCGCGACTTTGGCGTCTGGCTCATGTTCAGCCGACCACGAAGCATCGATAATGCCATGTTCGACAGCGTATCCATGCAGCAGCTTACGAAGCATCCGACGCCCTCGATACAGACGGCTCATCACCGTTCCGATCGGGCAATCCACGATCTCTGCGATCTCTTTGTAAGCAAACTCTTCGATATCCGCCAACATCACCACCATCCGAAAGTCCAACGGGATCTCTTCGAGCGCCGCCATCACTTGATCGCTGATCGCGTGCGCAAACAGCCTTTGCTCAAAGTCCCGACTGCTCGGATCGGGCTTGGCGATCTGATCCCAATCCCAATCTTCGACCACCTCGCGATCCCGCTGTTGCTTGCGATAATGGTTGATAAACGTGTTTGTCATGATCTTAAACAGCCAAGCCTTGATATGCGTCCCCTGCTCGAAACGATGAAAAAAGCGGAAGGCTTTTAACATCGTCTCTTGTACAAGATCTTCCGCATCGCTTTCGCTGCGGCACAAACGCACCGCCGCGTTGTACAACGCGTCAAGGTAAGGCATCGATAACGCTTCAAATTCATTTTGCTTTGAACGCTTCAAAAAACCAAACATACTCGGTTCCCTTGCGCTGGGGGATGAACGCCTCGCCATCTCGCGGCATTCTCGACTTCTTTCAACCTTCCCCCCCACTCTCTTTATTCCAACACGCTCAAACTCTGTGCGTACCCGCCCTCCAACACAAGATCTCCACCACCCACAAAAACAGGCCCGCGCAAACACAAGCCCCCAGATGCACCCCTCAAAAAGAACGCTCTTCCGCAGAACGCCACCGCTGCATCTCCACTTGCATCCGCTGCCACGAAGTCTCAGCCTCCAAACGCAACGGCATCATCGCGGTTTTTGCAGCTTCCCGCAACATCTCGACCGCGATCGGCTCCTCCATAGAACCCAAAAATGCCAAGCCTGCCTTTGCAGGCCCAAGCGGCCCTTCTTTCAACAACAGACGATACGCTCGCAGGCCGTTCGGCTCCCCCAAGATCGCTAGAGCCGCCACCATCGCCCCACGAGCATCTCCTCGCAAACGCCCTTGCTCCCGCATCAACCAACGCAGCGCCTTTCGACGTACATCCCGACGCGACAGCGACAAAGACACCAACACCCGCAGCGCCAACCCGCGCAACCCCGCGTCACGATGCCGAAGCACATCCCATAACGCCGATACCGCCCGTTCCGCACGCATCCGCTCGATCGCCAACAACAACGCCTCTTGCGCAACATCTTGATCCGAATGACGCAGTCTCCTCCGCAACATCGGCAACGCCAACACATACCCCCGCTGCACCAAGCCCACCAGCGCATACGCATACACCACCGGATGCCGATCCTCCAACAAAGAACGCAACAACAAAAAACTATCCCTCCCTCGCACACGCGCCGCTCGACGCGCCACCGCAAGCCGAATCAAATACGCCTCGTCTCGACTCGCCCGAACCATCGCCTCCATCGCCTGCTTTTCATCGCACAACAACAGTCCCGCCAACGCACGCCAACGCACAGACGCCAACGCATCCCCAAGTCCCCTCCACAACGCCTCCTGCTCGTGTGCATTCCGACGACACCGCAACCGCAACAACGCCTCTTCTCGTATCGTTGCCTCCACATGACGCAAACGCCGCTCCATCGGCGCTGGCAACGGCAACGTCCCCTCCATCCACGTCTGCGTCCCCAAAAAGATCAACAACGATATCTGAAACATCGCTCGCTCCTCCATCCGCACATATCACAAACTCCCATCGGGATTATGTATCGAAGTGAAGCAGTTGAATGGTTTTGTGGGGTTGGAACCCCACGCCCCGCGCTAAGGGCGCGGCTCCATTGACCCCGTGTTGGCGAAAAGATCGATGGTTTTCCAAACAACGACTCTGTCGCTTGGGCGTTCGCATACACGGCTTTTTTTGGCAACTGCGGAACTCCTATCCCAAACCGAACGGCTCCGTCCGACTCGAACCGCGTTTTCCTTCGATCCGCTTTTGTGCTACATCTGCTTCGTTCTCGCAACGGCCCTCTCGGTCAAATCCACTACGTCCGATGCAAGGGCACGTTGCACAGGTCTTTCGTCCTCACCACCCCCTCACGATCCAACCCTCGGAGAAGATCGCATGGAACAACTTTCTGTTTACAATCCCACGAGATACCGTATTATCGGCCTTCTTGGCTTTCTTCATTTCGCTGTCTTGCTCTTTCTTCCCTCTGTACGGGCATCCCCACCACCAGACCCAACGGTCGAGCAGACCTTCAAAAAGCTCCTCGCTTCTTTCCAACACAACGATCACGCTGCATTCCTAAAGATCACCCGAGGTATGCCCATCAACTTCTCGATCCGCGACTTCGCTCGCCTTCATCAACTCCTGCGCAGCTTCGGACCCCTCCAACGCTACGAACGCTCCCCCAAAGCCACAAACGATAACGGAAAAAAAGGCGTCCTCTATCGCCTCTTTTACGCAAATGCACGCTTCCACCTGCTTCTCGCTTTCCAAAACGGCCAACTCACCCGCTTTCAATTCGGTGGCCCCGCTCTCGAACAACGCATCCGCGCTCTCGAAGAAGAAGCCAAACGCAAACTCGCCTTGATCGACTTTGATATCCTCAACAATGCCGGCTTTCCGCATCTCCAAAGTGGTCCCCTCCCCCCCGGCACGATCACCTACCGCGTACGGATCAGCGGATTGAAGCCCAAAAACGGCCTGTTGCGCGCCCGTGTCGATATCCAGCTCCGTCACGAGGCCGGCCCGCCCAAGCTCCTACAAACAGGCCGACCCCAAACCATCCGACTCCCTCCCACCCTCATCCATCCCGTTTGGACCGTCCAAGGCAAGATCACCCTCCACAAGCCCGGACAATACACCCTGATCTTGATCGCCACAGACGACAACAACGCAAACACCGCACGCCTCGAACACTCTCTCTCCATCCATGCAAAATAATCCGCAACCAAAGCCTCCAACGTAGTGCCTCCCCCTCCACCCCCTCACAAAACCAACGAACCCAACCCTTCACCGCCTAAACATACTTGCCTCCCCTCGATAAGCAAACACCAGTCTTTGGAAACTCGTTTATCCATCACTCCTATCCATCACACCGCCCACTCGCAAATCTCGACAACTCCATTTGATAAAAAATAACATAAAATACTGTTTTTACTTATAAATATTTTTATCAACTATGATGGCATCAAACTTGATAAGTTCTCAGTTCGTCATATCAAAAAGAAATTGTCTCTACTTATTTTCGATCTTTGTCGAGCAATATATACCTTTTATAATGAAAATTATAAAAAGAAAAAATCTTCTATTCAACATAGAACAAAACCCGAATGGTTTGCGAATCTTCGATGCTTCCGAACACGCAAACCCTAACCCCCTAACCCCGTAAGGAGTCCACGATGCGAACTCGCTCTCCGTTCCGTTCACCAATGGTTCGATTTCCTGTGTTTTCTCTATGGCTGTTCCCTCTTTGGCTGGGCTGCCAGACTCCCTCTGTCTGCAAGGATCCCTCCTGCGCCTCTACAGCCAATTGCAAACCCGAAGAAGGTCGTTGTGGATCGAGCTGCGTATTGTTGCAAACAGATCCAAAACACTGCGGAGCTTGCGGCAAAACCTGCCCATCCAATCACGTCTGCAAGCAAGGAGCCTGCGTCCTAGAATGCCCGAAAGATCAGGCTGTTTGCGGATCGAGTTGCGTATCACTGCAAAAAGATCCAAAACACTGCGGAGCCTGCGGCGTTGGTTGTCCATCCGATCATGTTTGTGTCGACGGTTCTTGCGCCTTTCAATGCCCACAAGGAACACAAGATTGCGGCAACAACGTTTGCATCTCGGTTCAAACAGATCCGAAAAATTGCGGAGCTTGTGGCAAGGTTTGTCTCTCGGATTGCAAAGAAGGCCGCTGTGCGCCCGTTCGGGATCTTGCCTTGGGTGCGGGTCACTCGTGCATACTCTTAGAAGATCAAACCGCCCAATGTTGGGGAAAAAATGATGCTGGGCAACTCGGGCACAGCGCAACATCGCCCACGGACCCCCCTCAAGCTGTCGTTGGACTCACAAAAGCAAAACAATTGGCTGTTGGATCGAAGCATTCGTGTGCTCTCTTTGAAGATGGTTCCGTCGGATGTTGGGGACTGGATGCCTTCGGCACAGGCAGCACCACCACCACGCCCAAAAAGATTCAAGGCATTTCTCGCGCCACCCAGATCACCGCAGGAGACGCACACAACTGCGCCCTTTTAGAAGACGGCACAGGCGTATGTTGGGGATGGGGAATGGCCGGCCAACTCGGAACAGGCAGTACACCCATGTTTGGGGCGGTCGCTCCGATCCTCGGCCTGAGCCGCATCAAACAACTCTCCGCTGGCTCAACCCATACCTGCGCCCGCTTGGAAGACGGCACCGTCAAGTGTTGGGGGAACAACAACAACGGTCAGCTTGGAAATGGCACCGCTGGCAACACCAGTCCCAATCCCCTCCTCGTCATCGAAGTCTCGGGGGCACAAGACATCTCGGCAGGGCACAGTTCGACTTGCGCGATCTTAAAGGACGGTACGGCCAAATGTTGGGGTTCTGATCTGTCGGGCAATCTGGGCGTGGGAGATCGCCCGGGTTGGAGCTTCCAAGAACCCACCCCATTGCCTGTACAGGAGTTTCGCAACGGGATTCAGATCAGCGCTGGGACCTCGCATACCTGCGCAACCTCCAACGACGGAACAGCTTTTTGTTGGGGGAACAACAACGACGGACAGCTCGGTGGCAGTAAACCGGACAGCACACGAACAGCCCTGCAAGTCCAAGGTTTAACAGGCATCCAACGTGTGGCGGTAGGTAACGGTATCTCTTGCGCTATCTTCAAAGATTCAACGCACCGATGCTGGGGGCAAAGAGGTTTCTAGCCCCTCGCAGCGAACAACACAGTCCCCTCAAGCCCTCGGCACAAGCCTCGTTGCTCCCGCGCTTTGCACATTCCTCCCCCAGCGAACAATACAGCCCCTCAAACCATCGGCGGCAGCGCCTCCAACGCACGCGCAACACGGCGAAGACAGGTCTCCTGACCCAACAACGCCATCATATCGAGAAGATCCGGGCCACCCGCTGCACCACTCACCGCAAGCCGCATAATCGCCAAAAACGCTCCCTTCTTTAGCCCCATCCCTTCGGCGGCTTGTACGATCGCCTGATCGATCGCATCCCGCTCCCACACCGAAAGCCCCGACAGTTGGCTTTGCAGGGCCACCATCTTCGCAAAAGCATCGCCCTTCCACTGCTTTTTCACCACGCCCTCGTCGTACACCGTCGGATCGCGAAACAGATAATCCGCTTGCGTCGGGATCTCTTCCAAAAACGTCACTCGCTCGCGCATCAACCCCGCGATCACTGCCAACGCCTCGTCCGATGGCATCGGCATACCCGACGCGATCACCGCTGGCTTCAATCGCTGCGCAAGATCCGTCAATTCCAACATCTTCAAGTGCTGCTTATTCATCCATTGAAGCTTTTCGATATCAAAGCTCGCTCCCGCTTTTTGCGCTCGCTCCAACGAAAAAGCCTCCACCAGCCCCGCCAACGTAAATAGCTCCTGCCCTGTCCCGGGATTCCAACCCAACAACGACAAAAAGTTGATCAGCGCCTCGGGCAGGTAGCCCTTGTCTCGATAATCTTCGACCATCACATCGACTTGAAACGCCCCGATCGTCTTACGCTTGCTCATCTTGGTCCCGTCTGAGTTCAACAGCAGCGGAAGATGCGCCATCTTCGGCGGCTCCCAACCAAAGCTCTCGTACAACAACAAGTGCTTCGGTGCGCTCGGCAACCATTCTTCGCCTCGGATCACGTGCGTGATCTTCATCGCGTGATCATCCACCACATTCGCAAGGTGATACGTCGGAAAACCATCCGCTTTTAACAACACCTGATCGTCCACACTATCCGACGCAAACACCACTTCTCCATGCACAAGATCCTGCAAGATGTATTGCTTATTCGGATCCTCGGGAGCCTTCAACCGAACGACATACGGCACACCTTCGGCTATCCATGCCTGTACTTGGGCAGCATCACACGAAAGGCTGTTCTTCATCGCAGCCCGATCATAAAACGTATGCGGCAATTGTTGGTCTTCTTGGATTTGTCGCATCGCCTCGACTTCTTCGGGCGTATCGAACGCATAATACGCTTTCCCTGCCTTCACCAACTGCTCCGCTGCATCGCGATACAGAGCCAGTCGCTCGCTTTGGGTGTACGGACCCACCTCGCCTTCTTTGCCCGGACCCTCGTCATAATCGATCCCTGCCCAACGCATGCTCGCAATCAGCCGCTTCATCGCATCTTCCACAAAGCGCTTGCGATCCGTGTCCTCCACCCGCAACACAAACGTACCCCCATGCTTGCGCGCAAACAGATAATTGTACAACGCGGTCCGCAGACCACCCACATGCAGATATCCCGTAGGACTCGGCGCAAAACGCACGCGAACACTCATCACTCTTCTTCTCCCTCGCGGCACGCCCGTTCTGCCGCCGCCTTTTCTTGTGGCCTCCACAGCCACGCCTCCTCCAAAACGCCCCACATGGGCGTCTCGACAACGCAAACGCATACTCCCTAACAAAGTTCAGCCTTTTGCGGCGCGCATTCTAATGGCCCCTCTCACCCTTCGCAAGCCTGATCCCTCTCTTGCCTTCCGCTCTCCAAGCACACAAACTTGGTGCGCGCCGATACTTTGTGATACAAGGAATCTTCCTGCCAGATCGGCGATCAATGGCCCACGATGGCTCGGGATCTCACACGGATGTCTTGCCCGCGCCCACCAAAGAAAAGGAACGAACGACGGTGACGGATCAGAGCACCACTTGCCGAAATTGTGGCCACAAAAACAACAACACCGCCACCTACTGTAGCCGTTGCGGCTCCTCCCTCAAAGGCGAAGACGTCGACCCCTTCCTCGGCAAATACGTCGGAAAGATCGTCCTCGAAAAACGCATCGGCTTTGGCGGTGCAGGTGCCGTCTACCAAGGCCGACACACCGACCTCGGAAAGCTCTTCGCCGTCAAAGTCTTGCGCGCTGACCTCATCACCGACGAAGAAACCAAAGCTCGCTTTGAACGCGAAGCCCGCGTCCTCGCTCGGCTACAACACGACAACGTCGTCTCCATCCACGACTTCGGCCATCTCAGCGGCCTTGGCCCCTACATGGCGATGGAATGGCTCGAAGGCAGCACCCTCTTTGACGAACGAAAAAAACGCGGAACACTCGCCTTTGACGAGATCCTCCACATCTTCAACCAACTCACCAGCGCCATGTACTTCATGCACACCCGCGATATCGTCCACCGCGACCTCAAACCCGAAAATATGATGCTCGTCTCCGCTGGCCACTCCCTACCCAACCAAGACGACTCCCTCGTCCACCGCAAACTCAAAGTCTTCGACTTCGGCATCGCTCTTCTTGAAGACGCCAACGAACGTAAACTCACCGCCGCCGGCATGGTCGTTGGTACTCCCCACTACATGGCCCCCGAACAGATCATCATCGACGCCCGCGTCGACCACCGCGCCGACCTCTACGCCGCTGGAGCCATCCTCTACGAAGTCCTCACGGGAAGACCTCCTTTCTGGGGTACCAAACGACCCATCGAAGTCATGGAAAAGCACCTCCGCCACCCGCCACCTTCCCTCGCCGAATCCTGCCCCGAACGCTTTTTCCCTCCCCAACTCCAAGATATCCTCAACAAAGCGCTCGCCAAAAGCCCCGCTGACCGCTATCCCGACGCTCGCGCTTTCTTTGAAGATCTCCAACTCGCCCTCGAAGAAGGCGCTCAACACGAAAGCTTCGAGTCCGAACGCACCGTCATCGGCGGATGGCCCGTCTCCGGAACCCCCGCTGGCGCTCCTCCTCCCATGGGATCTCCCCCTCCTATGGGCAAACCCACACCCTACTCTCCCTCCAACGCACCCCAATGGAACTCCCAAGACGCCCTCCCTGACGCTGAACCCAACGTCCCCGACGAACGCACCAGCGTCGACCTCCGCAGACCCGAAGATATCGTCGCTCAGATCCGACAACAACGCGCTTCCAACGGCAATCTTCCCCACGCAACCGCTCCAACCCCACACGCCAAAACCACCCAAGCCCACACACCCTTCCCCGAGCAAACACCCCCACAACGCATCAAAAAACGCCACCTCGCCGCCCTCGTCCTCATCGGCCTCTTCTCGGGGATCTTCCTCATGCTCCTCCTCTACTTCCTCTTCCTCAGATAATCCTTCGCTTTCACCCTTGCTTCCGTTGCCTCCCCTCGCATCATTGACTTCAACCTCGCCTCGCGGCATCCTCCCTCTGTCTTTTTGTCTAGTCTTTCTACCCCCGAGGCCCAACGATGGATATCCAACAATTCCGCACCTTTCTCCAACAAAGTTTCGACGATCAACAACTCTCCCGCAACGAAGCCACCGTCTTCAAGCAACTCCTTGAAGACGCCCAACCCTCCACCGAACAACTCCAACTCCTGCGCCACGAGATCTTTGCTTGCGCACAACAAGCCCTCCGCCATCCCCAAGAGCGCCTTGCCCTCGAATGGATCGCCTCCCTCACCAAGATCCTTCTCCAACAGTCCCCCACCCAAACCACCGACGCCGACGAAGCCTTGTTCTTCCCTGATGCACGTTCCTACGCCCGCCTTCTTGAAGTCCTCCAAAGCGCCCGAAAGACCCTCGATGTCTGCGTCTACACCATCACGGATGACCGCCTCTCCCGCATCCTCGAAAAAGCCCACCAAAACGGCCTCTCCGTCCGCATCCTCTCCGACAACGACAAAGCCGCCGACCTCGGCTCCGATGTGACCAACCTCAACCAAACCGGAATCCCCACCGCTGTCGATCAAAACAGCGATCACATGCACCACAAATTCGCCATCCTCGACCAATCCATCCTCCTCAACGGCAGCTTCAACTGGACGCGCTCCGCAAGCACCAACAACCACGAAAACCTGATCATCACACGCAATCCCTCGATGATCCGCGCTTTTCAACAAGAGTTCGATCGGCTTTGGGCCCTCTATGCCCGCCCCACCACCTCCTCTCGTTCCTAATCCCCTTAAAACCCCCGATCCAACACCTTCTTGACTTTGCGAGGAATCTCATGGCTTCGATCATCACCGAAACATGCAGCGATATCGGACAAATCAAAAAGAAATTTGTCCACCTGCACCTTCACACCACTTACAGCTTGCTTGATGGCGCCCAACTCATCGGCGATCTCAAAAATCCCAAAAAAGAATACGGCCTACTCAACAAGATCCAATCCCTCGGCATGGACGCTGTCGCGATCACCGATCACGGCAATATGTTCGGTGCCATCGACTTTTTCAAAAAGGCCACCAGCGCGGGCATCAAACCGATCGTGGGCTGCGAAACCTATCTGGCTCCTGTGTCCCGCCTTAGCAAAGAAAAAGGCCGATTCACCGATCGCATCTACTACCACCAACTCATCCTCGCCCGAAACAACACAGGCTACCGCAACCTCTCGAAGCTCGTGACTGCGGGCTTTTTTGAAGGCTTCCATTACCGCCCTCGCATCGATAAAGAGATCCTCCGCCAACACGCCGAAGGCTTGATCGGCACTTCTTCTTGTCTCGCGGGTGAAGTCTGCCAACTTCTGCTCAAAGGACGCGACGAAGAAGCCCTCGCCGCCGCCAAAGAATACGCCCAGATCTTCAACGGCTACTATTACATCGAACTCCAAATGAACGGCATCGCAGAACAGATGGCCGTCAATCCCAAGCTCGTCCAGATCGCTCGTGAGCTTGGACTCGGACTGGTCGCCACCAACGACGTCCACTACATGGCCCGCGAAGACGCCGAAGCCCAAGACGCCCTCCTCGCCATCCAAACAGGCAAAACCATCAGCGATCCCAATCGCCTCAAACACGATGTCCAAGAGTTCTATCTCAAAAGCCCCGACGAGATGTGGGAACTCTTCAAAGAATGGCCCGATGCCTGCGAAAACACCCTCAAGATCGCCGAGATGTGCGATGTCAACCTCAAAAACAAGGATTACTACTTCCCCAAACTCGACAAAGGCGACGGCGTCTCCAATATGGACGCCTTGCGCGCCGATAGCCTCAAAGGACTCGAGGCCCGACTCCAGATCGTTCTCGCCCAAAACCCACCCGAAAAACACGACGATCTGCGCAAAGAATACTTCGATCGCCTCGAATACGAACTCCTGATGATCCAAAAAATGGGCTTCGCCGACTACTTCTTGATCGTCTCTGACTTTATCAACTGGGCCAAAGATCACGATATCCCCGTCGGTCCGGGACGTGGCTCGGCTGCGGGCTCCCTCGTCGCTTTTTGCACCCGCATCACCGACATCGATCCGATCAAACACAGCCTGCTCTTCGAGCGTTTCCTCAACCCAGAACGCATCTCCATGCCCGATATCGACGTCGACTTCTGTGAATCCCGACGCGACGAAGTCATCCAATACGTCCGTGAACGATACGCCGTCCCGGGCGGACCCGCCGTCTCCCAGATCATCACCTTCGGAAAACTCAAAGCCAAGGCCGTCTTAAAAGACGTTGGCCGCGCTATGGACATCTCTTTCAACGAAACCAACCGCCTCGCCAAACTCATCCCCAACGTCCTCGATATCACCCTTGACGACGCCCTCCAACAAGAACCCCGTCTGCGCGAAGAAATCAAAGAAAATCCCCGCCTCGCCAAACTTTTCGATATCGCCCGCCGACTCGAAGGTCTCAACCGACACGCCTCCGTCCACGCCGCTGGCGTCGTCATCTCCGATGGACGCCCTCTCGTCGAACACCTCCCCCTCTACAAAGGCGCAAAAGGCGAAGTCGTCACGCAGTTCGATATGAAAGGGGTCGAAAGCGTCGGCCTGATCAAGTTCGACTTCCTCGGACTCAAGAACCTTACCCTGATCAAAAATTGCCTCGACTTGATCAAACAAAACCGAGGCGTCACCGTCGATATGGAAACCATCAACATCGAAGACCCCGCTGTATTCGACCTTTTGTGCCACGCCGATACCTTGGGCGTCTTCCAACTCGAATCCTCCGGAATGCGCCAACTGATCACCCGACTCCGACCCTCCTGTTTTGAAGACGTCATCGCCCTCGTCGCCCTCTACCGACCCGGACCCCTCCAAAGCGGTATGGCCGACTCTTTCATCCTCCGAAAACACGGACAAGAAAAGATCGACTATATCTTCGATGTCCTCCAACCTGTCCTCGGTAGCACCTACGGCGTCTGCATCTACCAAGAACAAGTCATGCAAATCGCCAACGTACTCGCCAGCTATTCCCTCGGTGAAGCCGACCTCTTGCGCCGCGCTATGGGTAAAAAAGACGCCCTCGAAATGGAAAAGCAACGCAGCCGCTTTGTCGAAGGTGCCCAAAAAAACGGCTTCGACACCGCAAAAGCCGAAGACCTCTTCGGAAAGGTCGAAAAGTTCGCCGCCTATGGTTTCAATCGTTGCTTGGCTGGCGATACCGAGCTCCTCGACGCACAGACTGGCGAACGCACCACCCTCGCCGAACTCCACGCCACACCACGCCCCTTTTCAATTCATGCTCTCGGAAACGACTGGAAAATCCACACCCGCTCGGTCTCTGACGTCATCGACAACGGTATCCAACCCACGTTTGAACTCAAAACGGCCTTGGGCAAAACCATCACCGCCACAGCAAACCATCCCTTTCGCACCCTCCAAGGCTGGACCCTGCTCGAAAACTTGCAAGTCGGAACACGTATCGCTGCCCCCCGATGTATACCAACGCACACATCGAACTCTTGGGCAGAACACCAACTTATCGCCCTTGCAGGCTTGATCGCAGAGGGCAATACATGCCACCCCACCACGCTTTATTTCTACAACAACAACCCCATACAAATTGATGACTTTGCCCAAGCTATCCAAAAATTCCCTAATACCGTCGCCCACATCTACACAAGACCGAATACTGTCCGAATGGAAGTGGCAGCAAACACCGGGCGGGCATTTCGTTGTACATCGCAAAACCAACCCACTCTCGGAAATCTTGCACAGAAACAAACACAGCCAAAGCGTTCAGGCGCTTTCTATTGGGCGCAGCAGCTCGGACTCATCGGTTGTACCGCCACAGAAAAATTTGTCCCATCCGAAATCTTTACCCTGCGAGACGATGATATCGCTCTCTTTTTGGGCCGGTTATGGGCCGGAGACGGATTCATTTTCGGGAGGCGTGAACATGACGCTCCTTTCTACGCGACTTCATCCCAACGTTTAGCAAAAGACGTGCAGTTACTGCTTTTGCGCCTCGGCTTGCCTAGCAAAATCGCCTCAAAAACCTTTGCCTACCGAGAGCAAAAAAAAGGTGGATTCACCGTTTCGCTTATCGGAGCACAAACCAAACGGCGGTTTGTCGAAACAGTTGCCCCCCACTGCGTTGGCCGAGAAGAACAGGTCGAGCAGCTAAAAAATTACCTTGATCGCCTTGTTGAGGAAGAAAGCAGCAAAGATACAATCCCTTCTGATATCCGAGAATCGATCGAAGACCTTCGTCAAAAAGCAGGGCTGACGTGGAAGGAAGTGGAAAACAGATCAGGCGTCTGTGTCCGAGATTTTTATGGTGCAACAACGCAAAAAAAGAAAGGCTTCTGCCGCACAACGATCCAAAAACTCGCTACCTTTTTCTCTTCTACCCACCTTCAATATCTCGGAGATTCCGAGATCTACTGGGATACGGTTGTATCGATTACACCAAAAGGCGCGCAAAGAACCTACGATCTGACCGTTGAACACGATCATAACTTCGTTGCGAACGGCTTGATCGTACACAACTCACATTCGGCGGCGTACGGGCTGGTTGCGTACCAAACCGCGTGGTTAAAAGCCCACTACCGACATGAATACATGGCTGCGCTTCTCACCGCAGATGCCGGAAACTCCGACAAACTTCTGCTCTACCTCAACGATTGCCGCCAACACAAAGTACAAGTCCTTCCTCCCAACGTCAACGAATCCCACGGAGGCTTTGTCGCCATCGGTGACAAGATCCGCTTTGGCCTCGCTGGCATCAAAGGCATCGGCGAAAACGCCATCGACTCGATCATCCAAGCCCGCAAAAGCGGCCCCTTTACCGGCATCTACGACTTTTGCGAGCGCGTCGACCTCAAACCCGTCAACAAGCGCGTGATCGAAGCCCTGATCAAGTCCGGTGCCTTCGATGGCATCGAACCCATCAACCGCGCCTCTCTCGTCGCTGTCATGGACGACGCCGTCCAATACGGCCAAAGCCTCCAAAAAGACAAAGGCAGCAGCCAGATCTCGATGTTCGATCTCCTCGCAAGCTCCGCCCCTCCACCCAAACCCAAGATCCCCCTCCTCAAAGACTGGCCCGAAAAAGAACGCCTCCAACAAGAAAAAGAGATCCTCGGCTTTTACATCTCCGGCCATCCCCTCCAACGCCTCGAAAAAGACATCAAACGCTTCGTCACCGCAAATATCGCCGATCTCTCCGATTATCCGAGTGGTAGCGAAGTGACTATCGCTGGCATCATCACCTCCAAACGCGGCATGGTCACCAAAAAAGGCGAACCCATGGCCTTTATCATGGTCGAAGATATGACCGGCACCATCGAAGTCTCCGTCTTCCCACGCCTCTACAGCGAAGTCGCCTCTCTCCTTGACAGCGACGAACCCGTCCTTGTTCGCGGTGAAACCGAATCCGACGAAAACCAAGTCCGCATGAAAGGTGCCGAAATACGCTCCCTCATCGCCGCCCGCAACGAAAAAGCCCGCGAAGTCCATCTCCACCTCACTTCCTCCGATCTCTCCGAAGCCGCCGCTCGCCAAATGCTGCAAATCTTCCACCAACACCAAGGATCCTGCCTCGCCCTCCTTCACCTCACCATCCCCCAACGCTCCGAAACGCTCATCCGACTCCCCGAACACATCCGCGTCGATCCCTCCGAATCCTTCGAAGAAGCCATCGAAAACCTCTTCGGCCCTCGCGCTCTCTCTCTCCGCTAATCCCCCACTCACTTCAAATTCTCATAGGACTTAGACGAAATCCGCCCGTTGTGTGATCGTAAAAATGTAGGGGCAGCCCCCTGTGGCTGCCCAAGCACAGGGCGTCTTCGCGCTCTCCTTCGATCACGCTCCCTGCGGATTTCGTATGACGCAGTTGGTTCGCCTTCGTGGGGTTTCACCCCACACCCCGCCATAGACTGTCGCCCCTTGACCCCCTATCGGCGGGACGATCAGGGTTTTTTCAAACCAACGACTCCGCCGCTTGGGAGGGTGTGTACACGGGGGGTTTTGTTGCCTGCGCCATTCTTCGCTCAAACCACATCTTTCTTGCCTTCAGCCAAGCCTCCGCTCGTCAACCGATACACCAGATCCCGCACCTCTCGCTTGAACTGGTCGTTGTTTTGGAATTGTTTATAGACTTCGGTGTCATCCTTCAACAAGGAAAGCATCACTCTATCCAACACTTTGTCGTGTTCGATTCGCGCAGTCGCAGGTGTGTTGTTTTTGGCGTTTTGGTAGGCTGTATCTGCGGCGACTTTGGGCGCTATATCTTCGCGAATACGTCGTATCACCCGATCCGCGTCGGTGAACAATGCCCCAAAATGCGCATTGAACGCATCAAGGATCCTGCTCAAACGATCCATCTCTGCTTCTCCCCGCCCCCCACCGTTCTCCACAGGAACAGGCGCGATCTCCGCATCTGCATCAACAAGCCGCAGACTTTGTACGGCCTGCTTTTCTGCACGATAACTCTCCATATCCACCGTCTCAAGGATGCCTTTGGCCCGATCTTCCTCTTTTGGCGCGGGTAGCTTGGGAATCAGCAAATTCAACACAATCGACAAACCCTCCCATCCTGCGTGAGGATACGATGATACCGACGCCAAAAAACTGTACACACGCACAAAGGCTTTGGCTTTCCCCTTGAATTCGATCTGTTCTTCTTCGTCCAAGCCTTGATACTCTGACACCCAGATGTCCAACAGCGGATCGATCTTTTCCCGCGATGCACCCGAAAGAAACAGACCCACCAACCGCTCAACTTCCTCCGCAGCGTACACACCCAACCGATCCAGATCACGCTTCAGATCGTTCAACCGATTCGGATCGGTTCCTTCGCTCAAGACGGTTGTTCGGTAGTACGTTGAAAAAGCATCCGCTATCGCTGTGGCGTCGTTGTAAAAGTCCAGCACGAAGACATCGTACTTTTCTGGGTGGGCGCGATTCAGACGAGACAGCGTTTGCACCGCTTTGATCCCCGACAACGGCTTGTCTACGTACATCGTATGCAACAACGGTTCGTCATACCCCGTTTGGAATTTGTCTGCACAGATCAAAAAACGGTACGGATCTTCTTTGATCTTGCTCGCGATGGCATCACTCGCAAAGCCATTCAACGACGCTTCCGTTTCGTTGATCCCTTGATGTAAAAACTCCCCCGAAAAGGCGACGATGGCTTTGTAGGAGCTTTTTCGCTCCGTCAAATACGCCTGAAATGCCCGAAAATACTCGATGGCTCGCGCAATACCATTGCAAACCACCATCGCTCGCGCTTTTCCACCGATCTTTTTTAACCCGCTCACCCGCTCATGAAAGTGATCCACCATGATCTCCGCCTTCAAACGGATCGCATACTCGTGGCTTTCGACATAACGGCGCAGCTTTTTTTGCGCCCTCCGCACGTCAAATTCGGGATCTCCCTCGATGGTCTTTGTCAGCCTGTAATAGCTCTGGATCGGCGTGAAACTCTTGAGCACATCCAAGATAAAACCCTCTTGGATCGCCTGTTTCATCGAATAATGATGGAATGGCCGATATCTCACTCTGCCTTCTGCATCGGCTGGAAGCCCCTCTCCAAACATCTCCAACGTCTTGTTCTTGGGCGTCGCCGTGAACGCAAAGTAACTCGCGTTGCTCAACATCTTCCTCGATGCACTCCGTTGTTCGAGTGCGCGGTTGATCAGATCCTCCCCATCTTCCTCTTCCTCCACAGACAACCCCTCCGACAAGGCCGTATTCACCGCCGTTGAACTTTTCCCGCCTTGGCTCGAATGGGCTTCGTCGATGATCAACGCAAACTTCCGCCCTTTGTCCTCCCCGCTGAGTTCCTCCAAAATGAAGGGAAACTTTTGAATTGTACTGATGATGATCTTTTTGCCTTCCTGCAAAAATCGCTTGAGATCACCTGCCTCTTGCGCGTGTCCCACCGTTGCCCTGATCTGCATCAATTGTCGAATCGTCTGCGCCAGTTGGTTGTCCAACACCCGTCGATCCGTCAACACCACCACCGAATCAAAGACCGACTGTCCCTCTTGTTGAAGCCCCACCAGTTGATGCGCCAACCAAGCTATCGAGTTCGATTTCCCACTCCCCGCCGAGTGCTGGATCAGATAACGCCCCCCCACGCCACGGCGTTGCACATCCGCAAGGCAACATCGCACCACATCCAGTTGGTGATAGCGCGGAAAAAGCTGATACTTCTTCTTCTTGTTCGTTTCAGGATCTTTGATCTCCACCATCTGTGCAAAATGTTCGAGCAGATGTATCAAACTCTTCGGCGCAAAGATATCCTTCCACAAATAATCCGTCTTGAGTCCCGCTGGATTCGGCGGATTCCCCGCGCCATCCTCCCAACCCTTGTTAAAGGGCAAAAACCACGACGCTTTCCCCTGTAGCTCCGTACACATCCGCACTTCTGCATCATCTACCGCAAAATGCACCACACAACGACCCAAACCAAACAGCTTTTCTCGCTTATCTCGATCTGTCTTGTACTGCTCGACTGCATCCGCCACCGTTTGCTTGGTCAGGCTGTTCTTGAGTTCCAACGTCGCGATGGGAAGGCCGTTCACAAACAACACCAGATCCAACGCGTTCCGTGTCTCGTCGTGGCTGTAACGCAACTGCCGTGTCACGCTAAAACGGTTTTGTGTGTGCAATATCTCTGCGGTGGTGTTCCCTTCCGAGGGCGTTCCATAAAAGAGCCACACATGGTGCGGCCCGTGTTCTATCCCCTTCCGCAAGACATCCACCACCCCCACCTTTCCGATCTCCGATGATAGCCGCGCAAGAAACTTCGCAGTCTGACTATCCTTGGGATCAAGCTCCCCGTGCAAGGGGACTTTCTCAAACAGCGTGGGCTGCGTCGCGTGCAAAAAGGCACATAGCTGCACAAGATCCAACGCGTGGCCCCGATCATAATCCTTGGCCCTCCCCAACAACCAGCCCTTTTTGTTCGCTGCATAAGTACTGCTCGGCCCCACCGCGTTTTCCGAAAGAGTCTCCGCTTGTGGTGTCACCCCATCCGTCCCTGTCATCTCCCCCACGATCAACAACTCCAAACCCTTCTCCGAGATATCTGTGACACGCATCAGACTTCCTCCTCTTTCCTCGTGATGGATGACCTTCGTCCCTGCCTTTTCCTCTCTAACACCTTCTTCCGACACTCCGTGTCACACGCTCCTTTTTCGTGCTGCCCCTCACCCCTCCCCTTCGGGCATCCCCTTGCTGCTGGTTTGCTCTTGAATACGCTCGATCTCTTCTCTTTTCATCTCTGTCACATCAACGATCTCTTCCACAGAAAAGCCACGCTCCAACATCCGCAACACAACACGCTGCTTGCTCTGCGTTTTTTCTCGCCGCGCTTCTTTGATCTCTTCCACCTCTTCGACCGATAAGCCAGTGAAATTGGCCACCACTTGCGGAGGAAGGCCCTGCCCCAACATCTTTTCGATAATCTCTTGCCTTCCTTCCTGTCTTCCTTTCTCTTGGCCTCTTTGCATGAAGTACTCAACCAATGGATTCGGTTCAAGCAAGCTCATCTTGATCTCCTCTTGCACGATCTGGACTCCAAAAAAACGCGCAAACAAAAAACTTGCCATCAACAACAAGTCTTGTTTGTGCTGTTCGGAAACATCGCTCTTCATAATCGCCTCGGCCAGTCTCTTGATAAAGGGCCGCTCTGCCCCTTCCATCAACGCCGCAAACGGCAGCAAGTACGCTGGTGCTTCTTTCACAAAATCTTCAGCCTTGTACTTCCCTGAAAACCAGATCTCCCGCCAACACACCAACCCCACCAACCGACCCCCGATCCACATCTCCTCTTCCCGTTCTCTTTGCCATTCTCCCAAAGGCCAGTACGACGGAGTTTCTTCGCTCACATACCAAACGAGGTGCATCACTGGCAAGTTCTCTCTCTCGCAAAGATGCCAACCGTATGTCCCCAAGCGTTGTCCCATCCACTTGTTGTAAGACGACTCAAACTCCAAATGCACCAAAAACTCTTCCTGTTCTCCTTCGGGGGATAACTTTGCTTTCACCCGAAATACCCGATCTGTCAAACGATGCGTGATCTCCACTTCTCCGCCGACAGACTCACAACGCTCCACCTCCGACAATCCCCCCAAATACGTCACCAACTCACGCCCATACCGATCCGCGAGATGCTTCATCAATTCATCAAACGGCGTACTCTCTTCCGCGCCTTTGCTCTGCTTCTTCTGCTTCGCCAAACCTTCCTCCTCTCTTTCCTATCACCACACCTCTCTCTTGCCCTTCGGTCATCCCTCCGCATCCTCCGCCTCGTCCGCATCTTCAACCAACCCATCACCCTCCACATCCTCCCCATCGACCGCATCCTCCCCATACGAAATCTCCCTCACATGCTTGGCCGCCTCTCGCACATCCCACTTCCCCGTCACCACATCCGACACCAACCGCGTGCGGTACTCTTGCAGTAAAGCGATTTCTCTTTCGATGCGGGCAATGGCGGTATTTAGGGATACGGTTTCCGCCTCAACGTATCGCACGATTTCCGATTGCTCAGACTTTGGCGGGAGCACGATTTTGAAATTCAGAATTTGCTCTGGACTAAGATGCGGCACGCTTATGCCAGTGAAAATTGGAGCGATGTAATAAGCAAAGAGTTTCCCTCTCAGCAACATAAGTAGGAAGCTGTTGTCCAGTCTCTCAGTTGGCCGAATTCGGGCGACTCGCTGAAGCAGAAGCGATGGGACATCCTTCGCTTCAACTTGTGCAGCACGAACGCCAGACGCGATGATTGGGCGATCCATCCCTAATATGATGTCACCGACTTCAAGGCAGAACACATCGAGACCGTCATTGTACGCTCGTTCCCATCGAACGGTCGAGTCCCACCGCAATCCTGCTGGCGTTACATTGATCCCTCTGAGAAGCCGCGTCGCAGATTCCTTTTGCGTGAAACATTCGCTTTTGAAGGGATACCCCGTTATAAGATTCGTTACTCTCCCCAACCGCAACACCTCCCAATGCTGCGGAATCTCACCGAGCCAAGGGATGCCCGACGGTTTGCGGGGTGCGTGAGGGTCGAGACCTTGGGTGACAGCGCGGTGAATGATGGCTTGCTTTTGTTCGTGAAGCAGCGCGAGCATCTTTCGCTTCGCTCGAATCGCTCGATCCAGACGACCACACGCATCATCGAGATAACGCACCATTGCGGCCTGCTCCTCCAACGGAGGGAGCGGCATCAAGAGATTTTTGAGTTCGCTTGGGTAAATATGTTTGACTGTGGTTCCTCTGCCCATCATCGCCTTTTGTGTTTGGGATGTCCGACAATCTGTTGCATAACCTAAAAATGGTGGATAAATAAAAGAATTTGGGCGCAAAATGATTGTATCACCGCCGCAAACAGCGGACTCTCGCATCAAATTTACGGCGGACTTACCGATCTCTTCGATTGTTTCGCCAGACGCAGCAAAAAGAACATCACCGTACTGGATCGGCGTGTAATCGTGCGTACGCCCCTCGTGAACAAATACTTTGCTGCGGCGGATGAAGCTATGGTGTGTTGTGTAAAGATCACCGTAGCGAACACATGGAACCCCCAAAAGAACATTGTCTTCTTTCGTTCCTCCTACCCCTTTAAAAAAAGAACCCAAGTGCTTTGCTTGCTTCACTTCCCAATGTTCAGGCACTTGTCCGATCCAAGGTGAACCCGAAGCCTTGTAGGCTGGATAAGGTTGAGGGTTGCGTGGTGGGTGTGGGAGGGAAGGTTCGGTGGTCGCGGTGGAAGGTTCGGTCGTGGTTGTGTTCATGGATGTATCCAAGACGTGAGGGGGAGAAGCTGTATTTGCGGTGTGAAGCTGCGAAGGAATAACGGTGTCTGCACGTTCGGCGTGTGAAGGAGGGTTCGTGTCGAAGAGTGAGATCTGTGCGGGTGGTGGGGAGGGCGTGGGAAAGAAGGCGGGGACGATGTGCAATGTGCGCGGCGTCGAGAGAGTTGGGGAGACAACCGTTTCGATGGCTGCATCGAGCAGCAAGAAACGCTGGATGTTGAGCGGTTCGACACGCAACAACGCTTCTTTCGGTTCTGTTTTGATAGCTTCGCGGAGTTCCATCAACAAGCGGCCTAACACGTTCATTCCAACGAGCGTCTGGCTATCCGTGGGCTTGGCTCCCCAGAAATCATCTTTTCGGGATTCTTCGACGATGGGGCGCTCTTCTGTACTGAGCAGCAGCTCGCCAAAGCTGTCCCAGTGAAGGGCAAGTTTCACACGCAAACACCAACGCATGATCTTGACGCGAACGTGATCCCAATCAGGCCGAGAGTCTGCACGATAGGGTTTCGTACGCATCTTTGCGGTCATGGGGCTTTTTTCCGCAAGGATGATGCGCTGAACATCGGGAAGATGGGGAAAGCGGCAGGCTTGATAGAGGGCTTCGGATGTGAGAAGCACGATGCGGTTCACGCGCAAAGGATAGCCGCCCGCCATGTTGGACAGTCCACCAAACGCCTCTTTCGTCTTGAGAAAAACAACGCTGGTCTGGCGCTCATAAGTGCGTGCTTGTTCAGGAAGGTGTTGTCTAAGCAAAGTCATCAAAAACGCCCTCGTTCGTCGTGTCGTATGTTTTCCGTGGAAAAAGAGGATACCAACGCGAAAAAGGATGGTTTGTCGGATAGTCTGGATCACCCCACCAAAACGCAAGAGGCGCGTTGTTTGGGCAATTACGGTAAGTTACCCAAGTCGAGCCAAACCCTAGCCCAAAAGGGCCATAACCAAGAGGGCGCATGATCTCCTTGGGGTTTTGGCAAAAGGAACGGATCTGTAAGCCTGCAAGCAACATCTCTCGTTCCAAGAGTTGGCGTCCCTCTTCCGAAGAGAAGTATCTGGGGGGGGGACTAGCCGCATTGCGAGGCTCAAAGGGGTATTTCTGCGCGCTGAGGTACTCTTGCACAAACACATCACCGGGAAGCACCGAAGGCCAAAGCACATCTGAATCGTCACGATAAGTCTTGCGATTCTCCATCTCTTTGGAATATCGCCAATCGATGTGGATCGATTTCCCTGACTGCTTCACTGCATCTTCTAATTTTTGATGGGCTTGGTAGGCTCCAAAAGAATGTCGAACCACGCTCGCGATGCATAACTCCGTTTCTTTGGGAGCGTCTTGCTTGATCCAAGGGATCAGATCATTTGTGATGCGGTTTCCTGTAAAAGAGATATCGTCGAGGTACATATACCGCTCACCGCCGACACAAGCACCGAGATCAAAGCCATGAACATCCAACATCGCAGCATTGAGAAGCGATAACATCTCGTTTTGGCTGTTTCCGTTTTGCTGTATTTGTAGGAAGTGTGTGTTTTTCCAATACACAGGCGAATTTTTTTTGACCAATGCTGTAAAAGCCCTTACCAACGCAGCGCGAGAAAGGTAAGTCTGCTTGAATACCCAATCCAACTCAACCAACAGGGGACGACGAACCGCAGACTCAAACTGCTGAACCCACCGATCGACGCATTGTTCATTTCTTGGCTCGATCTCGCCTTCCCTGTAATCTTTGATGGTTTCTGCGATGGATACAAGCAAGTCATCGTAGCTCATGACACAATCTCCTCTTGAAAGAGTCCATCCAACAAGCCAGCGGTTTCTTTTTGGAGTGCAAGGATATCCGCTTGGATCTCGGCGAGGGAGCGAAGCGGCTTGGGTTGATAAAAGTGGCGTGTGAAGCTGATCTCGTAGCCGATCTTGGTGGCGTCTTGTTTGATCCACGCATCGGGGGTGTAAGGCAAGACTTCGCGGCGGAAAAAGGCTTCGATACCGCCCTCTTCGAGCAAGGGGATCTGCTCGGCATCGCGGATCTCGCTGTCGCTTTCGTACTCGACCACAAAGACATTCCCGTGGAGCGTGACTTCAAAGAGTCCAAACAACGGAGCGGCGCTAACTTTGCTTGGCTTGTGCTTTTTGGCGATCACAGGGGGAGCGTCTTCAACGCGCCAACTGACGGCTTGCAACAAGGCTTTGCGATCCGCAGCGGTCAACTTCGTGGCGTGGCGCTTGAGTGCGTCGTCCACCCGCTCACAAAAGACGTTGTGATCCGTGAAAAGCTCCCCGCCAAGTTCGGCGCGCAAAAGCGTTGCGACCTCCACAAGCCGCGCATCGCGTTTCCATGTCTTTGGATCGAGCAGTTTGTCTTTCTTCTTTTTCGGCAAGCCTTTTTTCGATGGGCCTTCTTCGTCGTCGCTGTCTTCGACGTCTTCAGTTCCCCACGCATCCAGACGCGCTTGCACCTCCGCAGCGACCGAAGCGAAGTCCTCCGCCAAGGCATCGCCAAAAGCATCGAACAAGACGGAGCGCAGATCTTCATCCCCCGAAGCAAAGCGCAGCGTTTGGATGCGTGGAGTGGAAAGCTGGCTGTGCAGACGCAAGGGCCGCTCGACCACGATCTTGTGGTATCCAAAGGCTTCGTTCGGAAAGATCTTGGATTGTGGGGTTTCTTCAAAAGCAAGGAAGGTATCGCAGATGCGTTGGATATCCGCAGGGGAAAGCTCGCAATTCTTCTTGCCGAGGTTCTTTCGCAAAGGCTGAAACCATGAAGAGGCATCGATAAGCTGGACTTTGCCTTGACGATGTGCGGCCTTGCGATTCGAGAGAACCCAGATGTATGTGGCGATGCCTGTGTTGTAGAAGAGGTTCAACGGCAGCGCAACGATAGCTTCCAACCAATCGTTTTCGATGATCCAACGGCGGATATTGCTCTCTCCCTGTCCAGCGTCCCCCGTAAAGAGCGAGCTTCCGTTGTGGACTTCTGCGATGCGCGATCCCAAGTCGCTCTTGTGGTTCATCTTGGAGACCATGTTGGCGAGAAAAAGCATCTGCCCGTCGCTTGAACGCGTCCGAAATAAAAGCTCCTCGCCTTTGTGCATCACACGAAAACGTGCGTCCGTCATCCCGTCTTTGCCGCCCATCTGCTCAAGGTCTTTTTTCCAGCTTTTGCCGTAGGGTGGGTTGGCGAGCATGAAATCAAAGGCCATCGCAGGGAACGCATCGTTGGAGAGCGTCGAATACTGTGCACCCCCTTTGATATTCTCGGCGTTTTCTCCTTCTCCTTTGATCAACATATCGGCTTTGCAGATCGCGTAAGTTTCGGGATTGATCTCTTGTCCGTACAGGTGTGCGTTGACTTGTTGGCCGCGCTGGGTGGCGATCTCCATCAAGGTCTCTTCAGCCACGGTCAGCATCCCGCCTGTCCCACAAGCGCAATCATAGATCAGATACGTTCCCGCTTTGATCTGCGAGGCCACGGGCAAAAAGACGAGGTTCGACATCAAGCGCACAGCATCACGAGGCGTCCAGTGTTCTCCCGCTTCTTCGTTGTTCTCTTCGTTAAAGCGCCGCACCAACTCTTCAAACACCGTTCCCATCGCATGATTGTCCAGTCCTGCGGGACTGAGATCGATCTCAGGATGGAGGAACTTTTCGACCAAGGTTCCGAGCGCATCGGCTTTGGAGAGTGTCGCAAGCTGATTGCGAAACTTGAAGTTGTCGAGGATATCTTGAACATCTTTGGAAAAGCCGTTGAGATAGTCCTCAAAATCAGCAAGCAGTTTCTGGGTGGTGTCACGCGACTTGAGATCCCGAAGGCAAAATGGGGAGGTGTTGTAAAAAGCCTGACCAGACGCCCCGCAAAGTGCGGCGTGTTGATCCAAGATCCCTGCTTCATCAAGGAGCGATTTGGTTTCCAGAACGGCGGGTTTTGTGGGTTCGAGTACGGCATCCAAACGGCGCAAGACGCACATCGGCAAGATCACATCGGGATACTTGCCGCGCCTAAACAGGTCGCGCAAAACGTCGTCCGCGATCCCCCAAAGAAAAGATACGATCTTGTTGTGCGTTGCCTGATCCATCCCAACTCCCATCACATCCTGAGAAAAACAGCCGTTGACGGTGCGCTTTATTGCGTGTATCGCCTTCATCTGCGGATGGTATAACACCCATCCTCAAGAAAGCAAAGAAAGCAAAGCAAGCATCGACAAGGAAAGCCTCACGCCACAAGCCACAAGCCATACCGCTGCCTCCACCGCAATCCCACATTACCAAACAAGCTGTCTCACAGCCTCCACCGCAACCCCACATTACCAAACAGGCTGTCTCACAGCCTCCGCCGCAATCCCACATTACCAAACAAGCTGTCTCACAGCCTCCGCCGCAATCCCACATTACCAAACAAGCTGTCTCACAGCCTCCGCCGCAATCCCACATTACCAAACAAGCTGTCTCACAGCCTCCACCGCAATCCCACATTACCAAACAAGCTGTCTCACAGCCTCCGCCGCAATCCCACATTGCCAAACAGGCTGTCCCACAGCTTCCACCGCAATCCCACATTACCAAACAGGCTGTACCACAGCCTCCACCGCAATCCCACATTACCAAACAAGCGACCGCCGCCCATTGGGCGTGATCTTCGATGCTTTCGGAGGATGCTTGCGCTTTGTTGAGAGCGTATGTTAAAAGCGAGGGTGTTTCTCAGAGGAGCCAGCTACCCAAAAACCCCGCGTTCTCGCCCTTGCGGTCAACAGAAAGCGGTTTGAAACACCAACGCCAAAACAAGATGGAGAGCGACCATGACAGAAAGCCAGACATGGAAAGATGCCTTGGGAGAAGGCCCACACGACGAAGACAGCGAGAAGCTTAACGAGAGCGAAGCACAAGAAGCCCTTGATGCACTCCGAGAACACCTTGCGGCGTTGAAAGAAGAAGAACTCCGGAAGCCTCGGCTCTCAGGCGCACAGGCATCGGCTTACGCGACGCGGATGGACGCCAAGCTCAAAGAAGCGCTGCCTGCATTGCGTGCGACGTTTGTGAGTGTTCCTGAAAAACAATTTGCCTTGCTACGCAAAGCGGCATTGGCGTTTTGGTCGGCGCAACGTGCGGTCGAATTGCTTGATCCAAACTCGATAGCGGCGCAAGAAAAATACGAAGAAGCAGGGGTATTGAAGGAATACGTGATCCAAGTGCTGCGGGTTGTGGGGTTTGGTGACAAAAAAGTGGAAGAGGTGATCGAAAAAGTGAAGCCGGGTACGGGCTATGTGGATCGTGCAAACGACCTGCAAGACCTCTCCAGAGCGGTCGAAACGTACAAGGCGACGATCCTCCAAAAAGAACTGCTCACTCCCGCACAGATCACATCGCTGCAAAGTATGGCAGAGGCTTTGCTTGCCCCCACCCAAAGCGAAAGCGTTTCCGAAGAAGCTCGCCTCGAACGCGATCGTGCGTGGACTTTCTTTTTGGATATCCAAGCCGAAGCGGATCGCCACATGCAGTTCTTGTATGCCAAAGATCCCAAAAAGCGCGAAGCCCTACCCGTTCTTCACAAACGAGCACGCAAAGCCCCCGCCCCCAAAACGCCCTAACCCTCAAGGCCCTCCCCACACAAAACAGCCGCCTCTTTCAGCACGCTCTCTTCACGCTCACTGCATATCCCCCTACGAAAATCATCTGCTCCTCCGTGCCGTGGGAATGATACGGCATCCGCCCGTTGCGTGATCGTAAATACGCGCTGTTTGACGAGATGGTCGCCGAAGGGATGACCTGCATCGGCTACAAGAAAAAACAAAAGCCCACTCAAGCCCAACTCTACTTTGATAACGCCAACGATTGCGAACAAACATGGATGGGCGGGATCTTCGATTACATCACACGCGGAGCCAAGGCCGGATTCGCATGGTACTGGCCTTGTGGCGGAGAAGGCGGATTCACCGCCAATTTGTATGAAAACGCACTGCCCAAAGACACCCCCACCGAACAGATCCTGTCCTTGTTGATGTCCAAAGGACTCAACGAGACTGAGGCTACGGCCCTGACTCGATGGCTCGGTCAAGAAGTGGTGATCTTGCTGCACATCTCAGAAACTCCCGAAGGACGCGAAGCCTACCAACGCGCACAACGATTCCCTTCTTGCAACGAGCCTTCAAGCCGCAGCATGGATCGGACGATGATCGAAAGCCTCGCTCAAAGCACGCCTCCCCTCGACAAAAAAGCATGGAAAGCCCTTATCGAAGAACACAAACGCTTCCTTCAAAGCGGCGGTGCGGGCGGCTCTTGGCAACTGCTCTCGGTGTCGGGGCTACCGCTCAATATGTACGTCGGAGCGCAAGCCAGCGAAGGCACACAAGCGGTCTTGCGGCTCAAAAACATCGCAGGCACACAAGCCAAAAAAGCCGATCTGTCCTACGCGGATCTCTCGGGCTGTTCTGCCAAAGAAGCCAACTTCACGCAAGCCGACATGACGCACAGCATCGCCACAGATGCGATCTTTGACGGTGCGTTGTTTGAAGGCGCAAAGCTCCAGTACACGGACTTTTCGGGTTCGCGCCTTGTGGGGGCGAATTTTCGCCATGCCGATTTGACGGGAGCGGACTTTGAGTGTGCGGATCTGACGGGCGCGGATTTTTCGGGAGCCATCCTCGAAGAGGCCCGATTCCCGGGCGCGATCCTCGACGGCGTGATCGACGAACCCACGCCCAAACGCTCAAGGAAAAAAATTTAGCGGGTATCCCGCTCACCTTGCGATAGCTAAAATTAGCGGGTATCCCGCCTCTTGTAATAGGTGAACAAGATCGACCAGTTCACAGAAACCCGCCCCTGCCGGTCGAGCGGAAATCGAAACATCTCGTACTCTGCATGAAAACGCGGATCACGTTGCATTTCAAGGTCTGAAAGAAACCAAGGCTTGTCGATGGTCGTGCCATTTGCGGGTCCCACGATGATGTAATCGGGGCGTCGTGATAGCACATAACGCCCATCTCCCTTGAAATGACCCGGGGCGCGCTGCCAAGGTACTTCGATCTTGTTGACCTTTCGACGGGCGATTGCACGATCGTTCAAACCCAGCATATCGATGTAACGATGCTCAGTCGCGTAATAGGGCGTCGAACCCGCCGTATTCAAAGCCACCAACGCACCTTTGGGCCATGCCTCCCGAATATATTTCCCGACGATCGCGCCGACATCTGCCGCGATATTCGTTGTTCGCGGTAGCACCATCGGGTGTTTTGTGGAGTAGAGCGCCAGTCCCACAAAACACAAAGCCAAACCGTGAACCCAACGCCGATCGCGCAACAACCTTGTCCCCGCAAAAGCCATCACCCCCACGAAACACATCAGCGGAATCAACGGCAAACCAAACCGAAACGAAGGCATGTGATCGCCCCCCGCGTACACAACATACACACCATACGCTCCGATCAACCCAAACAAGTAGCCGAGTTCCTTGAGATCCTCGCCTTTGCGCACGCGATACACCCACCCCACCCACCCCAACAGCGCCAACAGATACAAGCAAGGCATCCACCACAAGTACTTCCAAAAATACGACACACCAAGCCCAAGCCGCAACCCCAACGGAACCCCCACCTTGACATAAAAAGTGTTGGGGATGAGTTCGCCATAATAGGCGTATTGCCAACACAAATAAGGCACAAGGCACAACAAACCGCCGATCCCATACGCGCCAAACAACCGAACCGAACCCAGCGGGCGGGCAACAAACCAACCCAGCCACAACCAAGAGATCCCCCAAAACAACCACCCCTCTGGGCGAACCAGACAAGACCACGCCAACACCATCCCCGCAGCACTCGCCAACCGAAGCGGCTTGGGATGTCTTGAGGCCGCCATCACCAACAACGCCCCGACAGCGACGAAACACGCAAACAAATTGCCCTCCAGCCCTCCCCACGACCAAACCACTAAAGGAGCCGACGTCAACAGCAACACAAACGACAGAAACCAAGCCCCTTGTGCGCCTTCTTGTACTGAAAGAGCCTCTGGTGCGCCTTCTTGTACCGAGAAAGTCCGTTGTGCCGTTGGCAATTCCCAAACAGATCGAAGCCAAAAGACACCCAACAGCAGCCCTGCAAAGGCCCCGCCCCCCACGAAACGCGAAGCCACAACCAGATCCACCCCACAAGCACCCAACCCCGCGATCAGCACCAAATGCAGAAAGTTGGTGTAACCTTGTAGAGACTCCCCCAGATTCCACACGATGCCTTGGCCTTGCAAAAGATGATGAGCGTAGCGCAACGTGATGTACGCGTCATCATGATAAAACGGGCGAGAAACAACAAACATCCACACACTCACCCCGACACCACAACCCAACACAAACGCACGAACCCACACGGACCCCAACCACAATCCTCGACGCTCCATCCCGATCCTTCCTTTTGACTCGATCAGGCAAACCCGACCCAAAAAAGCGCAGACCCGACCCGTCGGGAACCCAAGTCAGAATCCTCAAAGACCCCCGAACGCTCGCACAAACAAGCACTCCTTGGCAAGACACAAAACTCTCTTGCAAAAAAATCATTCATAAGTTTCTTCGACAGCACTTCTTTTTCGGGGGGATTGTTGGAGAGAGAGGGGAGGAGTGCGGATCACGACATCGCGTTCCAAGAAGAAGTCCGAAAAGGCGGGAGATTCGTTGTGTTCGAGTTGTTCGGCGATACGCCGGGCATTGTCGAGCGAAAGGCCCCATCCGTGGGCTTCGAGATCGCCTTGGATACGATGGCGGAGGATCTCGATCCGTCGGAAGGTAGAGAGGTAGGCATCGCGCCAGATCGGGAGAAAGGGTCGATGATCCATGGGATTGTTTGAGAGCAGTTGTCGCGAACGGTTTGAGGGGACGAAGGTATAGGAGCTGACGTTGGGATGCTTGCGCAAGGCCCAGTTGCGGATGCTTTCGTAGCGGGTGAAAGAGATCGTGCGGATATCTTGGTCGATGTTGTACAAGATGCCGCGTCGGTTGGTGTATCCGGCCTCTTTGGAGACGAAGGGCAGAAAGGGATCGAAGACAAAGATCAGATCGGCTCCGCGTCGGATGGCTTCGGAAAAGCCGGATGTACTGGTCACAGCACCATCCTCATAATAACGGCCTTCGATCTCGACGGCGGAAAAAGCGGGATGGATGCTCAACGAGGCTTGGATGGCTTTGCTGATCGGGATATCGCGAAGTTCCTCGGCTCCAAAGAGGACGTGTTTTTTGGCGTCTTGGTCGGAAGCACCGATATACAACTCTCTTGGGAGGGCGCGAAAATCGTTGGTGGCTCCTTCGACTTGCAACAAGGCCGCGATCAGTTTTTCAAAGTGATTCGAGTGAAAGGGAGGGCCGACAAGCTCGGTATAATCGAGGAGTAGCTTGTCGAGATCGGGAAACTGACGACGCCAAAAAGCCCGTTGAACGGCTCCAAGCGAAGAGAGGACGGCTTGACGCAGTCGCCGCATCACATCGAAAAAGTGAAAGTGCGATAAGTGAAACAAGCTGAGATCCAACGAACCCATCCGACCGCCTTGAACACCTGCGATGGCCGCCATCATCTCTTCGACGGCGTAGCCCGCCGTCAGGATGCCACAATTCACGGCCCCTGCGCTGATCCCAAAGTACATATCGAACTGATTGATCGGTGGCAGGGGATCATCGGGCGCACCGATCAAACAATCATCGAGACACTTAACGGCCCCCAACTCGTAAAAGATCCCCGTGATCCCGCCTCCTGAAAGGCACAAGGCATTTTTTCGTGTGCGTGGTTTGCGTATCCATGCCACGAGATGCTGCATCAAAGCCCCAAGATACGGCTCTTTTGGTGCGCAGCCTCGCGGGTGTTGACGCATCACATGCGTGATCCCTCGATGCCCCAAAGAAACGCACAAAGCATCGATCGGCTCGGGTTCAGCCGCCCCAACCAACGCTGCGATGCGATGGAATCCATAGCGTGCTTCGAGGTCTTCCAATTCGTCCATCTGTTGCAGCAAGGCATACACTTCGCAGATATCTTCTTCGATATCTTTAGGCGCATAATCCGCAGGAAAGCGCAGATCCATCACCAACCAATGAACATAACGGCGATCCAAAAAGGCCATCACATCGCGGGCCATGCGCACAGGGAACCACACCAGCGAACATTCCCCGAAAGTCGTGACTGCACTCGCCCCCCCTGCGCGTACCACCACACCGAGCAGTTCGCCCAACTCTTCCAAAAAACGATCAAACTGCCGCGCAACAGGGCTGTAATACAGGATGGTTTTTTCTTGCAAACGCTATCCTCCCAACAAAGCAACAGAGAGAAAAGTCACGCAGAGGACAAAAAACCCCGCGTTCGCGACACTTCAAGCGACAGAGTCGTTCGTTTGGAAAACCATCGCTCTCTTCGCCCCTCTCGGGGTCAAGGGGGCAAAGCTCCCTTGCGGGGCGTGGGGCCGCGCCCCACAGGCGTTAGGTGAAGCGCTTGTTGGCCCCCCACCCCAGCCCTCCCCCGTGAACAGGGGAGGGAGCGAAAGTCGGAAGCAGCGGGGATGTTGTTTTTTCGTGACGCACGCTGTATGCACGAGACGCAGACGCTGCCCGTTCCAACTTCCCCCC
>JAKLKB010000230.1 GCA_023150835.1 Myxococcota bacterium | reverse complement strand
AAGTGGTACCACACAAGGCATTTCTTACAAACATTGTCGTATCCTTCAACACACCGATGGATACGCTTACACACGAAGAAAGGACGGCGTTTCAAAGCCCGCCTAAAGGCAGGGGTCTCCACGCCGAAGAAACGATGAAGATCCGTTCCGAACAAAAACCGAACATCCCCTCCCCCCAGATCCCCGCCCAAAAGTTGAGCGCCCCCTCCCCCGCTCAGATATCCCCACCACAAAACAGTTTCGGCGGTGCGATCCCTGCGGCACCATCGGCTCCTGTCGCCAACACGACTCTTGGCGCATCCCTTCAACGCGATGTCGGCGGTGGACCCGTCACAGGCGGATTCGCTCAAACCCCCTCGACCGGCGCACCCCGCGCACGAAGCGCAGCCTCCGCAGGTGCCAGCCGCTTTGCTGCTCCCAACGTCGTACTGCGCGAAGGCTCCAAAGGCGCGCACGTCACAACTCTTCAAAATCGCCTCAAGGCCCTTGGCTTCAATCCGGGCGCTGCCGACGGGGACTTTGGACCCAAAACAGAGGCCGCCGTCAAAGAATTCCAACGCAAAGCAGGATTGACTGCCGACGGCGTCGTCGGACCCAAGACGTGGGACGCCCTCGAAAAAGACAACGCCTCCCCTGCACCAGCCCCCAAACCCATCCCCAAACCCCCAGCACCTTCCTTCAAAGCCCCCAATGCCGTCTTGCGTGAAGGCTCCAAAGGCCAACACGTCACCACCCTCCAAAACCGCCTCAAAAGCCTCGGGATCAATCCCGGTGGTGTGGATGGCAACTTTGGCCCCGGAACGGCCAACGCCGTTCGATCTTTCCAACAAGCCGCAGGACTCAGTGCCGATGGCGTCGTCGGTCCCAAGACATGGGCTGCCCTTGAAAAAGGCAAAGACGCGATGAAACACCCCGTCACTCCGCCCTCTGGCAACGTACCCGGCCTTGGCCCCGTGTCGAGCACCAAAGGCTACGTCAACGGCGTCGCACGCAATATCCAAGTCGCCACCGTCGACGGAAAAAAAGTCGAAGTCGATACCGCCAAAGCCTATCTGCGCATGAAAGCCGCCGCCGCCAAAGATGGCGTCAACCTCAACATCGTCTCTGGCTTTCGCACCATGGAGCAACAACAAGCCCTCTGGAATGGCTGGCAACGCCGCCTCCCCGGCTACAACCCCGCCGCAAGACCGGGATACTCCAACCACCAAAGCGGCGTCGCACTCGACCTCAACACCCAAGGCTCCAGTCGCAGCCACGGCACCGGCAAAGTCTACAACTGGCTCGCCAACAACGCCCACAAGTTCGGCTTCAAACGCATCCCCATCGAACATTGGCACTGGGAATACCAACCCGGACTCGCCAAATATCGCTGATCCAAGATCCCGAATCCGTCTTACACGATATCCACCTATTGTGTGTTCGCAAAACGTAGGGGCAGCTCCCCTGTGGCTACCCAACAATCGAGCGTCTACGTGCTCTCCTTTGTGTATGTATCACTCGGATATCGTCTTCCCTCTCCAAAAACAAGCCTACCAGATCACTTGTTTTGCCCATCCATCGGGCCATACCGAGCCTTTATTTCCCGATATCTCTGTCCCATCCGGCGCAACCACAAAGTTCCCGACATCCGAAAATCCACGCTCTTGGTTGATCAGGCCGTCGCGTTGGCGCATGGGCTGGAACCTTCCGCCTTTGAGCAGACAGATCACCTCGTGAGGACCGGGGCGTAAGTCCACAAGATCGCCTTTCTGCTTGGCGTTAAGCAGTTGTTCTTCGTTTCCGATCGGATCGGCGATGGTTTTGGCTTTGAACGTCCAGACCAAGACGGTGGCGGGATCTTGATCGGGGTAGTTCTTCACCAAAAGGTCGGATTGTCCGTAGAATTGCTTGCCTGTGTCGTTTTGGTTGACGGGTCCCGCCATCAAGCAGATACCCGCAAGCAGATCGCAATCTTCGGGCAGTTCGGTGACTCCCATCAGCTCGCAATACAGGGCGCTACGCGCAGAAGCCGCTCCCACCGCACGCAAGGCCAGATTCCATGCGATCCCTTCGTCGGCGATCGCACGCGGCGACAAACCACCCAAATAGATGCGTTGTCCTGCAAGAGCGAATGCCTTTTTTCCACGCGCTACAGCGCGACTCAGCGCCTTTCCTGTAGGCAGATCCAACCAGATCGGGATATCGCGGATCGCGTGTTCTGTCACTTCTTCGAGCATCTTTCGGACTTCACGGATCCGTTCTTTTCCGCCCGGTGTCAACACATCGATCCGTTCGAGCAACAACAACGACTTGCTGCGCTCGCGATCCACCCCTGCCCAATGACCAAAAGCGTTGTAAGCCGCACGTCCCGCCATCACCGTAAAATCATCCGAAACATCCATCTCTTGGCGACTTTGATACGCGGCGGGAGCTTTGCTTTCTTGGTTCACACCGGGCTGGATGCGCTCACTGCGAAAAGACAGCAGATTCGCTCCGATCTTTCGGCACAACGGGCGAGGCAGCGCGACTTGCTCTTCGGTGGGGACTTCGCCGACTTGTGCAACCAACGCGATCCGCCAGCCTTGGGCGCGATCTTGCAAACTCAACCCACACAGCGCGTTGATCTGCCGCAAGATGCGGATCTGCGCCTCGCTTTGCTTGGGTTCGCAAAAAGCAGCCATCAAGATCTGCGCTTTTCGCCGTCCCTCCGAAGCGATCACCGCAGCACGCTCCATCGCATCCGCCAACACACCCACATGCAGTTGCTGCAAAAACCCAATAGACGGGATATCATCGACGTGCAGCAGCTTTTTGCGCAGCGCACGCATCGGGATCGTCAAAAAGTTGAGCAACGGCTTGTGACCCAAGATCGTCAACAGCATCGTAAAAGCCGTTCGATACGGGCGCGTCAACACCACATGCGTGTAAGAGGCCCGCTCCAATACAGGCGCTTCCAACGGCTGCAGCTTGCCCAACATCTCCGCCAACTGTGCAGATTCTTTCGGCCCCAAGGTCACTTGGCGATGACCACGAAAGTTTGTGGATTGACGCGCACTCAACACCCCAAGCGCCGACTCCTCAAACAGTTCTTGTTCGGTGACTTCGCCCACACGCACAAAGCGCGTCGGTCGCTCCAACGCCAACAACGCCAAAGCTGCTTGCGCTTCTTCTTTGCTCAACGACACCCGCGTCCGATAACCCACAGGCGACGCAGAGTCCAGCGATTCGGGCAATGAATAACGCGAACGCCGCTCGCCTTTGGCGGCAAAGCCTGCATCGCGCTTCACGCGTTGCGCCTCAGGAGGTGGCGCGATACACACCACCTCAAGGGGCTTTTGTTGCGAAGAAAACAAACGGCTCTGCATACACTCCTCCCTCTTGTGCAACCATCCGATTAAAACACCACCCCAAAACGATGCCATCAAACGATCATAGCAACGGCGCAGCGAACAAAAAACCCCATGTTCGCGGAACTTCAAGCAGTGCCGTTGTTGGTTTAAACATCGCTATTCACCCCACCGATACGGGGTCAAGGGAGCCGCGCTCCCTTGTGGGGCGTGGGGTGAAACCCCATACGCGCCTTGTTAAGGTGGAAACCTCGTCGAGTCGGTCTTGATCGCCTTTTTTTTTCTCCCCCCCCTCAATCCCCCCGTGAACGGGGGGAAGTTGGAACGGGCAGCGTCTGCATTTCGTGCATACAGCGTGCGTCATGAAAAAACAAAATCCCCGATGCTTCCGACTTTCGCTCCCTCCCCTGTTCACGGGGGAGGGC
>JAKLKB010000229.1 GCA_023150835.1 Myxococcota bacterium | reverse complement strand
CAACGGGCGGATTTCGTAGATACGATATCCGAGCGATATGTGATCGAAGGAGAGTGCGTAGAAGCCCTGTAATAGGGCAGCCACGGGGGGCTGCCCCTACATCTTTACGATCATACAACGGGCGGATTTCGTAGATACGATATCCGAGCGATATGTGATCGAAGGAGAGTGCGTAGAAGCCCTGTAATAGGGCAGCCACGGGGGGCTGCCCCTACATCTTTACGATCATACAACGGGCGGATTTCGTATGACGCAGTCGGATCAAAAAACCCGTGTTCGCACTCGTTCAAGCGAGAACGTCGTCAAAAAACCCGTGTTCGCACCCGTTCAAGCGAGAACGTTGTTTGTGTGAAAAACGATGTTCTCTTCGCCAGCACGGGGTCAAGGGAGCGGAGCTCCCTTGCGGGGTGTGGGGCAGCGCCCCATAGGCGTTAGGTTAAGCGCTTGTTGGCCCCCCCACCGAGGCCAAAGACCGTGAACAGGGGAGGGAGCGAAAGTCGGAAGCAGCGGGGATTTTGTTTTTTCATGACGCACGCTGTTTGCACGAGACGCAGACGCTGCCCGTTCCAACTTCCCCCCGTTGGCCGGGGGGATTGAGGGGTGGGGTAGAAAAAGAAACGGCGATCAGGCTAGACTATCCGGTGTTTCCACCTTAACAAGGCGCGTATGGGGCAGCGCCCCACAAAACAGAGCAACCGCGCAAGTCCTATCGATATCATCTGAAATCCGATGGGTTGTGGATCTGTGTGGGGGTTCTAGGCGTTGGAGGGTTTGTCGATCGGCTTGAGCCCGAAACAGCCTTGCAGAACGGTACAAATACAAGGGTTCTAGGCGTTGGAGGGTTTGTCGATCGGCTTGAGCAGAAGGGCAAAGAAGACGACGATGGCACAACCGACGACGTTGTACCAAAGGAAGCCAAGGCTGGATGTAAAGTAGAGAAAAAGTACGGTAGCTTGGGCGATGAGGGCGGCGATGAAGGTGGCGTTGCTGCCGATGCGTTTGAGGAAAAAGGCGACAAGAAAAATGCCGAGGATCGTTCCATAGAAAATGGAACCGAGGATATTGACGGCTTCGATCAAGTTGTCGAGCAGCGAGGCAAAGGAAGCAAAAGAAAGAGCCACGAGTCCCCAAAAGACGGTAAAGGCTTTGGAGACAAAGACATAGTGTCGATCGGTTTCGTTGGGGCGGATGCTGCGGCGGTAAAAGTCGACCACGGTGGTGGTTCCAAGGGCATTGAGTTCGCTGGCGGTCGAACTCATGGCGGCGAATAAGATGACAGCGATCAATAAGCCGACGATGCCAGCAGGAAGCATGTGGATGACAAAGTAGATAAAGATGTAATCGGCTTCTTTGGACTTTTTCGCTTGAGGGTGTTTGTCGTAGATCAGAAGTCGCGTACTTTTGCGCAGAGCGTCGGTGTGTAGGGCGCTTTGTTGGAAGGCGCGTTTGGTGGCTTGGATGCGTGCGAGGTCGCCGCTTTGACGGGCTTTGACGAAGGCGTCTGCGGCGGTTTTTTGTTTGGCGAAAGCGAGGTCATAACGGCGTTGCAGATCGTTTAATTGGGCGGCATGAGGGGTGTTTTGGAGGCTACGGAGGGCAGGGGTGTTAAAGAAGATCGGGGGTTTGACGAAGAGATAGAAGACGAAGACAAGGACGCCGATGTACAAGATCGTGAACTGCATAGGGATCTTGAGGATGCCGTTGAAGAGCAGACCGAGTCGGCTTTCGGTGACGGAGCGGCCAGAGAGGTAGCGTTGGACTTGGGATTGATCGGTTCCAAAGTAGGAGAGCGCAAGAAAAAATCCGCCTGTGAGTCCCGACCAAAAGGTATAGCGGTTGTTGAGATCGAAGCCAAAGTCAAGGACATTCATGCGTCCAAGCGCACCCGCGAGGGCGGTGGCATCGCCAAGAGAGACGTTGGGTGGCAAGCGATAGACGATGATCAAGGCGGCGACAAACATCCCGACCATGATCACGATCATCTGTTGTTTTTGAGTTTGGCTAACAGCCTTTGTGCCGCCTGAGACGGTGTAAAGGATAACGACGGCCCCGATGACGAGGTTGGTGGTGTGAAGCGGCCAGCCCATGACGGAGGCGAGGATGATCGCAGGCGCGTAGATGGTGATGCCGGCAGCAAGGCCGCGTTGGATTAAGAAGAGAAAAGCGCCAAGGAAGCGCATTTTGAGGTCAAAGCGGCGTTCGAGATATTCGTAAGCGGTAAAGACGTTGAGTTTGTAGTAGATGGGGACGATAAAGATCGAGATGACGATCATGGCGAAAGGAAGGCCGAAATAGAATTGGACAAAGCGCATACCGTCTTCGTAGGCTTGCCCCGGGGTGGAGAGGAAGGTGATGGCGCTGGCTTGGGTTGCCATGATGGAAAGGCCGATGGTCGGCCATTTGAGTTCATTTCCACCGCGCAAATAAGAGTTCATATCTTGTTGCCCACGCGTTTTCCACCATCCATACAAGACGATCGCAGCGGTGGTTGCGAGCAGAACAAGCCAATCCAGTTGGGTCATGTGCGATCACTCCGTAGGGAAAAAGGGCGGATTATGCGAAATCCGCCCTTTGTGAGAGCGAAAGATGTAGGGGCAGCCCCCTGTGGCTGCCCAAGAACAGGACTGCTACAGCAAATCGTTGCGACGTTTCGCATACATCTTTCGGATATCGTCTTATGGGGAAAATTGCCAAGTCAGCCAAGCATAGAGGAGGATCTGGGCAACAAGCGCGGCGATCACGACGAGGTAGATGCGGTTCCATGTGCCGAGCAGGGGAGGTGTTTCGTCGAGTTCGGGCCGACGGGGATCGTGGTTGGTTGGGCGCATTAGGGTGTCCTTGTGGGTGGGGAGGCGGGGGAAGGCGTGTAGGCGAGGAGGTTGAGCAGCAGTCGGTACGCCCCGGGAACCCCCGCAGGGAGCTGTCGAAAGAAAGAAAGTCCTGTGTAAAGATAAGCGCCTTTTCCGTGATGCCCTAAGAGAAGTGCGCCATCTTGGGGAGGTTCATTGGGATCAGCCATGCGAAGAAGAGGAATCGCGGTTTGATGCCATGCGGAAGCGAAGTAGAGTCCGCGTTCTTGAGTCCAGCCGTGAAAGTCTTGTGGGCCGATGGGATGGGGCGTTTGAAAGAGGGGATGTTGAGGGTTGAGGAGGGTGACGGGTGCGTCTTCTTGGGTGATGCGTTGGCGTCCGATGGTGAGAGGAAACGGAGCGACAGCGATCTGGAAGGGCCGCCACCACTGGACGGCTGTGTATTGGACGATCAGAGTTCCGCCTTGGGCGACGTAGTCCCAGAGGCGTTGCTTGTGGGATTGAAGGGTGGTGTTGGCGTTAAAGGCGCGGATGCCGATCAGGATGCTGCGAAAGCGGGAGAGATCGGCGGTGATGATCTCTTTGTCGGTGAGGACACGGAGGGGGAGGCCGATCTGTTGGAGGGCTTCAGGGATGCGATCGCCGGAGCCTTGGATGTAGGCAAAGGAGCCTTGGGGGAGGTGGAGTTGGAGAGGGACAAGGCGGACGGAGGCGGGTTGGAGTACGGTCATGGCGGGGATGTGAGGATAGTGAAGTTGGGTTTCAGCCCATGAGAAAGAGCGTGCTTGGGAGTGCAAGACGGGGATGGCAAACAGCGCAGCGGAGGGGGTGGTTGTTTGAGTTGGTTGTTTGGGGGGAGTGATCAAGAAGGTGTGTGTTTGGAGGGAGTTGGTTTGGGGGAGATGGAGAGATATCTGTGAGGGGGGTGCGGCCCATCCTGTGGGGAGTTGGAGCGAAAGGGTCCCTTGGGCGTTGGGGAGATGGGCGCGGATGTTGAGGGTGAGGGGTTGGGG